>PBMR01000001.1 GCA_002722735.1 Methanobacteriota archaeon
AGATTGGTCTTTCCACCCAGCCACGCGCTCGAGGTGACTGGTGCGAATAGCAAGGAAGGAGTCATGCAGTCAATCGGCAAGGTCCTGCGCAACCGCTCTGAGGAGGCCAAGGGACAAGGCAAGGAATCAGGCAGGGCACCGGCTAAGGGTGATCGGAGGCGGCGCGCCCAGCGCAAGTCGTTCAAGCAAAGGGGCGGGCAGCGTCGCAAGAAGTTCGGTCGGTGACCGTAATCACCTTGTCCCGATACCCGCGAGATGCCGCCGCGACATACGAAGCACCTTCTTGGGAGAGCATTGCAGATTTCGTCTTGCCCCCTCGTCTTCAAAGGTGCTTTAGAGGTCGAGCACGAACGTGTCGCTCCCAACCCAACTTGATGGGTAAATGCCGTCTATCCGGCCATCCGAGTAGAACCCAGTATGCTTCAGCCATTCGAACAGAAGCGAGTCAAGTGTTGCAACACAGGCGAGTAGGGGCATTGGATTAGTAGGCAAGAAAGGAGTCCTCTGGTGAGAATTACTCGTTATAGGAGTATCCTATGAAAGGCCGATGTTTCCAAAAAATAATCTGATATGAAATGAGGAGATAGGCTATCTAGTAGCGATGGATCTAGTTGGGTAGATGGTTTTGAGACGGGCGCTTGAACTCTGGGAAAAGTATCTTCCCGGCTCTAGGCGAACTTTGATTTACGTGCACATTGGAAAATGTGGCGGAGCATCGTTGAATGCTGCAATAGAGAAGAGTGGCAGATTGAAGAATGAATTTAGGTACATCAATAGAATACACGTTAGGAAGCCCCCATACCTAATTGGAGCAAGGTATCTGATTGTTATACGAAATCCGATATCTCGTGCATTGTCGGCTTTCAACTGGCGCTATCGCCTTGTCATAGAGGAGGGTTCTCAGGTAACGCGATTCCCGGGGGAATCCGAAATTCTCATGAAGTACGGGACACTGAATAATCTGGCAGAGAGCCTTTTCCAAAATGGTGATTTAGATGAGATGGTGGCAGAGGAATTTCGCTCAATTCACCATCTCAATGAGGATGTCTCATTCTGCCTCAGTGACTTAATTGAAGAACTCGAGTCGGACCAAGTATTTGCGGTATTAACACAGGAAAACTTGGATGATGATATTGAGAAATATCTAGGTGTTAAGAATTCCAATAGATTTCACTCAAATAGAGAAAAAACGAAACCTGAGCGATTATTTTTATCGGATCTGGCCAAATCGAATCTGTCAAACTTCTTGGAATCGAATTATGAAGTAATTCGAAGATTGAATGAAATTAGCCCAATTGGAGCTGCCCGTTTGGAGCATCTTATTGGATAAAATTAGTTCATATTAATTCGATTATTCGATGATAGAATATTGTGTATCCTAACAATAGAAGTCATGTGCTGAAAGTACTTCGTGAACTAGCGCATGGACAAGGTGCGCAAAGGCACTCTGATGCTTTTCCTTGCCACCTTTCCACTATAGTTGACATAGGTTCTAACCTGAGGTCATCGAGAATATGTATCGGTTCAGGAGATATTTTTCCCCACTCCCCTGACCGCACCATGTCACTTCGCGCCGAAGGTGGCTCGACTAGAAGATCTGCTCGGGCGCTCGATGGGCTGGAGCGAGAGCTGGCCCACAGCGGACGGTTGAGCGTGCAAATCACGAGAGCGTGCCGCTGCGCTGTTTTACAAAGAGCAATCCATGCGGGGGTGTGGACTGGTCGGGTGACTCTGCTTCAATCCCCAAGCAGGCAGGTGCCTATCTGCTATGGATCGAGTTGAATGAGCCCACCGATCTTCCCCCCAGCTTTGGCGGGCATCTTGCACCGGGTACTTACCTCTATGCGGGCAGTGCCTACGGCCCGGGTGGGATTCGCTCTCGTTGCCATAGGCACATCAGCCGCCAGAAGAGAAAGAAGTGGCACGTAGACTGGTTGACCACAGTAGCAGGGGATGTCTGCGTTCTGCCGGTCGTCGGAGGCAGCGAGTGCGCCCTCATCACCATGCTCGGCAACCAGGGACTCGGGTTCCCCCCGGTTCCCGGGTTCGGTAGCTCGGACTGCAGGTCCTGTCAGTCCCATCTTTTCTCCGTCGAGAGGAGTGCTATCAAACAGACAATCAGCAGGGCGGTTCAGTCCCTGTGAGCCGGGCTCTGAGCTGGAGGTATGACCCCACCCATGGGGTTCCCTTTCACCAAGGTGCTCCGCAGAGGCCATTATTTGCCATTCTCACCGTTGGATCTCATTCGCCGCAACGAGTTGTTCATGGCGACTTCGCTAATCATCCGAGTCAGACGGCCCGCTTCCGATATCGAGGAAAATGCCACCGCCTGAATCGCTGTGATATTACCAGGCGTATCGCCAGTCTTCGGAATCATGACGTCCGACTCCCTCTGTACGGAGTACAGCTCATCGAGAGCGGCCTCGGGTAAATCCACGGCGCCCGAGAAATAGCCTTCGACAGAGGCTCCCAGCAGTTCGCAGATTCGTTCGATCTGCGATTCTGCCCGCTTGAGTTGCTTCTTTTTGAATGACCAGTCAGTATCGTCGTTCTGGAGGGCCAGATCTGCTAGGTACTCCATCCTGTCGCATATCTCTTCTAGCCCCTTCGCAATCAGCCGGCCACCCACAACTTCCTGGGTTGAATCGAAGCCCATATCGAGGAGAAGTGCCCGATCGGAGAGCGAGAGCAGAAGGAATCGGACCGTCAGATAGTATAGCCGGTCGGATTGGTCACCGAGTGTGATCATCTTCTGAGAGAACTGCCCTCCCTCATCACTCAGTATCTGCGGACTCAATCGAATCATCCGTTGGGTGATTGAGAGGAGTTGGTTGAGATGATCGCTGAATAGCGATGCGGATGGGTCCATGAAGTTCTGTATGACGAACAAATCATCGGTCTGCTCGATGACGAGGAAACCTGTGAGGCGGCTGACGCAGCCATTCAACGCCTCCAGCTGAGCTGGTCGCAACTCACCTTTCTTGGCGGAAATCCTAACGTGGTTGGCACCGGTCACATAAGTTCCGATGAGCAGTCGCCGAAGATGGTCAGGAGAGGTGTCCGACCCAACCTCGAAGGTGCGGAGGTCACCAGAGCCGCTACCAATGTCGTTGCTGGAAATGACAAGGGTGTTGTCATCGATCTCTTGCACATGGATCTCATCACCGGCCTGGAGGGCGTTTCGCCGGGCCCATTTGTACGGCAGAGTCACCGATAGGCTGCTACGACCTACTCGATGCACTTTCCTGATGTCCATCAACTTGGTGAAAAGTACTGAAGCCATCCCCTTTGTCCCGAACATGTATTGTTATGATAGTAGTAAAAAATATTAGGTAGTATCCGGTAATAACCGACTTAACCCAAATGAGCTGCTTTTGGATGTTCAATTCTACAGGGCGTGCTCCATTCGTAGCAGCATATCCCTGATCTCCTTCGGGAATCGAACCGAGCCTCCTCGATGACTCCCTCGACCATCACCCACCTGTAGGCTAGAAGGGTTTCAAACCTACTCGACCACGACCGTCCATCCGAAGTCGTCTGGAGCGCGACGCTGTTGTATGGCAGTCAGTGCCTTGTACAACTCCATGGTGATTGGCCCGACCTCGCCTCCACTATACTCGGCGACTCGACCGTCGTGCTCGATCGAGCCTATCGATGCGACCACAGCGGCTGTGCCTGCGCAGAAGCACTCATCGGCATCGAGCGCGTATTCGACATCGATGCTCTCCTCACGGACCTCGAATCCGCGTGAGCCTGCAATCTCGATGACGGAAGCGCGCGTGACGCCAGGCAGGATGGTACCAGTGAGTTCCGGGGTGGAGATTACGCCGTCCTTGACACAGAAGAAGTTGGCAGCGCCGACCTCCTCGACGTACCTGTGGTGCACTGCGTCCAGATAGATGACCTCGGCGTACCCCTCGCCCTTGGCCATCTTGGATGGAATCATCCCGGGCGCGTAGTTGCCAATTGCCTTGACCCCCCCAGAGCCCCCCGGAGCGGCCCTGTGGAACTCGTCGGAGATCTTGAGTGAGATTGGCCTGATCCCGCCCTTGAAATACGGTCCGACCGGCGAGACGTAGACAAGGAAGGTGTACTCGGGGGCGGGTGCAACGCCGAGGATGGGTCCGCTGCCCATCAGCAGGGGGCGGACGTAGAGAGCGCCTTTGCCTATTGGGGGCACCCATCGAGCGTTCTCGCGCACAGTCGTGTGCACAGCATCGAGGAATAACCTCTCGGGCACGGGCGGCATCCCGAGCCTGCGCGCCCCCTCCTGCATCCTAGTCGCATTCATCTCTGGTCGAAACAGCACTATGCAGCCGTCGGCGGCGTGCTGGGCCTTCATGCCCTCGAACAGACCCTGGCCGTAGTTCAGGACGCCAGCCGCCGGTGACATGCTGAGGTCGGTGAAGTCCTGCATCTGACCTGACTGCCACTCATCATCCTGGCCACAGGTGGCTAAGTACATCCGATCGGTCTTCTTGAAACTGAAGGTCAGAGCGTCCCAGTCAATCGATGGCTCGGCGTCCTCAAGCAACCCATGCACCCCAGTTGCATTGCAGGGATGGGCCTCGGCTTTCAACGGTTGCCCCACCCCCCTTCCCGGCATTGTTATGGCCCCTCACGATGACATACGTTGAAGGCAATCGGCTACAGTCTGCCAGTGAGGCGTCATCGTGCGGTGGGAGGAAGACACGTGCATCGTCGCGGGTGACAATCGAGCATGGCAGCAGGGCGACGAGTCGGGGACCGTTATCGAACTGTGGTGCCGCTCTAGGGCCGGCCACTCGACACTCCTCCTAGTCAACGGCCTGAGGCCATACGTGGAGATATCCGACCCCAAGTCTGACGGTGGCCCCGAGGACCCCGAGTTCCTAGGTAACGTGGCCGCCGTAAGGGATGTGCAAGGGGGGCCAGCGCCCAGTGGGATGAAGGTCTCGCAGGACGGCGTGGTCAGGCCCCACTACCGGGTCTTCGTCAAGGACACAACGAAGGTCAGGAGCGTCAGGAAGGCGCTCTCGGACTCCGGCTGGAGGGTGACCAGCGCGGACATACTGTTCGTGCAGAGGCTGCTGCTCGACCTCGACCTCGGTCCCCATATCAGGGCCGATGGGGAGGTACTGTGGACCGGAGGCCGTGCCCCTGAGGGGGCGAAGACTCCGGAGTCGACCGACCCCGGGGTTGCAGAGGCCCGAATCAAGGAAGTGGGCGGGTCAGGCGTTTACCCAGTAGACATGATACTCTCGTGCGACCTGAGCGGACTGGAGAGGGCGGACCCCTTCCCAGCCCCCTTCGTCACCATGTCCTTCGACCTCGAGACCAGTATCGCAGACAACACAATCCTGTGTGCCGCAGCCGTAGTTGACAGGGCTGGAGAGAGGGTCGAGTATCCGATAACAGGTGCGGAGACCGAGATCCTCGAACGGCTAACCGAGATAGTCCGCTCCGAGGACCCCGACTTCATCACCGGCTACAACATAGACAACTTTGACCTGCCTCGTATGGAGGAGAGGTCGGAGTACATCGACACGGAGTCGGAGATGGCCAGGGCCTCGCTCCTAGGGTGGGCCAGGGTTCCGATGAACGACGTCGAGACCAAGCGCGGGTGGAGGAGACCCGGGCGGATATTCCCCAACAGGGAGCAGAACAGGGTCTGGACAATCAAGGGAAGGATACCTCTCGATGCTTGGTGGCAGGCGAGGCAGACCCTCAGGCCCCAAAGGGAGTCGTTGCGCTACGTCTCTCGACTGCTGTGGCCGGACGACGAGGAGATGCAGAAGATGGACATCGACGCGAGCAAGATGGATGAGGAGTGGGCAGAGAGGCCCGACGAGGTACTGGACTACTGCGTCCGTGACACCGTCCTCCCCCTGAACATACTGGACAAGCTGAAGTCGACTGCGAGGAAGGAGGCCCTGGCCTCCGTTTCGCTGACCACAGTCGACATAGCCGCGACCAGTACGACGAGTCGCTGGATCGACTCGCTCGTGATACGTCTGGCCGACAGGAGGGGGGTTGCGGTGCCCAACACTAACCAAGGCCCCAGGAAGCGGGACAAGATTGCCGGAGGCTACGTGCACGAGGTAGAGCCCGGGGTAGCGCCGTGGGTGGTAGTGCTGGACTTCAAGTCGATGTACCCCTCGATAATGATCTCCAACAACATCTGCTCCACCACCCTCGTCAGGGACGGCAGCGAGGACGGTTCCCACAGCGTCTCTCCCACCACCAATACGAGGTACATCTCCAAGGAGGAGCGCTTCGGCCTAGTACCCCAGCTCCTAGAGGGCCTGATGGATAGCCGCGACCGTCACAAGGCAGCGCTCGCGAAGGCTAATGAGGAGGGCGACGAGGCTGAGGCCTTCCTCCAAGACCAGTTGCAGTACGCCGTGAAGATACTCATGAACTCGTTCTACGGGGTCTTCGCATCGAACTTCTACCGGTTCACGCACCCCAGCCTAGGAGCTAGCATCACCGAGTGGGCCCGTCACAACATCCGGGGGATAATCTCCAGGCTGGAGGTGGACGGGTACGACGTGGTGTACTCCGACACCGACTCGATTTTCGTGCGTGCGCCCGTCGAAGGCGAGCCCCCCATGAACAGGCCTGAGGGAGGTGAGGAGATGGGCAACTGGGAGCAGGCCAGGAAGACGACGCTGGACTTCGGCGAGTCCCTAGCCGAGAGGTTCACCAAGGAGGGTGCGGAGCTGGAGTTCGAAACCGCCCTCTCCTCCTTCTTCAGCCACGGGGCCAAGAAGCGCTACGTCGGTCGCGTGATATGGCCTAGGGAGGAGATGCTGATCAGAGGCTACGAAGTCAGGCGGACCGACTCCTTCCAACTCCTATCAGACACCATGACGCAGATGTTCGAGATGATTCTCGACGGGGACACCCTAGGTGCCGTGGACATGACCAAGTCGGTGATAGACAGGGTCCGCGAGGGTGATGTGGCCCCCGTACAACTCGTCATTAGCAGGTCCTGCAAAGGCAAGTGGGACTCGAAGAAGAACGAGTGGGACTTCAGCGTGTACGCCAACCCGGACGGGCTGCCCTACGTCAGGGCAGCGAAACAGAGGATCGCTGCAGGGCTGCAGTTCACCCCTGGCATGAAGGTCGGGTACGTCGTCACCGAGCCTGAGGAGGGTGAGAAGAAGCTGGGGGTGAGCGCATGGCTGGTCGACGAAATTGGCGACGAGCCGCCCGACTACGACCGCGAGTACTATGCAGGCAGGCTGGCCAAGTCCCTCGGACGGATCACGGAGGCATTCGGTTGGACGGAGCAGGAACTCCTCAGGGGAACCAGGCAGAGTTCCATTTTCGACTTCTGACAAAAAACACTGATCGGACGATAAATGCTAATCTCAGAGACGCAGACTTGATTTTCTCCTTCCTTTGCCACAAACCGATGACGAGGTCGCGCGGGCTCGCCTGCATGATTGCCGTGATGTTCCTAGCCCCGATGCTAGCGGGCTGCATGGACCTCCTAAATTCCAACAACCCCCCGACGGCGACGATGTCTGTGAATCCCAGCGGGACGGTAAAGGCAGGGGATCCCGTGACCTTCAGTGCCGCCGGCTCATCTGACCCGGATGGCGATCCCATGACCTTCGAGTGGACCTTCGGTGATGGAAATACCGGGACCGGGCTGACTACCAGCCACACCTACGCCCAGCCCGGCGATTACGCAGTCAAACTGGCGGTGGGGGACGGCACCCACGAGGCGACGACCAGCACCACAATCAGTGTGGTCGATGCCTCGGCAAGGGAGCCTCACGCGGAAATCTCATCCGACAAGGACGACGACTGCGAGGGCGAGGATCCTCCCAATGGCGATTTTGTGATCGTCTGGGTATGCGAGGATGACAAGGAAACCGATGACCGTGAAGTCAGCGTGTCAACGACCGTGACCCTCGATGCCTCGAACTCTTGGGCGGGCTGCAATCCCGAAAACTCCGACTGCTACTCCGAGGAGTATCTCGTCGAGTGGAGGTGGGACCTCGACACCTACATCGACTCGGACGGCGACGGAGTCACCGACAACGACGTCGATGCCACTGGCGAGACCTACGCCTGGGATGAAAGGCGCGCAGGCGCTTGGGAGGTCAAACTGACGGTGGTGGACAACAACGGCTTCGAGGATCAGGCCGTCTCGATGGTCTACGTGAACTACCGAGGAGTATGGAAGGACTTCGTCATCGATAGGGCCACACCGAACCCCATCATCATGACCTGGGAGTACCCGCTGAGCTACGACGAGGACAGCAAGGACAGGATTCGCTACATGCGAGCAAAGTTGAGCTACCCCCAGGAAGACGACGACCAGTACGGCGGGGGGGGGCCGGGGACGACGACCAACAACAAGCTGAACTTGTACATGTACAACAGCACCGAGGAGGAGGTTGCCAACACCACTGGCATCGAGAACGACAACAGGGATGCGGGCGACTGCGACGACGACGACTACTGTCTCTGGATGGTCATTGGAGGCTCCACCGTCAGGGGTTTCCTACCTGGCCAATGGACAGTCGACTTGGAGAATGCAGAGTCGCACAATACCGAAGTCAACGAATTCATCATAGAGTTGCAGTACAGGTAGGGATTTCAGCCGGCCGAACAGCGCGGCCTCTTCGATGCGCTGCTCGCTTGTGCGGACCTTCGGAAACGGTGGGGAACGGTTCATATACGGCTCTTCGGTCGGCGGGCCACCTTAGAAGGTGTACATCATGGGTTCACAATGGGAAGACAAGAGCAAGCCGCATCTGAACATCGTGTTCGTCGGTCACGTCGATCACGGCAAGTCAACCACAGTCGGGAGACTACTCCTCGATAGCGGCCACATCGAAGCGCACGTCATCGAGAAGTTCGAGAAGGAAGCATCCGAGCGTGGTAAGGCCGGCTTCGGCTTTGCATACGTCATGGACGGCTTGAAGGAAGAACGCGAGCGCGGCATCACCATCGATGTCGCCCACAAGGAGTTCTTCACACCCAACTACTACTACACCGTCATCGACGCGCCGGGACACCGTGACTTCGTCAAGAACATGATCACCGGTACCAGCCAGGCCGATGCCGCGGTCCTGTGCGTGGCCGCCAACGACGGCGTCAACGCCCAGACCAAGGAGCACGCCTTCCTAGCCCGAGTGCTCGGCGTCAAGCAACTGATCGTCAACGTCAACAAGATGGACATCAGTGGGGTGGACTGGTCACAGGACAAGTACAACAGCGTTGTTGGCGAGGTCTCAGACCTACTCAAGATGGCCGGCTTCAACCCGGCAGATGCACCCTTCATCCCCTGCAGCGCCTTTGACGGCGACAACGTCTACAACAAGAGTGACAACACCCCGTGGTACAGCGGCCCTACTCTGTTCGAGGCCATTGACGCAATACAGATGCCGCCCAAGCCCACCGACAGGCCCCTGCGCCTGCCGATTCAAGACGTCTACAAGATTAGCGGCATCGGAACCGTCCCCGTCGGCAAGATTGAGACTGGGGTACTGCACGCCGGCAAGACAGTCGTGTTCAACCCGAGCCAGCAGTCGGCCGAGGTCAAGAGCATCGAGATGCATCACACCAATGTGGACAAGGCCGAGCCTGGTGACAACGTCGGCTTCAACGTACGTGGCCTAGCCGCGCACGACATCCGCCGAGGAGACGTCGCCGGGTACACGGACAACGAGCCCGCGTTCGTTCGCCACGACGAGACCTTCGTCGGGCAGATTCAGCTCATGGACATCCCGAAGGCGATCGGCACTGGATACACGCCGGTCTTCCACGCTCATACATCACAGGTCGCTGTCCGGTTCGTTGAACTCCTAGAGAACTCCAAGACCAAGGAGGCCAACCCGCCGTTCCTCAAGACCGGCGATGCAGCCTTGGTCCGCTTNNCTCCGACCAAGCCCATGGCTATCGAGCAGATGGATNNCTTCCCNGAGCTTTCCCGTTTCGCGNTTCGCGACATGGGCAAGACNGTGGCNGCNGGCGTCTGCATGAAGNTCGAGAAGAAGGCTTGAATCGNCGCCGGTGACATNAATGCCGGTTGTCACNACGATCAAACTGACCGGCGACAATCANNAGGAAGTNNATCTCGTCTGCGAGCAGATTNAGCNAATCTCGGATGAGACCGGTGTGAAACTCAGGGGCCCGATACCCCTNCCGACCCGCAGAATCGTCGTGCCGTGCAGAAAGAGNCCCGANGGAGAAGGCTCCGAGACNTGGGANCACTGGGAGATGCGNGTGCACAAGCGACTGCTCGAACTAGTCACGAACACNGCGAAGGANGAAAANTCNCTCAGGAAAGTNCTGAGGATACCCATTCCCGATTCGGTGACTATCGAGTTGTCTCTCCGCAATCTCGGCTGAGCCCCATTACTCGCCCGCCGCTTCNTCTCGNGCNAGCGAGCCCATNGGGTCCCANGCTGGNAGGANGATGGGNTCTNCNTCNAATCCCNCTANCATCTCCTNNGTGAGNCAGNCACGNGGGGNGGCGATNTCGAACATGTACTCGTCGTACCAGCTGTCGTTCATCGTGAAGTAGCCCTTGATCCCGCTNNCNTCGGCNCCCCACGAGTTCTCGACNCGCCATCGACGGGGCTCGCCNTCGACCACATCCACNCCTGTGAACAGCATCGCGTGGGTCATCATGGTCTGCCCGAAGCGGAGCCGGTCGGCCTTGTCCATGCCGAAGCCGACCCCATACAGATCCTCGAGCTCGNAGAGCTCGGCATCCCAGAGNCCNCGCCTCCGCTCCATCTGNTTACCAACATCGCACCCCATCCACACCGGGGTGCCNCCCTCCAGCAGTTTCTGGGTGATTGACTTCATTTCCCCCGAAGGCACGTTCAGGTAGACGACCGGTGGNCCGCCTGCGACATTCTGCAGGTAGTCGACGGTATAGGTGCNNTAGTANTCGTTNCGGGGGTCGTTGACTATGCATACGTAGTCCTCCCAGTCNATNTCGACNAACTCGGTGGCGAACTCCTGTGGNGTCATTGTACCCNTGCGGTGGAACTTGTCGTCCTTGTCACGCCACTGCCAGTCGAANGTGCTGGGTGGCGTGCCCAAGTGNATGCACAGTATNCTCCATATGTCGGCCATGCGANTCTCCTTGTGCGCTCGTGCATCCTTGCTCGANCCACCACCATCGAGAANCGATCTCAGNTCNCTGGCCGAGGATCTCAGAANGTCCTTCAGNACCGNGTTCATCCAACGCGTNTTNCTGCTGCTGTTTGANTCCGGATAGGCCGATTTGGGTACNAGNCCGTGCTTCCTGATGAGGTTCATCGCCATGTTCCACTGCCCNCCGTCCCCAATCGGGTCGCTGAGCAGGAAGTGNATGGTACGGTCGTCNACCGGGCGGTCNGAGGTCTCGATNATCGCCTCTAGAAAGTGNTTGGCACGCTCGAACTTGTCCCAGAANTGGATGTGGGCCTGGCTGAACTCGAAGTTCTTGAGGTTCATCTTCCTCATGGCACCCACCCTGAATAGGTTCAGTGTNGCGAAGAGCCAGCACCGCCCGCTCCTCNTCTGGGCGGTNACCTTCCAGTCGTCCAGCTTNGTGCTGAAGGAGAAGTCCATGTTCTGGACCAGATCGCGNCTGAGTGCGAGACTGGGCANCTCGGNNTTGCTGACCGCGTTCTGAGCGACCCNAGCNGCNGGNTCGGCGTTGAACNCCTTCCTATATCGTGCNATTTGCGTCTTGGTTACTACCTTGCCCAATCANTCACCTCGTTGNCCNTTGTGGAAGGNGGCNCNCGTTAGAACTTGTCCTCTCAGATAGGTGCCGGCTCAGCGAGGCCNGCTGCAATNAGGGTCTCTGCGATGNGCGAGGGGCACGANTCGATGTCCCCCTCAGTCAGGNTCATCTCNNTNCCATCGGCAGTGACGATNGGGTCTGAGACATNCTTCAGAATCCTGATTCTNAGGAGGNNNTCNCCGGTTGNCTCCNGGATNTCNGNGANNCTCTTCGACTCGGCCTGGGAGGACGCNTGCTCNGGAAAGGCATCCAACTCTCTGATTCGNTCCTCCTCGTCATACTCTGGCTCGTCCCAAGACCCGTCCTTTCGANNNGGNTCTNGNCNCGGCAGTCCGGAATCTTCTGCCGGNGCTTCCTCGGAGAACTCNGAGAGCGGCTTGTGCCCTACTGNCNGGGGGNGGTCNAGACGGANCTGCTCCGTNGCACCGAGGAGNGCCCCCCACGANACCTCGTGCTTGTACTTCTCGACCAAGTGGCCGATACCGGCGTGAAAGGCTCGCTCGGAAGGATCGTGCCTGTCCCACTCCAGCCTAGCGGTAGCCAGAGAAGGCATAGCATCACCTTCGGGGGACCTCATTAGATTGGAGAGGATGGCATGCTGGGTGAAAGCGTTCAGGCGCAGCCTAGTCAGGTCGGTCACGCAGGTTCTGACGACCCCCAGCCTGCGTGACTGCAGTTGCGCCTTGGCAGTCATCCCCTCCTCTCGAACGGTCTCCGCCAATTCAACCTCTAGGTTCTGGAGGAGCTGCCCGACGCAGGTCCAGAAGTTGGGTAACGAAAGTTCGATTGGAATCGTCTGGCCCTTCTGCTTCCTAGTCAGCTCGAACAGAGATTTCTCGACNGTGAGCAACTGGCTCTTGGAGAGTCTGGGCGTGTTCGAAGCACCGTCCATGGAAGCGACCTGCCGCGCATACCACACAGGCGATACATCAACAATTCCTCATCGATTATGTTTGGAATGGGCGTGCGCGAATATGAATAGCGCGGCTCCTCTCCGCTGTGCTGCAGGTGTACCCGAGTGGTCAAAGGGGTCGGGCTCAAGATCCGATGCATAGTGCTTCGCAGGTTCGAATCCTGCCACCTGCACCAACATNGAGGCTCAGGCTCGCTCGANCAGNGCCTTCAGTANCTCTATGGCGCCTTGCTTGCCANTGGAGTCGGAAACNCGATNCGCTGCCTCGACGACNTTCGGGTAACNGTCATTGACAGCGACGGANAACCCNACCAGATTGAACATCGCAATNTCGTTNGGAGCATCACCGCAGGCTATGACGCGNTCCGGGTCGATNCCACGTTGCTCCANCGCCAGCCGNAGTCCGCTAGCCTTGTCCAANCCGANNTTTGCGATGTGGACGGCGAATCCNGTGGTAATCACCTCTAGGTCNCCCCACTCGCTGTCGGCTAGGAGATCCCGAATCTGCTCGTGGGANTGGGTCTCCTTCAGGCACCACTCTGTCTCGCGCCAGCGGTTTGACTCGATGCCTCGNGAATCCAGCCCCTCNATCTGCGTTGCAAGCCACTGCGCTGCTTCCCTAGCGCGAGAGCCNTCTGCCANNGCCACTATNTCATGACCCTCGTCACCATCCCAGACCATCCCNCCGTTCTCAGCCACGATGAAGCCGGAGATGCCCAAGGATTGCTTGATGGGNGTGACGTTGGGNAGNGTTCGTCCCGATGCGAGGGAGACNGGCATCACTTCGGAGTCGACCTTCCGGATGAGNGCAACCAATTCGGGGTGGTAGCCCTCGACGTCGAGCAGCGTGCCATCGACGTCGAATACTATCATGTCCCAATCGACCCCCTCAGGCAACTCGACCATGGGCGAAGGGAGGGTCTTGGGCTGATGATTCCACCGGCCTCTNCTATCATCATGTTCAAGCGGGACCTGACGATGGGGGNTTGATGTCGGAGGATTCTGAGGAGTATCTCATCGTTGGCGACGANGAGCCAGAATCCCCCNCAGATGCGNAGAAGCAGTCCCCCAAGNTNCCCTCCTTGCCGAANCTNGGCTCCCTCGGGCTACCNCGGAGGGCGCGCTCGACATCAGGGANCACGAGTGAACAANCCGCAGACGACCCGTTGCCAGAGGCAATCCCNGAGANANCGGANATCGGACTGTCGCTGGANGGCGTCCACCAGTTCGGCTGGGCGATTCAGGGGATGGACTGCCCGGACTGNGCGATGAAGGCTACCCNGGCTGTGAACCGGCTTCCNGGNGTCGAGTCGTGCAGGATCTCAGTCGCAGANGGNACCGTGGAAATCTCCCAGGANATCGCCAGAGGGAGGGTGTCNAGGGCCTCGACGGTCTTGGGGAGCCTAGGGCACACTCCCAGTGTTGACTGGCTCCACGTCGTCGGNNCCGACCCNGACCAACTGGCCGCCGAGCAGGGAATCAGCAAGAAGCTCCTCAAGGAGCAGATATTGGACGNCCCNAGCGTCCTGAACNCGNGNTTCAATCGNGGGGTTNTGGAGNTCCAGAGCCTGTGGCTACGNGACGCNNATCTCAGGGAAGTCTTCCGAGCAGAAGCTCGCAGNGATCCTCGGNCCCGGGTTCAGGANGGCGCCATCTCGCAGAGCNAGGTTCCGCCAAGACCAGATNCAGCTCCTCTCGGCTGCGCTGACNATCCCGCTCATCATCATCGTNGCAGCAATAGAGGCGGNCGACAGCATCCCTGCCNNNGTCGCAGCGCTAGTGGCACTGGTCGGAATATCNTTCACCGGGCTGTCGATGTNCAAAGAGGCCCTAGCCAGCCTGNAGAATCGNATCGTCGGCTTCCAGGTCCTGACCACNCTGGCNGTGATAGGNGCCGTGGCATTGGGCGAATGGGTCGAGGCCCTGATGGTGGTCACCCTCGTCGCNTTCGCCTCNCACTTGGAGAACAGGGCGCTTGTCCGGGCCAGGGAGTCCATGCAGGGGGGCTTGGACCGACTTCCGCGAACCGCCCGCATCCACACCCCGGNGCCACNCGCAGAAGAANGCGGACGCGTCCTGAAGGTGATTCAGCCGGATNCCCCNCTGANGCCAGCGNATTGCCAAGGCAACGACCTCGTTCCCNTCGAGGCACTGGAGGTCGGNGAGCTCGTCGAGGTCCGCTCGGGGGAGACGNTCCCCGTCGATGGAACCATCGTCGAGGGCANNGGNGCNATNGACCGCGCTCCGCTCACTGGGGAGCCCATCCCCATTCCTGTGAAGGAGGGNGACTCGGTGGAGGCGGGNCTGGTNTTGGTGCGNGGTCCGTTGGTAATCAAGTCGGANGCGAGCGGGGANGNCACNCGGCTGTCTAGCCTGATCGACCTAGTCAGGCTGTACAAGGACCAGCCAACCAGGACCCAGAGCGNCATCGAGAGNTTCACCATGTTCTGGACCCCTCTCGTGGTCTTCGCCGCCCCNATCATAGCCTTCTTGTTCACNNGCTCGACCGAGCAGGCGATTCTGACNACCCTGCTGCTATGGGTCGTCTCCTGCCCCTGCTCCNTGCTTCTCGCCTCNCCGGTNCCCCACGCAGCCGCCCTCACCTCAGCATCGTCCTTCGGGCTCATCGCNAGNGGAGGGGGCATATTGGAGGCGGCCGCGGAGGTCGANNTGGCAATGCTGGACAAGACAGGCACTCTGACCAGCGGANAGCCNCGCCTCTCGGCGATCACACCGACCAGCGGGGAGNGTGAGGACCGCGCCCTGCGAATAGCCGCAGGNCTGGAAATCCGCTCGAACCACCCCTACGCCANNACGATCCTCCAAGCCACCGACCAGCGCACGCTGAAGCCGATGAGCNTGTCCGGCATCACCGACGGCGATGCTGGGGTATCNGGCCTGCTGAGGGGCAAGCCGGTGATGCTGGGGCGCGCTGACTGGCTGCNGTCCGAGGGCNTCGANATGCCNNCCGATATCGAAGCCGCCCTCGNCTCGTCTCGCGAGGCNGGGAGCGGNGCGAGCGTNCTAGCAGTCGATGGAACCGCCATCGCGGCCTTCGGCTTCTCTCACGATGATGCCAGGGAGGGNGTTCTGGAGGCCGTGGAGGCACTCAAGTCACAGGGCGTGAAGGTCGAGATNCTCAGTGGCGACGAGCAGGCCAGCGTCGAGGCCTTCGCGAANCTCATAGGAATNGATCCCTCNATNTGCAGGGGNGGAGTCGACCCCGANGGCAAGGCCGAGTACGTCTCCGAGAGGTCCCTGCGCGATCGTACTCTGATGGCCGGCGATGGCTTCAATGACGCGGGTGCCCTAGCCGCAGCGGACATCGGTGTTGCGGTCGGCAGCGGGGAGCAGGTCAACCTCGACGCAGCCGACGTGCTGATTCCCGGACAAGACCCGCGAACCCTGCCTCGCTTGGTCGAACTGGCCAAGAGGACTCGTCGCGTCGTCTATGCCAACATCGCTATCTCGGTCCTCGTCACCACCGCGCTGGTTTCCGCTGTCCTGCTGGGCTTCGAGATGAATCTTGCTGCAGGCATCGCACTTCACGAGGCTAGCGCCATCCTGATTATCCTCAATGGGATGTGGGTCTCCGGCTCGGGTGTGCAGAGGCTGTCCTCACTCACCGAACTAGGTCGTGATCTAGTGGCCGACCTCGCCGAGATTGTGGCCCTTCTAGTGGGCAAGGGGCCGGGCGACAAATCGGCGACCGCTTGATTAAGTGGATGCAGTTGGACCCGATGTGGCACCACCGCCCGAAGTCGAGTCCAAGCACGCCCCCCCATTAGTGGAATGCCCCAACTGTGACCACATGCTGCCCCAAGGAATGGGAGAGGTGGAATGCGAGATCTGCGGTGCCGTCTGCCGGGTGACTCACGAGCCGACGATGGAGGCGCTCAAGGGCGAGTCGGTGCAGTGCCCACACTGCTCCACCGTGGTCATAGCGGGTACTGAGAAGAGGCCGGTGGAGCTCACCTGCTCCTTGTGCTCGGGTATCTTCGTCATTACGAAGAAGACCGTCAAAGTCGAGATAGGGTGCCCGGGCTGCCAGAGCCGGCTCAGAATCCGCCCCCGCCCGGGCAAGCGCGAACTGAGATGCCCCTCCTGCTCCAATTCCTTCAACGTCACATTCTAGACAAAGGAGGGGTTTTGTGGATTATTGCGGGCGGCAGGCTCAGGCAAATCGGCGTGGAAGTGGCGGACCGTGCAGGATTCGAACCCACGTCTCCGGCGCTGATGGCCGCATACCTCAGCGAGCTCGGCAGGGCGGCTAGAGCGGCCCTGTCCTCGGGCAGTCCATGCGACGGAGAAGCCCTCCTGCGCCTAGTCGCCCGAATCGGGGGGGACGGGGCATGAGCGACCGCGTCCGCAGGATAGCGGCCAGGCGCATCCGCAGGTCCGTGTCGGGCGGTGCGGTCACCACCGCCGTCGACGGCTCGGTGGTGGGAGTGTGGACACTGGGCGAATGGGCCTCGAGGACTACGCACTCGACGGTGCTCCCAGCCATGCTCGGCATGATCACCGAGGGCGGCTCCGTGCGGACGGTGTGGCTGTCGAAGGGGCACCTGTGGTCGTGCGGATTCCCCGTGGGGGTCACGGAGGTGTCCTCGGCGACCGGGTCGACGAGGATGCGATCGCTCTCCCGGGACCCGACATGGAGGGAGTTCGAGAGGACCAGGGCCGGCAGATTCGCGGGCGAGGCCCCCGTCAGGGCCAGCAGGTACGTGCCGCAGTGGGTCAGGATTTCAGTGACACAGCGCGATGGGGGGAGGTGCGTGTACTGCGGCGAGTCCGACCCCAGGAGGCTCGAGCTCGACCACAGGCTCGCCTACTCGAAGGGCGGGGCCTCCGACGACCCGGACAACATCTGCCTCGGGTGCGTGAAGTGCAACCGCTCGAAGTCCGACTCGGACTGGGGGTGGGGCTGATGGGCAGGCACGGGCCGCCCGCGCCCGACCCCGACTGGGACCGCCTCGACCGCAGGGGCCAGCTGTCCAGCCGATGGGCCTGGGGCTGGCTGTCACC
>PBMR01000002.1:0-55217 GCA_002722735.1 Methanobacteriota archaeon
CCTGACCCTGACCCTGACCCTGACCCTGACCCTGACCCTGTCCTTGGCCCTGTCCTTGGCCCTGTCCTTGGCCCTGTCCTTGGCCCTGTCCTTGGCCCTGACCCTGTCCTTGGCCCTGACCCTGTCCTTGGCCTTCGCCTTCGCCGTCCTCACCTTCGCCACCGCCTTCGGTGCCTCCTTCGCCTGTGCCGTCTCCGTTGCCCTCGTAGTCCGGGTCGTAGGCATCAGGGATGCCATCGCCGTCGGAGTCCGAGGCGGCCCCATCATTGGGGTCGTTGGGATACGGGTCGTCCCCGTCGTCGGTGCCGTCTCCATCGGTGTCAGCCGAGTTTGGGTTTGTCCCAGTCTCGTACTCCTCCGAATTGGTCAGGCCGTCCCCGTCGGGGTCGCCGCTGGCATCGCTAGCCGAATTGGGATTGAGGCCGTAGTTGACCTCCCAGCCGTCTGGCATGCCGTCGTTGTCGGTGTCAGGGTTGTTCATATCAGTTCCAGCGTCTTGCTCCTCGGCGTTGGTGAGACCGTCTCCGTCCCAATCGGCCCCGCCATCAGACGGGTCGAGGGGGTCGGAACCATCGGCGTTGACGCCGGTGGATCCCGCCATGAGCACGAGGAGAAGCGCTATCAGCACACTCGTATTCTTCGTTCTCTGCATTTTCATTTTCACTTCCTAAATTTAGTTTTCAGTATAGGGAACCCGCTGTTCCCTCTGTCCGGGCGTGGCTCGCGCTGACCTTCGCGCGTATTCCTCGATTCGGGAGGTACAGATGGTTGCTGGAAGCGAGCCTGCGCAACGGTTCGTCAACCGTCATAACGCTGCACTGAGCGTAATTCCAGTTGTTTTCGAACTCGTCCTTACTTGTCTTGGCTACCCCTCTTCTGTCCATCCAATCTCACGGGCTTTCTCAGGGAACCCACTGTCCCCTCTGACCTCGGAGAGCAATAAGCCGTATTTCAAGCATTCCCGTGGGCGATTCAAGGCGTCAAGCGGGACAGTTCGGCGTTGAATCTCGTGCTCCGCAGGAAGTGGATGACGGGAACGATTAGGGTGCCTAGGGCCAAGACGACGAAGAAGATGCCCGACCAAAGCTCGATTCCGCGGCCAAGGGCCAGAAACAGAAGCCAACCGATGAGGACCGAAAGCCATGGTAGGTGTCGGAGTGTGAACAGTCCGAAGCGCGCGTTGAGTATCTCGTCAGAGTAGTACTGGGGAACGTCCTCGGGATTGGCTAGGCCATGCTCGATACCACAGCGGACGCAGACGAGGTAGCGCGGTCCGTTGCCGCTGATGAATTGGCTCTTCGGGTAGTTCTGCTTGCACATCCTGCAGGCCGGCATACGCTTCGGTCCGACCACCTGTGACCGCTCCTTCAAGGCTACGGTCTGTAGGTTGCTAGGCGTGCTGGGCGGGGTTTCAGTTCATATCAGTCATCGATGGCGTCATCGATGAACGATGTGTCAATCACCTCTTCCTCGGAATCATCCGCTTCCAACTCGTCGGCCATCTCGTTGAGGTCGTCAAGATCGACCTCTTCCGACTCTGATTCCATCAGGTCCCCAATAACTACATCGGGAACTTGCAAGGATTGATCATCAGGGAACTCGGACTCTTCCGAGATTGGGGGCAGTGGAGATTCCGATGGACTCGTTTCGGTGATGTCGAGCATCGAGATAGGGGAGACGTAGTCCTCGTCCTCATCGAAGCCAGACGCCTCGCGCTCCAACTCCTCCTCCATCTCAACTTCAAGAGTCCCAAGCTCCCAAGGCTCGGGTGCCGACCTCTCCTTCGGCTTGATGATGAGCACAGCACCAAGGAGTATCATCAGCGCTGAGATGAAGGCGATGAATATGTTCAGATCGCCTTCCATGAGCTGGTCGAACCAAGACACGCCGACAGAATCCGGATTCAAGCCGTCGCCCTCGAGAGAGTACTCGGCCAGTGGTTTGATCTGAATCGGCTCCACTCCGAGCCTGTGCACCTCTCCGTCTGATGCGACCACGGCGATCCAGTACGTGCTAGAGGGGCTAATCGGAGTGGGTCCGAGGGCGTCGAAGGTTGCATTCGAGGCTGTGACTCCAGAAGTGACCAGCATGGCCTCCCTGGTGTCCGAGAACTCGGTCGTGCTGGCGTAGACTGCAAAAGAGATGACCTGTGGATCATCGGGGGCGTCCCACAGGATCTCGATGTGCGAGCCAGAGGGGTCCCAATAGGCCATGAACTCGTAGATCCCAGGCAGATGGATTCCTGGATCGAGGGCAATCTCATCCACGGGGCTGATCATCGTGGTGGCGAGCTTGTCGAACCAAGCGTTGCCGGAACTGTCCACAGCCACTACAGCGACCCATGTCGGGACGTCGGGGGCGATGCTGTCTCCGCCAGACAATTCTTCGAGCAAGACGGGGGTCTGGACGCTGCGATCGACTATCAAGGCAGGCTCGAGGTGTTCAGCGTTCTCGAACGGATTGCCGGCGACCGCGTAGATCCAGTACTCCCCTATGTCTGGGGCAGTGCTGTGAGCGAAGTCCACGATGACTCCGTCTCCGGAGTCAGGCGACCTATCTAGGAGAGACGGGGCGGGAATCCTGTCCGGAGGGGAGAGGTCCCCGCGGTTGTCTAGGGGGGTCACGAGGACCATGTTCTCACCCAAGTCAGTGAGTTGGACATTGCCGGCGATGTCATGGACGGTCACCGTGACGTATAGCGGCACAAGGGGGACTATCTCTTCGGAGACCAGGCCATCGGCCTCGGTGCCGTACAGCGCCCTGCTGATCGTAACCTCGAGCTGGGGGGAGTTTCCTATCTGCCTCTGGTCGATCGTGGTGAGTCCGCACTGCCCGGAATCCTCGCAAATCGACGAGATGAGGGTGAGGTCGTCAAGGGGGTAGTCCGAGGCCCATACCGTGTAATGGCTGAAATCGTCAGCTATCGATCGGTCCCACCTCACATCGATGGCAGTTCCGTCATCGGAGGGATGGTCCCAAGCAAGCAGCCCGGTTACTAGGTCGGGAGAGACCCACTCCAGCGAGTCGAGCTCGGAATACGGGGTCGTCTCCACCACGAGCACGTCATCGACGTTCTGGTTGCCCCAATCGTCGACGGCAACGACCCCTATCCAGTAGACGATGCCGTTCTCAAGAGAGGAGTTGCCGATAGAGTCGATGATTAGCTCGTCGGTGGTGCAGTCAGGGACGAATGCAGCGATGGGCCAGCCGTCGACCGTGGTCGGTGCGGTCCATCCGGAGGCCGGGAGCACGTAGATCACATGGTAGGTGCAGTCCTCCTCGTCGTTGGGGACCCAAGTTACTAGGATTCGCCCTCCCTCGTCTTCAGGTGCGTCATTCGCCGTGGTGTCTGCGACAGGTGCTGGGGCGATGCCATCGTTCAGGCCTCCCGCAGCGACCACCGGGCCCACGACGGTTGCGTTCACGGGATCGAACTGCCCTGCCTCATCGACGCAGACGATGGCAAACCAGTATGGCGTGTTGCTCTCCAATTCCAATACCGTCGTGTTTCCTGCCGCGAAGGCGAAGTCCATTGGATCGGATAGAGCGAGGGCGTTGGTGATTTCCTGCTGTACGGCCCAAATCCTCGTCAGCGAGGGGTCGAGCTCCCTGCAGGCCGTCCACTGTGCTGAGAGGGTTCCAGGATTGCCGCCGGAAACGGGTTCGACTGTCAGCCACTCGGGTGGCGGGGGAACCTCGTCGGTTGGCGTGGCATTGCCAGGCCAAGCGATGGGGTCACCAAGGGATCCGTCGGGGTACTCTATGGTGATTGCAGCCCGATACTGGCGAGACTCAGAAAGTGGGACTTGGCTGCCGTTACTGTTCCCGGTAGTGAAAACCGCTGTGGTCTGAGACCAGTATGGTACTCGCTGGTAGTCAGGGAAGTCGTCCAAGGCGTCCTTGGTCGGAGACCACTCTGGGTCGTCGGTTGAATCCCACAAGTATACCCTGTAGGCTGTCCAAGCCGCGTCCTGGGCCGGCAGCCATGAAGCCTGCAGAACACCCCCGCCATCGTTCGGCCTGTCAATGAGGTCGGTAATCATGGTCGGTGCCTCCAGCCTCTCCCAATCGTAGGTGAGTCGGACCTTGATGCGCCCGTCTAAGGGAGACTGCAACTGAAGGTGAATAATCGAGGACATGGATCCGGGTGGGGTGTTGAAGATAGCCGTCTGGAACGCATTCTCTATGCCTGAGTCATAGGATGCCAAGTCCCACGAACCACTGTAGTTCAGCAAGGTCGAGCGCGCCCATACCCACGCGCCACCCTGAGGTGCGGTTAGGGTCAGAGCACCCTGATAAAGCAGAATTTCCGAGGAGTTGGCTTGGTTCTCATGTAGTGGAATGAGCATTGGGGAGTCGGGGCTGGCTAGAATCGTGGCCATCCCCGGGTGAGTCGTTTCCGTGATGTCAACTGACTTGTCCACGAAGAGGGCAGTAAGGGGCTGAGCCCTCCTCTGGGACTCCCTTGGCATCTCATTGAGTGTCTCCATGGGCTGGTAAACGTGTAGGCCATCGGTACCGAGGGCCGCTAGCCTGCCATCTCTGGCATCGCCACCTAAAGCCCCGGCTAGTTCTCCGACAGCAATGACTCCATGATCGCTGCCAACCTTGACCACGCTGATTTGGTTCGATGATATTGCCGCCAAGTGCGTTCCGTCTGTGGTAAGGTCAATGATGGGCCACGCCTGCAGCTCTAGCGCCCCCGCCCCCGACTCCATCATCATCGAAGTTCCGTTCCAGTGAACCAGTGGCTGCATAGAGGTCGCTATGTGGACCCCCCAGTCATCAGTTGCCACCGAGCGAACATCGTTGCTTGGAATCATATCGATATTGTAGGTTCCATTCACAGTGTCGGTGGCCAGATCCCAGGCCGCGACACCGGGGCGGGTCGCGCCTTGGCCGTTGTGCGAGATGAACAGAGCGGCGTCATGGTGCAGAGTCGTGGACGTGCCTGTTGATGTGTCGTTGACCTGCCTAGTCACTGCCTGTGCGAAGACGACTCCCGCAACGGCATTGCCCACCAAGCCGTCCGCTCTGCCGATGGTCCCGACCAGTGAGAGGTTCTGGTCGAGCACGTTGAGTCCAGCTGGACCTCCGGTGAGAACCGTGCCGTTACCCATCAAGGACGATGGTGGGACGAAGAGGTGGTTGATGATTTGCGAAGGTAATCCATCTACGGTGGTGATGGGGTCGTCCCAGTCAGATCTTGAGGTGTTCCAAAGACCGATTCCACCATGAGTGGCTACTAAGATGTGATCATCATATTCGGCGAAGTCAGTGACTACGTTGCTCGGCAGACCTGCAATCAGGCTGCCGTGACCCCACGATCTACTATCGGGGTCGAAGGTCTGGTATCCGGCCGAACTCCCATCGAAGCCCATCAGTCCAACGTACATCTGACCCCCATCCATCAGCAATCCGTCCATCTGGTTATGGAGCGATATAGACGTGGATTCGAAGATTCGCTGACTCAGGTTGACTGACCACAGACCCCCTCCAAGAGTCGATAGCCAGATCTCACCATCCCCAAGAAGAATCTCGTTTATCGACTCGAACTGGGCGTCGAAGCCGTACTGCCAGTTGACCGATCCGTTCTCCAGCAGTTCCCCTTGAAGGATTGTTGAGCCTAGGAAGGAATTAGGACTTGACCCTACAGTCACCCACACGTGGGTCTCGTTGGAGATCATCTCGTGGACTATTCCGGAGGGAAGCCCCACCAACGCATCAAATCCGCCATCGATCAGGCCCGTGGAGTCGAGTCGATCGACCCTGTTGATTCCCGAGGTGTCTCCAGATCTGCCGATCGCATAGGCCCTCGAGGTCTCCGAGGGGGCACGTACTATGGAGCAGGCATCCATTCCGGTTCCGAGAATCTGACCGTTTGAGGCAGCGTTTCCCGAGGTGATGACACGGGTGATTCCCCCTGAGCCGTCATAGTGCGCGACTAGGAGAACGTTGTCGTCGTGCAGCATGCCTCCCGGGAAGACCTTGTCTCCCGAGACGCCTCTATCGGGAGTCAGAGTAGCGAGGAAGTTGTTGGAGTTGTAGTTGAAGCGGTCTAAGCCTTGGTCCTCTGTATCGAAACCGATGTAGAGGATGTCATTGGCTTCGTCGCAAGCAAGCGCCCTGGCATCCCTGTCGGCAATGTTCGAATTGTCTTCAATGAGAGGGGTTATCCACTCGTTAATTATGCCGTCTCCGTCGTTGTCTGCAAGGTCGAACCTAGCGACTCCGCCACCATCAACCCACCATTGCCAAGTGTCGAATCCGATGGCAATGTGGACGATGTCATTGCACAGGAGTATGTCTGCAGCGTACCCATTGGGAATCTCATCAGTGTTGACCTCCCACGTCGACCAATTGCTGTTGTTTCCTGAGAGTCTCATTACCACTCCGTCGGCTTGGTTGCCCGAACTGGCCCAAAGATCATCGTCAACTACGGCCATCGAGTAGAAGTCAAGCTCTGCTTCCTCGGGGAGGCCGTCCCCAGGAAGCCATGATGATAGCCATGATTCATTGGAGGGGTTCCACCGGAGGATGCCGTTCATGCTCGCGAACAGGTACTCGCCGTCGTACTCGACCATTCCCCTGATTCTGCCATCTACATCGTTCCATTGGTTCAAAAGCGTCATATTTCCGGCGGAGAATCTTCGGAGGATGTTATCGCCGTAGGCCACCCATAGCTCGCAGGTGTCATTGAGAGGGAAGCAGTCACCGAGGTACTGTGCGTTGACGCGACCGACTTCGCCAATGGTGTCCAGATTTGGGTTCCAAGAGCCAGAAGATGTATTCCACCTCAGAATCGTTCCATCGTCCCCACTGCCACCCCAGCTGGAGGTCTGGCGAACGCCAATCCACAGTTCGTCACCTATGTGCCCCACACCATGGATGATGCCGTTGTACCCCAGACGATTTCCTGCGTCGATGTTCGGGAGGCTGGAATTGTTGTTCAGATTGATCCTGTGAATTTGGTCCCTCGAATTCCAAGAACCAGCCCGCTGCGGGGAGTAGTACATGATTTGGCCTATTATGACAGTCTCCGCAGGTGGATAGTCCGGCAGTGTCGGTCCGTTCTGGTTCGAGCCCCGGTTCCACTGAATCAGGACCGTCTCGTTGATCACGTCAATTAGAGTGAGTCCGGAATCGCCTCCGGCCCAGATGGTTCCCTCCTCGAGCCCTTCGATCAAGGTGGTGATGTCATCATCGCTGATGATGCCCTGCGTACCATCCCAGGCAGGAAGCCATTCGCGAGAAGTGAGATTGTAGCGGGCGATGCCGATATTCTCGAGGCCCAAGTAGACAATATCACCAAACTTCACGACTCTGGCCCTCTCGGTGTCATCACCGGCCGTCCAGACGTCGATCACGGTGCCGTTTGCCGTGTTGATTACGGCTGCGCCCTCGGTTGTTCCGGCATAGAGCCGATCGGTTCCGATGACATCCACGGAGATGACCCAGCGGGAGGGTATGCCTGATCCACCACCTCCTGGGCCGTTGCCACCGGAACTCCAACAATCTTCGAGGGTAATCGCTGACTGTGTGTCGGAGGCCCAGTTCCACATGCACGCCCCCCTGTTCGTGCCAGCGTAGATACCGTTGGCATCGCTTGTGATGTCGTAGAACTCGAAGGGATCATTTCCCCATCCAGGGATGCTAGTCGGTAGTAGTTCCCAACTGGAGCCGTCCCAACGTGCTATACCGCCGTTGCTACCGGCCCCGGTGTTCTGGACCTCTGAGCCCACAAGCAGCCCGCCATAGTAGTCAATGGCAAGGGTGTTGACATCAGCGTCGGGGATTCCGTTCTGGTCATCCGGGGTCCAAAGATCTATGATATCCCTCGTCAGTCTATCGATGATTAGGATTCCCAGCCCAGGAAGCCCGAGGTAGATGGTGTCGCCATCAACAGCCACCGGAGTCTGTTCGAGGTTGTCGGCACCGAGGGACTGCCACGACCCGATGATAGTCGGGCCACTCAAGTCAATTCGCATCACGCCTTTCTCCTGCGTGGCGATGTAAGCCACGCCGAACCTAGTCGCTACGTCCCTAATCAAGTCGGATTCCAAACCGTTCTCCGCAGTGAAAATCTCGGTGACTGTCCCTGCGCTTGTGGAATAGAGTGAGATGCCCGACTCTTTGTGTCCGATGACGAGGATGTCGTAGTTGGTATCGAAATCCATACTGGAAACGTGGAGCGAGCTGAGTCCCTGTATGTAGCCGAAGAATGATCCGTCGGCACTGCTGAATCTAAGGGCTCCTTTGCCCGTGGTGCCTACCCACACCCAGCCATCGTCATCCTGAGTAATCTCTGTGATCGAACCGGGATCAGAGACGTGTTCGGAGAGGTCGATTTGCTCCTTCCAAACGCCTTCTCTCCTGTCCATAATGTTGATGATGCTGCCAGAGGCAATCCAGAACTCCCCCTGTTGACCGTCATCGATGATAGCGATGGCTTCCGCGTCATCGATAGAGGGGCTGCTAACCACGACCATGGAACCGTCGGGGCTCTGCCTGAGAATTCTCCCAAGCGTCCCAGAAGCATCCCCGACAAGCGCCATCGAGGAGGCTGGGGCCCTTTCTAGGTCTCCGGGCCATGCACTGATCGAGGCTCCCGAACCGGTGAGCCCGATGTCGGAGAGAGTATGGGCGGAGCGAAACAGCAAGATGTCGGTATCGTATGCCTGGACCTGTTGGTCGCCAAGGATATGAAGCCACCCTGGGGTTACAGCCAAACCGATGACGGTGTCGGACGCGAGCCAGTTGTTCGAGGTCCAAGAACCCAGCCATGAGGAGGAGGAGAGATCGATGCGATCGATTCCAGAGTCCGAGGTGGCGATGTAGAGGATGTCATTGGCGATTGCAATGTCGGCAATCGAGTCGCCGGAGAGGTAATTTGACGCGTCCCACGATATGTGTCTGTCGATAGTAATCGGTTTCATTGAGCCCGGACTGGAGGTATTGTAATCGATGACGTGAACACCGTGACTCTCGGTGGCGAGGAAGATTCTGCGACCTTCAACCAGCATGTCGACAGGGGTCCCGGTTTCGTTCCCAAGGCAGAAGTCCTCAGAATTCCATAATGAGCCCGTGCTCGGCATGCGGTAATGCAAGCCGCACTCAGTCGCCGCCCACGCCACACCATAGACGTCAACTGCCATGGCCATAATCGGGTCCGAGTTTGTGCTGTTGACATCAGTGGGAACGCCTTCCACAGTGGTCGAGTCGGAAATCCGCATGGCGTGGACATTCCCATCAGCGGTCCCCATATAGAGAACGTCGCGACTGCCATCGGCGACTAGGCTGCGACCGGCGACATTCTGCTGGATGTCTATTATGCGTTTGTTCGCGTTGTCATCGAGATGCAGTAGGTCATCGTCTACCAGTAGGTACAGCCTTCCATCGAACGGATTGAACGCACTATCGTGAATCGTCACTGTTAGAGGGGTCAACGAGATCTTGGGGTCGACCGGCCTTAGTGCCTCTATGACGAGGTCAGTAATCTCAATGCCAGTAGGTAACTGCCAAGACGCGTCACTGATCGAGTTCGGTTTGAGCGAGGTGTCGAGGACACCGTCGATAAGGGTAGGTGGATTTTCGAGGAAGTCATTCTGACGGCCTAGGTCGCCCAACCCGTCCCAATCGAGAATCTCGGTCTGGGTGTTCATCAGGCTCAATTGCGGTTGATTGGCCCAATATCCATCGCTCCCATTAACGGCGATTTCAAATGTCAGATTGTTGATGACAGCGCCTGGGGCGAATTCAAGCATCAAGTCCCCATATGCAGGGGTGCCGTTTCCCGGGTCCGCCCCATCCGCGATTAAATCAATCCAGCCGGTGTCATTAGTCCCATTGACGCCCCATGACCTCGAGGTCACTGACCTCTGTGGAGAGGTGTCGTCGAAACTACTGAAGAACTCGGTTCCTGAGGTGGCCATGGAGCACCAAGGAAGCAATAGCATTAGGAAGACTAAGGATATTGCATGACCGCGACGCATGCCGCTAGGTGAGCCTAGGTCCATAGACACGAGACGACCCCCTCATTGTGCAATTTATGAAAGGTATGGGTGGGTGTCTGCGTGCTGCTCACCATCCTGTCCATGCCTGTGATGCTACCATTTCGTGATTGGAACACACCAAGGACAGTTTTGGTCATCGAATCGGTAGGTCGAAGATATGTTCATGTTTGAAACCATGAAGATTTATTGAGATTGCAATACCCTATCAATAGCCGTTCCAGATGTGTGAAAAACAGTGAAAAATCTCACAAACCCGCACAATTGGTGATGATTTGAGGTAGACGTCCGCCACAGTAGAACATCCCAGACAGGACAACCCATGCCACAGATAAGAAATCGAGTTATAAAGCCCGTTTTCTCAATTATGGGCGATGAAATGGGTCTATTTGAGATAGGATAGCATCATAGGAGACGGTTCAACCGGGAGCACCCGAGGTGTGACCTCTGGACAACAAGCGACTACGCGACGACGCTCTCGAATACCACTCATCCCACCCTGCGGGGAAGATTACCGTTAAACCCACTAAGCCCCATGGGACACAACGCGAACTCTCTCTTGCCTACTCGCCTGGCGTGGCTTATCCTTGCGAGGAAATTCAAGCGAATCGAGACGATGCCTACAAGTATACATCCAAGGGTAATCTCGTGGCCGTTATCAGCAATGGAACGGCTGTCTTAGGTCTTGGGGACATCGGGGCTTTGGCCAGCAAGCCAGTGATGGAGGGGAAGGGGCTACTGTTCAAGGCCTTAGCCGATATTGATGTCTTCGACATAGAGGTAGATCGTACAGACGTAGATCAATTCGTCGATGCCGTCAAGGCGATTGCCCCGACCTTCGGAGGAATCAATCTAGAGGATATCAAGGCGCCTGAGTGCTTCGAGATCGAAAGGCGCCTGAAAAAAGAGCTCGACATTCCCGTGATGCACGATGACCAGCACGGAACCGCGATAATCTCAGGAGCCGCCCTTCTCAACGGTCTCGAGGTCGTGGAGAAGGAAATAGGTGAAGTCAAGGTCGTAATCCTAGGGGCGGGAGCATCTGCCATCTCCTGCGCTAGGCACTATGTTAGGCTGGGAGTTAATCCTCAGAATATGATCATTGTTGACTCTGGCGGCATCCTCACCACCAAGCGCCAGGACAACGGGGAATTGAACGAGTACAAGGCGGAGTTTGCCAGAGATATTGAAGATGGGGGCATAACTTCTGCAATGGAAGGTGCTGACGTTTTTCTAGGACTCTCCAAAGGAGGTCTGTTGGCCCCGGAAATGGTCGGGAAGATGGCGAGTCGCCCGCTAATCTTCGCTCTTGCTAATCCTGACCCGGAAATCACTCCCGAAGAGGTTCTTAGTGTTCGCAATGACGCCATCGTCGCAACTGGCCGATCCGACTATCCTAACCAAATCAACAACGTCCTAGGGTTCCCGTACATCTTCAGAGGAGCCCTAGACGTGAGGGCTACAGAAATTACCGAGGGCATGAAGATGGCTGCCACCGAGGCATTGGCACTCCTTGCTAAGGAGCCGGTTCCCGACGATGTGCTCTCGGCCTATGGTGGTGAACAAATGCAGTTTGGACCCGCGTACCTCATTCCAAAGCCATTCGATGCCAGAGTCCTGATTTGGGAAGCCAGTGCAGTCGCCGAGGCGGCAGTGAAAGAGGGGGTTTCCCGCTACTCTGTGGATGAGTTCGATATTGACTCATACAGGAATGAGCTTGAGGCACGGCTCGGTCTGACTCGTTCGATTATGAGGGGGGTCATCAACCAGGCCAAGCGCGATGTCCAGAGAATTGTTTTCAGTGAAGGTGAGGATCCGACCATTATCAAGGCGGCATCACAATGCATTGCTGAGGAAATTTGCGAGCCGATCCTGCTTGGTCAAATCGAGAGGATCGAGTCTGTCAAGGAAGAGTTAGGTCTCGAGTTTGAATGCCAAACAATCGATGTCAGGTATGATCCTAGGAGGCGTGATGAGTACGCCGAGGAATTGCACAGGCTGCGTGGCCGTCGAGGACTGACGCATGATGATGCGATTCGCCTCCTCAAGTCAACGACCTATTTTGCTCCAATGATGGTCCGAATGCGTGATGCTGATGGATACTTGGGGGGAGTCTCACATCATTATACCGACATTGTGAGGCCATGTTTGCAGATTATCGGTCCCGACCCTGATTCCCATAGAATTGTTGGGATGTACATGATGACTGTGAACGGGCAACTATTGTTCATTGGAGATGCGACCATCAACATCTACCCGGATGCGAGGACGCTAGCTGAGATTGCTATCCAGACTTCCAAGGTAGCAAGGAGGTTTGGTGAAAAGCCCAAGGTCGCAATGCTTTCGTTCTCTAATTTCGGCACCTCAGACGAGTTGCGGACAGATAGAATCGAAGAGGCGATTGAAATCGTTAGGGAGTTGGAGCCCGATCTTGAGATTGATGGCCCCATGCAAGCGGATACCGCTTTGGTTGCCGAAATTCAGGAGGATTACCCCTTCATGTCCTTCAGGGGACCAGCAAACGTTCTGATATGCCCTAACCTCGCCTCTGCGAACATCGCCTACAAACTTCTGCAGCGCATTGCCGGGGCCGAGATGACCGGCCCCATCCTAGAGGGGCTGTCTAGGCCCGCTCACGTTCTGCAGAGGCGTGATAGCGTGCGAGATGTCGTTCACATGGCAGCCATTTGCGCTGTGGATGCACAACGCGATTCCAAACAGAGGCTAATTGACTAGGGGTCTGGGGCCGGCTTTCAGTACCTCATCGCTGCAGCCCGATGCGTACTGCTCGAAATTCTCGATGAACATCTGAGCGAGCAGGTCAGCGACGTCGTCGAACTTCTTCTTGTCGTGCCAAGTCTCAGAGGGCTGTAGGATCCCATCGGGCACACCTTCGCAAGTCGATGGGACAGAGAAGCCGAAGCGCTCGTCTTGAACGAAGGTAACATCGTCGAGATCACCGCTCAGGGCAGCGTTCAGTAGCGCTCTGGTCCACTTAATCTTGATACGGCTGCTCTCTGCGAATCCGCCGGCGACCCACCCAGTGTTAATCAACCAGCATTTGGCATCGTGCTTCTTGATCTTTGCAGAAAGCAAATCGGCATAGATGCTAGGATGCCTTGGCATGAAGGGGGCTCCGAAACAAGTGGAAAATGTCGCTTGCGGCTCATTGATGCCGACCTCGGTACCAGCCACCTTGGCGGTGTATCCAGAGATGAAGTGGTACGCCGCCTGGTCGGGGGTCAGGAGCGAAAGGGGAGGTAGGATCCCAAAGGCGTCACATGTGAGGAAAACCACGTCTTTCGGATGGCCAGCCATCGAATCCGGTGTCCGGTTCTCTATGGATTCGATGGGATAGGAGCCACGGGTATTCTGCGTGAGCGAGCCATTCTCAAGATCTGGAGTGCCATCTGCGTTTAGTACTACATTCTCCAGGATCGAACCGGGAATCTGGGTTGTTGCGTAAATGGCAGGTTCGTCCTCCTCGGACAGATCGATCAGTTTGGCATAGCATCCGCCCTCGAAGTTGAAGATTCCATCGGCGGACCAACCGTGCTCGTCATCACCGACCAGCGCCCTTCTGGAATCGGCGGACAGAGTTGTCTTGCCAGTACCAGAGAGCCCGAAGAACAAAGCTGAATTGTTGCCATCCGTATTCGCCGAGCAGTGCATCGGCAAGAGTTCTTTTGAGGGCAGAATGTGATTCATGATAGTGAATATCGCCTTCTTGATCTCCCCGGCGTAATGCGTCCCTCCGATGATGACAAGCCCCCTGTCCAACGCCAATACCACGAATACATCGGATTGTGTGCCGTCACGCTTTGGGTCCACCTTCAGATCGGGGGCGTGGAGGATTGTGAACTCGGGATTGCTGGCCTGCAATTCGTCCTTCTCTGCCCTAACGAACATGTTGTGCATGAAAGCGGCGTGCCAAGCCTTCTCCGTCACAATCCTCACTGGCATCCTATACTTTGGGTCTGCACCGCAGAATGCGTCCTTGACGTAGAGGTGGTTAGCGCTATCCAAATGTTCCCTAACCATGCCGAGGAGGTGTTCGAAGGTCTCGGAATCTGTTGATTTGTTGACCTTGCCCCACCAAACTTCGTCAGCCATACCGGGTTCGTCCACGATGAATCTGTCATTAGGTGAACGCCCCGTGCGCTCACCTGTAGTGGCAAGGAGTACTCTGTGTGCGGTGAGTGTCGCCTCACCTCTTTCAACAGCCATGGAATGTAGGTCTTCCCAGCCCAAGTTCCAATGGACCTCGCCCCCGGGGCTCAAGCCATGGGCCGACAACTGCACCGCAGACCCCCCTGAGGAACCCTGCAAACTGGATGTCCTCCGAGTAGGGGGTGGAGGTGTTCTCCCTTCAAGCATTGCGGGGCATTGGTCAGTGGCGATGAAATCAATACTGGTGACCTACTATGATCTGGGAGGGGATGTGATTATGCCATGTAAGCCTCGTTGGAAGGATGATGACTGATAACGAGCCGGATGACCGAATCATCCGAGAACGTGCGTTCAAGCGTTCATCCGGAGTGGATATCGGTGACATCGATTTCGAGAATCGCGATGTAGAATCCGGGAAGACCCATGAAGAGGACGAGGCGATTGGGTCCGTCTTCGATCCATTCACAGAGATTGGGCCCGAAGCTCCGGGAGCAGTCCAAGCCGATGGTTCGGTCATCTCGGAACCCGATAGGGACCTAGTCACAGAGTTGTCAATCGAGGGCGAGGGGCGTGTCAATTGGATTCTTATGGTGTCCATGATAGTTGTCTACAGCGCAATCAGCATCCAAGTTGGCTCAACCTTCGACCCAATTCCGGGAACGATTGCGCTTATTCTGTTGGCTGCAGTCGGGTTTGCATTCGGAGAGATGTGGGTCCCTAGGAAGAACATGACACTGCTCGGTATCACTTGGGTTGTTATCTCGATGAAGGTCCTGTACGGATTGGCTATCGAACTGAGGCACTGGGGCATTATCGGCAGCGATGGTTTGCTCGGCGTAACTCTCTTGGTGCTTGTTGGCGCGAACGTCTATGCTGCCTACAGACACGATCACGATGCCATTGCCGCGCAGTCGACTCTGGTCCTACTAGCCATCGGATCGACGGCAGGTTCGATTCTGGGCGAAGAGGGCGTGGCAGGAATGATCCTGTTAGCTACCCTGTTGCTCCACGGGCTTGCTCTGCACAGGGAGTCGGGGAACCTAGCATCGCTTGGAATTGCGGCCTCCAACTTATGGATTGGAATGCACGCCATTACCTCCGGTTTCGAGATAACCCAATTGCGAGTGGTCCGGCTAGACTCACCCCTCCTGCTGTTTCTTCTGTTGATGGTCGTAACTGCTCTCAACGCAACAATGGCAGCGAGGTTCTCACGCAAGGAGAACTGGTTCTCAAGCGGTTTTGAGGCTGTTGGGCTGGGAAAACCAGGACTATGGGGGGTCTCGATTTCACTCGGTATGATTGGGGCTCTGCTTGCCGTTGCGGCAAATAGGGATGATCTTGGCTACGCGCTGGGAATGGTGACGTTTCTCGGTGGGGCATTCGGTGGCTCATACCTAGTTGTCCGAGGTGTTGATCGTGAGCGGGTATCGGTGCCTCTGCTCATAACTGCGTCCATCCTAAGCGTGATTCTGCTAGCAGGTGACAATGTAGAGGGCCTACTCAACCTGACTTCCTACCAGATCTTCACTATCCTAGGTGCTGCCTCCACGGGATTCGTAATTCTGAGAGATCAGAAAAGCGTCACGGACAGAGTCCTTTGGATTGGCGCTGTTGCCATCCTAATCATGCTCGTGCTTCTTGTCCCCACGGAATCATCAGAGGCCGGGGGGGATGGCGGTGTGCTACTCCTATCGCTCTTGTCCGTGCTGCACATCGGTACTGCGATTCTAGCGTTGAGCAGAGGGTCGTCATCCCTTTCGGGGATTACAGTCCTCCTCCCATGGACCTGGATCCTCTTGGAGGAGGTTATACAGGAGATCATCAGGACTATTCTACTGGCAAATGACATCTCAGATCCGGGCGGAATAATAGATCTAGACCCAATGCCCCTCGCTCTCTACCTGTGCTTGGCCTCAATCCTGCTTTGCGTGGTAAACGTCAGGATGGGTCACACGGGCGTGAACCTAGCTGACCGTTTCCTAGGAATCACGGAGGTTTCTGCCTCAATCAGAGACTCCGGCGTCCTGCAACTCTGGAGTCTCGGTCTATGGCTCCCTGTAACCACCATCCTCTTCATGGCCCAGTTCGGTGGTTTCACCGCAATCACGATTCTAGTGGTCCTCGCTTTGCTGGGAGGCATGCACGTGGGTGCTGAGATTCTCGGATATCGCCCTGGCCAGCCAGAGCAAATCATGGGAATCCTGGCCTTCGCAATTGTTGTCGTTCAATGGAGACATGGGCTGGATGAGGTCTTGATGGGAATCCTCTGCCTATCGATCGCCTCCTTGCTGTTTGGCCGAGACGATGAGAGCAGGTTCACCTTTGGAATGGTGCTGATGTCGCTTCCCATTCTAGTTGCAATGAGTGGTCGCGAGGCTTCTTTGATACTCGAGGATTCCGCATCTGTTCCGAATCCTGGCATCGGTCTCGCTGCTGTGCTGTGCACGGCTGTCTTGCTAGCTGCATACCTTCCTATGGCCGAAAAGATGGAGAAGATAATCAAACCAGCAACCTCTACCCTGCTGCTCTTGGTTTTGACCATCGTTCTCTCCTTGGAGGGTGATGACCTATACCTTGAAATTTCCTCAATTGGCATGTTCGCAGTCACCTCCGTGTGGTTGATTGCTCGTGGGGAAATCAGGGCCGAATTGCAATCAATAGCCAAGAGGGACTCGATTCTAAGATCTGTGACGGATGGAGGAAATGCGAGGAGTGTAGGCACCCTTGAGCAAGGAACGATTCAGACATTCAATCCCAAAGTCGCTGAAATGAGGGAGCGGCGCCGAAAGAGGCGAGAAGCATCCGAGACCGATGATTTGGAGGAGCTCCTGACGACGGATGTGAGCCATCGACCTATCGTCGGCCTCGCCGTGCTGGCAATCGTAATGGTCTCGACGATTCTGTATGCTGGAATGTTCGGCAATAATCAGGATTCTTGGCCGCTGTTCCTGATTGCGACTGGTAGCTTCTCTAGTCTGATTGTTCTGCTCGTAAGAAACAGGACTCGGGGGTTGGAGCTTGAGTTACCTCACGTCATGGGGGTGGAGATGCCCATCGCCCTAACCATAGGTGGACTTGTGGCAGCTCTCCTCACAGCCCATGTGATTCCTCCTGGGAGCAGCAATATTGTACTCTTGGACATGGCTGTCGTTACAGTATTAATCCTAGTTCTGGTACTCATCTCACTAGTCCATCAGAAAAATCTCCTGGAAAGGATACCCATTGCCATAGACTGGCTGGTGCTCCCGATCCTAACAGCCAGGATCCTCGGGTCGCTGGTCGTGGGCAGCCTGCCGATGCCCTTGGGCATCGATCCCTTCGAAGGAAACCCCCTAGAATGGAGAGGTCCTTGGTACCTATTAGAGAGCATTCTCATTATTTGTGTGGCAGGCAACTTCTGGATTGACGAGAGGAGGGCACAACTCGGACGAGGCGATGGTCCCAAGGGAATGGGAATTGGGTTGCGTTGCTTTGCTATTGTCCTGCTGTCATTCGGGCCCGCCGGTCTGCTTGCCGTCCTCAGCGCATCATTCAGAAGTTGGAAACTTGCCCATCCCTCGGGTCTCGGTTTGGCACTTCCAAGTGGAGTTCTGGCAGTATTGGCCGTGGGTTCGTGGAATGATGCAGTCTTAGATATGGTTCCAAGTTTCGTGTTCATACTTGGGATGTCGCTGATTGCCCTGTGTGGGCTCACCGTACCGCTGAGGGCAGAAACGTGGACAATGACCCTAGCAGTCAATGGGCATCTATTCGTTGTGTCAGGCGCTTTGGCAATGGGTTTCATCGATGAGATTCCAATGCCGATCCTTCTGACCATCATGTCCACTGTCGTATGGGTAGTGGGAATCCTCCAACTGAGAAAAGCGCTCAGAATTTGGGGTTTGGTGGACCTAATTACAGCTATCCTCTGCGCCATTATCTTCGTCTCTAGCGAGTTGTCTCAGCCCTCGAACCTCCTGATTTCTCTGATCGTTCTTGCCGTAGAGCTAGGCATTGTAGCGTGGTTAGGCCTAGCTTACCAGGAAGAATTAGCCAAGGATTAGGGGAATCCTGTTTGGTCGGCTTGTGCCAACCTTGATGACGGGCGGGCATGACAAGAGATGCGTGACTAGGTCTTGGATGTCTGACACCCCTGACGAGATTGAGCACCCTCCTGTCCCCCTTGGTCTGAACAGTATGGCCGTCCCAAGGGCGACTATCGTTATGTCTATTGGGACGGTCGTTGTACTGATTGTCTCGAGCATATGGGTCGGCCTTTCTGCTATGGATTTCCTCGATGATCTAGATACCTCTTTCGGCTCGAATAACGTTGAGCTTCTGAAGTCAGATGGACGGTGGATCTGGGAGGTAGATCTCCTATTCGACACTTGCTCAGCGAGAGAGGACGACTGGAATTGGCCAGAAAAACTGTCCGATCGAGACGATGTATACCTCTATCCGGGGGAGCTGCGCTGCGACTGGGAACACCAGGGCGATGGTGATGGTGCGAGCGTGGCGGTCTATAATCGGGGAAATGAAACTCTTGACCTAGTTTTGGAGATTAGCGGTGGAGGGGTTGCTTTCTCCGCCTCAGGCGAGCCGCACTACATCATCAACGACCTCGATGAGGGTGGGAGTGTGATATTGGAGATCAATCTAGAAGAGGGAATCAGTGAACGAGACGTGAGCATCACAGCGACTCATGTTTCGGTGCTTGAGGCGCAGGTTCGACTCGATGTGCACATCCTCGAAGGCACGGAGAATCGTGACCTCCACATCAACGACGGCGATAGGATAAATGTTCACTACACCGTCTGGGATGCTGACACCGGGGAGGAGCTGGACGATGGGGATCTGCTTGTCACGGCGGGTGACGATCCGGCCTACATCGATGGTTTCGGATGGTCTGCAATAGGTCTCGACATCGACAATGACAGGGGCCTATTTCCGACGGTGGACACTGGGACCTCACACATCACGCTCCTCCCCCCTCCAATCGCTTACGGAAACAGCGATGATCACGAATTACAAAATTCTTGGCTGCGCTTCGAGTTGAAAATCAACCAAGGACCGATTACTTAGAAACCCCGAAAGTGACTTGACCAAGGCCTACGGGGGGAGGTTGTGACCGAAGGAGAGCATGTAGCCCTCAGACCGTCCAAAGAGCTCCTCAATAGGGCTAAGAAGCGGACCAAGCCCAAGTCGGCGAGGAAGGGCGAGCCGCCATTCCTCATGACCGATGAAATGCGAAGGCTCTCAACGCCTTGGTCGGTGGCGTCGATTCGGGCTGAACAGATCGATCCATTGGTCCTCCCAGCTGGCGTGATTCTAGATGCGGCTGCGGGCTCTGGGGTGCAACTGATTGCCTACTCCAAGATTCTGAAACGCCCGGCCCTCGGAATAGAGTTGGATGAGGGCATCGCTGAACTCTGCGCTGCTAACATGCACCTCAACTCCGAAGGCGATGTGCAACGCTCGCTCGATAGGGTTCTCGTCGGCGATGGGGTGTCTGCAGACTCTGCAATTTCCGCTTACTGGGCAAGCCTTCGGGAAGGAGGGACAAGAGCCCACCCCCCAATCGCTATGCTGCATCTGGATCCAGCCCGCCCCAAAGACGCCCAGAGTCACAGTATCGAAGAGATGAAGCCCGATTTGAAATCGGTGATCAAGGCGTGGAGCAAACACCTGCAGACCGGACCGCGCGGTCCCGCCGTACTGCTGGACCTGTCTCCAAGACTGAATTCCGTTCAGCGAGCGATGATAGATGGCATTCTTGAGACCTGTTTCCCGGGCTGCGGCTGGACGTGGGAGTGGTTGAGCCGAGGAGGTGGCAGGGTCGACCGCTTGTCGGTTTGGGTTGGTTCTATCTCATCAAAGAAAGGGCGCCGCTGCTTGCGCATTGGCAGGAAGAGAGTCATGGCCAGCATCGAGGGAACTCCTGCGACACCGCATGCCGTCGCGTTCAACAAGCCTCCTGATTTCGGTGCGTGGATTTCAATAATCGATCCCGTGCTGTTCGAAAGCGGCCTTCAGAAATCCTGGTTGAATAGGGCAATTACAGGGGGCACCGGCTCTTCTTGGGTTAGGACAGAGGGGAGGAGGCCGCTACTGATTCACACTGACCCACTAGCGGAGGAAGAGGATGTCCGGGGATTCGTAGTGGCGACCGGTCAAATCGCTCAACACAGACTAACGCCACCCGAGTTGCACACCATTGACCTTGTTGCATCCGCAGCGGCTAGTAATGGCATTGGAAAAATCACTCTTAGATGCGGTCTCGATCCCTCCCTGCATCCCACTTTGCAGAGAAGGCTTGACAAGGCCCTGAAGGAGGTTGATGGTGACAGGGCATTCATGATCGATATGGATTTAGTTCGAGGAGGAACGGGTCACACCCTGTATGTTATCTGTAGAGAACATCACTGAGGATCGCTTCAGACGCCATCAATCTGATTCCGTTCGTTTCAAATACGGAGGTCAGGTCGCGTCAGTGCCCAAAGGGCCACCACACAGGTGAACACGGGGGAACCGTATTGGCGAAAGTGAACGAAGCAGAGCTTGGAGATGACTTCTCCTACATCCTACGAATCGCTGATACCGACATCGACGGACTCAAACCAATTACCTACGGTCTGACCTCGGTGAAGGGCATCGGAATCAGGACTTCGATGTTAATTTGCCAACTCTCAGGACTGGATGGAAAAAGGCTCGGTGGTCATCTTACTATCGACGAGCAGGACTTGCTTCGCAGCACCATTGATGATTATGCCACTACAGTTCCGTGGTGGCTTGTGAACCGCCAAAGGGAGCTGGAGACCAATGAGGACGCTCACATTATCGCCAATGAGGTAAGCATGACGAGGGATGACGACGTTTCTCGGCTCGCCGAGATGAAGACGTATCGGGGAATGCGTCATCGGAGCGGACACAAGGTCCGCGGCCAGCGGCTCAGATCCAACGGTCGGAAGGGTGCTACTCTGGGCGTTCAGAGGAAGAAGTGACGAGGTGGGAGTGGTGGGTGAACCAAAGTTCTCTAGATCTCGGACACAAACTCCCACCCACCCGTGGAAGCAGGCGAGGATTGACGAGGAGCATGCACTCAAAGAGAAGTACGGTTTGAAGAAGATTGGTGGAATGAGAGAGATCTGGAGGGAGAAGTCAGCCCTGCGCAGGCATCGAAACCAAGCCATGAAGCTGATTGGAAGGGTTGATGCCTCAGAGGGGCACTATGCCAAGGAGAAGAGTCAGTTGCTCGAGTCTCTGTTCAGCAAGGGACTTCTGGTATCTGGTGCAGACATTGGTGACGTGCTAGAGATCAATGTCGAGCATATGCTGTCTCGAAGGCTGCAGTCGGTGGTCTACTACCGGGGTCTTGCCCCCTCGATGAGGGCCTCAAGGAATTTGATTGTCCACGGCCACATTTGCATCGGCAACCAGCGCATGACCGTGCCTGGGTACCATATCCCCAAAGCGGAAGAAGAACACTTGCAATACACCCTTGGTTCCCCATTCGCTAATCCCGATCATCCCTTCAGAATGGATCTAGACGAACGTCGCCTATCTGTCTCTGAGGAAGAAGGGGGGCATGTTCGAGAAGATGGTGCTTCCGAGGAGTTCGTCGAGAAAATCAAGAAGGACGCAGAGGATGCTCCCACCGTAGATGACACCATTCCCAAGGAGGTGGAATGATGGGGCACAAGGCGATTCTGCACATTTTCAGCACGACCAACAACGTCCTGATCACTGCTACTGACCTGACTGGAGCTGAGACAATCTGCAAGGTTTCCGGAGGCATGGTGACCAAGGGCGGCTCTGATTCTGGTGGGCAGTTTGCTTCTACAAGGGCTGCTGAGAGGATGGCAGAGATGCTCTCTGAGAAGGACTTCGATCATGTGATCGTCAAGTATCGAGGTGCCGGTGGGAACCGTTCTTACAGCGCTCCGGGCGCCACGGCAGCAATTCGGGCTTTGACTAGGGCGGGTGTAAAAATCACAAGGATCGAGGATGTCACTCCCTTGCCCACTGATGGGACCAAAAGTAAGGGAGGTCGCCGGGGCCGGCGAGTATGAGGTGAAAATATGGTGAAAATCGAGGTACTGAAAGAGTCGGATGAAAGGATGCAGCTATTACTGTCGGGGACCGATAGGAGCCTCGCGAACGCCCTCCGACGTTCGCTTATTTCGGACACGCCGAAGATGGCGATCGACAGCGTTAGATTCCAATTGGGAACCAAGGAGCAGGACGATGAGACTTGGGAGACGATCGGGCCCCTGCCGGACGAGATGGTGGCTCATAGACTCGCCATGGTTCCCGTTCCGACCCAGCACGACCGATTCCACTTCCAGCACGAATGCCCTAACTGCTCCGAGCTGGTTGAGGACGATCGCGGTTGTTTGGAATGCCAGATGATTTATTCATGCGTGGTTTTCGGGACAGAAGAAGGCAGATGGGTCACTGCGGGCGACTTGAAGCACCTCGGCGATGAGTCTCTGGAGATTCCCGCCCAATACAAGAGCATCCCCCTCACCAAGCTGCTGAAGGGGCAAATGATCGAGTTCTACGCTACCGCCGTAATGGGACGGGGGCGAAATCACGTGAAGTGGTCTCCAGTCTGCGGGGTCTCTTTCACACCTAGGAAGATAGGTGTGATCAAGAACAAGACGAAGGCCAAGATCCTCTGGGGCATGAACTTGTCAATCACAGCCAAAGACTTCGACAAGGATGGCAGGATGCTTGACATCGACAAGGTCGCTACACTCAGTCTTGAACTCCATCACGTTGGCGAGGGTACGGAGGCATCTCGAGAATTCAATGATGCCATAGTTCTCGAAGATGTTCCTCGTGAATTCATACTAGACTTTGAGACGGATGGGTCTATGACCCCGAGAGTCGCCTTTGAGTTGGCATCCCATGATTTGGCAGAGAAGTTCGGCTCGCTTGAAGAGGATCTCACTGCAGTTTTGTGAGATGCCAATCCTTCTTTACCGGTTCACTGGTGTGGAACCATGACTACGAGGCTCGGTCGGGGGCAATGTGGAGCCCATCTAACGCTGCTCTTCACTGTTGACGACTTGGCCGCGGAGCTAGAAGAACAGGGCAGCATTGGAGCAGGATTGTGCATAGAGGATGGAACTGAGGCCATAGCAAAAGGGGAGGGGGGGGAGTCATCACTCGTCGTCTCTTTCCTAGGTGAGGGATGTATTTCCACTATGTACGAAGAGGTGCTTGAAGTGCTTTGCTCGGAAATTCCCGAAGCAGGAGAGTTAGCATGGGAACTGAGTATCAGAGTGAGACTGCCAGTCTCACAGGGATTCGGAATGTCCGCCTCTGGTGCCATAGCCGCTGCGATAGCTTTCCAGAGGGCTCTTGGAATTCCTCACGAAGAGTGCCTGAGAAGGGCTTTCTTGGTTGCTCACATCGTCGAGCGCAGGAGATCCAGTGGATTAGGGGACACCACTGCACTGGCCGCGGGCGGTGTTGAGAGGAGGCTGGTTGCCGGCTCGCCTTACTGCGGCCCTAGATTAGAGAATGGGCCCGGAAACTCCGAGGGATGGACTCTCAACACCCCGGTACTCCTCTCTTGGAAGGCCGAAACAGGGGTGCATACTTCGCAATACATCGATGATCCTAGATGGAAGGATAGGATTACCGGGGCGGGAGAGGAACAGATGGGCAAGCTGAGTGTGGGTGTCTGGAATCAATCTAGGTGGTCGGAGTTGATTGAGGCGTCTCGTTGCTTCGCTGAAGCCAGTGGTTTGTCAGCTGACGCCTCAAGATCTGCGTTGCTCTCCACTGTGAGCCGGGCTATCACAACAGCGAATCTTTCTGAAGTGGTGTGCCCCTTGCTTTGCATGTTGGGAGAGAGCGTTGTTATCGTACCGAGGAATGCTGAGTCCGATGGCAAATTCTTCGATCGTCTCTCGGGGGAGTTGGAGGTCGCTGGCCTATCGACTTTCAGAAGCAGGGTGGGTCCTCTAGTCTGAGTCAGGATTCGTTCCTCATCTTCTCATGGAAATCCTCTAGTGGCTTCAGGTCTAGTGGGCTAGCATCAAGTTGAGTGGCCCCCCTGAGTTTTAGGCCACCACAAAACCCATGACGGTACACGATGGCACCCTGACCGTATTCGGCAACGTACCTGTCGACTTGCTTCTGAGTCTTCTTCTTCGGGAACTTGAGATCGGCACCGAAGAAGTGCTTTGCATCAATCCAAGCACAAGGGACGCCATTGATTCTCACATCATCCAAAAGGAGAAGATCGGGCGTGATAATAGCCCTACCCTCGCTCACTTTCTGCTCTGCTAGAAGTTCATTCTGACGGCGGAACCTGACTCCAAGAGAGGTGAAGTGGTCGCAAAGGACGACCTCGAAGACCTCGGCAGCGTTCTGAGTCTCGGTTTGGTTGACTGAGCTTACCCTGTCGACTGACTCGGCGAGTTCAAACTGCTCACGATCGTGCTTATTCAGTTTGGAGGGGTTCTTATTCAGGGTTTCCTTGATCCTACTCTTGGACCATCCCCTTCCGGTCAGAATGGCTCGGAAGGTGTTGACAGGGGGGGCGTCGAAGCGCTTGGATAGCGCTATGACGCTCTCACCCGCACCGTAACGTCGATTGATTTCGTTGGCGCGGCGCATTAGTTTCGAATGCGAGTAGACGCTCTTCTCCTGATTCAAGGCACTTCGCAGGGATAGAGTCTGCTCAAGGGTTATCGGCAGGTTGTCCAGCTTGGAGGCAATCTCCTGAACCCTCTCTTCGGGGAGGAAGCCAAACTCGCCGGGAATGCAGGCTATTTCGCCAGCCTTGCGCTGTACTTCCTTGGAAACAGCATTTGTCCGCCACTGGATGTTTATTCTCTTCGGAGGCGGGTCGATATCCTTCGGTATCCCCATCGGTAGTGGATTGATGCTGAAGCGGGCTAACGCACGCTCGACCGCCTGTGATTTGGCCGATGGGCTAGTCTCCTTGCGAGAGCGATCATTGCTCCCGGAGCGCCGGCGGCGCCGGCGGCGGGAACTCCGCCGATTGCCACTATTCTCTTCACTCAACGGGACAGCCAGAGAAAGGGGCCCCATGAACCCACCGTGGCTCGAGTCCGGTGGAAATAGCTCGAGACGGCAAGTCTAACCTCAAAGGAAAGAGATTCCTGGCTCCAATGGGAAAGCCACCTGAGCCTTGCCACCTATGTCCTCTCCCTCACCCACAGGATATACTTCAATAGACGAAACCTCGAGCGCGTTTGCGATGAATTCGGAGTTTGCCGCGATGGTTCCGGTTTCATCGATACCACTGAAGATTTGTGCTCTCTCACCATCGGACCAGGTGTGAATTCTCCCCCTCTTCTTCTTGCTACCAGTTGTCAGTGCCATCCAAGTCTGGAATATCTCTCCACGCAGTGCTTCGTTCTGGAAGATATCCAGGGACTGCAGATGAGTCTGGCCCTCGACCTTGAAATCGAAGCCCTCTGATTCTAGCCGAATCGCGTCTCGAGCTAATGCGGACTTCCACGCGGGTGCAGTTTGGATTACTACTTGGCTGATTTCTTTTTCGGTGTGCCGTTCAGCGAGACCGCGGAGATTTCTAGCGCTGGTGATGATGTTGCGGAGGTAGGCTTCGCGGGCTAGTACGGGGGCGTCATTAGACGAATCTGTGATATCTGGAAGGGCATGCTCGGCCAGCAGACCCTGCACTCCCAATTGATGCCAGAACTCCTCAGCGATGTGAGGGGTTGCCGGTGCAAGCATAGGAATCCATCCCTCGAGGAAGGCTCGAGCAGTTTCCCGGTCGCAGCCTCCTCGACGACGGTACCAGTTCCAGTCGGAGAGCATCCCAAAGTGGCTGATCATCACCCCTTCACGAAGGCTGACGCTCTCCATCACCTCTCTCCATATGCTCTGATTTACCCTCAATCTAGCGTTCAGCCATTCGTCCATTATTCCTGGAGAGGATTCCATGGCCTGCGCCGAGCCAACTGCGTCAATTACCGCGTTTATCTGACGGTAGTTGGCCTCAAGGGCACTGTCGGACCAATCCATCCCCGCCTCGGGATTAGCTCCGAAGAGAATGAACAGCCGAACGGTATCGGCACCGAATTTCCCTACCATGTCCCCTGGGCTAACCGTGTTGCCAAGCGATTTGCCCATCTTCGCCGAGCGGGTCCCGAGCGGCTTGCCGCACGACGGGCAATCGCCACCGAAGTTGTCGACATGATACTCAGCGTTGCAATTGGTGCAGAAAGGAGCGGGTGCATTGAGCATACCTTGGCAGACCAGCGTGCCGAAAGGCTCGCCAATCTCATTCAAGCCGGCGTCACGTGTTGCCTTGGTGAAGAAGCGGGCGTAAAGGAGGTGCATCACGGCGTGCTCGATGCCGCCAATGTACAAATCGACCCCACCGTCCATCCAGTAGTCTACGATTTCTCGGTTGAACGGTGTGGAGTCGTTGTTGGCGTCACAGAAGCGCATGAAGTACCATGATGAGTCATAGAAGGTGTCCATTGTATCGGTTTCACGCCTGGCGGCCCCCCCACAGGAGGGACAGGGGGTGTTGACAAATGTGTCATGCGAAGCGAGAGGGTTACCGCTCTGCTCCTCACTGAACGTGACGTCCAGCGGAAGCTCGACAGGCAGGTCAGCAGAAGGGACGGGGACCGTGCCACAAGAACCGCAGTGTATCATCGGTATCGGAGTGCCCCAGAAACGCTGTCGGCTAAGCAGCCAATCCTTCAGGCGGTACTCCACTTTGCCGTGGCCAGCACCAGTTTTCTCGAGTGCGGCGATGACTGCATCCTTAGCCGCATCACCAGCAATCCCGTCGAAGCCGTCACAGCCTGAGTTTACCATTGGACCATAGCCCTCGAAAGCCTCGTTGAGCGGTGCGTTAGAGTCGTCGTCTGCTTTCTCTACCAGCACGCGACGAATCTCGATTCCATATCTCTTTGCGAAGTCATAGTCACGCTGGTCGTGACCCGGGACGGCCATCACAGCGCCGGTACCGTATGAGGCGACAACGAAGTTGCCCGCGTAGATAGGTACCACCTCACCACTGAGGGGATTCACTGCATGACGTCCTAGGAATACGCCCTTCTTCTCCTTCAGCATATTGATCCGCTCGAACTCGGACATGCGCGCGCACTCGTCACGGAGTTCGCGCCAATTCGCCTCCCACTCGGTTCCCGCACACAACTCCCCACACAGTGGGTGTTCGGGAGAGAGAGTGATGAAAGTCACACCAAAGATGGTGTCTGGTCTCGTGGTGAAGGCTCCGATGACCGCTTTGGAGTTAGAAACCGGAAAGTCGATGTGAGCACCGTGGGAACGGCCAATCCAGTTGCGCTGCATCGCCTTGACATTCTCTGGAAAGGCAATGTTGTCGAGGTCATCGAGCAGTTCGTCAGAGTACTCAGTCATACGCAGGAACCACTGTGCCATGTCCTTCTGAACGACCTCGAGGCCACACCGCCAGCAACGGTTGTTCTTGACCTGTTCATTGGCGAGTACGGTGTCACAGTCAACACACCAATTGACCGGTGCCATCCTACGCTCGACCAGCCCACGCTCGTTGAGCATCAGGAACATCTCCTGATTCCACTTGTAATAGTCGACATCAGATGTCGCAAGAAAGCGCCTCCAGTCGTACGAGTAGCCCATCCGTTCCTGATCTGCACGGATGCTCGCTATGTTGCGATGGGTGACTGAATGCGGGTGTCCGCCCTCTTTCTTTGCAGCATTCTCAGCAGGCATTCCGAACGAGTCGTAGCCCATTGGGTAGAGCACGTTCCTGCCCATAAGACGATGAAAGCGAGCCATTGCATCGCCAATTGAGTAGTTGCGGACATGGCCCATATGCATGCTACCAGAGGGGTAGGGGAACATCTCGAGGCAGTAGAACTTGGGCTTGGAAGGGTCGGCATCGGCCTCGAAGGCTCCTGTGTCCGCCCAAATCTTCTGCCACCGAGTCTCTACCTCTTGCGCGTCGTATGACATTTCCTCACCCTCATCGGGCTTCGAAGGGAGCCATCAGGCTCCCCACAGAAGCGGTAGAACGGGCGCAAGCCCGCCTAGCAGGCTATGTGAAGCGGGCACTCGTGCCACATCTCTCGACTCAGAGACCACTCTTTGAAGCCTGCCCAATGACAACCGGGCCGCCACACCTATGCGACAGGGTCGGCTGGCATTGGTCGATGCTGGGCGACGGGGAGTTCGACGTCTCGGTCCGAGACGATGGTGTGGAGGTGTGGGTCACCCAGATGGGGGATTACATGAACATGAACACGGCCTTCGTCGACAGAGAGGCTGGAGTGGTCGCTATCGTCGATCCGTTCGATGCCAAGGTTTGGGTGAATGCGCTGGCTGAGGAGGGGCTCAGTCCCACCCACCTGCTCTACACCCACACCCATAGGGATCACACCGCTGGATTCTCGATGATGCTCAAACTGGTCCCCGAGGTGGAGGTGTGGGGGCATGAGGAGGCTATGGTCCCGAACCTCCTCGGCCATTTCATTTTCAAGAAGGTGGATTTTACACATACTTGGGATAGTGAACCGAACAGCACCGTGCAGTGGGCAGCGGGGGCCATAACGCTCCACGTCACGCACTCTCCCGGACATGCACCGGGACACGTTACCTTCCACGGTCACGGTGTTTACCACGCCGGCGACCTGTTGTTCACCGCACATTCAGGACGTGTTGATCTACCGGGCAGCGATCCGCTCGCCCAGTGGCACAGCGTCCTCTACGCGCGCAGCCTACTCAGGGGACTGCCTGGCGATTGGAGGCTTATTCCAGGGCATAGGTACGAGTGGATCGACGGTTCGACTCCCGATTGGATCAGCGTCAAACAGGCATTGGCACACAACTTCTCACTCAACTCACCCGAGCTTGAGTCCTTTGAGAGTCTCCCGTGGCAGAGGTTCGACGATGATATCAGTGCTTGAGTCTCAGCAGACGGCGTACAACAGAGCTCTCCCTCTCTAGGTCGGCTTCCTTTTCGATTCTTCGCACGGTCCTCAGCGCATCGATGGGTATCCAATCATCAGGGATTAGCCTCCAAGGAGTGGCTCTCGCCATAATCCCGAGCAAGACGTGGCTCCCCGGAATCATGAACACTCGCAGAGGTGGTACGATTAAGCTCATGGCAGCGAGATTCTCACGAGCGAGTTTTCGTTCTTCCTTGTCGATTCGGCGTCCGAGGAGGAGGTTTGCGAGGATTCCTGCAGTCTCCTTGAAGTTATCAGCACCAATCCTAGAGGTGTCCCAGGCTTTCTCTATCGACTGCCCCCACTTCCCTGGCTCCTTGGCAACTTCCCTAATCTCAGTCTGCGACTGCTCTGGTAATTTCCTGAACGTCGCAGCCGCTCCCGTTGCTATCCAAGGCAGCCATCGGCCAAGGAATCGCAAACCATTTCTCAGACGCCCCATGGGGCTCCGAGGTGGAGTCTTCGCTTGAGGTGAACGCATGCATTATTGGGACTCGTGCACGAAATTATATCCCCTATTAGGAACAATTGTCATCGAAATGGCAAATGGATAAATCAGGAAGGGTGGACGGTCCCCTGCCCATCACAGGCGCGAGGTGGCCCTCATGGCAAGAAAAGCCAGATTCCCGGGAATCCCAACAACATCTGATGGTGCTACCAACGTAGTGTGGGTTGAGACCAATATTACTGAGGGATCCTGCGCCTACCCCATTACATCTTCCACTCCGATGGGAGTAGGCTACGGTGCTGCGGTCGCCAACGGTGCTAGAAATCTCTGGGGAACTCCACTAATCTTCCTTGAGCCTGAGTCGGAGCACTCGAGTGCTTCGGCCGCGGAGGGGTATGCCCTAGCCGGAGGTAGGGCTACCAACTTCACCTCAGGACAGGGGCTTATTCTGATGAAGGAAGTACTCTATGTCATCAGCGGCAAGCGCTTGCCCATCGTCTTCCACATAGGGGCCCGTGCTCTGACCAGCCACTCTCTCAACGTCCATGCAGGGCATGACGATGTGATGGGGGTGGCTGACGTTGGTTGGGGGATGGTTTTCGGCCGCAATGCTACGGAGGCCGGTGACCTCGCGCTAATCTCCAGACGTGCGGCAGAGAACTGCAACACGCCGTTTTTCAATGTGCAGGATGGATTCCTAACCACGCATACCATTGAGAACATCCTGCAATGCGAACCTGAATTGATGAAGGAGTTCGTGGGTGATCCCGCGGACAAACTGCGTAACATGCTCGACCCATACAATCCCATCATGTCGGGCATCGTGCAAAACCAAGACTCCTACATGAAGGGGAAGATTGCACAGCGTCACTTCACGGATACGGTCATGCCGGCAATCATTGAGTCCATGGCTACCTTCACCGAACTAACAGGGAGGCCCTACTCCCTCATAGACAAATATCAGATGGAAGATGCCGAATACGCTATCGTCGGAATGGGGTCAATGTACGAGACGGCCACCACGGTGGTCGACCATCTGCGCGCCTCTGGGAAGATGGTTGGTTGCGTCCATATCACCTGCTTCAGGCCGTTCCCTGGACCCGAAATAGCAGCATTGCTCTCGGGATGCAGGGCTGTTGCAATCCTCGAGAGGATGGATGACCCCCTGGGTCAATCCAATCCCCTAACAATGGAGATTAAGGCCTCTATGACCGATGCCATGCTGGGTAGTGATGGCTACGAGAAGATCTCATCAATCCCAGTCATTCACTCCGGTTCCTACGGACTTGGCAGCCGAGACGTGACCAGTGGTGACCTCGCTTCGGTTTTCGAAATGATGGGGGCTGATGGTCCGCCAACTTATTTCTCATTGGGAATCGAACACTCTTCCGCCCTTGCTCCAGTAGTGGGATTGGACGGTCGGCCCGAGGGCGCTTTCTCGATGAGGGGGCACAGCGTGGGTGGATTCGGCAGCGTGACAACGAACAAGATCATCGCCACAGTCTCCGAGGACCTGTTTGGTAAAACTGTGCAAGCATACCCCAAGTATGGTAGCGAGAAGAAGGGGCTACCGACCAACTTCTACCTAACGATCGCTGATGAGAGGATTCGCATCCACCATGAATTGGATGTTCTGGACTTCGTCGCGGTACAGGACATCAACGCATTTGATACTGGGAATCCATTGAATGGGCTGCGTGACGGGGGGACCATCTTCATCCAGACCAAAGCCGGAGACGTGGGCGAGTTGCTCGACTCCTTGCCATCCAATATCAGCACCGAGATTGCAGAGAGAGGAGTGAGAGTCCTCTACTTGGATACAGCAGCCATTGCCAGAGACATTGCCACGTCCAGCGATCTGATAGTTAGAATGCAAGGCATTGTCCTTCTCGGCATCTTTCTACGGAGTACGCCCCTTGCTGAGGGGGTAAGCGGGGATGCCCTCTTCCCTATTGTGGAGAAGAGCCTGCGCAAGTACTTCGGAAAGCGTGGCGAGAGGGTCGTTCAGGAGAATCTCGCCTGCGTCCGTAGAGGATACGAGGAGGTTCGAATCTACGATTCAGAAATGGGGGATGAAGCATGACCCTCGGAGATCCTAACCCAGCTAGGAAGCAAACAGCCCACGACAAGGAGTTCTTCGATCTCGAGGACTTCGAACAGCGAATAATCTCAGCCTACAACCAAGGTCACGCGGCATCTAGCCTGCCCGCCGATGTTGTTCACGCCAGATCGCTGATAGGACCCGCATCTGGACGGTTTCGAGATTTCTCCTATATCGCTACAGAGATTCCGGAATTTATTGCTGAGAATTGTGTTGGATGCATGGATTGTGTCACCATGTGCCCCGATACGGCGATTCTAGGCAAGGTTGTTCGTGAGGAGGCGCTTGAGGAGGCACTTCTCGGGATGGACAAGTCCGATGCGGATGGAATGAGGGCAATGTGGCCCCGAGTCAACAAGTACTGGAAGAATCGCAAGAGGAAGGGTGAGGAGCCTGGTAGGTTCGGGATTTTCATCGACCCAAGTAAGTGCAAGGGTTGTGCAGAGTGCGTCGATGTGTGCGGCTCCAAGGATGCCCTCGCGATGGTTTCTAAGGAAAAGAAAGGGGATGAGGCGCATCGAAGGGAATGGGAATTCTACATCGGCATGGGTGAGACCGAGCAGCAGTTCGTCAACGAGAGATCGCCCATGGACATCATGCTCCGGAAGGAGGCCTTGCTCTACGTGGGGGGGGCGGGGTCCTGCGCCGGTTGTGGAGAGGCGACCGCATTGCGGATGATGGCGGCTGCGACCGGATACGATTACGGTGCTGACAGTTTCGCCGTGGTTAACTCGACTGGGTGCTCAACGGTCTATGGCTCCACTTATCCCTACAATCCATGGGCGGTGCCATGGACCAACTCGCTTTTTGAAAACGGGCCCACGGATGCCATGGGAGTAAGGGCACGATGGGATCAAATTGGGTGGGATGACAAGAGACTCTGGGTGGTTGGAGGAGATGGGGCACTGTATGACATCGGCTTCGGCGCACTCTCGAGGATGCTGGCCAGTGGCATGGACATCAAGGTGCTAGTGCTAGACACTCAGGTTTACTCCAACACTGGAGGGCAGACCTCCACAGCAACTTTCACCGGTCAGAGTTCGAAGATGTATCCACACGGCAGCGTGATTGCTGGAAAGCAGGAGTTCCGCAAGGAACTGGGCGCAATTGCAGCCATGCATCCGAACACTTACGTTGCTCAGACAGTCACTAGCCTGCCTAACCACTTCTACAGGGCGATCAGGGGGGCGAATGAGTTCAAGGGCCCGGCCGTGGTTAGCGTGTACACCACCTGCCAACCCGAACACGGTGTTGCGGACGATGCCAGCTACGAGCGCGCTAACTTAGCACTGAAGACTCGTACTTGGCCAATTTTCATTCATGATCCTAGGAAGGGCCCACGCTTCCAGGACCGTTGGGATCTGCGCGGCAACCCTAGTCCGAACAAAGACTGGCATAGTCTGCGCCATGACGACGGATCCCGAAGGGAATTGCGTTTCAGGGACTTCGCGATTGGCGAAGGCAGATTCTCAAAGCAATTTGATACAGATGGAACGCCCTCGGAAACTATTCTGATAGCTGAGCAGGATCGTCTGGCATTCTGGAACAGGCTGCAGGACATGTCGGGAATCGAGCGTATTATCGAAAGTTCGGATGATTAGGTCCCTTGTCGGGCCCGACATCTATGGTGTGACACTCATGTAGGGTCCTTACTCCTGCTACCGTAATTGGGGAGTCGCCCTCAGTGCAGCGCTCTCCACTCCAATTTCTTACCGCCCTCATGACAGTGTTACGACCTGCCTCGTTTTTCGGGTCGACCTTCAGTTCAACGGTGAGATTCTCAACCTGCCCGAGCCACCTCAAGACAGCATCGATGCTCTTCCTTGCCAGCCCGTGTTGTTGCTCCGAGCTCCTTACCCAATAACCTAGGTTCCATACCGCCCTGCGAGAGCGAGTGACCCTATCGAATCCGACCAGTCCGAGGATAAATTCGTCCCACGGTCGCACCATCACCCAGTGATGAAGCAATCCCGCCCTACCCTTCCTCTCTGTCTCGTGAATGAATTCCTCGATCTGGGCGTTTGTCTCCTTATCGGGATTAATCCAGGGCATGGCACGAATTACGTCGGGCCAAGTCTCCTCGAAAGCCTCGATGATATCGGAAATATGGATGATAGAAACCGGTCTGAGGACGAGGGCATCATCAACCCGAATGGATGACGTGGCGCGGCGAATCATGGGGCTTTGGGAAGGGTTACGCGGCATCAGACCTACGGAGAGGCGACTTTGGTTAAGAAATCAGTTTCTCTCTTGCAAGAGTGGTTTCTGGGTCGTTCGGATAAGTCGAACTGGCCGCCTCAACCATCTTCTCAGCGGCATTGACCCTACCGATCCACATCAGCAGCTTTCCTACTGGATATACGAATGAGGTCCTGTTTCCAAGATGCGGTCCGACTTCATCCAAGAGGACGGTGGCCTCGGCTATGTTCCGTTCCAATGCTGCCCTCAGTGCATCTTTCAACTGCTTCTTGACTTCGGATTGGGGCCATTCGTCCTGCTGAACCCATGGCCAGTAGCTGACAGCCTCTGGAATAGCGGTTACCAAATCCTTGTTGGTGGATACCGAGGGTATGCGTGGTGCTGAAGGAAGGTTTTGGGGGGCATCACTAATCTCCGGAAGTTCGACCCGTTCGGGAATAGGGCTTGCATTCAGCCTAGGTATTGGGAGGCTCGTCGGTGCGGGTGGAAGTTCGATTGTTGAATCTTGACTTGGGCTCGGTTCCTCCACAACTTCGCTGTCCTCGGCTTGGATCTCCTCGAGAGGGCGTTTTTCCGATTCCGGATGGGGCTCTTGGGTCTCGTCGGCTATTGAAATAGGGCTCGCGAAGGCTGCCTCATACTCATCGACAACTCCGTCGCCATCGAAATCAGCGGAGTCGGTCACAGGAGTTGCTTCCTCCGGGGTTGACCACCCGTTAGTATCCGGTACCTCGCTGGCTGGTACGATTTCCACGTGACCCGGAGTCTCCGCTGTAGGTTGAACCAGTTCGATTGGTTTGTACTCAGTCTCCTCGGCCTCCTCGGAATTTCCAGGACTATCTGGGACCTCGAACTTTTTGACAAATCGGGGCACATCCTCGGACGTAAGCTCGTACTCCTCTTCTTCCTCCATTGATTGGGAGGGATTCAGTATAGAAGAGAAATCGGGCTGCTGGGTTAGGATAACCTCGTCATCGTCCCCATATTGAGCCACGTCGATGACCACATTATCCATGGAAAAGGACGGGGGCTTCAATTCCTCATTCTCGATTTCTTCTTTCTCAATCTCACTCACCAACTCGTCGAGCAAATCCGAAGACGTGCTATCATCGAGTCCCGATGTCTGCTTGAATGAAGGTCTGTCGAGTTGGTAGTAGCAGCGGATGCAAATTGTTGTGCCCTCTGGGTTATAATGCTGACAAGAAGGACAGGTTACGCCTTGGATTTCTGCCTGACGCCATGACTTGAATCTGTCAAAGACCATGCCCCATCACCCCTCAGACGATGCCCTCGGTGAAAGCATGCGTTTAACTCTCACCCGAGAAAGTTGTGGTCGACAGCACGGGCTCTAGGCAGGCAAGCGTGATAGAGGCTGCACAGGACGGGGTATCGTGAATGGTTCCGAGGAGGCGCTTCCCGCACGTTTTAGGCGCAGTCAGGATCACCACGAAGCATACCTCCGACTGATTCGATGGGAACTGGACGACGAGTTGGCGATGACTGAGGAGAGGCTTAGAAACTGGTCCAATAGCAAGCTACAGGCTAATGGCATCGCTCTTTTCGATCTAACTGCCAAACCTGACGGATGGTTGTTCGGACAGAGGGTAGTTCGATTGCGAAATGGCACCGGAGGAAAGTTTGGCACACATCGTTTCAGACAGGGTGATATCGTGATGCTAAGCCGCAACAGCCCACTGACTGAGAAGCCGGTTGAAGCTATAGTCAGCAAACGCAGCAAGAATGCCATAAGAATCGTTCTTCCTGAAGCCCCACAAGACCTCAGAAAAGGTAAATGGAGGATGGATAGGGGTGCAAACAGAATCGCGTTTGACAGGATGAGAGATGCCCTAAACTCAGTTTTCGAAGAAGATGGAAGCGCCCCCCTCAGGGAACTGATTCTTGGCTCGGTGCATGACCCAGCGAGTACTGCCTCACTCATTCCCGAGTTAGGTGGAGTCAAGCTAGTCCGAGTCCCCATGCCAAGTGATTTGAATCAAGCCCAGCGCAATGCTGCTGAGGCTGCGATATCAAATCGCCTTACCCTTATTCAGGGACCACCTGGAACAGGCAAGACGCATACGGCAGTGAGAATCCTAGGGGCCTGGGCCAAGCAGGACATTGGGTCAACGCTAGCAGTCGCCGACTCGAACGTAGCAGTAGATAATCTGCTCGAAGGGCTGTTGGCTATTGGTGTTAGAGCAGTAAGACTGGGACAACCCGTCAAGGTTCGAGAAGATCTCAGGGAAGCCACCATGGACGCAGAGATGGAGAGGCATCCGCTTAGAAAGGACCTGTTGGAGCACCTTGAGCTCAACGAGAAACTGGCTCGCAGAATCAAGGGTATGCGGGGTGGCAAGGACAAGGGCCTTGCTCATAGAGACCTGAGCAGAGGTTGGAAAGAGGTGCGTAGGATCGAGGCTCAGATGCGTGACGACATCCTAGACAAGGCACAGGTACTGTGCTGCACATGCATTGGTTCTGGGCACGATCTCCTAATTGGAAGAAGATTCCCAAGGGTGCTTGTTGACGAGGCGACCCAAGCTACCGAGCCGGCCACTCTGGTTCCGATAGTGAGGGGTGCGCGACAGGTAGTCCTGATAGGAGACCACAGGCAACTTCCACCGACCGTCATCTCTAGGAGATCGGAAGAAGGGGGATTGAGCAGATCTCTATTTGAGCGCATGATCAAAATGGGAATCGAGCCCCTGATGCTAACCACTCAGTACAGGATGCATCCTGCAATCTCCGAGTTTCCGAACTCTCGGTTCTACGAGAGTCGTCTTGAAAATGGAGTCAGCGAGACAGACAGATTGGCTCCCAAAGGCCTCATTTGGCCTGATTGGGACGTCCCCATCGCCTTTCTACCAGTAGAGGGAGGTGAGGTTCTGTCTCCGGACGGGGCATCGAAGGAGAATCCGGCGGAGGCATCATGGGTCGTAAGCCTCCTGCTGAATCTGTTGAAAGCAGGAGAACTCAGAGAGAAAGACATCGGGATAATAACCCCGTATGCTGGGCAAGTCAGGACGATTCGCGACCAGATGCCCGAGAATCTGCAAAGTGTCGAGGTACGCACTGTCGATGGCTACCAAGGTAGGGAGAAGGAGGTCATCATCTTCTCTTGCGTTCGCTCCAACATAAACGGGAACATTGGTTTCCTCTCTGACGCTAGGAGGCTCAACGTGGCGCTAACAAGGGCAAAACGTGGACTAGTGGTTGTCGGCAACCCTACCACATTGAGGTGCGATGGCAACTGGGAGGCATGGTTGAGTCACATCCGCAGTCGAAATCTTGAGGCATGGCACTTGCTCGGAACAGCCTGAGGAACGGAGATGGTTGATCATGACTCACCCATATCTCTCCACGGAGGGGAGAATCTTGCCAAGGCCGTGGTTTCCCAAGGCGAAGGGCATTGGTCGGTCCCTGAAGGAACCATTCTAGCCTCTGCCACGAGGAGGATTGTAGCCTTCGTTATCGATGTGATAATCGTGACAACGATATTGATGATAGCGACTCAGTCGATGATTCGAAACGCTTGGAACTTGACTCTCTGGATTTCTCCAGAATTCCACTACGCACTGGCATTCGCACTCGTTCTCCTAGCTAGTCACTGGCTCTATTGGAGAGTGACGGGCGTGGTGTTCTCAAGATCGCTGGGGCAACGGATGTTCGGTCTAGCAGTGGTCTGCGACGATGGATCGGGTGTGACCGGCGAGATGTGGGATAGTCGTTCACTAAGGAAGCTGGTCTATCTACTACCGATCGTTAACTTGTACTTCGGTGCCTACGAGACGGCTAGAATCTCACAAAGGCACACTCATCAGACCAATCTTGATCTGGAAATTGGGACGATAGTCGCTCATGCTGACTCACTCCCTCCAGCGAGTCGTCGTCACATCAAGTAGGTGAGATCTTGCAAGAGGCAGTGAATCTGGTTCTTTCGGGACATTGCGTCGTTTACCCTACCTCGACCCAACCTGCCCTCGGTTGTATACCAAATTCGCTTGCATTGGACGGATTGTTCGCCATCAAGAATCGGCCGTCCCATTTCCCAGTCAGTCTTGGAGTGGTGGACTTGGATCAGGCTGAGGAACTCGTCGAAGTACCCGAAGACGTCCCAGATATTCTAGCAGACTTTCCTGAAGGTTCCTTGACCATTATTCTACGAGCCCGCGAGAACATGGATTCGAGGCTTGGGGGGGCTAATGTCGCAATCAGGGTTATTTCTCACCCGATTGCAAAAGAGTTCCTCAGAATGACGGGGGCCCTCACAGCAACTAGCGCGAACTCGAGTGGAGATGCCCCCCTGAACGACTGCGATTCCGCTGCAAGGCTTCTCTCGACTTCGGAAAGGGCCGTTGGGAGCATCGCAGGAATGTGCGGTGGCGGCGCACCCAGTACTTTGATAGCATGGCATACTGTCTGTGGTGCACCTGAGTCGTCCAGCATCGAGGTAATGAGAGAAGGTAAGGTAAGTTCTGAGGAGGTTCTCACATGGTGGAAGAGGAGGATCTGAAGCAGTGGCGGGATGCCGGTCACGTCGCTCGTCGATCTCTTGAGGGCATAAAGGACGAAATTGTTGCCGGAAAGGCTTGGATTGACGTCATTGAGTCTGCGGAGCGCTTCATCAAAAGGCATGGCGGACAAGCGGGCTTCCCGGTCACAATCTCGGTCAACGACATGGCGGCCCATTACACGACGAATACCGAACTAACCCCCCCGGAGGGAGTGGAGGGCGAGATGATCTTCGAGAACGGCGACCTCGTCAAGCTCGACATCGGAGTCCACATCAAGGGGGCTCTCGCCGATAATGCTCTTACTGTCGAAGTGGGAAGCGGGAGTCTACACTCTGATCAGATCAAAGCGGCAGAAGAGGCCCGCGATGCGGCCATCGAGAAGATGCATCCGGGAACACCGTGGCATGAAATTGGTGCTGCTGCCCAACAAGTCGCCAGCGATGCTGGGTTCGAGCCAATCAGGAATCTCTGTGGCCACAGAATGGAACGCTGGAACTTGCACACGGGCCTATCGGTCCCAATGTACGCTTGTGGCCCCAACAACCCGAGTTACAAGGGAGGTGCGGAACTCGGCAGCATCTATGCAATCGAACCATTCAACACAACAGGAAAGACGGGGATGATCGAGAACGTCCCCCCACAGGGATCATCCAACATCCTGAGAGTGACGGGGAACGTGAAGATTCGCAAAGCCCTGAAAAAGAAGAAGCTCAAGCCCCTCGGTGCTACCATGGCAAGGTACATTGAGGAGCGTTACCATACCCTCCCATTCGCTGAGCGATGGGCGTACCCCTTACTGGCAAAGCCCTTCCCAGACGAGGACGAGGCTTCGTTGCGAAGGAAATGGAGGGTCCTTGTGAATAAGTTGACATCCATCAGATTTCTCGAAGAGTATGAAGCCCTTCGTGACGTCGATGGTGGGATGGTGGGCCAGTTCGAGCACACAGTTTACGTTGCTGAAGGGGGTCCAGAGATCCTGACTGTAGTGTGATTTACCCCCAGTACTTCGTTTTCCAGTAAATTTTTCTTTTTTTCACAACGATTATTTATCGAGGACTCCCTGACCGGGTCGTACAGGACGAAAGGTTCTCGCTGAGTGCATCCCATCCCCTCGCTATTATCTCTCGCCCTGTACACCTGATTGGGCTAGCAGTCATGCTTTCTGTGAGATTTTCTGAGATGAGGCGGCCGAACCGAAAATCGTGACTGCGATTATTGCCGCGAGCACTAGAAATATGCCTACTGTCTGATTTGTGGAAGGGGACTCATCGAGCAGGAAAACCCCCCAAATTAACGTAAGGACCGGTTGTAGAAGAATGGCGAATGACGTGTGGGCAGCAGGGAGCCGTGGCAAGGCGTAGGCAATAGCGGTCCACCCGCCAACTTGGCACAACAAAGCTAGCACTACCAACCAAGCATGGCCAGGCCAAGTAGGTTGGAGGTCGATTGGGTCTATCGATGCGCTCTGGAGAGGAAGCAATCCGAGGAGGAGCAATCCGAGTGCAGCACCCGCGGTGGCATCTAGTTGGACATTTGCGGCTGGGGCCAACTCTCTGTTGGAATGACGGAATACGATTAGGAATGAGGAGTAGAAGAATGCCGCTCCCATTCCGAAGATCACGCCCTTTATCGGATCGGCGCCGAAGGGGTCGGAGTCGGATACTCCTGATATCAGGGCCAAGCCAGCAAGAACCACTGGCAAGGAGAAGAGGATCGCAGGATTTGGGCGCTCTCCGAAGAGTCGCCAGGAGGCGAGCGTCACTATTATGACCTGAGAGTTTCCCAGCAGGGTAGCGATGCCGATGCCGATGAAAATCATTGAACTGTGGTACGATAGCATATCGGGAGCGAGAATCGCACCTGCTCCGAAAGCCATCCATCTTGTTCGAGTTGAGCGGGAGTCGTCTCTGCGTGCGATGTAGGCTAGCAGAATGAGTGCGGGAAGTGCGTATAACATTCGGAAGAAGGCCCCTGTAGCGGGGTTGGTGTCAGAATAGACATAGATTACCGGGGAGAATGAAATCGCGACGGCACCTCCCAAAGCAACCAGCATTACCTGTCGGTCAGAACTGACCGACATGTGAATCCCCTAACTTGAGTTTCCATCTTCAAGCATTTTCTGCAATTCGCCGCTCTGATACATCTCCAAGGCTATGTCCGAGCCGCCTATCAATTCTCCATGGACGAAAACCTGTGGCATTGTGGGGAAGTCCGACCAAGAACAAACCGAGGGGATAGCGTTCGGGTCCGATAGCACGTTAACGCTAGTAAATGGCTCATCGAGTTGGCTCAGCACCATGGCAGCACGGTTGCTGAATCCACACATTGGCTGCTCCGGAGTCCCCTTCATGAACAAAACCAACCTATTTCCAGTCACCACCTCATCTAGCCATTCATCAGACCAATCTTCATTCATCTTCTTCACTCCCTGTCCGTCCTACGGACGTGTACCCCAAAGAACTCCACCTCTTCACTATGAGGGTCAAATGCCGTCTCGTCACCGGGACTCGCCTGTTCCGGGGTCATGCACTTCAAATCTAGGGCATGGACGGAATTGCTCGCAATATGGGGCTTGAAGTGGTCCAGTATAGGCCTCTGGCGCTGCAGAGGCCTGACTCCCTCGAAACTGGGAGAAACCACGCGGACGTGGAAATGGTCGCCGCTTCCATGCAGATCGATTACCTCGACCACCGCATCTGGGACCACCTTGAGGACCTCGTCGACCATCCAGCCCTTCGCGACCATGAGGCGCGTCGGGTACTGGACGTTTTGAAACTACGTTTTGAGTGCGGTCCTAATCGCATCAAGGTTCTCGGCAATCGTGCCGCGTTCGTTAATGAGTCCAGAGCCCACCACTGCGATGTCGATGCCCCACTGGGCTACCATCGAGGCGTTGTGGTCTTTGATGCCGCCGTCAATCATCAACTTGGTCGCACGGCCGCCTAAAGCAATCTGGGAGTCTATAGCGGCGCGGAAGGCCCTCACCTTGCCCTCAATCTCAGGCATGAACTGCTGCCCGCCCTTCCCGGGGACAACCGACATGACCAGTACGAGGTCCAAGTCGGGCAGCAGCGGCAGCACCTCCTCGGCCAGGGTGGACGGATTGAGAACACAACCGGCTTGCACGCCTGCACCGTGGAGATCGGATATCAGGGCTGGGAAGTCGTCCACGGCCTCGATGTGAGCGATAACCATGTCCACGCCCGCATCGACGTATTGATCCCAGGCCTCCTCGGCATTGGTGATCATCAAGTGGCAGTCGATGAAGGCCTTGGTACCCAGATGCTCTCTCGCGGATCGAATCAGTGCCGGTCCGAAGGTGATGGTCCGGTTAACCACCCAATTGCCGTCCATGACATCCATGTGAAACCAATTTATCCCAGCAGCGGAGGCTTCCCCAAGGGTCTCCCCGAGTCTGCAGAAGTTGGCCGTAAGTATGCTCGGCGAAATCTCCATCGACTCCCCCGAGCATCGGGTGAGGCTTTCGGTTCTCAATCCCTCCGGCGGCCCGTTCAGTCACGCACACACATGTTGATAGGACGCGAACACGGCGTTTAGCCAGTGGTGAACAAATGGGACGAGTAATTGATGCAAGTGATTCTGACTTCGATGTCGTGACCAAGAGTGACGAATGGGTTCTAGTCGATTTCTGGGCCCCTTGGTGCGGACCGTGCAAAATGGTAGCGCCCGTCCTATCGCAGATTGCCAGTGAGAGGGATATTACTGTAGCCAAGGTAAACACCGATGTCAGCCCAATGAGCTCAGGCAGGTTCGGTATACGCGGAATCCCAGCACTGATACTGTTCAACAATGGCGAGGTTGTCGATCGGATGACGGGAGCGATGCCCAAACCCGGCATGGATGACTGGCTCAATCAGCACATGACCTAGTCGGAGGCTTCGCTCAGTTTCCTAAACCGGTCCTCATGCGGCGCTCCAACCTCGCGAAGCAGACGAGCCCGAAGGGCCTCGTGCAACCACATTCCACCCTCTATTTCCAACATCAAACCCCGTTCAAGGAGGGGAGGAGGTGGCGCACCATCCACTCTGGCTGCCTTGGCCAGCGTCTTCCATGGGACTGGTCTATCAGCAACAGCGAGGAGGGAGAGCAGTTCCCTGTGGTCATCTGGAAGCACGTCGAGGATCTCCTCGTCGAGGAAGCGTAACCAGTCATCGTGTAGAGTCTGGCCGTAGAGCTCGAGGAGCTCGACGGCCAACGGGTGACCGCCCGTCGCCCTGTGGACTTGTTCGGCTGGAGTAGCGTCGGGGAGATTGAGCTTGTCGAGCCAAGCAGACACCTCTTCGATTGACAAACCGGACAATGTGAGTTCCTCGACCTTCTTCCGAGTGTGCACGTCTCGTCTGTCGTAGAAAGCCAGATTGGTTCGAGAGACGAGGAGGAGGCGAATGTCAGTGGCCTCTGCAATCTGCAGTAGAGCTCCGAAGAGATGATCGCCCGAGGGCCCGATATTGTGGATGTCATCTAGGATGACCAAGAGCCCCTTGGGCGTCCTGCTAGACTCTTCCAATAGGTGGGCAGTGAGTCGGCGTCGATAGGTGTCTAAATCTAATCGAGCTGCAGGCCTTAGTGGAAGCGTGTCCAGGATATCGTAGGGATCCTCTGAGCCATCGATGATGCCGATCCTATGCAGCAGGCTGGTCGCAATGCCAAGCGGGGAATCCCATGGCTGGCAGGGGTAGTACATCACCTGCAAATCATGTTGTGACTCTAGCAAAGCAGACAACCAATGCGAGACCAGAGTCGTCTTGCCGCACCCAGCTATTCCCGAGAGCACCATCATAGGCTTTTCAGAGCCGTGCCATCGGTCCAGCACAACCTTCTCGTTGATTCTTCCGTGAACCGTACGAGTCGTCGGTGGGCGGATGTGATAGGTCGAATGTGCTCCTGCTAGCATTGACAGCGAGCCAGGCGGTGGGGAGTCGTCATCCTGACTGACTATCGTCCCGAACCTGATGTCACCGAAGTTCAAAACGCCCTCATGCTGGGCATGCATCAACACCTGAAGGAGGCTCAGACCGGTCTGAAGCTTGGATGATACTTCATCCGCCCTTACCTCCAGCAACTCCCCATCCCTCGATCTGATTAGGATCATGAATTCCCTCAGTACGGCTATTCGCTCTAGTGAGGCCTCTCTGCCTTCCTCGGTTAGCTGCCAAGTCTTCTGTCGACGGCTCTCCGCCCTGATTGTTCGGCTATGTTGGGAGACCCAGCCGTTAGCCATCAGCTCACTCATCGATCGTGAGACATTTGGGGGGTGCAGTGCGCATGACTCAGCGATACCCGGGCGGGTCACCTCTGTGGACACCAGATAGTGATCCGCCTGATGATCCTGCTCCCACAAATGAAGCAGGATTCGATCGGCCACCGGCACGTTGACTCTCGCATCACTGCGTGCCATAGACAATGCGGCCTCCATCGTGCGCATCAAGCGTTCGGGGAAATGACCGAGGTTATTCCTCGGGTGCGCATTGTGGGTACGAGCTATGCATAGGGGGCAGGAAGAGATTGGTGCAATCTCTAGTGACCATCGATAGGCTGAGGATGCTATTGGAGCCTAAGTTGAGGGAAACCGGCAGAGTTGAAACGGGGCTGGGCAAATAGTCCTCTCCCGTCTGCGTGATTATCAACTGGAGTCCATCATCCTCGGGAATTACGACGTCCATCCCGAAGAACTCCATCTTGGCGATGACCGTCGAGCCAGGGGTCAATGGACCCCCCTCCTTGCCACCCTCATGGAACCTGAGGTCCATTACAGCGTGACCTAGGTGCATCCCATTGCTGGACTGCACCATCTCGACGAAGATGTGCCCACTAGTGGCTAGAAGCGATATCGTCGCCTCGACGTGGAAAGTTGGTGTTCCAATTATTCTGGCCTCCTGCTCAAAGGTCGGGCACTCGATGGTGAGGCTGGAGCCAGAGGATATGGTGTCACTACCGCTGATTATTGAGCAGACATCCATGTTCAATTCTACCCAATCGACGTCTGACGGTGGATAGCTCTGCTCGACTCTCCACCCACCAGTGTTATCCTGAATCTCGGCAATTAACCTAGGTTGGGGGCCTTTGTCCATTAGGTAGTAATCGAACCACTCTAGGAGGTCATCGGCCCAATCCCACCTCAATGTGTAGGGAAAGGCCTCAGCACCCCTACCGCTGCCTAAGGCTTCGTGATCACTGCTTCGATCGGGGTAATGGTGGCCCCACTGGCCATAGAGCCCCTTGACCTCGAATCCGGCCTCGATCATCGTGTTGTGAACGGGGAAGGCCATGTGTGGGTCAACGTTCCAATCCTGCATCCCGTGGATGATATAGATCGAGCCTGCGTAGTTCTGAATTGCCCTAGTGAGGAAGTGTCTCTCCTCCCAGTAGTCACTCCCAGTCCAAGCAAGGTTATCCCCAGTCAGATATGCTCCGACTCCGGCATAGTATCCCTCGAAGTATCCCTCACATGCGTTCTGTGCGTCCTCAAGATCCCCATCGAGGCCGAAGCTTCCGTAGACTCCGTTGTGCATGATGGCCCCTCTGGCCTCCATGCTACCATTTCTCCACATCAGATCATGGACACCAATCAACCCGGACATCGGCACTATGGTCCGAAGGTGATCAGACCCCATCGCCGCGGCCTCCCACGGCGTTGAGCCGTCGTATGACTTCCCTATGGCTCCGACATTGCCGTTGGAGAAGGGGGCCGTGCCCAGATATTCAACGGCGGCGTGAATGCCCTCCTGCTCATCGAACCCCATCAAATCCATGCAGTGGTTTGACTCGCCGGTCCCGAATACGCTGACCTGCGCCACACCAAAGCCATGAGGGACGAAGTTCTCAATCAGGAAACGTCCGAGTCGGTTCGCCGGGGTCAAGGCATCTACGTCGCCGTCATCATAGTAGGGTCCTATCTCTGCAATCACCGGGACCCTGCACTCCTCGGGCACTTCGGTCGCATCCATTTCACATCCTTCAATCATGGGGAGCCAGAGTCCCATGTGCACCTCGGCACCACCAGTCGCCCCGGCTCCTCCATCAGCAGCGCTAATCGCTGGGACAGGAATGTAGATTGAGCGAACTTCGTCAATTTCGTAAGAGCCGTTCCGAGAGACTCGGCTGAAGACGTCATCATCACGGTATACCATGTCTAATCTATCCTCCACAGGAGGTAGCCAGTGATGCTCTTCGGAAGTCTCGTCGTCCTGTTCTGAAAGATTGAGGCACCCTGAGATGGCTGGAAGAAGCAGAATCAGGGTTATCAGCATACTCGGCTTTGATGGACGCACGTATTTCACGTCAGAGGAGTCGCACATGATGGATTCGGTCTCCTGAGATGATTTCAAGAGGCGTGATTGATACACGGCTCCCGTGGACATCTCGGAACGGAAACGATTGCTGCGCCTGCAGCGAATGGAGGCTACAGAGGCCGAGGTATACCGGCGCCTTGCCAAGATGCAGAAGGACCCTGTCAATCGGTCCATCTTGGAGGGGATTGCGCTTGAGGAGGAACGGCACGAAGCGGTCATCGCGAAGATGACCGGCGAGGAGGTCAAAGCTGACAAGGGCAAGGTCACAAGGCAGATTGTTCTCGCTAGATTGCTTGGATTCACCTTCTCGATCAAGATGATGGAGTCAAATGAGCACCATGCAGCATCTGAGTACCGCGAACTGGGACTCCATGACATCGCTGAGGAGGAGGAGTTGCACGTGCAGAGCATGATTAGCATGCTCGACGAGGAGCGCTTGCGCTATTCGGGCAGCATCGTACTCGGTTTGTCGGACGCTTTGGTAGAGCTAACTGGTGCTCTGGCCGGCCTGACTTTCGCCCTGCAGGACCTGAATTTAGTAGCGTTGGCCGGACTGGTGACGGGCATCGCCGCGGCATTCAGCATGGGTGCCTCGGAGTACTTGTCCTCGCGTGCGGAGAAGAAGAGCGAATCGGCCGTCAAGGCCGCATTTTTCACTTGGATTTCATATCTCTTAACGGTGCTAATGCTAGTAGCTCCGTTTCTTGTTTTCCAAGCCGACAGCCCTGAATTCCATGGCTTGGGCCCTCATGTTCAAGCACTGATGTTCACCTTTGCAATCGGGCTCCTAATAGTGGCCCTGTTCAATTTCTTTCTCTCAGTGGTCGAAGAGGCCTCATTCAAGAGCCGTTTCCTCGAGATGACTGGGATACTCGGTGTGGTCAGCCTGATTTCCTATGGAATCGGGATTGCACTAAGGGGCATACTGGGCGTAGAAATCTGAGAAGTTCACATCCGCAACCTATGTGCCTGATATCGCTCTCGCGAGTTCATGGACGCTTACGGGGAGCTGCTTGATAGACTGAAGAACATCGATTTAATCGGCCAGATTGGGGGGCTCGTGAGCTGGGACCAAGAGGTCCTGATGCCCCCCAAAGCCGCCACCCTTCGAGCCGAGCAGTTGGCTTGGATCTCCAAGACGGGGCATGAGTTGCTGACTAATCCCAGAATAGGGGAGTTGCTCGGGGAACTCGAGGCCAGCGAGGGTCTGGACGAGGTCCAGGCTGCCAATGTCAGGCTCGCAAGGGAGTCATATGACAAGGCCACCAAACTTCCTACCGAGTTCGTATCACAGATGGCTAAGCACAATTCCAAGGCCCTCGTGTCCTGGACAGAAGCCCGTGCAAAGGACGACTTCTCGATTTTCCGCAACGACCTCGCCAAGTCAATCGATCTCGCACGCCAGAAGGCTGACTACCTAGGTTTCGAGGAGTTGCGTTACGACGCTCTTCTGGATCTCTACGAATCTGGCCTGACAGTTTCTAGGGTTGACCCTCTGTTCGCTGGACTCCGTGATAGCGTCGCCCCGCTAGTAAAGGCTGTCGTTGAGAGCGAGATGCGTCCTGACATGACATGGGTCGAGAGCAATGCGTGGAGCCAGCCGAGCCAGGAGGGATTGAGCCAGAGTGTGTCTGAAGCCATCGGGTTCGACTTTGAGGCGGGACGTCGTGATGCATCCACCCACCCCTTCTGCGGCGGGTCGAATCCGGATGACATACGTTGGACTACACGCTACAATGAGTCCGACCCCTTCGGGTCATTGTATGGTTCCATGCACGAGACTGGGCACGGGACGTACGAGCAGGGTCGTCGACGCGACCTTGACTTCCAACCCGCTGGTGAGGCAAACGGCTTGGGTGTCCACGAAAGCCAGAGTAGGCTGTGGGAAAACCAGGTTGGGCGTTCTAGGGAGTTCTGTGAGTGGGCGCTGCCCCTATGGCAGCAGCACTTCCCAGAAAACACAGAGGGGGTTTCTGCCGACGACCTGTGGCGGGCTGTCAACCTCGTCGAGCCCAGTTTGATTCGAGTCGAGGCTGATGAGGCGACTTACAACCTGCACATCATGATTCGCTATGAGATAGAGAAGAAATTGATCTCCGGGGATCTCGAGGTGGACGATCTACCCGATGCCTGGGACGATATGTACGAGGAGTTCCTTGGGGTTCGTGCGCCGAACCGCACCCTCGGCGTGCTTCAGGACATCCACTGGTCGATGGGTGCCTTCGGATACTTCCCGACCTACACCCTAGGTAACCTGTACGCCGCCCAACTTCTAGCCGTCGCTCGTGAGGATATGCCCGACCATGATGAGAATATGCGACGAGGTGAGTTTGAACCGCTGCTTGGGTGGATGAGGAGGCGGGTTCATCAGCGTGGCAGCATTCTCAAGCCGGCTGAGCTCATCGAGGAAGCCACTGGCTCTCCGCCCTCGCCTGACGCTTTCGTGGAATATCTGAGGGACAAAGTCAGGCGCCTTTACGGTGTGGAGCCTTGAGGCGGAGTGCGAAAACCCCGATAGCGAGACCCCCGGTGGCAGCCTATGGATTCTCGGGGGTTGCACCACTTCGCCTCGTTCGTCCGAGAGTTGAACGGGGAGTGCACGCTGCTGAGGATTTTCGGTGACAATCTCGTGGCCGGTTCTCGTCTGGGTGACCTGGCCTGCTGGAGCATAGGCAGTGGAACGGAGATTTGGAGAATTCTAGTCGAGGGGCCTTGCTCTGACTGTGACCTCGAAGGAGATCTGCTGTGCGTCTCGGAGTCCGACAAACTCCATGCAATTGACATCAGAACGGGTGAGTTTCTCTGGAATTGCGAGCTTGAGGGCTCGAGCGACTTTGTTAGAATCTCAGGGGGAGTCTGGGCTACCTCATCCGTCTACACTATCGAGATTCAAGATTATACCGAGGCTTCCGTTTGGCTCTTTGACAAAGAAGGCCAAGTAGGGGGGAAGTGGGAAATCGAAGGCAAGGCATGGTTCCTTGCTGCAGAATCGGATCTCGTCACCGTCGGACTCGGTCGGCCGAAGTGCGGATATGCCAACGTGGCGATTGGCGAGGGTCCCGTGTACTTCTCTGTGGATAATAAAAGCCCAATAACCACAGGAGCGGTCTCTGACGAAGGCTCCCGGTATCTCGGCCACAGCGACGGGGGAATAAGCGAGATTACAGGTGAAGGAAGCTCCTCGCACAAAGTTGAGTCTGGCTCTGTGACATCAATAACAATAGAAGAGGACTGGTTAGCTGGATTCGAGTCGGGTAGTGTGTTATCCGGCCCCTCACTAGGGAGTTGGTCCACTGAGGTCGGGGGATCGGTGGATGCGGTTTGCCTAGGACCATCACTGCGTGGTGAAGGGTGCGTCTGGTCATCATCTTGGTCTGAGAAAGCCAAACTTTCCCTCCTCGACAAGATTAGTGGTGATATCCAGTTTGAGGTCAGCCACGGTTCGCGTATCGGGAAGATTTGTTCAGCGGGGAAGACAATCACCCTCGGTGACTCCGAGGGAAATATATTCCTAATCGAAGAAGGGGTTCTTCGACGGCGTTTCGAACAAGTGGAAGAGGGTTTTGTAGAGGGTAAAAAAAGGTCACTGATAAGACGTAGAATAAACAGTCTCCGAAAAGATGATTTGCAGTGGAAATAACCTCTTTGAACCTCTATTTCCGTTGTATTGCGGTAATATTCTAGAAATGTTTATGAGCCGGTCACCGCCCTGTGGACTTTGCCGCTCCGGGGGAGTGGTGCGAGGGCGCTTCGGCGTGACTCGCGGGCCACAATAACCGAGCCCCGAAGCCGGGGCGGTGGAACCGAGATTCGAAAGGAGATCGGGGATAGAGCCGGAGCGTCTGTGGGCGTGAAGGCGGAGCAGCGACGAGATCGGAGAAACTGGACGCAAGGAAGGGGAGAGCGAGAGAGAAGCTGCGGAGATACACGCGCGTAGGGGGAATGAAAAAGTCCCTGGGTCGCGGGAGTGGGGAACGAAGTGGAGAGAACCGGAGAGAACTGGACGCAAGGAAGGGGAAGGAAGGGGAAGGAAGCGGAGAGAAACACGAAGGCAACAAGGGCGGGGAGACCCGTGGAGGAGCCTGTATCGAACCGTGGAAAGTAATGGTGAGAGCCATGACGGGAAGCGGAGAACGCGAAGAGGGGGGCGACTCCCTTGGAGAGAGAGTATGAGACGTGGAGAGAACTGGAGAGGACTGGACAGAACCGGACGCAAGGAAGGGGAAGGAAAGAAGGCGAAGGGGGAGTAAACGTCGCGTCAAAGGGACCCTAGTGGTCCCAGAGACGTCTACCCGGGAATCCCGGGCCTTAGGGCCCGGGGGACACCCGGACCCTGCGGAGTTAACAGGGGGGGATGCTCCCCCATGTGCAGAACCCCCTGTTGCTCCCACCTGTACCCAAGGTACAAAGTTCGGCCCGTTGATTAGCGCTACAATGGTTGCGGAGCGTCTCGCTCCGCACGCTCACGTTTTGTGGTACTAGTGGAATTGCCGTCAAGCGTTCGGGCCCGTCATCCGATCGGCCTTGACCCATTCGTCGAATTGCTCTTCGGTCAGCATCTCGAGTTCGAGGGCGCTCTGTCTTAGGGTCAGGTGATTCTCATGAGCGTTCTTGGCTATCTTGGCAGCATTATCGTATCCGATATGAGGATTGAGTGCGGTGACGAGCATCAATGAGTTCTCGAGGTGCTCGGCAATCTTAGCCTCGTTGGCTATTAGTCCGGTTACGCACCTGTCCGCGAATGAGCGGCACGTGTCCGAGATGAGGCGAACACTGTGCAACAGGTTGTGGATCATCATTGGTTTGAACACATTGAGTTCAAAGTTGCCCTGGCTACCACCGATAGAAATGGCGGTTTGATTGCCCATGACCTGGCAGCACACCATTGTCATCGCTTCGGACTGCGTCGGGTTCACCTTTCCAGGCATGATGCTCGACCCGGGCTCATTGGCAGGCAGTGCCAACTCTCCGAAGCCGCAGCGCGGCCCGGAGCCGAGCCATCTGATGTCATTTGCTATCTTCATCAGAGATGCGGCTAGGGTATTGAGCGCTCCAGATGCAGCAACTATCGCGTCGTGTGCGGCGAGCTGTGCGAACTTGTTCTCAGCGCTGATGAAGGGGAGATCGGTCTTCTCCGCTATTCTGTGCGCGACTTGGTCGGCGAAGTCAGGACTCGTATTCAGGCCCGTTCCCACGGCTGTACCACCGAGGGCCAACTCGTAGAGATCGGTGAGGGCGTTCTCCGCCCTGATGACGTCGGCGTCCAGCATGGCGACGTAGGCGCTGAACTCCTGGCCCAAGGTCAGTGGAACCGCATCCATGAGATGAGTCCTGCCAATCTTGACGATTTTAGCGAACTCGTCGGACTTCTCTGCCAGTGCAGTTCGCAGGTACCTCACTGCTGGTATCAACGTGTGATGAAGCTCCTCGGCTGCAGCGATGTGCATCGCCGTGGGAAATGTGTCGTTGCTAGACTGGGCTCGATTGACGTGGTCGTTGGGATGAACGGGCGATTTGCTGCCGAGCTTCCCCCCTGCCACCTCGATGGCTCTGTTAGCGATTACCTCGTTAGCATTCATATTGGTCTGTGTTCCCGAACCAGTCTGCCATATTCTCAGAGGAAAGTGCCCATCAAGAGATCCACAAATGACTTCGTCACAAGCAGTGATAATCATGTCACCAATCTCAGGTTCTAACCCTCCGAGGTCTACGTTGGTTTCCGCAGCAGCCTGCTTGAGGATTCCGAAGGCCCTAATCACGGAACGAGGCATGATGTCATCCCCGATGTCAAAATTCATCAGAGATCGGGCGGTCTGGGCACCGTAGTACCTGTCAGCAGGGACTTCGACCTCGCCCATCGTGTCCTTCTCAATCCGGACTTTTCCTGGTTTGGACTGTGCTTGCCTAGGCTCGGGCTCGGGGCTGGCTCTGCTGGACACCTTGCCTCCAGCAAGAGAGCCCTCAATCATCCTAGTTACCGTTGCCGAGCGTCCGCTCTCACGACCCTTGCCGACCCTCGCATCTAGTCTGCGTGCCAATTCCTCTGGTATGCTGATGGTGATAATCCTGCGATTACCAGCGCGGTGCTTCGCCATGCAATAGCTATTAATTAGTTATTAATAAATATTATTGAACATGGGGTATTGAGTCATATTCGTTCGACCCTAATGATCTGCTGTGGGGTGGAGGGTCTGTCCCCCGGAAGAGTCGGGGCTGATTCGATTGCTCGCACCACATCCATGCCCTTTGCTACCTCTCCAAAAACAGCGTGATTCCCATCAAGCCAAGGTGTTGGCACTGTTGTCAAGAAGAATTGGGACCCCCCAGTGTTTGGCCCTGCATTCGCCATTGAGAATATTCCCGGCTTGGTGTGACTCTTGGCCAATGCTGATGATTCGCAAGGAATCCTCCAGCCAGGGTTTCCCGTGCCTGCCCTCCCGTTGTTCGGATCCCTAGAGTAGGGACATCCTCCTTGAATCATGAAATTACTGATGATTCTGTGGAAATGAAGGCCGTCATAGAACTCATCATCCACGAGTTTGAGGAAGTTGGCCGTGGTATCCGGGCATTCGTCCGTGTAGAGTTCGATGTCGATTTCTCCGGCACTCGTAGTCATCCTAACGTAGGTCATGTTGCACAGTGGACGTTCCAAGTTCAATATGGTATGTATCGAAGGTTTCGCTACGCCACTGTCGACCCCGGTAGTGTGTCGTCTGGTAACTCAAGAAGTCGTACGGTGCCGTCCGGTTCCAGTGCCCCGAGGACGAGGAACTGCGAGACGAAACCAGTTGGCAGTGTCTTGTCTCCTAAGTTGACGGCCCCGACTACTTTCCTTCCAATGAGTTGGCCGCGCGTGTAGTTGGTGATCTGAGCTGAACTCCAGAGCTTTCCAATCACGGGACCGAAGTCTACTCTAATCTTGTAGGACGGCTTGCGCATCTCGGGGAATTCCTTGACATCGTCTATGATGCCAGTACGCATGTCGATCGAGAGGAACTCTCCAATCCCGATGTACTCCTTACGCTCCATCTTCGAGGGGTGGTATGGCTCGGTCTCGGAGTCGATCTCGTGCTGCCCCATCTTCACCCGCCCGCAACATCCGACTTTACGAGCAGCGGGGCCAGTTCTATGCCGGCCTCGTCGAAGGCTTCAGCACCACCTTCCTGACGGTCGAGGATGGTGATGCAGGCAGCGACCTCACATCTCATCTCGATGAGCCGCTGCGCGGCAATGAGCGCGGAGCCGCCTGTGGTAGTCACGTCTTCCAATAGCACCACCCTATCTCCCTCATTGAGGCTCGATCCCTCGATGCCCGGTGGGTTCCCGGTCTTCCTGCCACCCCTTCCCTTGGGTTGCTTGCGCACGATGAATCCCCGCAACTCCGACCCCCTACCTGCCTTGGCAATGGCAATGCCAGTCAGAGGAACCGCCCCTAGTTCGAGGCCTCCCACTGCATCAATCTGTCCGAGTTCCTCTATCTTGGCGTGAATGAGCACACCCAGTAAGTGAGCGCATTCGGGATCCATCATGACTGGCTTCATGTCAAAGAAGTGGGTGCTCTGACGTCCGCTTGCTAGGGTGAAAGGTTCGTCTTCAGAGTGTAGGTAGGCTAGGTCGCGGACCCTGACGGCCAGTCGTCTCCTCGCTTCCTCCACGGTGGTTGACGTCATCTTCCCTCGCCTTGGCCTGACAGGAGTCGGATGAAGGTTGCCTTCGTGGGGGGGAGAATAGGACGAGATGGCGGTCAATGTTCTTGGACGGTCTAGTTCGATGGTGGGGTACTCGCAGCGGAGCGTGTGGCAATGGCAGAGGGAGCGGCGGCGGCTGTAATCGATGTTCAGCGTCTGGAGGCCGAGCATGAAGCGTACCAGAATTGGCTGGAGAGCAGGATAGAGGAGGCGTACGTCGTCGCCTCTCAAGCCAAAGCAAATGGGCTTGACTTCAAGGAAACGATTGAGATACCCAGAGCCGCTGATCTGGCAAGCAGGACAGAGAAGTTACTTGAGGACCCATACCTATGTCCCAACCCAAAAGAACCCAATCAGGAGCCCTTGCGAATCCAGAGCCTGCTCCGTGAACTCCTAGATGCACACGACCGAGAGACTGCTGCAATCACGATTTCACTGTCCGTGACCCGTCAGATGTTCTCTAGGACTGGGGACAAGCGGAGGTCTATCGACTCGGGCTTGAGGGTTGGTCTTGCTGTTCTGACGGAGGCCGTTCTAGTCGCACCGCTGGATGGGATAGGGAATGTTAGAATCCTGAACAACGCAGATGGATCGGAGTTTCTCTCGATAGACTTCTGCGGGCCAATCAGAGCGGCTGGGGGGACGGCTCAGGCGCTCGGTGTTCTGATCGGTGATATCCTGAGGCGTGAGTTAGGCATCGGACGATACTACCCGACGGTGCCGGAAGTCGAGCGTGTGAAGGAGGAGTTCGGGCTCTACCGCATGAACCTGCAGTACAAGCCACCCCCAGAGGAGACCGAGGTCATCGTCAATGCCTGTCCGGTGATGATTAACGGGGAGGAGACGGAGAGGATGGAATGCGCCGGATACAAGGAAGTCAAGAATGTCGTCAACGAGAATGGCTCCTATCGAACTAGGGTTCGTGGCGGCGTCATGCTGGTTATCGGTGAGGGACTGTGCCTGAAGGCACCGAAGATCCAGACCCATACCGAGCGTCTAGAGGTGCCCGGGTGGGAGTTCATCTCGCAGTTCGCCGACAAGGGGAAGCCCTCGGGCACTGATGATGCAGCGGCCAAGCGCCGTGTGATTCCCAAGCAGGACCGTTACATGGGTGACGTGATTGCGGGCAGGCCGATTTTCGGTGAGCCAGGCGAGCCGGGGGGATTCAGACTGAGGTATGGCAGGAGTCGGGCCACCGGACTGGCTGCAGCTGGACTCAATCCGACCACGATGGAAGTGATGGGTGGATTTCTTTCGGTCGGCACTCAGATGAAGATCGAGGGGCCAGGCAAAGCCTGCGCAGTCACCCCTTGCATCGACATAGAGGGTCCGACGGTTCTGCTCAAAGACGGTTCCTTCCTCCGAATCAATACCTCTGAGGAATGGGGAGAATGCGAGGGCAAAGTGGCCTCGATATGGGATTCTGGAGAGATCCTTCTGGGCTTCGGCGAGTTCTTCGAGAACAACAAGAGGCTAGTCCCAGCATCATACTCGAAAGACTGGTGGGCCTCGGATGTGGCCGAGGTACTAGATCATCACGACAAGGTCCAGACTTTCGCAGGCTTGCTCGGGGTCGANAGGCGCNNACTGCCTCNTGGACTCCCATTCAACGGNGCCATCAACAGGNGTGGNGAGGATTCCGTTGAGAGNGCCTGGCGTCGCAGGGACTGGTTCTCTTTCCTGAGGNNGGNAGAATTGACATGGGNNCAGGCGCGNGGNATCTCGGAATCNCTCGGANCAGCGATTCCGNCTCCTTGGAACCTATGGTGGTCAGACCTTCCAATCCAGTTCCTGCCAGCNCTGATNGAGTCNCTCNTNGGNAT
>PBMR01000002.1:55222-63618 GCA_002722735.1 Methanobacteriota archaeon
CCGANGNCGATGGCTCGCTGANGCTGAAGGGGNNCGTGGAGGGGTGGCCGTTCGACTTCAGTGATGGGGATCTGGGGCTAGATGCCCCCTTGTTGGGCCAATGGCCGAGGTGGACGGCTGTCAGGGAGCACGGGGTGGTGAAATCCGCTCTCATGACTCTAGGCATCGAGCATCGTCACGATGGTTCCGACATCATCATCCCAGCCTACTGGGAAGGGCTTGTGGAGGGTCTGGGACTGGAGCTTGTGGAGGATGGGATACGCCAGAGGGCTGAAACGGCCCCTCACATCGACGAGATTCTCAGGAGGACCGGTGCCGCTTTGACCGAGGTTGGTGAAGAAGATAAGAGGGGCGAGGGGCATACCGCTGAGTATTGGCGTGCTAGAGGCACGCTGGATGACTACGAGGTCGAGCGTTCCCTCATGGTGGTCAGGAAGGTGTCCGGACTCCGCTGGGAAGACGCTGTTCCCTGTAGGATTGGCGCGCGCATGGGACGGCCCGAGAAATCTGGTGTCAGGGAGATGAAGCCGCTCGTTCACTGCATCTACCCCATTGGGGAGAGCGGAGGGCCCCAGCGCCTACTCTCTCAAGCCTCGTCCAGAGGGCCGATCAGAGTTGAGATGGGGCCGCGAGTCTGCTCTAGGTGCGGACGNGANACACCGCATCTCATCTGCCACAACCGACCAGACTCCGNTCANCCNNTCGAATGCGGNGGGAGGACGAGTCCGAGGAGAGCGCGAAGGCCGAATGCCCGNCGNAGGGGGGAGCGGACCACGGTGAGNNTGNGTGCGATTCTCGANGTCAAAAGAAGNGCTTTGGGGCTTGANNAGATTCCTGAGAAGATCAAGGCCGTAAAGGGNCTGATTTCNACNNNTCANACGCCTGAGCCCATAGAGAAGGGGATCCTTCGCGCCAAACACGGNGTCTCCGTNTTNCGAGACGGGACCTCTCGTTACGATATGAGCGATGTTCCNGTNACNCACTTCCGTCCTTGCGAGATTGGCACANCGTGGAAAGAATTGGTGAAGCTGGGGTACACGCATGACANCCACGGNAACGNGNTNAAGTCCAACGAGCAGATGNTCGAGNTGCTNCCTCANGACTTCATTCCNTCTATTTCTGCCGNAGAGCACCTGCTCTCGACNTGNGCATTCGTGGACGACCTTCTCGTCAGGTTCTATGGGATGGAGGCNTTCTACCGGGNGAAGAGCGCTCAGGACATCGTAGGNCATATNGCCATNGGCCTAGCTCCGCANACCTCTGGTGGAGTCGCNTGCCGNATCATAGGGTGGACGNNGGCNTCGGCNGGCTACGCCCACCCGCTCTTCCACGCNGCGAAGAGGAGGAACTGCGATGGTGANGAGGATAGCATCATGATGCTCNTNGATGGNTTGCTGAANTTCACTAGGGAGATNCTGCCCGATGGCAGNGGGGGGAGNATGGATGCACCACTGGTCCTCACCACNAGGNTGAANCCGAGCGAGATCGACAAGGAGGCCCTGAANGTCGACTGCTCTTGGNNTTACACAAGGGCATTCTACGAGGNGACGCTNTCGCAGCCTCACTCGCGNGATGTCAGAGGCATGGTGGATCTGGTTGAGGACAGGCTCGGGACCATCGGTGANCTGCGCGGNTACGGCTGGACACANGATTCCGGACCCTTGGATGCNGGCCCGCAGAACTCGGCGTACAAGACGCTNGTCACGATGAAGGACAAGCTTTCCANTCAGCTNGANCTTGGGAGNGTGCTGCGATCGGTCAATGTNGACGGGGTGGCCAAGCAGGTCATTGAGTCTCACTTCCTACCCGACCTGNGGGGGAACATGATGGCCTTCACNAGGCAGAAGGTCCGGTGCGTCAAGTGCGGNGAGTCGTATCGCAGGATGCCGCTNGCCGGCAAGTGCATCAAGGAGTCTTCNCNGGNANCNGGCGGATTCTCGANTNGTGGGAGGNGNTGAGAGTTCGATGTGCGGGGGNAATGTGGTACTCACAGTCTCGCAAGGGGCGGTTAGNAAGTACATCGANGTCACNCAGGAGATCATGGANGANTATGGNGTCGACGACTACACGAGGCANCGGGTGAACTGGATGACATCGAGNGTNGACTCCCTGTTCACCAACGACCGCGTCACCGTCATGACGCTAGAGGACTTCATCTGACTAGGCCATGNCTGCTACTATTCCCATGGGGTCCCCGAANAGCAGCAACGGTGCTATTGCGAAGAAGAGGTAGACGATGAAAGGGTGCTTCGTGGCAATCCANGCGCTTTCAACGCCGTGNGACNTGAGTTCCTCCAGCCTCTGTGCCAACTCCTCCACNGTNGGNGTGGTGGANNCNGGGAGGAAGCGGTTGACNATGNGCAAGCCAGCCTCANCATCACNNGGANTNANCTCNGTCAGCAACCATACCGGCCTCTCTCCGATTTCCTCGACGGGCCTCTTGNTGGCNTGCCANGCCATCTTGAGGTCGGNCCTCGACTCTATNTTNCCNCTCATCGCNTTCTGGAAGATGAGGATTGGCGGGGCTAGGAGGAANACGGCAGAGGCCCAAAGGAACATCACCATCGANGGNGGGAGCTTGAACAGCGTGTCCTCTGGTGCGAGGATNGGNTCGGGCAGGAAGGCCCANGAGGGCATGAGGACNGTNAGNAGAATCAGTGCCTTNGCATCNGCCCCNCCCTGNATCANCCCGANGCGCCAAGCGGAGAGNTANACCAANACGGTGAGGGANGCCGCCNAGCATNGNCCACCANAGCATCGTCTCNGGNGATTCCTCNCCGAGGACGAGCAGGANGAAGTCCGGGNTCGCATGCTGCACAGNGCCACCAAACAGNCCNACGATGCCGATNAGGTACAACNCCGCTAGAGCGATTTGNCTCTGGTCCCATNTGGGAATNNCCCTGGGNTCGGGGGCATCGAACANCGCNANNGAGGATANGGAAAGCAGAGCGGCGNCCATGTAGAAGTTNGNGGCCNCNGNCTCTANAATGACCANCTCACAGACCAGNAGNATGGNNANCGGGNCGGACCAGGNCANCCAATGTCGGTCTCTCACAGCAAGNGAGTCNTAGTCAGANCGGGCAGCGATTCCAAGGCAGCAGACCAAGACAGAGACCCTGAGCCAAGCCANCANNGAGANCGCCATCCATGCCCNGAGGNNCNGATGCTATGACATCAAGGCTTCCGTCATCGTTATCNGGTTCTGAAGAGGCCGACGGACTGCTCCANAATCCACGCGCTGAAGCCGTTGGCTATCCCGGCGANCCACATCATCTGGATCATCTGGCCNAGGACTAGGGTCGTGCCCCCGCCNCGGATCCTNGCNGTGATCAGACCTAGGACGANGATGGTGATGATCACGAGNCCCGATCCCATGAACTGGAAGATCATGATNTTCTGCTCGACGCCCCCGGTATCGGCNAGAACCGGNAGNGCGACGTCGACGCCCCCGGCTGCNGTNCCCATCTCGCCGGAGCTGTCGACAAGCCCNTGGGCGACTGCTGCNATCGTCTCNCCCAGCCCGGAGATGATCGAGGTCGTGATGTTNATNGCGATGATCATGGCGATGAGCANNCCGTATGAGACGCTGCGCATGACCTGGGCGGAAATCTGGCGNCTCTGNCGCANGCCGAGGAGGTTNGTCGTGCTCTGNGAGACGAGGTCGCCCACNAGGCCGGCCTCGCCAGTCGANGAGGAGCCCTCGATGAACACCCTCGTGAACCTCGAGACGAGCATGGAGTTGTTGTCGGCGGCGAACCAGTCCCAGGAGTAGTCGCTGTCGATNCGCATCGAGAGGCGCTTCTCCAGATTGGCNATCGAGTCGTCCAANGCCCCGAAGTCGATGCCGGCTAGGGCCTTGACCATGGCGCTTGGCTCCTGTGCCCTGGCCTGTGCGGTGCCACCGAAAGCGCGGATGAACTCCGGGAAGGCATCGTCCCGCCTTCGTACNCGAGTCTCCTCCTGGAGTGTGAGCANGGCCGGGGCCATCAGGGGCGACATCAATGCCGCGATAACGANCANNCCGATGTAGTTCCAATTGCCAAATAGCCACGCGGTTCCGACGAAGATGAACGTCCCNATCAGNAACAGGAACTCGANGCCCCCNAGTATTGCGGCGAATATCCAAGCCCTGCGCGTNTCTATGGCCTGCTCGGTGTTGAAGCCGTGCCTGGCGAACAGNTCCTCGTCGGGGATGACTAGGGTGAACAGGTACCAAGCCCCNATCTGGAGCATGGCAAACAGCNCCCCCGCCCCCAAGACCCACTTGGANCGGACTANCATNNCNAAGATGCCTGAGTCCCNGAACCGCCGACNTGGAAGAGNATGAGGTGCAGCCCGGCGACCACGAGAAGGAGCAGNCCAGTGGTGGTCAGTGAGACGAAGGTCTCCCTGAGCGTNTCCANCTGCTCGATCCTAGCATCGTAGATCGTGTTGTAGTTCTGCGAGAAGGTGTCGTTCTCGCTCTTGAAGAACTCGCCTATCGGCTGGCCGACCTCGACGGAGAAGGCCATCCTGTCGAGGAAGTCGCTCCATATCTCCGATGGGCTCTGGCGCCCTACGATCCTCGCTGCCTCGGGCAGGTTGGTGTGCCACTTGGTCACGAGCGTCTCTATGGCTTGGATCTCGTGGGCGAGAGCCCCGTAGTCCCCCATTTCCTTCAGGACGTCGAACATCCCCTTCTCNGCTGACTCGCCCATGGAGAGAATGCCCATCCTAGTCATGAACATGTGCATGTCCTGCTCGATCTGTATGGCCTCGGCCGAGACCTGCGTGATTGGGTAGATGATGGTGATGGAGAAACCCATCAGGNTGAAGAGCAGAATGAGAGCAAGGCCGCTGATAGTCGACAGGGCACTGCCGGTCGCGAGCCAGACGGTCAGCCCGGCAACCAGGCCGGCCAAGGTTGCTGGCAGGGTGAAGTACAGGAGNTACCTACGCAGAGGCATCCCCAGACGAAGGACGGCAATCTCCCAAGTGGTTGCCTTGTCCTCCAAGCCAACACCCCCTGACTAGTGGTTGATCCCCGTCCAGGTGTCTACGGCCGATGTGAACCGGTCCCACCCCTCCTTGTAGTAGACGTCGAGCAAGTCGAAGACGTCGTCGAAGTGCGTTAGGTCCCTGTCCACCATCCTCTGGAGGGCATCGGTCCTGCGTGCCAGCTCGTCGTAGATGTCCCTCTTGCTGCGGAAGCCCATCCTAGGCGCGATCTTGTTCTCGAGCATGTCCGACTGGAACATTCCGCGGAAGTACACTTCGTCGTTTACTGGGTCCCACTCGAACATGTTCCTAGTCAGGATTCCGTCAGCGGTCTTGTCGAAGCCGATGACCTCGCTGACCCCGGTGATGCGCCTGGCGATTCCGCCACCGGGCGCCTCGACGACCTCTTGGAATATGGCGAAGTTCAGGTTGTCGAAGAAGCGGGCGGGGACGTTGATCGGATCGCCGGTGAACCTCTGGATCAGCTTGACGATGTTGGAAGCGTGGAAGGTCCCGACCACGGGGTGGCCGGTCTGCATGGCTTGGAAGGCGATTGCCCCCTCGACCCCCCTGATCTCTCCGATGATGATGTAGCGTGGACGTGACCTCAGTGCGGCCTTGAGCAAATCGAACATCTCGACCCTGGAGTCCTCGTTCTTGGAGTCGCGCGTGATGAGCCTCTGCCAGATGGTGTGGGAGACCTTGACCTCAGGCGTGTCCTCTGCAGTGTAGATCTTCACGTTGTGATCGACGAAGGGGAGGACCGCATTCAGGGTGGTCGTCTTTCCCGAGGCCGTCTCCCCGGAAACCAGCATGGACATGCCGCTCTCCAGGCCGAGCCAGATGTAGGCGGCCATCTGGCTGGAGAGGGTCTTCCACTGGATGAGTTGGATGATCGAGATTGTCTCCTCGGCGAACTTCCTGATAGTGAAGGACGAGCCTTGGATCGAGACATCGTCGCTGTAGATGATATTGATCCTAGAGCCGTCGAGCAGGGCCCCATCCACTATCGGCTTGCTGTCGGAGACGGGTCTGCCTATGCGCTCGGACATCGATCTGAGGTACTTCGTCAGGACCTCCTGATCCTTGAAGGCGATGTTCGAGGTGAGCATCGGGAATACCTTGTGGTCCATGTTGATCCTCGAGAGCCCTATCGAGTGGATGTCCTCCAGCATCTCGTCTGCGAGCAGCGTCTCCAGTGGGCCGTTGTTCACGAGGTCCCTGACGACCACGTACTTCAGCCGCTCGAGCTGCTCCGTGGTGACCTTGATGGGCGCCTCGCCGAAGCCAAGCAGCTCACGAGTCTGATTGATGACCGGATTGGAGAGCAGGGAGGTAGTGGTGGTGGTCATCTCGTCCATCATCTCGTGAATCATCGCGATGAACTCCGCATCGTTGTCGAACCTCTCCTTCTGCGGCGCGTCCCTTAGGAGGCGTTCGACTATGTTGTCCCTGATCTCCTCCTCGTCATGGGTGATGGCCGGCTCCAAGCCGTACCAGAAGGTGTTACCAGCGCCCACCTGGCCCTCGGGGGGCGAGTAGACGTGTGCGAAGCACGGGGGTCTGGTCGCGTAGATCAGGTTGCGTGGGGAGACGGCTCTGGCATCCCTGTCCAGGGGCCCGTAGTAGATCGGCCTAGAGCCGTGCTTGGCCTCGAAGTCCTCGACCCATTGGCGGATGTGCGGGTACTCGGCCATGAGGCCGCCGAGGTCCCCGGGCTGGACGGTGAGCTCGTGTTTCGTCGTCGTTTCCTCTTCGGGTTCCTGCTCGGTGACCATTCTGCCTCACCGCCTCCAATCATGCCACTGCCGTGATGTCAACGATGAATCCCATCTCGGGCATCACCTTCCAACCTATCCGTTCGGTAACCGGGCCGGCCGCCCTCAGGAACCGGGTCACGCACAGGGTCCTGACGAGCTGTCCGCCGACGACCGAGGTCATCATGTCAAGCACGACCTCGGCGGATGCCTTCAGCTCCCTGAGGAGCCGTGGGTCCATCTCCTCGGGGTCGATCATCAGGAAGAGCGCTCGGCCTTGGGCCGTGTACTGCCTCAGCGAGGAGAGCAGGGCTGGCCCCTCGGTGTCAGCGGGAATCATCTGGGACGCCCTGTCGATGATGATGACCTCGGCCTCCTTCAGCGCGGGTGAGTCCAGAAGCCCGAGCAGGTCGACTGGTTCCTCGGCCTTGTCGGCGATGACGCCGAAGCTCGACATCAGGTGGAACTCCCCGTTGTCGATCCTCTTCTCCATGAAGTAGCCGATGCTCGAGACCTGCTCGAGCCAGCCCCTGGTGGTCAGTTCGGTGGTCACCAATGAAACCCGGATGTCGTTGGCGGTCATTCCGAAGGACATCCTCTGCCCGATGATGCTCTTGCCGGTTCCGATGCCACCGCAGACCAGCACGAGCGCGCGGTTGGGTATGGCCGTCCCGAGGCTCTGGGCGAGGCTGTCCTGTATGACGCCGAACTCGAAGTTGTCAACGTTATCAGGCACTGATTCTGACCTCCTCGTTCAGTGTGTCCACGCCTGCGTAACTCCCTGACGTGGAGACCACGGTCACCATCAGATACACGTCATGAGTGGCGGGAGAGGCGAAGGTCAATCCGCTGGACGTGCCGTCGATTGTAAATTCGACAACCTCGCCTGGTAGCCACTCTGTGGCGGCGGGGTAGTTCTTGGTCACAGTCATTATTTTCCCTTTCAGCGAGACGCCCACGTTGTCAACATCCAAGAAACTGTCCCCCGAGTTCTGCAGGGATAAAATCGCCGTATCGTTCACTTCCCATCCGATGTTGATTGGGTCGCTGGCTAGGGAGACTCTTGTCTTGACGTCCTCCATCCCCTGTTTGCCTCGCTCGTCCAAGACTCCGGACATGTCGTCCCAGCTCTGCAGCAGGACTCCGGAGACTAGGGCTGCGACGATTAGCCCCGCGATGAGGAGGATTATTTCCGATGGTCCGTCACCCACTCTGGCACCTCATGTAATTGTCACCGAAACAGCGGAGTTGTGTTCGTACACCGCTAGGAAGGCGCGATCCGGGTCAGTGCCAATCGCAAATCCATGTGAATTGACGACGAGTGGGAATGCATCGCTGGAGATTTCCTCCCCTGGGAAAATGAACAAGTTGGCCCCGGTATACACGGACGAGAATTGGAAGGGGAAGCCCCGGGCGTGGGTCGTGGTATCGGAGAACATGATGTAGACGTGGCTCAATTGAACTGCCTCGGATCCAAGGTTGCTGATGGTGATGGTGTTCTGATCGTGCAATGAGTCGATGTCGAGGGTGGCAAGGCCATCTCCGCAGTCGTCATCGCTAATTGTCACGACGTTGGCTCCGGTTGCGTAACCAGTTCCAGTAACAACGACGGTGGCAGAATCGACGGCACCAAGCGTCGCAGTGACGCTTACCGTCAAACCG
>PBMR01000003.1 GCA_002722735.1 Methanobacteriota archaeon
CTTTGGTGGTGGGGGAGGGGGTTGGGTCTTCGGAGCAGGGGGTGGGGGGGCCTTTGGTGGTGGGGGAGGGGGTTGGGTCTTCGGAGCAGGGGGTGGGGGGGCCTTTGGTGGTGGGGGAGGGGGGTTGTCTGCCACAGATATCGACTTCAGGAGAGGCCCAGTCCCTTTGAAGAAATCGGGAGTTCGGTCGGCGGCCTCATGCGGGGTATTCGAGCAGCGCATGGGCTTGGATGGGGGAGATGGCCTCCCTGGCACCTAGGCCCACCAACTCGATCAGGAAAAGAGCTCCAAGGACTTTCGCACCTGCTTCCTCGCAAAGTCTCACACACGCAGATATGGTGCCCCCGGTGGCTAGTAGATCATCGATAATCAGGACTTCCTGCCCGGGTTGGATCGCATCCTCGTGCATCTCCAAGACATTGGAGCCGTACTCGAGCGAGTACTCCACCCGCCTGGTGGAGGAGGGGAGTTTTCCAGGCTTGCGGACGGGGACGAAGCCGCACCCCAAGCGGTCTGCCAACAGCGGTCCGAAGATGAAGCCCCGAGCCTCGGGGCCGATGATGAGATCCGGTTCCCATCCCAATCTGGCTATATCCTCGACTAGCCGCTGCGTGACCTCAGAGAGCAGCCCGGGTTCACCGAGGAGGGGGGTGATGTCCCTGAACATGATTCCCTCTATCGGGAAGTCGGGTACCGTGCGTATGGAGCTCCTTAGCCGGTCGAGCATCTCGTCGCCCATGGTCTCCACTCTGCGGGTAGGGGGGCCGGGCCTTCAGGCTATGCCGTCAGGCCCGGTTACCCGTTACGTATCTCCTGTTCAGCTGAGGCCGATTAGATCGAAGATCCAGTCGAAGGTGTTTGTATCGCCCGGGCCTAGGTAGAACATGGTCATTAAGACGAAGAGCGCCCACATGACTGGGTTCAGCTCGTCCCACTTCTGCATGCCAATCTTGATGGCGCAGTAGGATATCACGCCCCACGCGATTCCATCTGCGATGGAGTAGGTGAAGGGCATCAGAACCATGGTGAGGAAGGCGGGGACCGCCATCTCGGCATCGCCCCAATCGATGTCCGCTGCCTGTCGCATCATCATCGCGCCGATGACCACCAGAGCCAGGGCGGCTGCGAAGGTGGGTATGGCTTGGAAGAGGTCCGAAAAGAAGAGTCCGGATAGCATCAGCACGCCTACGGTGACCGCCACTAGTCCGGTCTTGCCGCCATCCTCGACACCGGCTACTGACTCGATGTAGGTGGTGGTCGTGCTGGTGCCGCATATCGCACCGACGATCGTGGCCGCGGCGTCCGACATGAACGCCTCGTCGGAGTTGTGTAACTCGTCGTTCTCGTCGACATAGCCTGCCTGACGGCCGACCGAGTACAGGGTACCTGCTGTGTCGAAGATATCGACGAACAGGAAGGTGATCATCACCATCAGGAATGCACCAACGGTAACGCCATCACCACCGACGTCACCGAGGGCAGATGTAGCGGCGAACAGGGTTTCGTCGGGCAGACCGACAAATCCGAATGCAGCCGAGGGCCAATCAGCGTTCGTCGACGCCCAGCCTGCCCCGCCTGCGGCGAAGTCGTTGTACGGGTCATAGGCCTCTGTTACCCAGCCCCATAACGAGGCAATGGCGATGCCGATGATAATCGCTCCCTTCTGGCCTCGTGCCATCAGGACGACGGTCAGCAGTAGGCAGATCATCGCGATGAGCGCACCATGGTCGAGGCCGAATTTCTCTGTCTCGGCGATGTTGACCAGTGTGGCGCCATCGTCTCGGATCCAACCCATTTCGCGCAGACCGATGATTGCCAGAAACATGCCGATTCCGGCCCCTGTCGCAATCTTGAGGTCGGTCGGAATCGAGTTGATCATCTGCGTCCTCCAGCCAACTGCAGGCAGGGAGATTATGAGGAAGATTATCCCCTCAACGAAGACGGCTGCGAGAGCGACGTCCCATGGTATTCCCATACCAAGAACCACAGCGAACGTAAAGTACGCATTCAGTCCCATTCCAGGTGCTAGTGCGAACGGTAGGTTCGCCCACAGGCCCATGACCACGCAGCCCACGAACGCCGCTATGGCGGTCGCGAACAGGGCGTCGTCGAATGGTATGCCTGTTGCACCAAAGTTGCTCAACATAGAGGGGTTCACAATCAAGATGTAAGCCATCGTGAGGAACGTCGTCAGTCCCGCACGCAGCTCAGCATCCAGAGAGCTTCCCTTCTCTGTGTATCCAAAGTAGTCATCTAATTCTTGTACTTCCATTTTTTCACCTTTCTTTCCTTAAACACGTGAGTCACCACTCACTGTTGGCAACGAGTGAGTGGACAGCATATCAAGGGTGCGCCGTGAGGGCGCTATTCTCAACTCAGGAGCCAATCAAGATGGGGGTGTTATTTGTGGGGAGGTGGACCCTCATTTCCCCTGCAAACTCCTCGTGAAGGGCCTGCCTGCCTTCCTCGGTTGCGTGGAAGATCACGAGGTCGGTTGGGGAACACGCACGGGCGAAGGAGGTGAGTGCCGAGTGATCCCCATGGTTGGACAGGTCGAACTTGTCGATCTCGAGGGCGATTGGGGTGAGTCTGCCGAATATCGGGATCTTTCCGTCCTCGATCAGTCTCCGACCCCCCGAGCCCTCGGCTTGGTAGCCTGTCAGGAGGATGGCGTTGGCAGTATGATGCCTGAGGCGATTGAGGTACCAGAGGGCCGGACCGCCGTCGAGCATGCCACTAGTCGTGACTATCACGTTGGCCCCCAGCGCCTTCTTCCTATCGGACTTGCCCGAGACCCTCTTGGACCATCTGAAGGCCCTCTTCATCCCATCAGCATCGCGAATGAGCTCCGGACACCCCATCCACTCCCTTGTAACTCTAGTACCCATTCCATCGTAGTGGACGTCGAGATGGGGCGCTTCCCTGTGGAGGATCCTGAGGATGTCCTGCCCCCTCCCGGAGGCGAAGGATGGCACGAGGGCTATGCCGCCCCTGGATACGACTTCAAGCACCTTGGCAACGAAGCGGGCCTCCTCCTCCTCCCTTGGACGGTGGCTCCTCCCTCCATACGTGCCTTCGAGACATAGGATATCGCATTCCACAGGAGATGCGCCCACGGCGTTCGGGCTGTCTCTGGTGTCCATGTCACCAGACCATAGGATGCGTGCTTCTGGTGTCTCTATCTCCACCATCGCAGCACCGGGAATATGGCCTGCGCGGTGGAGCCTGCACCTCCATTGGCCTATTGGGAACCACTCGCCGAAATCGTGAGTGTTCCACGCCCCTAGTGCCAGATCCATATCGCGCTTATCCCACCCAAGGGGATATCCCTCTATGTCAGAGACCTTGTAAGTGTCTTTCCACATAATCTCGGAGACAGCGGCTGTCATTTCCGTGCTGTGCAGAGTGGTGTCATAGGCAGCTACCAGCCAAGGAGCCATGCCGATGTGGTCTATGTGCGCGTGAGTCATTATCGCCTCCTCGACCCTAGGGGCCTCGGAGGGGTACTTGGGCGGCCTAGTTGGAGCGAGGCCGTAATCCACGAGTAGTCTCGTTCCAGTGTTGTCCTCGATGATGCATCCTACATTGCCGACTTCGTTGGCCCCTCCCAGAAAATTCATCCTGATCCCACTGGGGGGTGGATCTGTTGGCTGAGTCGAAGTGCGCCCGGCAGAGTAGAGTACCATGGAGGGGGGATGGGGTGTGGTGTCATCAAGGCGACCCTCCTACCCGTTTTTTTCCACTGGAGAATAGGATTGTTATTTGGATTGGTGGCGGCATCTTACCAACCATTATTTGCCGGGGGTTACAGAACTTCAATGATTATCGTTAATTGATTAAAATAAATAAAAATTCTATTCAATCTTGCGTAGTTCTTCATTGTCCATGCGAAATTAGGGGGTAGGGGGGGGAATGATTGAGGGAACCTCGACCATCCCGCCCCATGGCCAGGGACCCTGAACGCATCTTCAAGGTCCACGATGACCGGTGCTTCGGTTGTGCTGCCTGCGTAGCTCTCTGCCCCGTCGACGCCCTCCGCCTCGACAACCTCCTCGCAATAGTAGACGAACCCATTTGCACACACTGCAGTCTATGCATTCCCGCGTGCCCCGTCCATGCCCTCTCCCTCATTCCGGTGGCCACCCAATGACACAAACCATCGCTATTTTGGGAGGTAACCTAAGGGCCCTTTCCACAGTCCACACAATCCTCGATTCCCAACCAGATGCCGAAGTCCATATCGTCGAGGAGACGGCCGAGATCGGCTTGTCTGCCGAGGCTCCCGGAATCATCTCCCTCTGGCCGATAGTACCAGCACACTGGTTATCCGAACTGGGTACCCAAGAACCCAACTCATTGTCAGGTGCGATTAGGAGGTCGTGGCTTGTGAAGGCCATGGCAACCTCCCTAGCCTCACGGGGTTGCACCTTCCACCTCCGAACAAGGGTGGAGGACATCAGTCAGGAGAACGAGGTCACTTTCGTCGGAGCCGGGATACTGGGCTCTGGTAAGACCTCATTCGGTATTGTGCTGGATATGAGGACACCAACGCACCCTGGCAAGGAGTGGCAGGGCGGTGTGTGCATCCAATGCCACGCTCCCTCTTTTGGGATTAAGGGGGAAAGACCAGATGGCACCACCGAAGTCTGGTGGCGGGGCCAGGAACCCGACCACGGCAAGTGGGTTCACAGAATGCGATGGGTAGGAGACGACCCAACCTCCTCTCTGATGGCTGATATCAACGCCGGCATCGATGCCGGGAAAAACCTCATTGATACAATTATACAGCCATGACCTCCGACAAGAGGTGGTGGACTCATGACGGGCGCTGTGGGTCTCGTGGCGGATTACGTCTGTGACAGGGCCCAACCGACTAGGCACGCCATCCTCATCGATCCGGCCGATCAAAGCCCCGAGGTCGCGGCCAAGAGGGCGATTGCCGCGGCCACCGCCGGAAGCAAGATGATCCTCGTGGGAGGATCCTCCGACACGGACGGAGCAAACGTCGACGCCACCGTGCTAGCCATCAAAGAGGGATTGGAACTAGTCTCATGGGCCTCTAGTCAGGACTCCGACACGGACAATCTGAATTCGAAGACCCCGGTCGTCCTCTTCCCCCAGGGCTCCTCGGCGCTTTCACCCTCCGCCGACGCAATCACATTCATGATGCTGATGAACAGCACCGACCCCCGTTTCCTCATAGGGGAGCAGACACTCGGTGCACCCTTCGTGAAGAAGGCGAACATCGAACCAATCCCCATGGGGTACGCCATCTGCGCGCCAGGTGGGAAGGCGGGGGAGGTCGGTAAAGCCGATCTCATTCTCAGCAATGAAACCGATCGAGTGGCCGCCCTAGCCATGGCGGCAGAATGCTTTGGATTCAACCTCTTCTACCTCGAGGCGGGAAGCGGTGCTGCCAAACCCGTAGACTCCCAGCTCATTCGTACCGCCCGAGCCTCGTGCGAGCTTACACTGTTGGTGGGTGGGGGGATTAGAGATGGAAAGGCGGCAAGAGCGGCTGCTGAAGCAGGGGCGGACTGGATTATCACGGGAAATATCGCCGAGGAGTTCGACGATGCAGACGAGCTCCAGCGATCGCTCGCTGCCTTGATTGAGGCGATGAACCCCCAATCATGAATACGCATCCTTGAAACCACACTCGCATATTGCGAATCATGGCCTCCGACCCCGGTTGCCCCTGCTGCAACTCCACGATGGAGATGCACGGGGACGCAGTCGGCGGGCATCTGCACTACTGCGCCCATTGCTATGGGATGCTAACCACCAATCGCTGGCTAGACACCAACATGGACGCCCAAGTTCTGAGGAGAATGAAGACCGCCGTCTTCAATGGTCTGGATGCCGGCTACAGCTGTCCCACATGCGAAGGGGAGATGGTGAAAGGACCAGTACCGACCAGCCGGGCCCCCATAGAGGTCGATGGCTGCCTGAAGTGCGGCTCGCTGTGGTTCGATAACAGGGAAATTGAGCCATTTATCCCAGAGATTAGGGAATTAGCAAACCTTCCGGACAATGACCCCCCTTTTCCGGAAATCTCGGCCAGCCTCCATGTCGCGAAACTGGTGGTTGCAGACCTTTTCGGAGCAATTTCCTCGATCACTAAAAGAAAAAGGGACGACTCAGAGGGATGAAATTTCACTCCAATTTTGAGAGCCGGTCAATCTGTGCCTCCATGTCCAGCACCAAAAGAAGCAACTCCTCCTCATTCCTCATGAGCCTCGCATTCTCCTCTTGCAACTCCGCGACCCTCCCAGCATCGACCTCATCGGCTTCGCGCCGCACACGCTCGTTCTCCAACTGCCGCTCGAGATGCGCAACCCTTGACCCAGCGACCCGCACCCTCTCCTCCAACTCCTCCCGTAGGGGGCGTTCCGGGCTATCAGCACTCTGAGCCAACAACTCCGCCTCCCTCAAACGCCTCCGGAGGGCAGCCACGTCACCTTCTAGGCGAATGATGTCGTTCCACCTCGAGATGACCTCCTCAACTAGGCGGTTCCTGGGAATATCCGCAAGCCGCCCCTCCAAACCCGACACATCATCCTGGTGGGGGTTGTTCACGGTCATCGACAGTCCCCCCCCATTCCACGCGGTTCCCACTTGAACCTTGAGGGAGCGATGCAAACCCCCGTTTCGTTCTTTCACCAAAACCACTTCCTCGGAACTAGTCGCGTTTATACCGAGACCCTAGGTCGCCGACCCCATGAAGGCTTACAGAGCCCAAGGCACCTTCCGTGCCGGCAAGAATGACCAACCCTTCACCATCGACCTAGTTGCGCTAGACGAGGAAGACGCTAGACACAGGGTCCTCTCCAACTTCGGCAGCCGCCATCGTGTCCCACGACGCTTCGTCAACATCCAATCCTTAGAGGAGATTGACCCTACCGATTCTAACTCACCCGTCGTCATCGCTCATTTGAGAGACCAATAGGCCGATTTCATGATCCGAGTGGACAATTCTGAAAGCCCGGTCGCTAGGAGGCGCACACCGTGAAGAAGTGGTTCATGCTCCAGTATTGGCGCATCCAGCAGAGCCAGTCCCTCATCAGCCTCATCTTCTGGACCTCCACCCTCACCCTATTGATTTGGCCCTACATCTCATGGAGGTTCGACACGACCGAAACCATCCTGTTCCTCCCGACCACCTACTTCGGGCTTGTGGGTATTGCCACTAGCGTAGTTGCCATGGTGCTACTGGTGGGCCTGACCTATGACGTCTCCCTCGGGCTCTGGAGGGACCACATCACAGTAATTCAGGAACGAAATCCCTTCAACACCTACAAGCTGAACCCGACTTGGGGCATCCTCATCGCTCAGACCAATGAGATTCTCCGCAGGCTCGCCGCCGATGACGAAGAGGTCCAACGTCACTGCAGGTTCATCGACAGAATGCTCGAATGGAACGCCAAGGAGGAAATCTGGGCTCGCTCGATGTCCTCTTGGAAGGGGATACTGCATGATGAGGACCCATTCCTATTCCACTTAACCGAGGAATCTAGGCAGAGGCTCGATGATGCCGCTGCCGACCTCGAGGATTTCTGAACGGCTATCGACATGCAGCACGACCACGAACGAATCATACGAATCGCTCACGAGGCTGGCTCGGAGATTCTCAGGATCTACGAAGACTCAGATGACTTCGAAATCACCTCCAAGACGGACTCCTCCCCCCTGACCAAAGCCGACCTCGCCGCCCATGCCACTATCGAAGAAGGACTGCGAAACCTAGACCCAGCAATCCCCCTCGTATCAGAGGAGGGTCGAGAAGGGGACCCGAAGGCATCCGACTATGCATGGCTCGTAGACCCGCTTGACGGCACCAAGGAATTCATCAAGAGAAATGGGATGTTCACTGTTAACATCGCGTTGATGCGCCTCCATGGTCCTAGGTGGAGGCCGGTTTTCGGGGTCGTGTATGCGCCTGTTACCGACACTACCTGGGTTGGCGGTTTGACCCTCCCATCCGAACGCAGGGACGGCGACCGAACCAGGCGGATTGAGGTAAACAATGAGATCGGCACTCCTGTGCGCTTGGTGGCCAGCGGTAGCCACAGGGGTGAGAAGGATGAGACCTTCGCATCAGCCTTAGGGCCCCACGACCTCGTTCGGATGGGCTCTTCCATCAAAGCCTGCATCGTCGCCGAGGGCAGCGCTGACCTCTACCCGCGCTTCGGGCCGACTAGCTGCTGGGACATAGCCGCAGCCCACGCAGTCGTCGAAGCCGCAGGAGGCATCGTGGTCGACCCCACAGGCAACACCCTCGACTACGACATCGTCGATGAGATACTCAATCCCTACTTCCTCGTGGCATGCAGCACCCGATGGAATGCGACATGGGAGAGCAATCAGGATTAATAGAAACTCGCGAGCCGGCGACTTCCAAGTAGGGGTGCAAAATATGGGAAACAAGGTAGTGTGGCTAATAGGACTCTCTGGAGCAGGAAAGACGACGATTGCAGAGGCAGCGGCCGAGCGCTACGGGGTCGAACTCCTCGACGGCGACACCATCCGCGACTTCTTCTCCAACCACGACTTCTCTCGCGAGGGCCGCGAGAGGCACCTGCTCGGCATCGCTAGGATGGCTGCGATGATTTCCAAGCACACCGATGTGCTGTGCTCCTTCATCACTCCCTACGAGGACGTTCGGGAGAAGATTCTGGAAATTCTGCCCGAAGACGCGGTGATGATCCACATCTCAACCTCTCTGGAGGTCTGCGAGGAGCGTGACGTAAAGGGACTCTATGCAAAGGCACGCACCGGGGAGATTGCCAGCTTTACAGGCATCTCCGATCCCTTCGACGAGCCGAAATGCACACATCTAACCCTAGACTCGAGTGGCGAGCCCGGCCACACCGTCGAGGATCTAGTGGACGAACTCGCGCACCTCTTCGAGAAGCCCAAGGCAGTTCTCCTGCCCGGACGCTGGCAGCCGCTGCACGTAGGTCACGAGTGGATGATACAAAGGGAGCTAGACCAAGGCAAGAGGGTCGTCGTAGGAATCAGGAATACCCCTGTGTCAGACTCAGACCCCTACTCCACAGACACGCGCAAGCGTATGATAGAGCACCGATACGAGGGGGAGGACGTCGAAGCATGGGTGATGCCCGACATCGAGGCCGTCTCCTACGGGCGCAAGGTCGGATACGAGGTCCGCGAGGCCGAGGACATCCCACCTGAGGTCTTCGAGGTCTCTGCTACCGGGGTCCGAGGCGGCAATCGCGCGAATGTCTCCGCCAAGGTCATGGAGTTCATGATTCAAGAAGGCATATGGGACGGCGAGTAGCCAAAAGCATAGCCAACAGTGCACGGGTAGACAAAACAGTCTGCGACGGCTTCTTGACACTCGGCACTGTCGAAGCACCCATGACAATGGGTGATGGGGCCGAGTTGCAGCGCCTAGCTAGGCTGGTCGAAGCCAACCGTGAGCGCTTGCAGGCCATCGAACAGCAGATTCGAAACCTCGAGAGCCTGAGAGTAGAGCAGACCCACGCGATTGAAGCCCTTGATGGCATCTCGGAGGATGGCGCCGAGGGGGTGATGGTTCCACTGGGAGCCGGGGTCCAGATAATCGCCGACATACCCGCTGATGCCGGGGCGGTCATCGACATCGGCAGCAGAGTCCAGGCGGAGAAAACAAGGGGGGAGGCAACCACCATCCTCAGGACTAGGAATGAGGAACTCATGACCCTCATGGAGATGGTGAAGAAGGAGTACGACGATCTGGAGAACCACATCATCACCCTAGCAAACCAATTCAACGACACCGTCGAGCACCTCCAGAACGACGAAGAGGAAGATCCAGAGCGCAACACAGACCCCGAGAAACAACCCACGCCCCCGAAGGCGCGAAGGCGAAGAAAACGAGGGACCGAACTCACACTCGATGACTGAGGACTCGACATGGGTTTGTTCGACCGTTTCAAGAAGCGGGTGGGGGAAACCGAAGAAGCCCACGGAATCACCGCCGAGGAGGGCACCGCCGAAGCACTCGAGGCTCTCGCAGAACGTGACCGACTGCAGAAGCGCGAAGCAAGGCCAGAGCCAACCGGTGCACCTCCACCTACCAAGGGGAATAGTGAGTGGGACGATATTGACGAGGAACTGGCCGACCCATTCTCATCCCCCCCATCAGCCAAGGAGCGGAAGAGAGCCACTAGGCAAAGGTCAGCCAAGGAGCGGAAGAGAGCCACTGAAGAGGCCCCTAGGGGGCCGATGGAGACCACCACAGGGAGGAACCTGGTGGAAGCCACCACCACCTTCGCAATTGACCTAGCTGGCGATACGACAACCAGGGGCGGACGCGTCCTGAAGGGGGGGCAGCCATTGGAAGAGATCCTCGAGGAGTTGGAGACCGACCTGCTCTCGGCGGATATGGGCCATGCCGCGGCAACCGACCTCACCTCCAGCCTACGCGCTCACCTCATTGGCGCACGCCTCACTAGGAAGGCCAATCTTGGCGAGGTGGTGGAAAGGGCGCTGAGGGGTGCGCTGAGAAACCTCTTGGAGTCCGGCTACTGGGACTTTGATAGGACGGTGCAGGCCTTCGTAGCCGAGGAGACGCCAGTATCGATCATGATGGTCGGCGTCAACGGTACCGGCAAGACGACCACGACCGCGAAAATCGCCAAGCGACTGAAGGATCAGGGATACGAAGTCGTCCTCGCCGCTGCCGACACGTTCCGCGCCGGCGCTATAGACCAACTATCGACCCATGCCGAACGCCTCGGAGTCAGGTGCATCAGCAGCCAGAGAGGCGGGGACTCCGCGGCGATAGCCAGGGACGCCATAGAGAGCGCATCCGCCAGGGGGGAGGATGTCGTGATCATCGACACGGCCGGCAGAATGCAGAACAAGTCCAACCTCATGGAGGAGTTGCGCAAGGTCCACAGGGTCACGGCCCCCCATCTGGTGATTTTCGTCGCAGACGCACTGGCGGGTAACGACGCAGTGACCCAAGCATTGGAATTCCAAAGAATGCTTACCTTCGATGGTGCGGCCCTGTGCAAACTCGACACTGATGCGAGGGGGGGCGCTGCGCTCTCGATATCACATGCCACGGGCAGGCCGATAGTACTCGCTGGCTTGGGCCAGGGCTACGACGACCTCGAGCCGTTCGACCCCGAATGGCTCCTGGACACCATCCTAGCGTGATGTCACTGACCACGCCGTTCATGAGCCATAGCCCATGTGCGTTGCTGGGATGACATCGGACGGCAAGCCGATAGCACTCATCGTGCTGGGGAATCGGATTTCCGCTGGGCGGATCCAATCCATCCTTAGCCACAGGGGGTGGGGCTCGGAGATATGCGGTGATGGCGACAAAGCCGTTGACAGGTACGTCAAAATCAAGCCAGGACTGGTCTTCATCGGTCTGGACATACCGACTTTGGATGGCCATGTCGCGGCTCTGGAGATGAGGGAGAGCGATCCAATAGCCAGAATCGTTTTCGTTACCAGCCGAACACGCCTCGCTAAGGCAGAGGATGCAGCCTTTTCCGCTGGTGCTGTGGCGGTGTTGACTTCACCCCTTACCCAAGCGGATTTCGATAAGAATTGGGATGCCATCAACGGACCCATCCCCGATGCTCCCGGGCTGGCCGACCTAGACGAGCTATACCCCGACCTCCTCGAAAACCCCCCTTCCGACACACCACCACCCCCCGGACTGCCCCCATTGGGTGAGGCAGAGGGGATGCCCCCCATCCCCATGCCGCCCCTTGCCGGCCCGACCGCTCGTTCCGGGAGGAGGAGAATCCTCGTAGTGGCCGTCCTCGCTCTCTCGGCCGTGGGAGTCGCTGCCGCGTATTTCCTCGGAGCCATTTAGCAGGGCCCTTCGCCCTAGCGCCGCTCGTAATCGCCGATCAGGATAGCGGGAACATGGCCGGCAATGACTTGGCTGCCCTTCGGGGCGTCGGTGATGGTGTCTATCGACACTCCGTCATCCTCCAGCAGACTCTCATCCAGCGATGCCAACCGCAGGCCCACCCTCCATCGTTTGAGGATTTCAAAAACCACCATTGCAAGGAGCACGAAGAGGGTCACAGCCGAGCAGATCCAAGCGATGAGGCTCTGGGCCACCATGCCCTATCTCTCCAACAAGGCCTTCCACGAGGCCTCCGCATAAGACCGAGCAGCCTCTTCGGGGTTCTCATCCCCGTGTATCCCAGAGCCGACGATAACCGCATCCGAGCCAGCGCGGACAGCATCACTAGGATGCCCGTATCGCTGCCCGAGGACGCCTTCGGCTGCGGACAGGTTCACACCCGGAGTCCAAATCATCCTCCCATCACCCGCCTTGGCTCGCAGGCTCTCGATCTCTGCGGGAGAGCTACCATTCCCAATGTAGCCAATAACATGGGGTGACGCTGTCCCGAACTCAACCGTGCGGTTTCCATATTCCTCCGAAAGCAGGTTGTCCCTGCTGGACATCTGTGCAAGCAGGAGAATGCCACCGATGCGCTGCACACCGTCCCAAGCCGCTGCAATCCCATCTAAGACATCAGGCCCACTGACGCTGTGTGCGGTGACCGCATCAGCCCAGGAGCGGATGTCATACAAGCCACCCATCTGGGTTTGAGCGACCCTTCCGATGTCGGCGAACTTCCGATCCTCGAAAAGCATGAGATCGTGCGCTCGAGCCGCCTCGATCACCCTGCCCCACTCATCCATGGTGAAATCATCTACCATGTCGACATGGGTCTTGAGAGCGGTCACGTGGGAGCCCACCCGGGCAATCAGATCTACCAGATCGTCCACCCTCGGAAGATCCGCGGCCAGCACAACCAGAGACTGCTTCTGGACGGCCGACCCCATGTACTGGTGGGCCAGCGGATGAGCGCATGCGCGCCAACGCGCGCCCCACGCCTCCTCTGGTTGCATCACCTAACCCCGGCCTCGGACCCCCTTCAAGCATTTCGATGGAGCCGGATTGTTCATGGACGGAGAACTGCACCCCTGCATGAGGGGCAATCTCATGTCCGTCCAAACGGAGCCCCATCTCTTCGAAGTAGCCACCAGAGACCTCGAGGGTCTGCCCGACGCCCGCGGCGAGAGCGTGCGTGCGATGCTAGCAGCCGATCACGGGATCGAGGTCGCGGCAGTGAGGGTCATTCTCGGTTACCAAGTGCAAGCGGATCTAGCCGATGAGGAAGCCGATAGCCTGGTTCATGACTTGTTCGCCGACCCCATAATCGAGTGCGGCTCAAGGCTCACACGCCTGCTCGATGACTTCCCAGAGGCACCCGAGATCGCCATCCAGGTCGGCTACAAGCCGGGCGTTACGGACAACCCCGGCCAAGCAGGCCTCGATGGCCTTCTGACACTATTCCCCCACCACTCCGAGGCGAAGGTAGCGACCAACAGGACATACGCCTTCTGGGGCGTGCCCGAGAACGTCGAACCCGGGGCATTGGCATCCACCCTGCACAACCCTATGATTGAGCGAGCATCCGTCGCGGGCCCAGCGGAGTGCTCTGAGGGCAAGTGGCCGGCCCTAGGATTTCCACTAAACCCACCAGCACCCTATTCAGAGCCCGCAGCCATCGATTTGGAGGTCAGCGACGAGGAATTGATGGGAATCAGCGAGACGGGGCTGCTCGCACTGAATCTCGGGGAGATGAGGGCGATACAAGATCACTACAGGGACCCGAATACCAGATTGGTCAGGGAGAGGCTGGGCCTCAGCCCCAACGCACCCACTGACGTGGAGCTGGAGTGCCTAGCACAAACCTGGTCCGAGCACTGCTCGCACAAGATATTCTCAGCCAGCATCCATCACGTGGACACCGAGACCGGCGAGGACAGCGTGATCGACTCGCTGTTCAAGACTCACATCATGCAGCCGACGCTCGACATCCAGAAAGAGGTCGACTGGCTGCTAAGCATCTTCCACGATAACTCAGGGGTCATCTCCTGGAACGAGGACTGGAGCCTGTGCATCAAGGCCGAGACGCACAATTCCCCAAGCGCGCTCGACCCATATGGCGGAGCCATAACGGGGATAGTCGGGGTCAACCGAGACATACTAGGCACGGGCCTAGGCGCCCGACCCATCGCCAACACCGATGTTTTCTGCTTCGGGCCACCGGACTATGACGGCCCTCTCCCGGGGGGGCTGTTCCACCCCTCTCGGGTATTCCGTGGGGTACATGCGGGCGTGCGCTCGGGCGGGAACGAATCGGGCATCCCAACGATCAACGGAGCCATGGTATTCGACGAGCGCTACATCGGCAAGCCGCTGGTCTTCTGCGGAACAGTGGGCCTGATGCCACGACGCCTCACCGATGGGCGAGAGAGCCACGTCAAGACTCCCGAGCCCGGCGATGTCGTGTACATGGTAGGCGGGCGCGTGGGCAGTGACGGAATCCACGGAGCCACCTTCTCCAGCCTCGAGCTGACCGAGGAGAGCCCCAGTTCGGCTGTTCAGATCGGTGACCCGATTACGCAGAAGAAGATGCTGGACATGATCCTCGAGGCTCGCGACTCCGGCCTGATTCAGGTAATTACGGACAATGGTGCGGGAGGCCTGTCCAGCAGCGTGGGGGAGATGGCCGAGCTGACCGGTGGGGCCGAACTCGACCTGGGAGCAGTCCCCCTCAAACAGGCAGGCCTCTCCTCATGGGAGATTCTCGTCTCAGAGTCCCAAGAGCGCATGACCGTGGGAGTAAGGCCCGAGGACTGCAATGCATTCGAGGCCTTGGCTGTCCTCCATGAAGTGGAGGCGTCAGTCGTCGGCACCTTCACCGATTCGGGAGCCTTCGTGGTTCGCCACGGCGAGAAACCGGTCGCGCATCTGCCAATCGCCTTCCTCTATGGGGGGTGCCCGCAATTGCACCTCGAATCCGAGTGGGTGCCCCCGCTCCACATGCCCTTCGAGGCCCCGGACTTGGACGCGATTGGAATGGGCGAGGCCCTCTGCCGCCTCATGGCCAGGCCGAACATCGCCAGCAAGGAGTGGTGGGTGCGCTCCTACGACCACGAGGTCATCGCTCAGACCGTGATCAAGCCGTTCTGCGGGGCCAATCACGACTCCCCGGGCGACGCGGCCGTGATCGCCCCCATACAAGGCGGCACCCAGGGGGCAGTCATCTCCAACGGGATTGCGCCCCGATACTCGGACATAGATGCATACGCCATGGCAGCAGCTGCCGTGGACGAGGCGTTGCGCAATGCGGTCTGCGTAGGCGTCGACCTCGACATGATAGCCGGCCTCGACAACTTCTGCTGGCCCGACCCAGTGGAATCCCCCAAGACGCCCGACGGCCGCTTCAAGCTCGCACAACTGGTAAGGGCCAACCGAGCCATCGACGATGTCTGCAGGGCCTATCACCTTCCGTGCATCAGTGGCAAGGACTCGATGAAGAACGACGCCATGCTGGATGGCGAGAAAATCAGCGTACCACCGACCATCCTGTTCAGCCTGATTGGCAACCACCCTGATGTCCGCAAGGCCGTGTCCTCGGATTTCAAGAGCCCCGGCGACGCAATCTACCTGCTCGGCCAAACCCACCAGGAACTAGGGGCGAGCGAGATATCCTACATGATGCGCGAGGAGGGCCGGGGCGGCATTGGCGGGGCAACCCCCGATATCGATGCTGAGCGCAATCTGGCTGCGTACCGAGCCCTATGCTCCGCGATGAGTGATGGCCTAGTCGCAAGCGCCCACGACTGCAGCGAAGGCGGCCTTGCCGTCGCACTCTCGGAGTGCTGCTTTGGGGCGGATGCCGGGGCTTCGGCCTCCATCGACGGCCTGCTGTCGGACTGCGAGCACTTGGATGCGTGGGGCGCTCTGTTCGGCGAGAGCCTGGGGCGAATCATAGTGAGCATCAGGCCGGGTGATCGCGAGGCGTTCGAGGAGGCGATGGAAGGCAACCCATGCCACTTTCTGGGTACGGTCGTGCAAGGGGACGCAATCACGTTCTCCCGTGATGGCGAGGACGTCCTCGTGGCCTCCATGGGATCCCTGCGGAATGCTTGGAAGGGGACGTTGGACGGGGGTGTGGGCTGATGGCAGGCAGACCGCGGGCCGCCGTGCTCTCTGGTTTCGGCATCAATTGCGAGACTGAGACGATGGCAGTCTTCGAGATGGCCGGTGCGACCGCCGACAGGATTCACGTCAACCAACTGGTCACCGGAGCAGCAGACCTGTCTGACTACCAGATCATGGCCATACCCGGCGGCTTCTCCTTCGGCGACCACCTCGGCAGCGGGCGCCTACTGGGCAATCGGTTGCGCTTCGGACTGCGCGAGCAGGTGCGCGGCTTCGTCAAGGCCGGCAAGCCGGTAATCGGGATCTGCAACGGCTTCCAGGTTCTGGTGAAGATGGGTCTGCTGCCTGGTGATGACGAGGTCAGCCTGACCCAGACGGCCTCGCTCGCGCTCAACGACAGCGGACACTACGAGAACCGTTGGGTGACCCTAGAGTTCGACCCCAGCAGCCCCTGCATCTGGACGAGGGGGATGAAGCGCATCCGAGTGCCGGTGCGCCATGGGGAGGGAAAGTTCGTCACCGACGATCGCGCACTGCTCGACAAGTGGTCTGCTTCGGGCCAGCTGGCCGTACGCTACGTCGACCCCATCACACCATACCCCTCGATATCTGACGAGACCCTGCCATACCCCACCTCACCCAACCAGAGCTGGCGCAACATCGCGGGCGTGTGCGACCCCACTGGCATGGTCTTCGGGCTCATGCCCCATCCGGAGGCCAACCACTCGACATGGCTGGGGGCCACGTGGACGCGAGAGGACTCAGAGCACGGCGAGGGCGAGGGCATGGCAATCTTCCACAACGCAGTCGAACACCTGATGGGGGGCTGACCTGAGAAACTCCCAAACCCAGTTTTATTGATAACTACCGGTTACTACCACAATTACCTTGATGGATATGTTCGTCAGTTGGTTATTACTGACAATACCATTACGGCAATATGAGAATATGAAGCCCAAAGGAACAAACGGAACGAAAACTGCAATATTGATGGCCGCCTTGATGATCGGCGCCCCGATTCTTGCCGGGTGTACGGGAGGAATGTCAGGCACCTCTTGTGGAGAGGGAACGACTCTGGTAGGCAAGGAGTGCATTGGCTACAACGACGTGTCGTACACCTTGAAGGCCGAGAACATGGCCTTCGTAGGAGTAGGCGGTCCTATTGATGGGATCACCAACCCTGACCTGCCCGTCGAAGTCGGGGACAGGGTCACTATCACCATGATCATGGGTGAAACGAACCTGCACGACATCACAGTCGAGTACTACAATGTGGCCACTGCGCTGTTGGTCGATGAAGGAGCGAAGGACTCCCTCACATTCATTGCCTCTGCCGAGGGGACATTCGCCTACTACTGCAGTGTGCCAGGCCATCGAGCTGGTGGAATGGTAGGGAGCCTCATCATCGGAACGGGACAGGGTCCAAGCAAATACGTCGAGCCCCAGATCGGGGCTGCTTTGGATGTTGAAACTGACAACATCGCCCGCGATCCATTGGATGTCCCAGCACCTACTGGAAGGACAGAGGCCGCTGATGTACACGTCTACATGGAGGCAGTCGAACTCGTGGCTGAGATTCAGGATGGAACTACCTTCACTTACTGGACTTACAATGGCACTGTCCCCGGTCCTATGTTCCGTGCAAGAGTGGGTGACACAGTCTTCGTTCACTTCACAAACCTTGAGGGGAACACAATGCACCACAATGTCGATTTCCACGCAGTAACAGGGCAGGGGGGAGGCGCCGCAGCTACGGAAGCCGCACCTGGAACCACCTCAGTATTCTCGTTCAAGGCGATGCACCCCGGTCTGTTTGTCTACCACTGCGCCACACCTGACATCCCAACTCACATCAGCAAGGGGATGTATGGCATGATCCTGATCGAGCCCGAGGTCGCCCTACCTCCCGTGGACAAGGAGGTCTACATCATGCAAGGTGACATCTACACCAAGTGGAGGCCCGGGACCGATGGGCACCAGGAGTTCGATGACAACGCTATGTTCGAGGAGAACCCCACCTACGTCGTCTTCAACGGAAAGTTCGCGACCTTCACTGGCGAGGGCACGATCCAGGCAGAGGTCGGTGAGACTATGCGAATATACTTCGGAGTAGGCGGGCCGAATACCATCTCTTCTTTCCACCTGATTGGAGAGATATTCGATAACGTGTACAATATGGGTGATTTGGTCAGCGAGCCGATGAAGAGTGTTCAGACCATAGCGGTGGTTCCCGGGGGGGCAGTAGTGGTCGACGTCACATTCGACGTGCCCGCCAACTACATTCTGGTTGACCACGCACTGACCAGGGCCTTCCACAAGGGGGCTGTCGGAATCATCGCTGTGTCTGGGGCAGACGATCCAGAAATAATCAATGATGACGCCTGAACAGGAGTAACGAAACATGAGAGTCGCAGTTTGGCTGCTGGTCGGGGTATTCCTGCTCCCATCAGCAGCCGGCTGCCTCTACCCACCCCAAGCGGCCACTTGCGAAGAGGGAACCGTGCTGTTGGAGGGCGAGTGTGTAACCGGGTACTGGGTCGTGATTCCCATTGACTTCCTGTCCCACGACAGATTTGAAGTCAGAGAGGGCGACCTTGTGAGGTTGGTTTTCGATTCGAACTCGTTCGGCCATTACATCCCCGACAGCTTCCACTTGGAAGGATACGGCATCTCAGAAGAGCTCTCCCTCGAGGAGGTCGAAACAGTGGATTTCCTTGCCGATCGCCCCGGTGAATATTCCTACTGGAGCACCGGGCTGTGCAGAATAGACATCCCTGGGGCGGGGGTGGTCGAGGTAGACTGCACAGTCTTCTGTGGCGAGACTGAGAATGGCAGGTCAGGGGTCTTCTCGGTGGTCGGGGAGTAGAACTCCCCCAGTCTCGTAGGCCTAGGAATCAATCACCGAGCAGCCAATCGGGCTCCTGCGTTCGGCGCTTCTTTGTATAATGTTCAAATAGGTGCTGCAGTCGGGCGGCGCTCGTGGATTTGATCGCCCTCTCCCTAGTCATCATGCCCCTGATTGTGATAGTCGACCCGCCCGCGTCGATGGCCCTATTCCTAGCCATGGGAAGCGATCTGGATAAGAGGGATTTGCAGTTGGTCGCCATTCGTGCCTGTGCCTTCGCTGCCATGGTTCTGCTGACCTTCCTCATTGTGGGCGAGGGCCTGCTAGATCACATCGGGGTGGAGATGTACAGCCTTCGAATAGCCGGTGGGCTGATGCTGGGTACTGTGGGGATGAACATGCTCAAGGAGGGGCAGAAGCTCTCTAGGAAGGTCATCCCCGTGGCTTCGGGCGGGGAGATTGCAGTGGACGGCTCCGTCGATTTCAGCCTAGTCCCCCTTGGAATGCCGATGATTGCTGGACCCGGGTCGATCACACTCGTCATCCTGATGGGCACCACATATGGCTTCAGAACCGTCGCCATGGCAATTCTCGTGGTGCTGTCGATTTCACTGACACTGTTTTTCGTTGCTTCGAACATGAAGAATGCGGTGGGGGAGAACAGCACGAGGGCCATCACTCGCGTAATGGGCCTGTTAATCGTCACAACCGCAGTCCAGTACTTCCTGGACGGGTTGGACATGTGGCAGCTCACTCTGTAGCGCCGCCGAGCCAATCGGTAACCATATGCCGAACAGGGACCACATCTCAGCACCTCGGATTGCTCATCGATATTGAATTCGTCACACTGTCCACAGCAGTCCTCTGAGACAGCGACTCATGGCCAGAGGCCCATGACACCGAGGATACGTCTGACCGCAGCCACGCACAGCACCACGACCAGCAGCCTCCTGATGCTGTCCTGCGAGGATACCTCAGAGCCGTACCTCGAGCCCACGAGGCCGCCCAGTAGGACCACAGCCGCGAACGGCCCGAGCAGCCCGAGGTCCATGTCGATCTGACCGGACAGACCCGCTCCGGTGAGCCCAGCCAGGGAGTTAAGCCAGATGAACAGCGCTGCTGTCGCAGCGGTCTGCTTGGCCGTAGCCCACCTGTTGAGCATTATTACCGGGGAGAGGAAGACCCCCCCGCCAATGCCGATTACCCCGCTTGCAAGCCCGATCCCCCCGCCCACAGCGGCAGCCTTCGGCAGATCGGGGGACTCGATCTCCCCCTCCCCCCATCTCCCAGCCAGCAGGCGCCAGGCGGCAGCCAGCAGCGCGAGAGTCAGCAGGATGTCGTACACATCGCCCTCCACCCGCATGTATCCCCCGAGGGCCGCTAGTGGAACGCTAGCCGCGACGAAGGGCAGGGTCAGCCTCGCATCGTGATGGCCTGCTCGGTGGTAGTGCCAGAATGCCAAGCCCGCAACGATGAGGTTCAGCGACCATGCGTACTGCTTCAGCCAGAAGGCCTGAGCCACGCCGTATGAGGTCAGGGAGAGCACCGCTAGGTATCCAGAGCCACCCCCATGGCCCACTGACGAGTACAGCATCGCGACTAGGAACAAGCCGATCAGAACCAGCGCCAATTCCATGGAAACCACGACTTGCCCAGAACGAATAACACTTCAACTCAACCGGTGCTCAGGTGCCATGGAGACGAACGTCACCCTCGAGCGTGCCGTCGAGCTGGCATGCGCCTCCCCTCTCGCTAGGGATACGGAGAGGGCATCACTGTCCGATGCCGCTGGCAGGGTTCTGGCCACGGACCTGGCCTCCAAGGTCGACGACCCCCGCTTCGACAACTCGGCCATGGATGGATGGGCGGTCAGGGCGGATGACTGCGCAATCCCCGGAGCCTGCCTGCGTATAATCGGCACCAGCCAAGCTGGCGCATCCCCTCCCCCCATGGTCGGAAAGGGCGAGGCCTGCAGGATCATGACAGGCGCACCGGTTCCCGAGGGAGCAGACGCGATCGTGATGATCGAGGACTCGGACACCGACGATGCGAGCGTGACCATCAACGGCCCGGCCCGGCCCGGCTTCATCCGGAAGAGGGGCGAGAACCTCCGCAAGGGCGAAGCCTCGCTCGTCTCAGGCGCCCAACTCACCCCCGCAGCGCTCTCCCTAGCCGCAACCATGGGGCACGACGAGCTCGAGATCGTCGTGAGGCCGAACATCGCAGTCATCAGCGTCGGCGACGAGCTGGTCCCGCCCGGCCAGCCACTGAGGGACGGGGCGATCTACGAGTCCAACACCTACGGAATCGCCTCCTTGGTCGAGCAGATGGGAGGTCGGGCCCAGCGCTTCGAGACCGTGCAGGACGATTTGGACGGATTGCGCGAGGCACTGGACGAGGCAGCGGAGACCTGCGACGCCATCCTAACCAGCGGGGGGGTGAGCATGGGGCAATGGGATTTCGTCCGGAGAATCATGGAGGAGGAGGGTGACGTCCACTTCTGGCGGATTCTGATGAGGCCCGGGGGCCCGCCCCTCTTCGGCCTCTGGAAGGGAACGCCGATCTTCGGGATGCCGGGCAACCCCGTTAGCAGCCACGTGGTCTTCACACTCCTCGTCGCCCCTTGGATGTCCAGGTGCATGGGTGCGCACGAGGATCTGGGCCCTCGCATCGCCTCCCCCGTGAGGGTGGTATTGGAGAGCCCCCTCAAGGGGGCGCCGGGCAAGCTCTGCCTGCGCAGGATCTCCATCCGCTCCGAGGGCGATGCCCTCCTGGCATCCACTCACACGCACCAGGGCAGCGGGAACATCCACAGCATGGTCGCGCACAACGGCCTGTCCCTCCTGCCTCCGGATGCCGATGCCAACGAGGGCGACGTGATTGACGCCCTGTGGCTGAGATGAGCCAGTATCCCTAAGAGCGCCCGATTTCGATTCATCACCGATGTACCCCGAATGCATAGAGTGCAGGGGAACCAAGGGAATGTGCAATATCCAGCCCTGCCCCCTGCTCGCGGAGGTCCGCGGCATGCTGCCGAGGCTGGAGCCAACCTCAGTGGGGGAGATATCAGGCCCAAGTCCCCCCTCCCTCTTCGTCGGGCGCTACGGATACCCGGAGGTCAGGGCAGGGCCCAGCGCTTCCTGGCTGCCCGAAGATGCCGTCGTCCGAGACACAACCGATGGCGACCCCGCCGCCCTCTTCGGCAGGCCCATCGAGGAGGTCGCCGCGAGGCACGCGAACCTGATCACCGGGGGTCGCAGGATGCCTGTGAGGAGCCCCGCCTCCCCGAACGAGGTCCTCGAGGCCACCCAGGTCATTGCCATGTCATCTGGGAGCGTGGACGTGGAGATGGACTTCGAGCGACCCATCCCGATAGGGGGAAGCCCTACCTTCGATAGCATGAGCACGCCGCTGGGCCCCTCCGGAGAGGTCCGCAGGGCAGAGGTCGTCGGCCATGCCAGCATCCCGCGCAAGGTCGACTCCGTGGCCGGGGAGTCCGACTTGCTGGCCACCGAGGCCGTGGGCGAGCTGTCTGGATCAGGCATAGGCGAGGCCCAGATTTCGCGCCTGCTCTCCTCGGGGCTTCTCGGCAGGGAGGGGAGCAGGAGGCTGGTGCCGACCCGATGGGGGATCACGGCCACCGACGACATGCTCTCGAAGCGGCTCTGGAGGTCCGTCAGGGACCACCCGCCGCTCGACAAGGTGCTGGTGTTCGAGGCCACATACCTGGACAACAGGTTCCACGTCATCCTGACCCCCGGCCTCTGGGCCTTCCACATGCTCGAGGCATGGACGCGCGGCTCGGTGTGGACCGAGTCCGGCAGGGTGCTGGGGGACTGGGAGGACCTCGAGCCCCGATCGGAGTACGCCCACAGGGTCACCGGGGCCTACTACTCGGCACGACTGGCGGTGCTGGAGCACATGGACTCCATCCGCCGCTCTGGGGCCTGCCTCGTCTGGAGGGACATCGGGCCGGGGTACTGGGCCCCGGTCGGCGTCTGGCTGATTCGCGAGACCATGAGGGAGGCGATGAGGGCCAGGCCGAGGCGGTTCGACTCTCTCAGGGAGGCCATAGGCTACGTCGCGCCCAGGGTTTCAGCACCCAACGACCTCCGCCGCTCTTGGTTCGCCACCAGGGGAAAGCAGACTCGCCTGGACTCCTTCTTCGATGCGAGGCCCGCAATGGAGTGAATGAATTCAAGGATGTCGACAGTCGCGCTAGACCGCAGCAAGGGGTGATGCCATGCCAGATTGGAAGAAGAACGGCTTCGCGAGGGAAGGATGGATCGAGATCAGGGGGGCCCGCACCCACAATCTCCAGGACATCGACGTCAGCATCCCCCGGGGCAAGTTCGTCGTCATCTCGGGGGTCTCCGGCTCGGGCAAGTCAAGCCTCGCATTCGACACCCTGTACGCCGAGGGCCAGCGCAGGTACGTGGAGAGCCTCAGCTCCTACGCAAGGCAGTTCCTCGGCCAGATGAAGAAGCCCGACTGCGACTCGATAGACGGGCTCTCCCCCGCCATCAGCATCGACCAGAAGCAGGGCAGCCACAACCCCCGGTCAACGGTGGCCACGGTCACCGAGATGATGGACTACCTCAGGCTGCTGTGGGCCCGCGTCGGCCTGCCCCACTGCCCGGTCTGCGAGCGCGAGGTCACTAGGAGGACAGTCCAGGAGATAGTGGATGACGTCCTCTGGCGCTTCGAGGGGCACGGCATCGCGATCTGGAGCCCAGCGGTCAGGAACCGCAAGGGCACCCATGCCGACCTGTTCTCCGCTCTGGTGGAGCAGGGCTTCCTCGAGGGCAAGGTCAACGGCAGGGAGGCAGCCTTCGAGCAGCCCCCCGAGCTCGAGAAGAACCTGCGCCACGACATCGATGTCAGGATCGACCGGCTGCTACTCCACGTCTCCAACCGCCAGCGCCTGACGGAGGCAGTCGAGTCCGGGCTGAGGCTCGGAGCGGGCTCGGTTGCCGTCGAGAGCCTGAGCGCGCCCAAGCCAGGGGATGACAACTCGGACGAGCAGCGCTTCAGGACCCAGGAGGGCGAGGTGATTGCCTACTCCGAGGAGTTCGCCTGCCCCGAGCACGGCTCCTTCATGCCGGAGATGAGCCCCAGGGTATTCTCGTTCAACAACCCGCTTGGGGCCTGCCCCTCCTGCCAGGGCCTCGGAGTCCAGCGCACCTTCTCCCCCGACCTCATCATCGACAGGACGGCCACGGTCGCAGAGGGCTGCATCAAGCCGTTCCGCCGCTCGATGATGTCCGGGTGGTACCGCAGCCAGATGACCCAGACATGCGACCACTACGGCATAGCCATCGACGTCCCCTTCGGCGAGATGGGCGAGGACGACAGGGACGTCCTGCTGCACGGGTCGGGCAGCACGGCCATCGACTTCGAGTTCAACTCCGAGAAGGGCTCGTCCTACCGGATGACCAAGCCCTGGGAGGGGGTGTTCGCCCGCCTGCGCCGCACCTACACCGACACGAGCTCCGACCGGACCCGCTCCAGACTGACCTCCTTCATGACCGACGAGCCGTGCACCCAGTGCAATGGCGACAAGCTCAACGAGGCGGTCAGCAAGGTCACGGTCGGCGGCATCTCCCTGCCCGGCATCTCCCGCTGCAGCGTGCTCGAGGCGCTCGCAGCGGTCCAGCACTGGAGGATCGGCGGCCTGGACGACACCTGGGACAAGCTAGACCGGGACGTGCCCGACAGCGACACCGTCCGAGCCACAGCGCAGCTCGACGAGCGCTCGCTGTACATTGCCAGGGAGATCATCAAGGAGATCGAGTCGCGGCTGCGCTTCCTCGCGCTGGTCGGCCTCGACTACCTCACGCTCGACCGCCGGGCCAACACGCTCTCGGGCGGGGAGTCCCAGAGGATACGGCTCGCCACCCAGATCGGGACGAGGCTGACCGGCGTCATGTACGTCCTCGACGAGCCCAGCATCGGCCTCCACCCCCGTGACAACGGCCGATTGCTCGAGACCCTCCGCGAGCTGACCGATCTGGGCAACACCCTGCTCGTCGTCGAGCACGACGAGGCCACCCTCAGGCAGGCCGACTGGCTGGTCGACCTCGGGCCCGGCGCGGGCAAGGAGGGCGGCCAGATCATCGTCAACGGGACCTTCGAGGAGCTCATGGGCAGCGAGGAAAGCCTGACTGCAGCCTACCTCACCGGCAGGGAGCAGATCCCGATCCCCGAGGACCGCGCATCGCCCGAGGGGGAGCGATGGATCACCATCAGCGGAGCCCGCCAGAACAACCTCCAGGACCTCGAGGTCAGGATCCCCCTCGGCTGCATGATCGCCGTGACCGGCGTCTCCGGGTCGGGCAAGTCCTCCCTTGTGACCGAGACCCTGGCCCCCTCCCTGCTCCGCGAGCTCCACGGCTCCGATGCGACCCCGGGCAGGATGGACTCGATCTCCGGCATCGGCATGGTCGACAAGGCCATCGTCATCGACCAGTCCCCGATAGGCCGGACCCCGCGCTCGAACCCAGCCACATACACCGGCGCCTTCACCCACGTCCGCGAGCTGTTCTCCCAGACCAAGCTGGCCAAGGAGCGCGGCTACCTGCCCGGGCAGTTCTCCTTCAACGTCAGGGGCGGGCGATGCGAGGCCTGTAGCGGGGCCGGCTCGAAGAAGCTCGAGATGAACTTCCTGCCCGACGTCTGGGTGACCTGCGAGGTCTGCAAGGGCAAGAGGTACACCAGGGAGACTCTGGAGGTCAAGTGGCGCGGCAAGACCATCCACGACATCCTCGAGATGAGCGTCGAGGAGGCATGCGCCTTCTTCGCCAACCAGCGCTCGATACACCGCATCCTGTCCACCGTCGAGGACGTCGGCCTGGGCTACATCCGGCTGGGCCAGCCGGCCACGACGCTGTCCGGCGGCGAGGCGCAGAGGGTCAAGCTGGCCGCCGAGCTGCACCGCCCGCCGCGCAACCACACCGTCTACATCCTCGACGAGCCGACCACGGGACTCGCCCTCGCTGACGTCCACCAGCTGATCGACGTGCTGCTGCGCCTGCGGCGCAACGGCCACACCGTCATCGTAATCGAGCACCACATGGACGTCATCAAGTGCGCCGACTGGATCATCGACCTCGGCCCCGGGGGCGGCGAGCGTGGCGGGCTCGTGGTCGCCGAGGGCCCACCCGACCTGGTCGCCGAGGCACCCGGTAGCCACACCGGCCAGCACCTCGCTGGCTTCGTGTGAGCCAGGCGACGGGCCAAGCCTTGAGAAGGCGCACCGCATGAGGGTGGTCGATGTACCGCTCCGGCAACCCGGCCCTCTCCGACTCGACCTTCGAGAAGCGCTCCTACCAGGGCGCCAACTGGTGGGACGACCACGAGTCCAACATGATGACCATCGAGGGGACCGCCGAGAAGACCGGCATCCTGCTCCTGATCACCGCGACCACAGCGCTCGCGACGGCGTTCTCGATGCCCGGGTCCATGCCCCTGATGCTGCTGGGCGCCATCGGCGGCTTCGTCGTCGCGATGATGGTGATATTCTCCGGCTCGATGAACCCGATGCTCATCTGCGCCTACGCCGCATTCGAGGGCCTCTTCCTGGGGGGCTTCACCTGGATGTTCGAAGTGGGCTTGGGCTTCGAGGGGATCGGGGTGCTCGCAGCCCTCCTGACCTTCCTCATCCTCGGGGTGATGATCGCGATATACAGGGCCGGGCTGATCCACTGGGACAGGAACATGGCCATCGCGGTCTACTCCGCCCTGGGCGCGGTCGTTCTGATCTACCTCATCTCCTTCGTCGGGGTGTTCGTCGGCTTCGAGGTCCCGCTCATCCACGGGTCGGGCCCGGTCGGCATAGCCTTCTCCCTCTTCGTGATCGGCATAGGCGCGCTCTGCCTGGTCGCCGACTTCGACTTCATCGAGAAGGGGGTGGAGAGGGGCGCGCCCAAACAGCTCGAGTGGCGCGCGGCCTTCGGCCTGATGGTCACGCTGGTCTGGCTCTACCTCGAGATCCTCAAGCTTCTGGCGAAGCTGGCCGCGAGGCGTTAGGAGATGCGCTGCGACCGAAAATAACGGGTATCGATGGCCCCCTCCGCATAGCATGATGAGCGAGGCCCGGGCTCTGGAACTGGACGGCCAGGACCCTCTGGCCGACTTCCGCCAGCGCTTCTCCATCCCCCATACCGAATCCGGGGAGGAGGCCATCTACCTCTGCGGCCACTCCCTCGGCCTCCAGCCCCTCAGCACCCGGGCCGCTCTGGACCAGGAGATGGGGAGATGGGCCCGCCTTGCTGTGGCCGGCCACTTCGAGGGCGAGCGCCCGTGGTGCGGCTGCCACGAGGAGCTCTGCGAGCCCCTCGGGCGCCTCGTCGGCGCCCAGGCCCACGAGGTCGTCCCCATGGGCGCGCTGACCAGCAACCTGCATCTGGCCATGGTCTCCTTCTACCGCCCGACCCGGGAGCGCTACCAGATCCTCACCGAGGCCGGCGCCTTCCCCTCGGACCGCTACGCAGTCGACAGCCAGGCCCGCTTCCACGGCCTCCAGCCCTCCGAGGCTGTGGTCACCCTCGGCGAGGAGGGTGCCCTGCTCGATGAGGACGTGATCGAAGCCTACCTCGAGGCCGAGGGCCAGCGCGTCGCTCTGGTGATGGTCGGCGGCGTCCACTACTACACCGGGCAGCTCTTCGACATGGGGCGAATCACCAGGGCCGCGCACCGTGCAGGGGCGATGGTGGGATTCGATCTCGCCCACGCCGTCGGCAACGTGCCGCTGAGCCTGCACGACTGGGGCGCGGACTTCGCTGCCTGGTGCTCCTACAAGTACCTCAACTCGGGGCCCGGCGGCGTCGCCGGCCTATTCGTCCATGACCGGCATGCCGGCAGCGACCTGCCCCGCTTCAACGGCTGGTGGGGCACTGACCCCGAGACCCGCTTCCAGATGGCGGGCTTCGAGGCCCAGCGAGGCGCTGGCGCCTGGCAGGTCTCCAACTCCCCGGTGATGGCCATGGCCTGCCATCGGACCGCCCTTGCCATCCACGACGAGGCGGGCATGGCCGCAATCAGGCAGAAGAGCCTGGCCATGACCGACTTCCTCCTGTCCCTGCTCGACGGGCTCCCGGAGGGCCGCATCACCGTCATCAGCCCCCGGCAGGCCGACCGCCGGGGATCCCAGATCAGCCTGCGGGTCCACGGGGACGGGCCCGGCCTCCACCAGGCCCTGGAGGCTGCCGGCGTGGCTTGCGACTTCCGCAACCCGGACGTGATCCGAATCGCGCCAGCTCCCCTCTACAACAGCTTCCACGAGCTCTGGTGGGTGGCCGAGATCCTGAGGGAGCATCTTTCCTGAGCCCCAATATTGGGAACAGCCCCTTGTGACTTTGTCGTAAAACTGTCGACATTCTCCATGTCTTGGAGCAGTGCAACGACATTTTCGTGACATTTTCCCGACATCGGCCTGACATTGCCATGTCGAGTGCATCTGGAGGAACGAGCCGACACCCCGACGCAGGGCCTAGGGTCTGCTACGCTACAACGTGCTAGGCCCACCCATTGGCAACGGGGCCAGCGGCGTGTCCCGCAGCGTCGGCCCGATGGCCAGGGTTCCGAAGATGCCGATCTCGCCCCCGACGTTGTGCGCGAGGCCGAACCAGGCCCTGCCGTGCTGGTCGATGATGATGTCGTTGAAGTCGCCGAAGCCGCCGCACCGGTTGAAGCCGCAGTCAGCTGAGGTGTCCAGCGGGTCGCCCCAAGCGTTCACCTGCACCGTTGTCATCAGCGGCATCGGGCCGAAGGCGTCGGTGATGACTGTCAGGTAGCCGTTCCAGGTGTCCCCGCCCGAGTCCCCGAGGTAGCCCAGGGCCACCTTGCCCGGCCCGCCTGCGGTCAGCACCGGGAAGCCGGTGCCGTTCAGCCCGATCGGCGGGGCGACCATCATCGGGTCGCTCCAGGTCTCGCCCTCGTCCCTCGAGTACGCGTAGTAGGGCATGTTGTCGAAGCCGATCCACATCGCGTGGACGTTGTCCTCCGAGTCCGGGTAGACCTGGGCCTCCTCGAAGTTCCAGGTCTCCGCGGTCCCCGTGGTCTCGGTCGGAAGCGGGTGCTCGGTCCAGGTGATCCCGCCGTTGGTGCTGCGGTAGATCGAGTAGCCCTCGCCCCCGTCGCAGCCCCTATTGCCGCGGTAGAAGTTGCCGTTCTCGCTGCCCATGATGTGACCTGTCAGCCCGCCGCTCTCGCAGTCCGTCGGCGTGCCTGGCAGCTCGGGGCCCCAGGTCAGCCCGCCGTCGNTGACTNGCNGNGCAGACCGGGTAGGGGTAGTTGCCGTTGACGCAGAACACCCAGGTGGTCTGGTGGAAGGCGGCGGGGTAGGGCGAGGAGGCGATGGTCTGGTGGTCCTGGACCGACCAGCCNGTGGCCACCGACGGGCCNACCCAGCTCTGCCCCTCGTTGTCCGACCACTCGACGGTCATCCCNAGCAGTGCGTGCATGTCGAACTTCATGATGCGGTCCGTCCACGGGTCGACGTACACGTAGGGGTCGTTCGAGTTGGCCACGGGCAGCAGNGCGCTGTAGACGTCCTCGCAGGAGTACTCGCTGGCATCGNCCATCCCGATCANGCCNGTGCANCGNACGATCGCNGTGGCACCAGCCGCCCCGTTGCCCCAGCTGGTCATGTAGAGGTTGTCCGACGAGGTNACCCCNATGGTCGGCTCGAAGGTNGTCATGCCGATGCCGNAGTAGGTGCCGACAGCGCAGACCGGNGNGTTGNCCCCGACCAGGACCGAGCTCCCGTTGAANACGTCNGAGNCCTTGGTNGCGTCGGTCGCGTTGGAGTAGTGGTACCANGTCGTGTTGCTGATCNCGCCGCCCGAGCCCTCGCACAGGGCATCGAAGGNNCCGGCCTCCTCGACNNGNNNCTCNTCCTCCCCGAAGCAGCCCGAGAGGGAGGCNGNNAGGAGCAGGCAGACNATGCCGAAGGCTGCGACTCGCACGTAATCNCGGCCGAGCCCTGCCTACATCAGTCCAGCGGAGCCCCGTCAGCCCATGATGAGCGTCGAGTTCCCNCCNGCCGGAAGCGGCTCGAGGTAGGCCAGGTCGCCGTATAGCGCCGGCCCCTCCGTCAATGTCCCGATNACCGCCTCCTCGAAGCCCGCNGCGTTGTGCGCCAGNGCGATCCAGGGCCTGCCCTCGTCGTCCAGCTCGACGTCGATGAAGTCCCCGAAGCCGCCGCATCGNATGTTGCCGCAGTCCGGNCCGGTGTCCAGCGGGTCGTCGGGGTGGTTGACGGCCACGCTGGTGACCAGCGGNCGCTCGGCGAAGGCGTCGGTCATGATGGCCATGTAGCCCGACCAGCCGCCCGTGCTNGNGTTCTCGTCGTAGTTGCTCGCNTCGCCGATGTAGCCGACGACGACCCTGCCCTCCGCGCCNGCGAATATGGTCGGGAAGCCNGTCTCGTTGACNCCGGGNGCTGCCACCATGATCGGGGCGCCCCAGGTCTCGCCCTGGTCGCGGGAGTTGGCGTACCACGGCATCAGGTCGTCGCCGATCCAGGTCGCGTGGACGTTGCCGCCGTCGTCAACCGCGGTTGCGACCTCGTGCGAGTGCCACCCGTCCTGCATGCCGACCTCGGTGGTGATGGTGTGCTCGGNCCAGGAGTAGCCNCCGTCCAGNGAGCGGTAGACCGCNGGGCCCTCGCACGANGGNTTGCCGCGGTAGANCGNCCCGTCGATGCCCCCTGCNACGTGGCCGTGCAGCCCCGAGCACTGCGGGAAGCTGCTGCTNGGGTAGCCGAGCCTCTGGANGTCCCACGACAGNCCGCCGTTGAGCGAGCGCGAGCACTGGGCGCCCAGCGCCGGGGAGCCGGTGTTGATGCAGTAGACGTAGATGACCTCGTGGAANGCCGTGACNCCNGNAGGNGGGGGCATCGAGGCGATGCTCTGNTGGTCCTGGGTGACGTAGTAGCCCTCGACGGGGTAGGGGATGCTCCACGACTCCCCGTCGTNGTCCGAGTACTCGACGAACATGGCGGCCAGCGCGTGCATGTCGAACTTGACCAGCCTNTCCGTGAACTTGTCCACGTAGATGTAGGGGTCGTTGGAGTTGGGGGTCTGCCCCGAGTCCTCGTCGATCTGGCCGAAGGGGCCNACGTCCNCCCAGGTCTGCCCCCTGTCCATCGAGCGGATGATGTGCGTGCCGTCGCCCANCCCGTTCCACTGGGTGAAGAAGATCGCACCCGACGAGGTGACCCCGATGGTAGGCTCGAAGGTGTCGAANCCGGTGCCGTAGTAGGTGGCNTTGGCGAAGAAGGGCGTGCTGTTGCCNGAAAGGTCGGCAGTGATGTTGGCAGCCGAGACCGCCCCNGCGNNGGTNGCNTCNACNGCCCACGGCTCGCCGACCGTCCCGGGGTAGTGGTACCAGGTNGTGATNGGGACCTGCTGGTCGAACNCGAAGGGCCCCCCCTNCTCGACGACGACNTCCTCGTCCTCCCACCACATGCACCCGGTGACCATCGAGCTCANCATCAGNAGGGAGANCAACTGAGCGACCTTGGGCACGCTCACCNGTAACCGCCTTCGTTCTAAATCCAACCGTTTTCGANNANCGGNGGCACGCTTCCGAGCACNGCCTCCTCCGGGGGCCTCCACTCCATCCCCAGGTCCCTCTCCGCNGGGGTGGCGTCCCAGAACAGCCGCTTGTTCAGATGCGCCCTGGCCCANGAGAGGCTGATNCTNGGGTGGAANAGGGAGACGATCAGGGATAGCGAGTAGGGTATCTGGCGGGTCGGNACCCNCAGGTCGGGGTGCNCGNCCTTCAGNGCCCTCGCGATGTCCCGGAACCACATCTGCCCCGAGACCACCAGNTAGCGNCCGNNGTCCTCGCCCATCGTCAGGGCCCGNACGTGGGCCTCGGCCACGTCNCGCACGTCNACTATGCTNANGTGCATCGGGATGACGAAGGGGATCTCCCGCCTCAGCAGGGTCATGATGAACGACACGCTCCCCCTCAGGTGCTTCTTGCTCAGGGGCGGCCCGAANACNANGCACGGNTTNATCGTCACCATNCGCGGCCGGCTNNCCGNGTCCTTGGCCGNGTGCCACTCCCTGACNAGCCGCTCCGCGGTGAACTTGGCCAGCCCGTACGGGTTGCCCTCCAGTGTCGCGTCNTCCGCCCAGGTCTCNGTGGTGAGCGTCTGGCCGTCCTGCCACTTCATCGGGCGGATCGCGGCCGTCGAGGAGGTGTGGACGAGCCGCTCCACGCACCCNGCNGCNTCGATGGCNTCGAGCACGTTCTGCGTNCCNATCACGCTGGGGTCGACGATCTGGCTCTGCGGCTTCTTGGCCGTGATCCTGACCGCTGCGGCCGTGTGGATGACNTCGCAGCANCCCTCGANGGCCCGNGCCACNNCCCCGGCGTCCATCAGGTCCATCTCGACNANCTCGAGGCTGCCCCCGTCCGAGACCGGCAGGGCCAGCAGGTGGTCGACCCTGTCGGGGTCGGAGGCGTCCCTGACCGTGGCCCTGACCTCCCTGCCCCTAGCGAGCAGGTTGGAGACCACGTGGCTGCCGATGTAGCCGCTGGCGCCTGTGACGACGANGGCTCCCGAGCTCANGCCCTCACCNCGGCCATGCCTACGGGGCTGTCTCCGCGNCCCCTTTGTCTTTGCCGGTGAGGGNCAGGCTCGGNGACCACCAGTTCGCNTCGCCCATCAGCCTCATCGCCGANGGGACCACTATCGCCCTGACTATGGTGGCGTCTATCAGCACGGCCACCGCCAGGGCGAAGCCGAGCGACTTGATGATCATGACATCGGCCAGTATGAAGCCCGAGAACACNGCCACCATNATNGCCGCNGCCCCNGTGATCAGCCCACCGCTCGCCTGCAGNCCCTCGGAGACCGCCNNCGTGTTGTCCCCGGTCTCGANCCAGGACTCGTGGATCCGGGACAGCATCAGCACCTCNTAGTCCATNGACAGNCCGAAGGCGATGCCGAACAGCAGNGGCGGGACCATGTAGTCGATGGGCTGGGCTGTGAAGTTCATGACCTCGTCCAGACCCATGAAGCCCTCCTGGAAGACGAGTACGACCAGCCCGTAGGAGGCTGCTATCGAGAAGACGTTCATCACGACGGCCTTGATCGGGACCAGTATCGAGCGGACCTGGAACCAGATCAGCAGCATGGTCAGCCCGAGGACCAGCGTGACCACGGTCGGGACGCGCTCCACCAGGTGGTCCCGCATGTCGACCTCGTAGGCGGACCAGCCCCCGACGAGGATCTCCTGCTCGCTNCCGCTGGCGATCTCCCTCATCGAGCGGACCAGCNCCTCNGAGCCGTCCGAGCTCGANTTGTANTGGGTGGCCACGGAGATCATGNCCAGGCTGTCCGACCTGGTGCTGGCCCAGGCCTCCTGNGCCTCTGCCGGCCAGTCGCTGAGGGGGGCTGCGAACAGCTCCGGCGTGCANTAGGGNGANTCGGTCGAGATGACCCCNTCGAGNGCCCCGACCTCGGCGCAGAATCCCGAGATGCCGGCCACCAGACCGGCATCGAACGGGTCCTGCCCCTCCGCGAGGACCACCACGACCGGGATCCTGCTTGCCTGGAAGGCCGGGAAGTCCCGCTCCAGCTCCTCGTAGGCCACTCGTGACTCGAGGTCGGGCGGCAGGGTCCCGATGCCCCCGGCGTTGAACTCCGCGCCGAGGCTCGGCGAGCCCAGGAGCAGGAGGAGCGCCACGGAGGGGGCGAGCCACCTCCACGGCTTGTCCATGACCTTGGTCGCGAAGTCCCTCCAGAAGCCCTCCCGGCTCCATGCCTCGGGCACCGGGATCCGCAGGTCGTTGATCCGNTCGCCGAGCATGCAGAGGATCACCGGGAGGACCGTGAGCGAGTAGATCAGGGCGAAGGCGACGGCCACGGCCCCGCCGAAGCCCATCGAGGGCATGTGGGTGGCATCGAAGTAGAACAGGCTGCACAGCCCGACGGCCACCGTCGCTCCCGAGTAGAGCACGGCCCTCCCGGCNGTGTCCATCNTCTTNGCGACGGCCTCTCGCTCGCTCGAGCCCTTGGACAGCTCCTCCTTGAAGCGGCTGACGATGAACAGGCTGTAGTCGATCGNNACGGCGATNCCGANCAGGGACACCATGCTGACCGTCCACTGNGTGAGGNCGATGACCCCCTTGTCCGAGATCCAGNAGGAGATGCCCACGGAGGANACGAACATCATNCCGGCCGTCAGCATCGGAAGCGAGGCTGCGACCAGGGTGGCGAACACGAAGAGGAGGATGACGAGCGAGAGGGGNATCCCGAAGACCTCCGCCCTCACGGTGTCCTCCTTGAGCAGCACGTCGAAGTCCTCGTTGATGATCAGGCTCCCNGTGACCATGACNTCGAGCACCTCGCTGTCCACTATGGCCCNCAGCTCCCCGACCTGCCCCCTCACCTCGTCCTCGGTGCCGTCGATGGTGACGAAGACCGCNGTGGAGNGNCCGTCNGAGGATACGTGCTGGGAGACCGAGTAGGGGTCCTGGGGGNTCTGGTAGGCNGANCTGTGNCCCATTATCCCGATCGGGCCGTCGAGCAGCGGNCGCAGAGCCGATTCGACGGCCTGCTCGTANTCCGGGTCGCTCCAGACCATGGTATCGTGCGTGAACACGTAGGTGACNACGTTNGAGTCGACCACGGGGAGCTCCTCCGANACCAGCATGAGGGCCCGCCCGGCCTCGGAGTTGGGCGGNGGGTTGTTGCCGTCGANGAAGGCGCTGCCGCCGGAAANGAGGATGCCTGACAGCAGCACCGACAGCACCCCCAGGGAGAGCACCGCCCGCTGGCNGTCGTACAGCATCTCGCCGAAGCGGTGCAGAAGCGAGCCGTCAGCCANGGCCGCNGGGCANACTTGCCCCATTTAACNCGATTTCNGTCNTCAGCACAGNTCNGCCACNGAGCCNACGANCAGGGANGGGCTTTGGTCGGCCGAAGCAGCGTCCTCCGGCGTCGCCTCGCCGCTCAGGACCAGGATCCCGTGGACNCCCGCTCGCTCCGCCATCTCCATGTCGGTGTACAGCCGGTCNCCGACCATGNCGCACTGGTTGGCAGCGAGNCCNANCTCCTCGACCTTGTGCAGGATCATGCCGGCGTTGGGCTTNCCGCAGACGTGGGNNGGCNCGACCCCNGTNGAAGCCTCGAACAGGGCCATGAACGCCCCCGAGTCAGGCAGGCCCCCATCGGGCGATGGGCAGACCNTGTCCGGGTGGCTGGCCACTAGGGGGACTCCGTCGTGCAGGTGCGCTGAGGCGGTAGCGAGCTTCTCGTAGGTGACCTCGGTGTCATAACCGAGAATGACGTACTGGGGCGATTCGGAACGGGTCTCGACGCCCGCTTCCTCCAGCATCCCCCGCATGCCCTCGGTACCAACAAGGTAGGCTTGCGTGACGCCCTCTCCGGCCAGCCAGGCCAGCAGGTCGTGGGTGGAGAGCAGGACCTCGTCTTCCGAGGCCATGATGCCGAGCCCACTCAGCTTCTCGAGGTACTGGGNNACCGACCTGCTNGAGTTGTTGGAGAGGAAGAACCTGCGAATTCCCCGCGATTCCAGCCTCGAGAGGAAACCCAGCGCCCCATCGACGAGCTCATCACCCAGGTACAGGGTCCCATCGAGGTCGAGGAAGACGGCCTCCATGCCATCTAGGGACTCGTCTAGCGGGCCGGTCATCGATTCACCTCAGGGAAGGAGCAGCGTCTTGGCGAGGAACCACGGGCTCCATAGCGCCTTGGACGCCTCCTTGTCTGCTATCATGCCCGTTAACATGTCTGCTANCTCCTCCTTGCGCGAGGCCTTTCCGAAGAACCAGTTCATGAGCCACTTCCTCTTNACCCACTTCTGCAGCCTGTATGANTTGCTGAGCTCCTTGCCGAGCNNCCCCCAGANCTCCTCCATGTAGGCGATTGCGGCCNCTTCGGGAAAGCCCNNCGAGTGNGCGTCCTTGTCGAAGTGCTNGGAGGNCAGTTTCGAGGAAACGAGGCCGTTGCCTATCCCCTCGCCGGTGAACGGGTCGACCAGGCTCGCTGCNTCGCCCACGCACATNGCCCCCGCGGTCGCCGAACGCCTGGGCTGGNAGGACGGNGGGNTCTTCCTCGGTGAGCCGAAAGGCAGCTGCCAGCCCTTCTGGGAGCCCGGNACGANCCGGGCGCCNTCGAANCGGNCCNTNAACTNCGGATGCTCCTCTATGACCCACTTNTGCANTTGCTTGAGCGACTTCTTGATTCCCTTCTGCTTGCGCTGCTCGGAGATCACCATGCCTATGCCGACGTTGACCANNCCCTCCNTNACCGGGAAGATCCAGAAGTAGCCGGGAATCACCTCATCGANGAAGTGGATCTCTATGGGCCCCTCGCTGCCCTCGAAGCCCCCGACGCCCTCCCAGTACTCCCGNTAAGCGCCGCAGTAGTGGTCATCGTCACGCATCGGCTCNCCGTGGATTACCTCGGTGACCGTNTTTGCCACCGGGCAGTTGTAGCCCCCNGCCCCGATNGTCAGGGGGGCCNGGAACGAGATCTCGGGCTCGGTNGAGTTCCTNCCNCCGAATCGNCCGGNCACGCCCGTGACGCGCCCGTCTTCGANGCNGACCTCNGTCACACCGAAGCCCTGNATCNCCGCGCCCCCGGCCCCTNGGACCAGTTCGNNCGAGCGCTTGAACATCATGTAGTCGAACTGCACNCGGGGCAAGGCGTATCCGGCCATCTTCTTCTCGAACTCCTCCTTGGGCAGCATTACCCGAACCGTANTGCCGTTGGCGCTGCNGAAGACTATCGAGTCNACNCGGAAGTAGGGCGTGGNCTCGATCATCGCCTTCACCCCGAGCTCCTCCACGTGGNTNAGCGACTTTCCCCCCACCGCGTCTCCNCAGGNCTTGTCCCGGGGCCAGACCTCCTTCTCCANGAGCAGGACCTTGCAGCCGTTCATGGCGTTGTATGCCGCNGCNGCGGCNCCACACGGTCCNCCGCCGACCACGATCACATCGAAATNCGACCCGTCCGAGGGCACNTCGCCGGTNTCGATNGGCCCTTCCCACGATTCCATGCCCTAACCGGACGGGCCATGNCAGCCATAGCATTCAAACTATGCATCTAGTTGATTCGTGGCAAGCCCCACGAGCCCNCATGNCCNGNNCCGTCTGGATCGTCCAGACCACGCTTCCNGGAGANTGGCTCGAGCCGCATGTCGGAGCGTGGTCCGCCNCNCTGGTCGAGGGGGGGCTGGCTGCNTGCGTGCAGAGGAACCGAGTGACCTCGGTNTACTCNTGGGAAGGGGCCACNCAGAGCGCGGAGGAGTGGCGNGTNCAGATCAAGACCTCAGAGNCCAAGAAGGACGATCTGNTGGNGGCAATCCTNAGCGAGCACCCCTNNCAGACGCCNCAGATCGNCNTCTGGNNGGCGGNNTCNACCGACGACTANGCCGGTTGGGTTGAAGGCTGAGTGCTCNAGCGCTGCCCGATGGGCGCGCTGTCCTTCCTGCGCCCCGCGAAGNAGGTCCCCACCGCNTGGTGGAGCGCCGANGACCCNATGTCCACCAAACCGAGGNTGTCGACNCTCACNATACTGATTCTGGGCGAGTGGATCTTCGGCACCGGNGACGCCGTNCTGATCGCAGCTGGGATCGGCAACACCCCATGGACNGTGCTCGCNCAGGGAATCGCCGTCAACATAGACTGGACTATCGGCCANGCCACCTTCCTCGTCAGCGTCGCAGTCCTCTTCCTGTGGATCCCGCTCAAGGAGAGGCCGGGCGTGGGGACCATCCTGAACGCCATCATTATNGCNGTNGCCATNGAAGTNATGGTGCCNCTGCTCTCNACNCCCGAGAGCCAAGNCNTNNNNTTNCTNCAGGCATCNNTGGGCGTCCTGCTGATNGGCATTGGAAGNGGCATGTACCTCACCGCCAACCTCGGNCCNGGNCCCAGGGATGGTTGGATGACGGGCATNCAGAGGGNGACGGGAATCCCGATNGGCAGAGTNCGAATCGNCATCGAGNTCTCGGTGCTGGTNGTCGGATACCTGCTGGGTGGNACATTCGGCCTNGGCACGGTNCTCTTCGCCNTCNCCATAGGCCCGGTGGTCGCCGTCTGCCTNTCGGTCGCGGGNTGGNTNGGCTCAGAGGATGGGCCCNANCTCGATGCCGATCAGTAGNACGATCGTCGCGAATACCGTGATGAGTATGTTATCGTCTATCGGCCCGAANTCGTAGCGCTCGACGAATGTGGCCACAGNGGCGGCTATCAGGCCCCAGACNGGAATNGACGGGTCNCCCANNTCNGCNACGAACCATCCCATNGGAGCGCTGACGATGAACATGAACACGTTCCCNANCGGNCTCTTCGAGCGCTCNCGAATCACTAGGTTGCGAACCACCCCGGTGANGCCGTCGCCGAAGGCCATGAACAGNGAGGGGATGATTGCGAGCCAGGGGTCNCCCACCAGCANCCAGATNAGCGTGATCGAANCCCACCACATGANGGTGAACTTGACGTCNTTCTGGTTCTGNTCGGTCTGGAACCAGAACATCCTCCTGCCACTNTGNTGGGCTGCGAAGGTGAGGATGGTCAGCAGTATCCCGCACACAAGGGGGTACCAGTAGTCCGTGAACAGGATCGGCACGCAGAANGAGCCGACCCCNCCGGCNAGCATGTGAACNATCTTCCTATTGTANTAGACTGCNCNNATGTCCTCCANGCCTCGGGCGACCATCTTGTCGTAGGGAANCTTGGTNGCGAAGAGTACGACCATGACNTAGGCCCCCATGCCNGCNGCGTAGTACANCTGAGGGTCCACAACGNCCNTCGNGNNGNNGTTCGGCAATAACTGCACACGTTCAATCGGGCAGGTTCTTGGNGGAATGCTGTCAGGGNGNCTCATGNCNGGNAGTGGCGTAATTCANCGCTATCGCGACTTCCTCCCCGTCACGGATGCCACGCCCNTCATCTCGCTGNACGAAGGNNNCACCCCGCTGATCGAGGCNCCCGGCATCGTCCAAGCCCTCGGCGGGGGNTTNCGCCTCCTCGTNAAGTTCGAGGGCCTGAACCCGACTGCGTCNTTCAAGGACAGGGGNATGACCATGGCCGTCTCCAANGCGGCCGAGCAGGGCGTTCGNGCCATCGTCTGCGCNAGCACCGGGAACACAAGCGCTTCGGCTGCGGCCTACGCAGCCCGCGCGGGGATGACTTGCGTGGTGCTCATTCCCGAGGGCAAGATCGCCTACGGCAAAATGGCACAGGCGCTNATCCACGGCGCGAGGACCCTCGAGGTCAGGGGCAACTTCGACGATGCCCTCGAANTGGTCAGGGANTTGGGCGAGAGGGATGACATCGAGGTGGTCAACAGCATCAACCCCTTCAGGATCCAGGGNCAGAAGACNGCCGCATTCGAGGTCTGCGACGCTCTCGGCGAAGCGCCGGACATGCATTTCCTGCCCGTCGGCAACGCNGGNAACATCACCTCCTACTGGATGGGCTACAACGAGTATCATGCCGCAGGCGAGNCCACCAANCTGCCGCGNATGATGGGNTGGCAGGCCAAGGGAGCGGCCCCGATCGTGAGNGGGGAGGNGGTNCGAGTGCCCGAGACCATCGCCACAGCCATCCGGATAGGCAACCCAGCCAGTTGGAAGCAGGCANTCNAGGCTGCNGAGCAGTCNTCAGGNGNGATTGACACGGTGAGCGACGACGAGATCCTCGACGCGCAACGGATGCTCGCNCGTNCNGAGGGNATCTTCGTCGAACCNGCTTCGGCNGCGGGNATCGCNGGGATCGTCAAGAGCTACGCCGGTGGTGACATCNCCGAGGGCTCNACNGTTGTGGTCACNGTCACNGGACANGGCNTGAAGGACCCCGAGANCGCCATTGACAANGCGAGGGCCAACCCCATTGTGATCGATGCCAATATGGAGTCGGTNTTGGCNGCAATAGGACTGCAATGAGCATGGTTATGACTGNCCCGTCAATCCGGNCCCATGGAGGACAAATACGGTGANAGGCGCTTCGACACGAGGGCGGTTTGGTCCGGAACCCAGAATATCGAGGGCTCNGTCACCACNCCGGCTTTCCTCGCCTCCACATACAAGCTGACTGATGACAGATACAGCGAGTGGGCCTCCAAAGGCGGNCATCACACCCTCCTGTACAGCCGCTACTCGAGCGTNAACTCCGAGGCCGTCTCGGCCAAGGTNGCCTCCCTCGAGGGTGCGGAGGACGGNGAGACCTTCGCCAGNGGNATGGCCGCNATATCCTCCACCCTGTTCTCCATACTNTCCCAGGGCGACCACATGGTCAGNTCNGCCGANGTGTATGGCGGAACCTACGGCCTGATGACCTCCGAGCTTCCGCGCTACGGGATCGAGGTGACGATGGCCGANATCAGGGACCCCTCTTCCTACGAGGCCGCTATCAAGGAGAANACCAAGATCNTCTACGTCGAGACGATTACCAATCCGGTCCTCAAGGTGTGCGACCTAGAGGCNNTTGCAGCATTGGCCAAGANGCACGNCCTGATTTCCATAGTGGACAACACCTTCGCCACCCCCTGGGCGTGCAAGCCGATTTCCATGGGCTTCGANCTGGTCATCAACTCCGGGACCAAGTTCCTGAACGGNCANTCNGATCTGACTGCTGGATTCGTGGTGGGAAGGGCGGATCTNATCAAGCAGGCCTTCCATTTCAAGACCCGCTTCGGAGGCGCGGCNGACCCCCACATGTGCTACCTGCTCGAGCGCGGCATGCGAACCCTCCACGCNAGGATGCCNATCCACACCGCCAACGCCTCGGAACTNGCGAGGAGGCTCGAGGNCCACCCGATGATCGAGNNCGTGAACCANCCCTCNCTGCCCAGCTTCGCNGACCACGAAGTGGCCCAGAGGATCGTTCCGAGGGGGACCGGCATGCTCTCCTACGTGGTCAAGGGGGGCGANGAGGCTGCAATGGCATACGTCAGATCCTTGGAGGTGGTNTTCGAAGCCACGAGCCTGGGTGGGGTGGAGAGNCTGGTCGAGTGCCCGTTCAACACGAGCCACATGTTCGTTCCNGAGGAGGTNCGCATGGAGGCGGGNGTGGTGCCCGGCTTCGTCAGGATGAGCGTTGGAATAGAGGATGTCGAGGANCTGTGGGCCGATATNGACCAAGCNCTNGGAGNNGCCGAAGCCNCCCTGGGGAACAGGCCCTGAGGTCTTGCCATGGACACNGTCCTCCTCGTCGCAACCCTCGCCTTCATCNTCCCNATGTGCTTCACNCCNGGNCCCAATAACGTNNTGTGNGCNGCNCACGGCTCCCAGCACGGCTTGCGNGGGACCCTNCCCCTNATNGCTGGNATGGCGANAGGNTGGTCGNNCCTNGGNCTCTTCGTCGGCGGCGCGACCGTNTTCATCGAGGATAACGANTCCTACTTCGACTTGCTGACCTANNTNGGAGCNGCNTACATCGCTTACTTGTCGTACAAGCTGGCGACCGCGANCCCNCTTGNCGAGGAGGAGCAGGACAGCGAACGACTGGGNNCNATTACGGGNNTCNCNCTTCAGTTGGTCAACGGCAAGGCCTGGATCCACTTCCTCGTTCTGATGACATCGTTNGGAGCCCTGTTCGGGNCNGGGTTCNCCGCCAAGGCGATGCTNGTGCTGCTGAACCTGGTCTTCGGTCTGCCCGCAGTCATCACCTGGGCGGTATTCGGAACCCTGCTGAGGAGGGCCTTCAGCACCCCGGAGTCAGCAGCCAAGCTCAACAGGGCGATGGGGATCTCCCTATTCGCCGTCGCAGNCTGGATCGTCATCCACTAGGNTNGGAGATTGGTGCAGAGGACAGGATTCGAACCTGCGAAGCACTACGCACTGGGACCTCATCCCAGCCCCTTTGACCGCTCGGGTACCTCTGCTCGGGGCCGTTCTGTGCCGCCCTTCGTATTTCACGATGGCGAACTCGATGCTCGGGGGGTCCCCGTCAGAACTCGATGCCGACCTTCTGTGCCATCGGGGGAATCTCCCCGGTCTTGGCGTAGTAGAACAGAGACGCCCTGTTCACCGACTCGACGGTGGTGAAGAACAGTACGGAAAGCCCGATTCCAAGCAAGACTATCACCACTGCCAACACACCTCCGGCTTCGCCGAGGAACATAAGGGGGAGAGCTATCAACACAAATAGCAAGATGACAATGCCCTGGAGAATACCAGTTCCCATGTGGGAGCCAACGTCCTCCCCCCAGGTCTCCTTGAACAGTTTGGGGCTCTCTTTCATCCCGTCGAGGACCCCGGCCCTCTCTAGGACTAGAATCGGGACGATGAAGAAGGTCGCCATCCACCAGGCCACTCCGATAACGAACGTGGCCAGACCGGCCACGATTCGAAGCGGATTGGGCGAATCGCCATCGCGCGCAACCCCCTCTAGGACTTTCAGCAACATACCGACCGTACCGGAGATCACCCCCCAGACAAGTATCTGCGGGAGGCACTTCGTTGCCTGCTTGATTCCGTAGGAGAAGCTCGGATTGGTCCCGGCAGTGAGGCGCTCGTACGCGCTCGCGATAATCGCGGCGTTCCAGAAAACAGTGATTACGGATATGACGAGATAGCCCACGAACGCCATACCCAGATGCGCGGCGGTGACTAGGTCCTCTTCCTGGGCCGTTGCGGCTTCGGAATCGGTTACTGCCTCGAGCCCAATGGATCCCGAAATGACCGCCACCGCAGCCACCATCGAGAAGACCGCCGAAAGGAGGGTGTAGACCATCAGTTCCGGGTCTGCCCTCACCACGGCCATTCCAAGCTTAGTCATCTTCCAGCCCCTTCCAATCCTTTGGAAGAAGCCGATTCTGCTTCCAGGCGTGCTCATCATCACGAAATGCCCTAATTATCTGATGTAATAACTGTGTTCACGGAATTCCCGGCGGAAACGATTGCCTCCTCAATGACCGAGGCGTACCACCTAGACCACCCAGGGCGACTCTCCTCGAGGATCCTCCCGATCTCGCCCCCGGCGAATGACTCCGCTATGGTATTGCAAGGCGGTGCGGTGGCAGTGAGACGAATCAGGGCCCCGCCTACCCGCATCTCATCCCCCACTCGCAGGCTATCCCAGTCAAGCCCGCTGATCGTGAGGTTCTCGCCCGTTGTTCCCGGGCCTATGGGATGCCCCTCTTCCTGCAGTGCCTCGATGATCTCAAGCGAGTATATGCACACTGCGCGCAGGGGTCCTCCGTGGTGGCGCAGGTCGTTCTGCTTGTCGCCTTCGACCCCCTCCGCTCCCAGCCTTGCCGCACCCGCGGGAATCTTGGGCACCCCGCCCTCTGCACGCACGTTAACCGAGTGAACGACGCCAGTCAGTCGAAGGCCCCCATGAAGTCGAACTCGACATCGAGTCTATCAACCATCTCGGAATGACGGCCAGACAGGGAGGGGTCGGGCTGGCTCAGGTTGTGCTTCCAATAACGCCAGCCCGCGATCGCTAGTGTGGCGTACCGGTGCATGGCTGGCAATGCAACACGCTCCTCCTCGGAAATCCCCCTCACCGATTCATACCCTTCGACCAAAGCTCGCCAACGCTCCTCGCGCGGCTCCCCCCCCTCCCATCCGAATCCGACGAACGACATCACGAGGTCGAAGATGCACGGGCCAACCCAACCCTCCTCGAGATCCAGTATTGCAGCGACCGAGCCGCCGCTCCCAATCACGTTGTCAGGGAAGAGGTCTCCATGGAGGACCCCCTTGGGAAGGCCCTCTGGAAACCGCATCTTGAGCGAAGCCGACTCGTCCCTGAGCAGGTCTAGGAATGGCGACCAATCATCACGGTCCCCTGCTAGCGCGAAGACCTCGTCGAAGAACTCGAAGCCCATCGTGTAGATCTCTGGAAAGCAGTCAATGGCGGGGATTTGGTGCATCCTCGCCTGCACCTCGCCGAGGCTTCTGAGGGAATCCGCATCCGAGCCGAGCAGACCGCCTTCGAAGTAGGGCAGCAGCGTCCAACCCACACCTCTCCGTTCGGCGTGCATGCCCCCACCATCGAGCTCGATTGGCACGGGCGTCGGAATTCCGTGCGAATCCAGGTGGCAGTGGCGCCCAACGACAAGAGCCACATCATCCACCGTGTTGGCATTCCAGGCCTTCAGCACGACCTTGGAGCCATCACCGAGAGTCAGCAGCGAGTTTGTGTTAGCCCAACCACCCTCCAGAGCGGCCATAGAGCTCAGTTCGGGCAAATCGGTGAGGGATAGCAGCCAGGCCGCGTCCGCCTCGCCGATGCTGAATGCCATGCACTAACGCTAACTCAGAACCCTATTGCTTCTTCTCTCCAGTTAGGACTTAACATACCCACCGCTGCGGAGGCGTGTGACCACTATTGGGCAGGCCGACGGGCCTCAGGGGACCAATCCAATCGTGGTTATTGGCATGCATCGCAGCGGTACGAGCCTAGTATCGCGTCTATTGGACCAGTCAGGAGTGCTAATGGGAAAAGACCTCCAATCGGACCATGAGTCGAAGTTCTTCATAGGATTGAACAAGTGGATCTACTCCAATGCAGGGGCCGATTGGGCTCGACCGAGCGCGGTTGCCGAACTAGTTGACTTCGAGCCAGCCCGGGAGAACGTCGAGCAGTACCTGAGGGTCCGAGTATCCAGTAGGTCCAGTCGGAAATTCTCTGGACGCACCCTCAGAAACGGGCTTCTCGACCTCGATTGCCCCTGGGGATGGAAGGATCCAAGAAATGGGCCCGCACTGTCCTTTTGGCAGTCTATCTGGCCTGAGATGAAGATTATTCGAGTGGTGCGACACGGTGTCGATGTCGCAGCCAGCCTCAAGAATCGGAGCAGCCGACATTGGGCCCACGCCAGCAGCAGGTTCGAGAAGTGGCTGCCGCAGTACCGATGGAGATCGAGCAAATCACCCATTAGGAGGGGGCAACGGGCTGCTACCCTTAGCAACGCATTCGAGTTCTGGGCTGAGCAGATGTCTGTCGAGCGAGCCGCCCTCGAAGGGAGGGATGGCATATTGGAGATCCGTTACGAGGAACTCCTCACTGAACCCGAAGCCAGTCTGGGTAATATCCTCGAGTATATCTCCGCGCCCGAGGATCCAAACCTCCTCTCTATCCTCACGGAGTCAATGGACCCGAGTCGGGCATTCGCCTACAAGGAAGACCAAGACCTGAGGGCCTTTGCCGAACGAAATTCAGAGACTCTGGGGAAGTTCGGTTATGGGCCATGAGTCAAATCCCAGTGAAGGCACCAAGGGTGATTTCGAACACCGCGTAATGTTGCCTAGTGTTCAGAGACTGCGGATTGTCCATCTATTCGACGACTAATCTCGTCTCTCCACACCACGGTCTTGAATCCGGTCAGGGACTCGAACAGATCGAGCTCATCACTCAACTCCCCCCCACAAGTCAGGTAGTGACTGTCATCCAATGGAAAAACAGCCCCCTTTTTGCTTAGCATGGGTAATTTGTAGATATTCAGGTCCCTCTTCTGCAGGTATCTCACGAGGGGTGATTTGACCGCGTTGGGAATGAGGGAGAATGCACCACCGACGAAGTTGCCGAACCCCGTCATTGGCCTCCTGGTCGCAGCGCTGTTGGAATGCCTAGATGAGTCGAGGTCGTACTCTGCCACGTCCAGCCGCAGAAAACCCTCTGTCTCTCGCAGAACATCCAGCGGCTCTCCCCTTAGACGAGAACTGTCGACAAAGAGAAACCGATCCAAATCGAAGTGTTCCAACCACCTCTGCATCGAGGTGCCGTACATCGAGTCCGCCCTCAGGCGCTCGTCAGCCCATGCAATTTGGAAATCAGCCCAGTCTGCGTTATTCTCTAGGTCTGCCCCATTGTTCCTTACCATATTCCAATGACTCACAGTCCTGGATACCGGCTCCCGTAGGCACAGTATGAAGCGAGCATCGGGAAACCTGTCGCGTATCCTCTGAGGGGCCATGGGGCATGCGAAGGTGTGGACAGAGCCATCCAGCCTCAAACCCTCGTTGCTGAAGCACCCCTCGTATTTCGACCAATCAGGCTCGTCCTCCACGCGGAGAAAGGTACCCTTGTGGGAGGCGACAATGTTAGGCTCCTTCGGGTTTGAAAGGGAGATTCCGGGATGCTGATCCAGTGCATGGCCAAGCCACGTGGTTCCAGCCTTCGGAGCACCGATTAGGAACGCATCAACCTCTACCATCAGTCGCAGCCCTGATGGGGCGAGAGTGACCATCTCATTTCACTTTCCCAGTTCGTAATGGAGCCAAGTCCTCTGCCATGAATCATCTTTCACACATCGGATGACGCATTACGCATATGCCTATAACTCTCAATCCTCTCACTTTGACTGTTGATATGCACATCCTCGTAATGACCCGTTCCACCCTATCTCACGGATTCGGGGGCTTTCAGAGGCAATGCATCGACCTATGCGAGGGATTCGTGCGACTCGGCCACAAAGTGACCGTTCTCACCACCGCACACCCCGGCGGGATTCTCAAGGAGGAGCAATCCGGGTTCATTGTACATTTCCTGTCGCCTTCCAGACCCAGGAGGCTGTCGAGATCCTGGTTCAAGGCATCCAAGAAGATCATAGAAGAGATCCATCGTGAAGACCCTATTGATGTGATTCATAGCAACGAATTCGCGGCATTGGGTGTGATTTCATGGGCCAAGCGGAGAAACATCCCAATAACCGTCGTTTGCCATGGTTCTTTCAGAACGGGGCTGCTTTCCTTCCTGTCTTCTGCAGACAGGAGACCGAGATACTGGCACTGGCTGCTTCTGACTCCCATGTTTATGATTCGGAGGACACTCATGTGGGAGATGCCGATGAGGAGAAACTCATCCAACATCATACTGGTTTCCCCAACCCTAGAGGGGGACTTCCGCCTCTTTTCCCACAACAAGGTCAGAGTAATAGAAAATGGAATCACCCTTCCCGAACGTCGTGAGCCAACAACCGGAAATGGGAACCTGCGCCTCCTCTGCACAGGCAGAGCGGAGAGGGAAAAGGGATTCCACCTAGCCATCAAGGCGGTCGCCGAGATTTCTGAACTCGACCTTCACTTGGATTTGGTTGGGACCGGCGCCTATCTCGATGAAATGCGCCTCCTCGTTGACAATCTCGAACTCAACGATAGAGTAACCTTTCATGGCAGGGTGGATGACCAGGAGCTTTCCAGAATCTACTCCTCCGCCGACATCTATCTCATTCCCACAATCCGATACGAGGGCCTGCCCCTGGCTCTCTTGGAAGCCATGGCTCACGGCCTTCCGACCGTCGCATCGCACATAGGGGGGAACACGGATGTGATCACGAATGACCACGATGGCATCTTCATCAGCCCCGGAAGACTCGACGAGCTGATAACCGCAATCCGTCGCTTGGGAACCGACCCCGCTCTCAGAAGCTCGATGTCCAAGGCCGCTAGGGAAACGACCGAAAGGAGATTCGACAAGGAAAGGATGGTGAGGGAGACAATCGAAGTGCTATCTTCGTTGCCTTGAGATTCGTACGGAAACTAACGCTGACCTCCCCTACGCGAAATTCAAGAATCGCGCGCTCCCCGCTCGTTTTGTGATTGACCTAGCGTCCATAGTGCTGAGGGGATTCCAAGACGACATAATCTCGACTTTCGGCGAAACCGCCGGTTGGCTGGTCGGCCACCTCATCATACTCGGCACCCTCACCCTGGCGGTCATGGCGATTCGCGAGCGAGACCACATCCTCGACCAATCCGGTTTCGATCGCACCACCGTTTGGGACGCCTCGTTGCTTGTCGTCCTGACGCTGGTGCTGTATCTGGCATTCACCTCCGCCTTCGGCTTCGAATCAGCCCCATCCGTAGCACTGGCTGCTGTTTCAGCCATCAGCGTCCGCTGGATGGTCAATGTCCTGGGATAGCCTAGCCCCTTCTCCTGAGGACGACTGTGACCACCACGATCAGCAGAACCAGAGCCGCCGACCCCCCAATCACGTAAGCCTCTTCGTCCTCTGAGATACCGAGGTCCTCGAGGAGGGTGCCATTCTGACCGAAGCCGACGTCGGTCACGCTTGCCTCCTTGGGGTTCACCGTCAACGTCAACGAATCCTCCTGCTGGCACGATTGCGCGGTAACCGTTCGCTCATCGATGACTACGAGGCATCCTACCCACTCGTCTGCGAGGTTCTCGGGGGTCGTCAGTAGGAACTGGCAATTCCTCATTCCGTTGCCGTTGGAGATTTGGACCTCGCAAGCCCCCTCGCTAATGTCATTGAACCCAGAGGCCCACATCCCCTCCTGACTCGCCCCCCCGCTCACTAGGTGCAACTCCACCTTGAGACTCTGGTCCCTGTTGCTCTCGCAGGAGTACGAGGCGCTGAAGGACGCCTCCTCCCCAGCATCCACCGTCAATGACCCCGGGCTGTACGAAACCCCGCAATCGATGAACTCAGGTACGATGGCGTCCAGAGAGTACGTCTCGTTATTGGTGATGAAACCGACTGGAATCCCTCCCGCCGCACCCGTTACCTGCGCGGAGACGACCAATTCGTAAGTGCCGACTTCGGCACTCTTGTCCGCGACCAGGATTACTTCGAAATCCTCCTCTCCCCCCGCCTCCACGGTAATTGAACTCGGGCCATCGGAGTCGATAGAAGCGGTATCGTACCCAATCGAGACGTCTTCTGAATACGCGGTCGGATTCTCCACGGTGCAGTGGACCACGGCACTGTCCGTGGTCGAGGAGAACTGGAACTCAATCTCCGCCTCGAGGCAGTCCAGGTTGATGGAGGGGAATATCTGCTCCTGTGCCGAAGCCAGTGGTGCGACTAGGCTCGCTGCTAGTAGAAAGGCCGCCCCCAGAGCCCCTGACAGCCACCTTCGCATGTGTGATTCGCCACTCCGCTCTGCCATAGATATTCGCACATCTGGCTCGAGCACCTGACGAATTCGTCGCTCAAAGCATTCATGGCGACTCCTCGCCGCGAACGGCCCATGAGCGAGGGGCCAGACCGACCGAAGGTCACCATCACCCCAGAGCACACCAAAGTCACCTCCGGGACCGAGGTCCAGGAGAAGCTGATCGTAGCCGCGCGTGTGTTCTCCGATCTGCTCAAGCCGACCTTCGGGCCAAGGGGACTCGACAAGATGCTGTACAAGACCGACGGTACGACCGCGGTCACGAACGACGGTGCCAAGATAGTCGCAGAGCTCCTCGTCAGGCACCCAGCGGCCAAGATGATGGTCTCGATGGCCAACTCCCAGGAGGAGGACTGCGGCGACGGAGTCACCACCACCATGCTGATCTGCGGCTCACTGCTTATTGAGGCCAACACCCTGCTTCGCAAGGGGCTCCACCCGCTTACCCTCATTGACGGCTACGCCCTAGCCCTCGAGGCGGCACGTGAACAGATGGATGACGATTCCCGAGAGCCGGATGAGACTTCGCTGGTGGCCGTTGCCGAGACCGCGCTGCGCGGCAAGGGCGCCGAGGCCGCGCTGGACCACTTCTCCCCGATGATCGTCGAGGCGCTTTCCATTGTCTCGGAGAATCGCGAGGGCGCAGCCGCGGAGCATGTCGCCATGCACAAGACGGGTACAGGGGGCCTGCGCGACTCGCGTTTGGTTAGGGGCATCATCGTCAACAGGCGGGTTATCATGGACGACCTCCCCAACGACTTGAGCGATGCCAAGATCGCATGCCTCGATGGGGATCTCAAGATCAGGGAACTCACCAGGGACGTCGAGATCAAGATCACCAATGCCGGCGAACTCGACTCATTCATCGAGGCTGAGCAGGAGCGCAGGGGGGAAATAGCCCGGAGCATCATCGATAGCGGTGCAGGGGCGATTCTCTGCTCCGGGGAGATTGACAGGGACATCCTTCACCACCTAGCGGACTCGAGCATACTCGCAGTTGGCGAGTTGGATTCTAGAGAGATACGAAATGCATCCGATGCCCTAGGTGCAAGGATCGTCGACTCGCCATTGGATTTGGAGGAATCAGACCTCGGTCGCTGTGGCCATCTCACATGGGAGCGGCGCGAGGCTTCGGACGGCGTAGAGGACGTGATTCGCATTGAGGGCTGCCCGAATCCGGCCATCGTTACCATAGAGGTCGGTGGGGCCGGTGAGACTGGAACCGAGGAGGCCATCAGAGGGCTGCATGACTCCCTAAGGGCAACCTCATTGGCACTCGATGAGGAGCTGCTTCCTGGGGCGGGCTCAATCCACGCTAGGATGGCACACTCGGTCAGAAGTGCATCGGAGGCCCAGGGCGGCCGAGAGAGGCTCGCCATGGAGGCCTTTGCTAGGGCTCTCGAGACGGTTCCAGCGACTTTGGCGGAAAACGGAGGTAACGACCCTCTGGATTGCGTGTTGGAGCTCCGAGCCGCTGCAAGGGGGGGAGAAGCTCCCGTGGGAATTTCCCCGGACGGTAAGACTTGGCAAGTCGATGGAGTCTGGCATCCCCGTTCTGTCATCGAGAACTCGCTCGTGTCCGCTTCTGAGACAGCTATGAGCATGCTCAGAATCGATCAGGTCATCTCAGCCCGAGGCGACTAGGGCAGTAGACACGAACCATTCAAGTCCGCCGCACTCACGCATCGACATGGTGTCGCCGCGAGCTCTGCTGAGCGTCTGGGACAAGTCTGGAATCGAGGACCTAGGAAAGGCCCTCGACGGAATGGGCTGGGAGTTACTTTCCACAGGAGGAACTGCAAGCGCACTCAGGGAGTCGGGATTGGAAGTCGTGGAAGTGAGCGAGGACACCGGCCACCAGGAGGTCTTCGATGGGCGCCTCAAGACGCTTCACCCAGCTGTCCACGGGGGCATTCTCGCTCGTAGGGATCATGAGGATGACATGGCCACCCTCTCAGAACTAGGCTACGGGACAATAGACCTCGTTTGCGTCAACCTCTACCCCTTCGAGGCAACCGCGGCGCGCAACCCCCCGGCTAGCGATGCCGAGCTGATCGAGATGATTGACATCGGTGGTCCGACCATGATACGCTCGGCTGCCAAGAACCACGTCGATGTGATCGTGCTGACCCATCCCGACCAGTATCGGAGCACCCTCTCCTCCCTATCGAAATCCGACGGCGAACCGTCGGGGGTCGATCTCAGCACGAGGCGAACCCTTGCCTTGGAGGCATACCAGAGCACGGCATCCTACGACTCCGCTATCTCCAGCGAACTCGATCACAGGTTCGCTCAAGGCATAGTCCCCTCTAGGCTGCATGTCGCATCCGGCAGATTCACGGAGCTGCGCTACGGGGAGAACCCTCACCAGCCGGCCGCCTTCTACCCCGCTGCCGGACCCCCGTCCGGCCTTGCTGCCGCGGTTCAGCACGGAGGCAAGCCGCTATCGTACAACAACTACCTCGATCTGGACGGAGCGCTCAGGCTCGCTCGCTCCCTGGACCTGACATGCGCTGGCGAACCTCATGCCTGCGTGATCATCAAGCACACAAACCCATGCGGCGCTGCTGTTGACCAGACCCAGGTCGGGGCGTGGGAGAACGCACTAGCCAGCGATCCCGAGAGCGCCTTCGGATGCGTCATCGCATTTACCAGAACCGTCGAGAAGGAGACTGCCGATGCCATCGGTGACCACTTCTTCGAGTGCATGATTGCTCCCGGCTACGAGCCCGAGGCTCTTGAGGCACTGTCTGCGAAGAAAAACCGCAGGATGATGACCCTCGATCCAATGGAGCAGCGAGTTGATGAGGTCAGAATGCGGCAGGTCGAGGGGGGATGGCTTGCCCAGATTCAGGGCCCGCCCAGAATTGACTGGGACGGGGTTAAATGCGTCACTGACAAACAGGTGGACACTTCTGGAATGACGCTCGCCCGCTTTGGCTCGACCGTGCTGGCCGAGGTCAAGTCCAACGCAATCATCCTCGTTGCTGGAACGGAGGCGGGTTGCGCCACCGTGGGCGTCGGCCCCGGCCAGACCAGCAGGGTGGAGGCGGTTAGGATAGCGGCTCGCAGGGCGGGTGAGCGGGCCGAGGGCTCGATGATGGTCTCAGATGCCTTCTTCCCGTTCCGCGACGGAATCGACGTTGCCAATGAGATTGGAGTCTCGACCATCGTCCAACCAGGGGGATCTGTCCGCGATCACGAGGTGATTGAGGCCGCCGACGAACATGGCATGGCCATGGTCCTCACGGGAACCAGACTCTTCCTCCACTAGCGGCCTTTGCCTCGTTTGGGCGACATCATCATACCCCGGATTCTGATGTCGATGCATGGCATCCGGTTCCTCGGGCCCGCCCAATACCTACGACGACATCGTCTCAGCGATAGGAAATACCCCCCTAATCCGACTCAACCGCCTTACTGAAGGGCTGAAGACCTCTTCTGTTTGGGTCAAGTTGGAGCGTTGCAACCCCGGCGGCTCGATCAAAGACAGGATAGCACTGCAGATGGTGCTCGAAGCCGAGTCGGAGGGAATACTGAAACCCGGGGGGACGATTGTCGAAGCGACCTCCGGCAATACCGGAATCGGTCTGGCTATGGTCGCAGCGCAGAGGGGGTATCGATGCGTCTTCACCATTCCCGATAAGATGAGTGAGGAGAAGATCACGTTGCTGCGGGCCATAGGAGCCGAGGTGCACGTCTGCCCTACCGCGGTCGAGAAGGAGGACCCACGCTCCTACTACGAGGTGGCATCACGCCTAGCCAAGGAGATACCCGGGGCGTGGTACCCAGACCAGTACTCACACCAAGCCAACCCACTAGCTCACATGCTTTCGACCGGGCCCGAGATCTGGGAGCAGACACAGGGCAAACTGACCCATTTCGTTGCCACCATGGGGACTGGAGGAACGATTTCTGGAACGGCTAGGGCTCTCAAGGAACTAGCCGAGTCCAATGACCGTGCTGTGCCGAAGATTGTCGGTGTGGATGCGGTGGGCTCCATTCTGAAGCAATGGTTCGAGGAGGGCACGATTGGGGAGCCCAGTACCTACAAGGTCGAGGGCTTCGGAGAGGACTTCATTCCCTCGGCCACCGACTTCTCACTAATTGACGAGGTCCACCGGGTCGACGACGGGACGTGCTTCCGCTGGGCCAGGGCACTTGCGAGGCAAGAGGGAATGTTCTGCGGCGGTTCCTGCGGTGGCGCAATCAAGGTGGCCCTCGAGATTGCCGAGACAGCGGAGGCCGCTGGCGAGGTAGCAATGGTCGTAGCCATACTGCCGGATGCTGGGAACCCCTACCTATCCAAGTTCTACAGTGACGATTGGCTATTGGATAATGGCTGGGACCCCAAGGACTGGGAGTGATAACTCTCAGGCCCTCTCGAGGGCTTGCTCCAAGTCAGCGATGATGTCGTTCGCATCCTCCACCCCAACGGAGAGACGCACCAAACCGTCCCCGAAACCACGAGCGAGCCGGTCTTCCCGTGGGACCTCCGCGTGAGTCATGGTCGCGGGATGTGTTATCATCGTCTCCACCGAACCCAGGCTCTCTGCCAGCAGGCACAGGTCCACGGAGTTCATCAGAGTCTTGCCAGCCTCCAAACCACCATTCAACTCGAACGAGATCATCCCGCTGTAGCCGCTCATCTGCTCTACAGCAATCTCGTGCATTGGATGCGAGGCCAGCCCGGGGTATGTCACCTTGGCAACCTTGGGATGCTCGTCTAGGTACGCAGCCACCTTCTCAGCATTCTCCCAGTGCCTCTGCATCCTCAGATGCAGCGTCTTCAGACCCAATATCGTCAGCCAGCAGTCGAACGGACCGGGGACCGCTCCCACACTCTTTTGGATGAACTTCAGCTTCTCGAAAAGACCCTCGCTGTTGGTGATGACCGCCCCGCCGATAAGTTGGTTGTGTCCGCTGAGGTACTTCGTAGTACTATGGAGGACAATGTCAGCACCGTACTCCAAGGGCTTCAGGAAGACCGGTGTCGCGAAGGTCGAGTCGACGACGTACAACAAGTCGTGCTTCTTCGCAATCTTTCCGACAGCATCGAGATCGGTGATCTTGAGCAATGGGTTGGTGGGCGTCTCTATCCAGACCATCTTGGTCTCGGGTCTGATTGCAGCCTCCACGTTCGTCGCATCCTGGGAATCCACATACGAGAAGTGGACGCCATAGTTCGACATCAGCTTGTTGAAGAGGCGGGAAGTTCCACCATATACATCATCACAGCATACCACGTGGTCGCCCTGCTCTAGCAGTTTCATGCAACTGTCAGCGCCCGCCATCCCGCTGGCGAACGCGACCGCATAACTTCCCCCCTCAATGGCTGCTAGATGACTCTCCAGCTCCTGCCTTGTCGGATTCGAGGATCGGGTGTAATCGAACCCTTTGTCTCGCCCTACCTCTTCAAGCACGTAGGTCGCAGTCTGGTACAGTGGTGGAATGATTGCTCCCGTTGTGGGGTCCGGCTTACTGCGTCCTCTAACAATCGTAGTGTCGAATTCCATGCAACTCCCCGTCCGACGCGCTAGGTAATCTAGCAAAAGCGTTTCACTGAAAATGCCCGTCCAAATCTCGTCAATCACGAGAATTGACTTGGGCTTGAACGTACCAAATACCTATCAAACCGACTAGGATTATCGCACCCGCCCCAAATCCCGGGTCGGGTCCGTTCCATGTAGAGGGATTCCACAGAAAGCCATCTCCTCGGGTCGAGACATACCAGACGAAGTACGCGGAAACACTTGTCATGACCCCAATCATCACTGCTATCGAGAATTTCACATGCCGAGGCAGGGTCTTCCCGGTCGCGTAGTACTCGAACATGGCCGGACCGAAGTACCGATTGGCCAGAGTCATGCGAAACATCCTCTCGCTGGAGAGTGAGAACAGGAATGCGGCCGGTACAGCCCAAGAGACGGTCGGCCATCCGGGAATCCAGATTCCAATGACCGCGAACACGAGAAAGAGCGATCCGAGCCCAATGTACAACTTGCTCTTGGCAGGACTGCTAGACACGCAATAGTGCTCGACGACCTCGTCAATCGTCTGCAGCCTCTCCATAACTCACTCCGAATAAAGCCGACAGCAACCGGCGTTTAAGGAAATGTCCTGCCAAGCCTCAAGCGCTACCTCCGCTCCAACGAGCCATGGGAATGGAGTCCGGACTCCCCCGCGCATCCACTATCGATAATCCGACACGTCTTGCCGTTATGATCTCCGGTGGGGGCTCCGGTCTCGCAGCCCTGCTCGAGTACCAACTCTCCGAGAAGCGCTGCCACCGAACAGTGCTAGTACTGGCCGATAGCACCCTTGCAGGAGGGTTAGAGCACGGCAGAAGCAACGGGATCAGATCCTTGGGAATTCCCCTTCCAATTGAGAAGGACAAGTCTGAGCAGAGGCTGGCACACGAGAGGCTGGTTCACGATGAACTGGTATCAGCAGATGTGGAGATGGTGGTTCTGAGTGGGTACATGCGAATTCTGACTCCGTGGTTTGTTGGCCTTTGGAAGGGCCGACTGCTCAACATCCACCCATCCTTGCTGCCGGATTTCCCCGGAGCGCATGCGCACCGAGACGTTCTGGCCGCCGGTGTCGGCCTAACCGGATGCACCGTCCACCTGGTTGATGAGAGGGTTGACTCTGGCCCCATACTAGCACAGAGGCAGGTTGAGGTCAAGCCAGATGATGATGAGAGCACCCTACAAGAACGAGTCAAGAAGATCGAGCACATCCTATACCCGGAGACTCTAGACAGGTATTGCTCAGGGCAGATTTCACCCTAGGTCCCCCGGACTGTTGATGTTTCGGAGCATTTCCGGATCTTCCAACAACACGGAGTGCTGCAACTCAGAGAACTGTTCGTGAAGCGGCCTCCTATCGCCACCCTCAATCATTTCTAGGACGATGTGAGGACGAATTAGGGCCAATAGTGGGTGCGATCTCTCACCATCATGAGGAATCATGAGAGCATCCCCCTCCCCCAACCCTTCCTCCAGCGAACAGAATAGCTCTGCTGAGACCCAAGGCACGTCTACTGGTGCTAGTTGGAGGGTCTGCACCTCCTCACACTGAGGATCCTCCAAGGCCTCAGTCAAAGCCTCGATCGGACCAGCGTACATGCTGCCATCCAAGACCCATTCGATCTGCAGACTCTCATCGATCACGCTTCCGTACCTATCCACGTCCTCTGGCCGTGCAACTGCTATTCTAATTGGCTCAAGGCCAGCTTCTGAGAGTGCCCTAGACACCCTTGCGATCATGGCCTCCCCGTCGACCTCGACTAGGGCCTTGTCCTCACCCATGCGCGAGGAGCGTCCCCCGGCGAATAGCAGAGAGCGCACTGAGTCACCTCAGTTCGTCCAACCGTCTAAGCGCGTGCTGAATCTCCTCCATGAGATCAAGTGCCCGGTGTATCAGAATCTGCCTATCCTTGCGTGCCGAAGTCTCTCCAAGCCACCCCATCAGTTGGGAGATATCCTGTGCATCACGCTTGACCGTCCACTCTAGGACCTCCTCTGAGATCGGGTCATCTGATGGTAGAAGACGCTCGGTCATGACTCCGTGAGAGGTCGGTGACGCATCAGTCCTGCGGCTCCCCTACCACATCCCAGCCCTGTTTCCTACTTGGTGGGGAGTAGCCGAGCCACTCATCCCCTACTCCTTCCTTGGGAGCAGATTGACGCTGTCGAAGATCTCCCCCATCCTTTCAACTGAATCCTTCAACCTCATGCGGAACTCCTCAGCGAATGTGCGATGAACAATGTCGTCGAGTTGGCGGTCTAGGCTCCGAGCTATTGCTCTGTGCTCGGACTCGTCGATGCGGAACATGCTCCTCAGGTTAGCAATCTGGGCTAGAACGTCGTCAGACCTGTCAGTGTGGATCAGCATGGCTTCAAGCACCTGTCCGTAAACAAGCCTCATCTCTCTCTTGTCCAGAAGCGTACCACCCCCGGCTTCCTTTCCTTCGACCACGGCATCATAGATTATTTTCGGCTCGTCATCCTCCAGATCCATGGCATGGGCCAGTTTGACAAGCACCCTCTTCTCCCCATTGGACAACTGCCCATCCCGGAGTGCAAGCCTAGTAGCGCTCCAGAAGACTTTTCTTCGGTTCTGCTCGACTCCGCCCACAGGGTCCGATGAAGGGCACATGACTTAACGACTGGGTCGATGAGAGCCTCGAAAATCCGGCCAATTTCGTGATAGGAGGCTTCATGAAGCCCCCTCACCTCCGCAGGTTTGCTTCTCAGCTTTATTCCCGGGCGCTTAGCGCCCATCCGAACCCCCTCGCCAGACTGGCGAAAAACGGGGGCAAGGCCCCGGTCTGGGGCCGAGCAGCAAGGAGAAAAGAAAACATGTCAAGTGAATCAAAATACGTTATACGCGCAACAATCCGGGTAGATACCGACATACAAAGAAAGGACGTCATAGGAGCCATCTTCGGTCAGACCGAGGGACTCCTGGGAGAGGGCCTGCAACTCAGGAAGTTGCAAAGTACTGGGCGCATCAGCCACGTCGATGTCAATCTGAACAAAAACAAGGGCCGGACCCAGGGGCAAATCGAACTCTCAACGTCATTGGACCAAGTGAGTGCCGCCGTCATCGGCGCCGCTCTCGAGACCATCGACCGGGTAGGGCCGGGCAAGGCCTCAATTCGAGTCAAGGAGATCGAGAACATCCAATCTGCCAAGAGGGACCACATCATCGACCGCGCCAAGGTACTGCTCCTCGAAATTGTGAGTACGGGCGCTGGCGAATCTAAGAACATCCTCGATGAGGTCAAGTCAGTGCTTACCTTGGACACAGAGATCGATTTTGCTGAGATGACGGCGGGCCCAAATGTCGAGGAGTCCGATGCCTTGATCATCGTCGAAGGACGCAACGACGTTCGAAACCTACTGAAGTTCGGATTCAAGAACGCGATTGCGACCATGGGCTCGGGAATCAAGCCCGAACTGGTCAAGCTAGCCGCTACAAAGAAGATGGTAACCGCATTCATGGATGGTGACAGAGGAGGCAGGCTCCTTCTTCTGGAGATTGACGGCAAACTCGGCAAATCCCTTACCCACGTCGCCCTTGCACCACGAAGTCGCGAGGTCGAGCATCTCGAGGGCAAGGTGATCACGAAGTGCCTGACCCAGAAGGAGACCGCCTCCAAGACCGTCTCTAGGATTCGAACCCAGGAACAGAAGGCCGACGATGCTTCAGTCGGGAAGGGAAGACCCTCCCTAGAAGCACCGGATGAGGTGAAGAACTGGTCCCCATTCTTCGATGGACTCAAGCGAAATCAAGCCATCATCGTTCTCGAAGATGGCTCGGGCTCGGAACCCATTAGCGCAAAGAACATCGGAGAGGCTCTCTCAAGCACTGAGGGTGCCCAGGGTCTTGTGTTCGCAGGAAAGGTTTCGGATAGGATATTCGAGTTGGCCGCCGGTGCTGGCATTGTGACGGTTGTCGGCAAGACCATTGGTCCGGAGTCCTTGAAACTTGGAGTTCAAGCATACTCGGCAAGCGACCTCAATTGAGTAATATTGCCCCATTTGCTGGCAGGGCATAGCCCTGCCAATAATCGACCCCTTCTGGTGGGTGTTAGCAGAAGCCATCAAAAGTCCCTCATGCCCGCTGAGACCGATGCAAAGCACAACGATGGCCATCCTCACTCTGTACGGAGTATTGGGCGTGGCCTTGTTCGCACTGTGGCTCAAGCACAAGTCTGTAATTAGGCAGAAGGAGAGGATGAGGGACAAACTGGGTTCCGTGGAAGGAAACTTGACTGAGACCTCACAGAGGTTGGACCTCCTCTCCAGAGGAGTTGATACGATTCTCTCCGGCACCCCTCAGGTCCACGGTCTCCTTGGAGTCCACCGTTCTCTGGAATCCGCGGAGTCTCTCCTCTTCAATCAGGGCATCCCCATCAGTAACAGCGAGTCTTGCGCTATAGCAAGCCATGCTGCCAAGGCTGTCCTCAAACACCACCCAGAGCGGGATCCCGAAATCGATGCGACGATAACCCCTGGCCTCCAACCCCTCTCAGAGAGGCTAGCCGCAATGTTGAGCGAGGCCGAGATGAAGGCAGAGGACATCGAACTCTCCGCTGGTGAGCATAGGAGGCTGGGCGATTTGTTTCACTCGGTCGAAAGGAATGACTGGGCCGCTGACTGCTTTCACAGGGCCAACGAACTCGATCCCGAAGACGAGTTTGCCCTCAGGTCCCTCTCGGAAATCCAACGTCAGAAGGGAGACTTAGAAGATCTCGACAGGAGCCTCGAGAGACTTCTTGCCATCTCTCCTGACGATATGGAGGTGCTCAAGGAACAAGCACTCCTTCTGGATGGTAATGACCCAACTAGGGTGACTAGGAATCGCAAGCGGCTTGAGGGCTTGGGAGCCTCTCAATCTCTCTCAGAGGAGGAATCAGAGATCACCGATATCGCGAAGCGCGCCCGAGATGCCCACCAAGGTATCGAGTCCGCCCTTTCCCAGTCTGAGAGCGCTGCCGACTTAGTTGAACGCGCAGCCAAGCAGATTCTTCTGGGGGAGGTTCGAGGCGCCCTCGAATCCGTCGAGATGGCTCTGGATATGGATGCTAATAACGGACCGGCCTGGCTACTGCAGGCGCGTCTGCTTGCTGCCGGAAAAGGCAATACCAAAGCCGCCCTGAAAAGCATACGTCGGGCTAACGCCCTCGGTGAATACACAGTGGTGATGGAGTCCGAAATCCTCGAGAATGACAGTCGGACCGACGCCGCCATTCAGGTTCTGGAAGAACACCTGAAGAAAGCCCCTACTGATCCTGAGGCCCGAGGCAAGCTAAGCCTTCTATGGCTGAGTAACGGCTCTAATGACTCTTCTCGCAGGGTCCTCGATGAGGCCCCCGACGAATCGTGGGAAAGCGCTACTCTCCACATCATGAGGGGTAGGCTGTATCTGGAGGATTCCGATGAACACAGGGACAATACTGGAAAGCATGAGCAGATGCTGCTGATCGATGCCCTCGTCGCTTTCGACAAGGCGATAGAGCACGACCGTGAATCAGGCCTCGCTTGGCTCGGCCGCGCCCGCGCTCTCAGATACCAAGGCACCTATAAAGAGGCTGAGGTTGCTCTCGTTCGCGCTCGCAGACTCATCCCCGATCATACCTCGATCCCTCTCGAAGAGGCCCATCTCTCTCTCGATGCCAATAATCTAGAACGGGCAAACGCTCTTGCAATTGAGGCGACAACGCGTCTCAAGAACAACTCCAATGTACCTTTCATCCGTGGTATCATCGCAGCTCGACAGGGTCGCCTAGAAGAAGCACGAAACTTCTTTTCAAGCACCTTGGATATCGATCCAGACCACGTTCGTGCTAGGCTGAACCGCTGCTCGGCAGCCCTACTTAGCGAAGACCTCGCTCAGGCACTTGATGATGCGGACCACTTGGTGAATGCCCGCCCTGAGCATGAATTAGCACGATTGAGGCGTTCGGAGATTCTGATGAATCACGGCGACTGGGCAGAAGCGGAAACCGAACTCAGGAACCTCCTCAAGCAGAACTCGAAGCACACCATGGCCCTTGTGCACCTTGGAACCTGCATGATTGCAGCCGATAAGTCCGAGCAGGCAGAACGTCCGCTGAACAAAGCGATAGAAATCGATCCGAGCCTCTCGGAAGCATGGTACCAGCGCGGTCTCCTATACTTGGACTTCGGACGCGTTGCCGAGGCAATGTCGGACTTCGAGGAAGCGACAAGGTCCGACCCCCATCATATCGACGCCAAACTGAGGATTGCCGCGATTCTGCATGAGGGGGACGATCTCGATAAGGCGATATTTGCATGGAGGCAGGTCCTAGATATCGAGCCCCAGCACCAATTGGCCCGACGACGGTTAATTGAGAGTCGTGACCTGATGGCATCAAGGCAGGCTTCCCTCCTTCCAAAGGATTGAACAGCACTCACAGAACCCCGGTGGTATGGCCACGTCTATGGGAATCGAACCCGGCGATAACGCAGCAGACTTCGAGCTTCCTAATGCAAATGCCAAGATTGGCGGGGGAAGCATGACTCTATCTGATATCATGGGCGAGAACGGCGCCATCATCGTCTTCACCTGCAACCACTGCCCCTACGTCGTCGGTTCCGAGCCACGAATCGAGACCATCGCAGAGCGAGCACGACAGGACAGGCTGGGGTTTGTTGGAATCAACTCAAACGATCCAGTGAATTACGAATCTGACTCCTGGGACAACATGGTCAAGCGTGCCGGAAGGGGAATGACATATCCATACCTGCATGACGCTTCACAAGATGTAGCGAACGCATACGGTGCTGAGAGGACCCCTGAGTTCTACCTAATCGACCTGACTGGCCTAGTATCGTATCGCGGCAGGATGGATGACTCACCTAGGGATCCCTCCCATGCGACGACCTCGGAACTCATCGATGCAGTTGACGAGATGCTTTCGGGAGCTGGGATCACGGTCCCTAGGACAGATAGCATCGGATGCTCGGTGAAGTGGAAGACGTAGGTACCCATTCACTTCAGTACTGCTCGAGGACTAGTTCGGTCTGCGTCGAACTGATGTCGCCCGGAGCAGCCAACCACATCTTGTCAAGCAGATCTCGGAGCGCGACGGTGTCATCCACATGAACGACAGCCACAAGATCAGCATCACCACTGATCTCGAAAACGCATTCGACACCAGGCCAGCCGGCGAACTCCCCAGCGAGTGTCCCAATCTCGGTGCCCGGCCCCACCTTCAATCGGATGAGCGCGCTGAGCCCAATCCCAGCTTCACGCACTGTGTATCCGCGAATCACCCCGTCCTCCTCCATTCGGCGCATTCGAGTTCTAACGGTCCTTTCCGTGACACCGACATTCTTTGCGATTTCAACGTAGGCGGCCCTTGCAGAATCCCTTAGTACAGCGAGAATCGCCCTATCTAATGTGTCAACGCTCATCATGAATTCCACCGAAAAACGGATAATTTATCTATCTTTCCGGCGTTATTGAGAATTCCTCTGGCCAAACCCTTCCGCTTTTCAACCAATACCCTTCTCGGTTTTCTCTGGTTGTATTCAAATGGGACGGCCTTTATTGGCCGTGCATGAGTCAGGAGGAGGCAATCTCCCACCTCCGGATTCAAGAGTACCTAGACGACGTATCCGGCCTCGACATTCCCCACTCATACGCACAGTGGTACAACGTCGATGTCGCCGCACTCCTGAATGGATCTAAAATCCTAGGCCATGAGATTGATCACGACTCCGGAGCCTCCCTGATTTTCCTACAGCGAAGCGCGATGCTGTGTTGTCCGGAATCAGGCAGGATCCACCACTATCCCAAACACCTTCTCCACTGCTTTGTCGATGACAACCGTGCCAACTTCCAAGAGGCGGACGGAATTCTCCTGCGCGCTGAGCTGTTCTCCATCTCGCCTACAGAGGAGCAGCTATGTTGGGAGTGCTGCTGCAGATCCGAATTAGAGGTGCCAGAGGCCCAGAGCAGAGTAGCCCGCTGGCTGAGTTGGCTCAACACTTAGTGCAGCATTGCGCTACCTTGAGAAGCCCCGTGCCGGTCGCCGCATCAATGAGTGGCGCTATCAGCGACCTCTCCGCGAGGATGATTCTAGACTCGCGCGGCAACCCGACCATTGAGGTCGATTGCTATGTGAATGGGACATTGCAAGGTCGCGCAGCAGTTCCATCCGGTGCCAGTACTGGCACCCACGAAGCAACGGAACTGAGAGATGGCGGCACTGATTGGTCCGGAAAGGGGGTCGATGGAGCCGTATCCCATGCCAACGGCGAAATCCGCAACGCCCTGATTGGTATCGACGTATCCAATCAGAGTGCTATTGACGCTGCTCTGATCGAACTGGATGGGACTCCCAACAAGGCACGCCTCGGCGCTAACGCGATTCTAGGTGCCTCCATGGCATGCCTAAAGGCAGCGGCAGAGGGCCCCCTGTGGCTTCACATCGCGGGTAGCGGCCCCCGGAGTCTGCCAGTGCCTCAAATGAACATCCTCAACGGCGGAGCCCACGCGTCTTCGAACGTCGATGTTCAGGAGTTCATGGTCGTGCCCCATGGATTCGATAACTACCCGGAGGCTCTGCGCTCCGGTGTGGAGACCTACCACGCGCTGAAATCGGTACTCGGAGAGGAGGGGCTACTCGGTGGTGTGGGCGATGAGGGTGGCTTCGCACCCAACCTCCCGCGCAATGAGGATGGCCTCCGATACGTACTCGGTGCCATAGAACGTGCCGGCTATTCTCCGGGAGAACAGATTTCAATCGCTCTTGATGTTGCGGCGCAGGAATTCTGCCAAGGAGATGGATACCACATCGACGGACAAGTAATCTCAGGTGCAGAGCTAGGACGCCTTTACTCGAAGTGGCTAGACTCCTACCCCATAGTCTCAATCGAGGATCCATTCGGTGAGGATGATTGGGAGTCTTGGACTGAGTTCACTGAGCGTGAGGGCCGACGAGTGCAGATTGTGGGGGATGACCTGTATGTTACCAACCCCGAGCGCCTGATGATGGGGATCAATTTGGGAGCAACCAATTCGATCCTCATCAAACTAAACCAGATCGGCACTGTGACCGAAACAATCGACGTCATTCGCATAGCTAGAGAAGCAGGCTTTTCCACCGTCATAAGCCACCGATCGGGAGAGACTTCTGATGATGTGATAGCGGACATGGCCGTGGGAACCAATGCGGGGCAAATCAAGACCGGAGCACCTGCTAGGAGCGATAGGACGTCCAAGTACAACCAACTGCTCCGCATAGCCGAGCAGATCAATGACTATGCCGACCTATTCTAGTGCAGATAGAAGCAGAGGAAGCACGATGGTCGCATCCGACTCGATAACGAAGCGTGGCGTGTCGACATCCAATTTGCCCCAACTTATCTTCTCGTTCGGTGGGGCACCCGAGTAACCCCCGTAGGAAGGACGGGACTCGCTGATTTGGGCAAACCACGACCAAAATGGGACATCCATTTTCGCGTCTTGTCTAAGCATCGGAACAACCGAGATGGCAAAATCGCCGGCGATGCCCCCGCCAACCTGGAGAATTCCCGTCGGAGAGTCATCCTCACGGTACCAGTCGGCCAACGCTTGCATCGCTTGCAAACCGCTCTTGACGATGCCAGAGCCTTTGAGAGTGCAGTCAAGAACACGGGCGGCTAGTAGGCTGCCCAAGGTGGAATCCTCCCATCCCGGGGTAAAGATGGGAAGGTTGGCGTCCGCAGCCGCCATCAGCCACGAGAATTCAGGATTTGAGCCAAACTCCATCTCATCGTGCAGCAGCAAATCATAGAGGTACTCGTGCGGGAATCGACTGTCTCCAACAGCTTCAGCCTCCTCCCACAGTTCCATCAAAGACTTCTCGACAGCACGGACAGTCGCTTCTGGAATGGCCACATCGGTAACCCTATTCATTCCCTTATCCCTAAGCACAGCGTCGTCGTCAGCGCTCATTTCCCTCCACTCGTGCACGGCTTCGTAGTCGGGGCGACCAATCAGGCTGAACAGATCCTCCTCAAGGTTGGCCCCTGTGCAGCAGATAGCGTGAACCCTCTGTTCCCGGATTGCTGGAGCTAAGCTGCGTCCTATTTCAGCGGTTGACATGGCTCCTGCCAGAGTGACCATCAGTCTCCCGCCTTGCCCGAGGAACCCTTGCAATGACTCCGCACAGCGAGCGAGCTCGCCCGCGTTGAAGTGCTTGTAGTGCTCATAGACGAATTTCCTAATGTCCATCCTGTCAGCCCTCTAAGAATCTCTCAATGCGCTTACGTTGTATCAGCCGAAGCCTCGGTATTTCGGTGCTCAAAGATGCGTGGATTGAATCAGCGATGGGCCCCGGGTCGTGCTCACCGCAGGTGAAGACGTCAATTGCAAGCAATCCCCTTTCCGAATAGCAGTGCGCGCTGACATGACTCTCGTCAATCAGGACTACAGCGGCGAAGCCGGGGGGGCTGACTCCTCCATCAAAAGCCTCGACGTGAGAGTGGACCTCCCTGACACCCGCCTCATGTACGCTTTCTCTCAAGACTTGGAGCGTCCAAGCCCCGTCATCCTCTACCGGCGGCGAGTAGCCAACGTAGTCGAGAAGGACATGCATGCCCAGCGACTCGGTCCCACCCATACAGGACTGTCCAACTGAAATGATTTCAAAGTCACTCTTCGATTAGCCAAGTCCGTAGGCGACGCAATCCTTCGCGTATCGCTTCCTCGTCAGTGGCGTAGGAGACTCGAATGAAGCCCTCTCCTCCCGAGATTAGCGAGGCGGGAATCAATTGGACCCCGACCTCTAGGGCACCATCGGCGAATTCGATATCGCTCATTCCCGTCTCAGTAACCTCAGCGAAGATGTAGAAGGCGCCCTCTGGCTCGGGCACTCTCAATCCCGGGAGTGAAGACAGCCCCTCAAGCATCAACTCTCGACGCTTCAGGTATTCCCGATTGAAACCCTCCACGGATTCATCGCACTCCAGTGCCACCCTCGCGGCCTCCATCACGAAGGTCGGGACATGAGAGGCAGAGTTAGCCTGGCTCTTGACAGCGGCCTTGACGACCTCGGGCGGGCCGGTGAGGAAACCAAGCCTCATTCCAGTCATCGCCCATGACTTAGACCACCCATTTACGACGATTGTCCGCTCCTTGCCACCCGGGAGGGTTGCCGGCGAGACATGAGGCCAATCTGCCCAGACCATACGGGCATAAATCTCGTCTGAGACGATCCATAAGTCGTGCTCTATAGCTATGTCGAGAATCGACTGGATTTCCTCTGGGGTGAACACAGCCCCGGTAGGGTTGCAGGGCGAATTGATTAGAATCATCCTAGTCTTGTCCGTGACAGCCGCCCTAATGGCTTCGATATCCGGATGGAAGTTGTCGAATTTGACACGCACATGCACAGGCACGGCGCCGATGAATTCGAGCATGGGTTCGTAAGAGGCCCACGATGGGGCAAGGAGGATGGCCTCGTCGCCCGGCATCGTAGTGATTAGGAATGAGTATAGGACTGCTTGCTTCGCACCCGGCGTAACAACGATGTCCTCAGCAGACGCCTCGATGCCGTGGTGCCTTTGGAGGTAGTCGGCAACCGCTTGGCAGAGTTCTATAGTTCCCGCTCCGCGCGTATACTTGGTCCGCCCTTCCTGCAGGCTTTTGATCGCTGCTTCGATGATTTCGTTAGGTGTGTCGAAACCGGGTTCGCCAACCGTCCACCTCACAACACCCGGACCAGGGGGTTGGAGATAGGGTGCGAACCCCACACCCAGTCCTTCGTAGCGAGAGGATACCCGGGGCATATCAGTACGTGACACATGCACTCAATGAAGGTATGCAGGGTGCTCGGAGAGCCTTCAAGAGAGGAAGGAGGGTCGGTAGGACAAGCACGAGTGGCAGAGCAGCTATGCAATGGACTGCAGATCCATGTACCCGGGTGCAAATCCCGGCTCGTGCTCCAACCGACTCCCTGTGCGCGAGCTAGAAGGGAAGGCTCTCTGGGTCAACGTTTCCACCAGAAAGAATGATTCCGATTCTACCAATTCCTTCGAGTTCCTTGAACTCCGGCTTTAGCACAGCAGCAAGGCAGGTCGCTCCACTGGGTTCTATAACCATCCCCAGGTGATCATGCAGCAGTCTCATGGCTTGTAGAACCTCTTCATCGCTAACGGTAACGATATCCTCGAGGTGATCCCTCAGGATGGGCCAGGTAGTTTCACCAAGGCTAGTGAGGAGGCCATCGCAAATGGTGTCAGGGTTGGTCTGTGGAATCAGCTCGCCTGCTGCCAGCGAGCGAGCGGCATCATCGGCACCGGTTGGCTCAACTCCGAATATCAGTGCATTAGGGACAAGCCTCCGTATCGTGATGGAAGTGCCAGAGAGCAGACCACCCCCGCCAATTGGTGCCATCACAGCATCCAGACTCCCGACTTCTTGAATCAACTCAAGGGCCGCTGTCCCCTGTCCAGCAATAACATGAGGGTTATCGAAGGGGTGGATAAAAGTCGCACCAGTCCTTTCCAATACTGATTCGGCCGTCGCGATTCTTGCTCTGAGAGTAGGCTCGCAGAATGTTATCTCTGCACCGTGGCCGATTACCCCTTGCACCTTTATTCTCGGTGCGTTGTCCGGCATCACGATGTACGCAGGCACACCCCGTCGCTTTGCTGCTAGAGCGACTGCTTGAGCATGGTTTCCACTGCTATGTGTGCATACGCCCGGTTCGGCGGCATCTCCCAATAGCCCTACTGCATTGCTTGCTCCTCGAAACTTGAATGCACCCACATGCTGGAGGTTCTCACATTTCATGAGCACCTCGCGGCCTGCTAGCCCATTGATATCGGGCGAACTTAGTACTGGAGTCCTAATGACAACGCCCTCTTGCCTTGTTGCAGCGCTCTCGACATCACTGAAAGATATCGCATACTGCATTGCACTACCAAGCCTCCGAGGAAACCGCGACTCATCATTTCTGCGGCGTCTTGAAGCACCACCCCCTCCTCGACAATCCGTGTCTGAGGGGAGCGAGCCCGAGTGGAGAATCCACACTGCAATTGCAGCAATACTCGTTCTTGACTCAGTAGTAATCGGAATAGCCCCTAGCGGGCCGTGGGACGACTCAGGCTTCTCCAGGGGAGTGATTGGACTAGTGGGGATGTCACTTGCATACGTCGCATGGTACCGGGTGACCTTCAAGAGAAGGGGGCTGATTCCATGGCTGGACCAATGGGAGGACCCAAAGAGAACGGCCAAGGTCGAGATGATGGTAGCAGCCCTTGTTCTGGCCATTGCATGGGTGGCCGGTAACCCACTGCAGCCCTATCTTCCAGATCCAACTGGCTTGCTACTTGCTCTGGTCGGGCTTCTGATTGCCCTCCAATCGGCCTATGTCATGCTCAGCATTGGTCCTCTCAGGGAGGATTGAAACTACCTCACACCGGGCTTCCAGAACTGTAGTGGCAGAGGCTTCTCCCCCTGCATTGCACGGAAGGCCAAATGATCCGCCCGCTCGTTCCAGCGATGCCCCCTATGCGCGGCAACGTGTTCTCCGCTCAACTCCATGTGCAGTGAAACCTCATGCCACAGGCTCTGCAGCCTCTTAGCGAGATCGCGGTTGGCCTTAGCCCTCCAAGCCCCCGACGAAATGTTGAGGGCATATTCAGAGTCACCTCGTATCGTTGCTGCAAACACTCCCTCATGAGTGAGCAGCCACCTTAGTGCATGAGCAATGGCGGAGAGCTCGGCGGTGTTGTTTGAACCAACCTCAGCACCGAGAAAATCCTCTGCCTCAGGATTTGTGACCACCTCTCCATACATTTCATCGAAGAGAACGCCCTTTCCATTGCCAGTGCCGCTGTCTCCTTCTATGACGCAGAAGCCCCATCCCGCCTCAGTAGTCGCGGTGACGTTACGATTCTCCGAACAGGAGCCATCCACATAGATGTGAAGCTTGCGCGACTGATGCATGCTCACTCTCCAATCAATGCAGCATATCCTGCAGCATCCAGGAGACCATCTAGTTCGGAGTTATGAGATACAGCCATTCTGCAAATCCATCCCTCTCCATAAGGGTCTTCGTTTATCTTCTCAGGAGAATCCTCTAGGCTCTCATTCACGGCAACTACCTCTCCAGACACCGGGGCGTGGATCGCGCTGACAGACTTGACTGACTCCAGACTTGCGAAGCCTTCCATTGCCGGGACCTCGGTACCGACTTCAGGGAGCTCCACCCAGACCACTGCAGTTAGCATACTTTGGGCAAAGTCGGTGATTCCGACCACCACCTCGCCCCCATCCCTACGAACCCACTCATGTTCCTGAGTGTATCTGAGGTCTTCTGGAATCTCGCCCATACCCTCGCTCCGCCCTTCGGCGAAGGCTGAACGTGGGTCAAGGTTTCGCTCCTTATTCCTCTTCTTCGTGCTTCGACTCTAGGTGTTCCATCTCCATCCTAGCCCAGCCCGTGCCTAGGTTAGCGATACTCGCATCCTCCAACTCTTCTTCGAGGCGTAGGCGCATAATCCCTTCTTCTTCTCTGCTGAACCACTTGTCAAGCGGCATAGAGTCGTGAGGCCAGTCCTTGGCGAGATTTAGCAACAGCGCAAATGCGGCAGTGACGATGGCGAGTACAACCACAATCAATGCCAGAGGATTGTCCATGCTCGCATCAATATCATCCCCAGAGGCAATTAGTCGACCGTCCAGCATCGCCAGTGCTGAAATGAGGAACAGGGCGAGTGAGACGCCAACCAACAACCTCCCGAGCCGTCCCCCTGGAGATTCCACGATTCCCTGCCGGGTATCACTCGCATCAAGTTGACCGAGCAGAGCGTCATCCCAACTCTTGTATCAGTTTGTGGATTTTGTACGGAAGGAGGGATCTGTTCACAGGGGTCACTTCGAGAATCCTCGCATCGTCCCGCCTTCTGATGTCCTGCAGAAGGGGGTGGCGGCTCTTTTTGTGAAGTGTCATCAAGGTCGGAAGGTCACTATTCAGTGCCATCCTAACCGCATTCACGAAGCCCTCGCTCTCGACAGTGAACTTCCCAACTTCATCAATTACCATGATTTCACAATTTCCAATGCTGTCTAGTATCGCCGGGACACCGACTCGATCAATTTCACTGGGATCAATTCCAAAGCCCAGAATTCGGTTTCGGGAGTCTATTTTCTTGTGCGCCATAACGCCCTTCTCGCCAGTTAGTATGTTGACGCAAGCATATCCAACTCTCTCTCCATCCTCTACGACGGCCTCGCACCTCATCCCTCCAATGATGTGCTCAGGAGAAATATGACCACGCGATCGACCGTATCCCCCCCCATCCGCCGAAATCATATCGATGACCTTCTGCAGTACTGCGGACTTACCAGATCTAGGAAGGCCAGTGATGCCGATTTTAGGATTAATTCCCATATTTACTCTCCTCTGAATGTTCACTCCCGCGACAGGAACGCCTAGCGTATGCGAAGCACCGATATTAATTCATTTGGATTAGAGGGGCAGCGTATTTCCGGAACGAGGAAACGAAAATCCGAACTTAGTAAATCAGATTTCACTATCGTTCCCCATTAGTGAAACCGGCCCTACTCCCTCAAGAGGTGGGAAGGGCAGCATCTCAATTTCGTAGTTGTTGACATTGTTGTTTGCCGCCCATGCTTTGGACCAGAGATTCAAACCCTCGGAGTTTAGATGCGATGCGAGGGCTGCTAAACCCCCCTCAAGATTTCCAAACTCAGCAACCAGTCTTTCGACGACCTGATTTGGCAGATCGAGGAAACTCACAGAGTTTCCGAGTACGCACCCGGAGGGTATGACTACCCAGAGGAGACGCCTCTCCATTTGGGGGTTTATCATCGCCCGGCAGATTATTCTCGGTGGCCCCAGCATGTCTGAGGGGCCATTCCACACTGCATGACTCCACTGGACGCCCTCCGGAACATCCGCGAAGGCGGGGTGTCGAAGACTCACTTCGCCATCATTCAGCTCTATGTGCGTACCGCGAACGAAAGGAGACCCACTCGAACCGGTGCCCCAATCTGAAATGTGGCTTGACCAACTTCCACGATCCACTTCACCCGCCCTCACGCGAATAGCCTTGCCACTAGGATTCAGCCAAGTGCCCTCTTCGGTAAGACGTGGTTGATCTGCCAAGGTGCCGATAGCTCTCAGCGTCTTATTCCGTTCGTGCAAGGACTTGGGCATTTTTGGCACAGCCCAAGAGGCATCAGTCCAAACCGACCACGGACCACGCTCCAGCTCAAGGAAGGGCGCGCCTTTGTCGAGCCCCTTTCGAGCAGAAATGTCCCTCGAATGTAGCGGGCCAAAACTCGTGAGGACCTCAGTAGTACCGGCGACAGTAATACCCAGTACGGAAACACCCTGTGCTCCAACAAGCGGGAGTTGTTGATTATCGGGGAATGACCACACGCTATCCCACTCGTTCTGCAAGACTATCAGTTTCCTCAATGGCGCGCTGCTTTTCTCACGAAGGACAGACTCAGGGACAACCATTCTGACCCTCCCTCCCTTCTGGCTCAGTTGTAGGGATCGCTCGATGTACAGCCTGTACAGGTTGACATTGCCCTTGATTGCAGAGAAGCGGAGACTACCGTCAGGACCTTTGATCTGACGGAGTTCCTTGGACAAGCCTTTGCGCAACTGGCTACCTTCGGGATGACCTCGAAACCGGTCCTTGATCCGAAGCCATGGAGGCCTTGAAACAAGGAGCCTCGGACTTTCGTTCCACGGCCACTCTCCCCGTAGGGGATCAGCGCATCTAACGTTGCTCTCGATAATGAGATTGGCTTCGGATCTTCCAATGAGTGATTCGCTCCCCTCTCCTTCTAGATCAACCAGTCTCAGGCGTGCGAGTACGATGAGAAGTCGCTTGCGAGCGCTCTCCACGGCGATATCCGAGACATCCACCAGTTGGAACCCTTCTAGAAGTCTGAGCGTGTCCTCCTTCCGCTGCTGGGCATCCATCCCACTGCATCTGTCCGCGTGCATCCTAATGATGCGATCAGCGAATAGGCCCGCTCCCACAGAGGGGTCAGCGAAAGGAAGGGGAATTCCAGACAGGGTGTGAGACTCGTCCGATTCTTGACTGTAATCATCTTCGAATGATTGCCCTCTGATGCTTTCATTGAACTGCTCAGCGAAGACTCTGAAACTTGGCGGCAGTGCAGTGAGCGATAGCGTAGCCGGGGGCTCTTTCTTTCGGCTTCTGCCGTGGTGCAACTCGTCGCATAGTATGGCATCGACGAACCTCACCGGCGTGGCATAGACGCCACGAGGCGAACGCCCGTCACTCTCGGCTTCGTACCTTGCTAGAAGATGATCAAGTACGGAACCAGGATCGCTCAGCAACCCCGCCGGTAAGGTGGGCCACCCCCTAGGGAGAGTAGCGGCAACGGGTTGCCCCTGATTGGTCGCTAGAAGCCAAGCGTCTAGCCAGCTCTCGATTTGCTCGACCCTGTCAGGGCATTCGTGATCGAGCCTTGCATACCAGCCTGAAGTCTCGCTCGTCATGGTACGCACATCGCCCAAAACCCCATCTATTTTCAAAGGTTGTATGGCAGAAATGGTTGTGTGTCAACCATCAATCCCGAAGATGTCTTGGTCTATCTCGGCCACTAGTCTTCTCTGTAGCAGCCATGCCAAAGCCTCGTCGATCTCATCCACCCTAATGCCCATGGGTTCCAGAGCATCACTGATTTCGTCAAAATGCAAGCCAGTGTTGTTCGCGTCCACCTCTTCGATCGTATTCATGATGTGCTCTGAGATGATGGTGAGAAGAGGGTCGTCATCTGTTCCCAGTGCGCCCAAATCAACCATTGGGATGGACTCTTCCGGCTCTTGGTTCTCAAAACTAGTTTTACGGGGAGTCGGCCCATACACGTCGAAGAGGTTTCTTTGGTGCGGATCGGTCCAAGAGGCTCCTTGTGCAGCCTCTCGCTTCCTCTTTAATCTCTTCACTAGAGCCTCTATTCTGTGAAGTCGTTGTTCAAGCCTGAGTCGTTCTCTCCCCAAGTGAACCTCGACCAGTTCAAGCTCTTCCGTCGCCCTCTCGTCAAGCCACTTGGACAGATTCCATTGGGGGTCGAGTCGCAGCATCGTCTCCCAGAGTTGTGCAACTGAATCTGGGAGTGTTCTGACGTCAATTCTTGGTCCCTCCTTCCCTTCTCCAGGAGCCCGGTCCATGTGCTGAGTCTGCCTCTCGACCGTCTATGAATTATCGCACTCCAATTCCAGATTATTCATGGGTCGTATTGATGAATGAAAAGCAGGTGCCACAACCAATGGCACCCTATCGATTGACCATCTTGCCCGGTGACGGCACGGGCCGAGAGGTAATTGTGGAGGCCAGGCGAGTCATTGATGCATTCGAGCAGTTTGGCCCACTCTCGTTCGACATCACCGAGATACCTTGCGGCGGTCAATACTATCTGGAAACAGGGAAGGAGTGGCCTGACGGCTCGTTCAAGCATTGCCGAGACAATTCCGATGCCATTCTAGTTGGAGCCGTGGGCTGGCCGGACTCCCACTTGCCCAATGGCGATGTAGCGGGGGCTCAGGTTCTCCTCGGCTTGAGATCCGCCCTCGACCTCTATGCCAACGTGAGACCTGTCAAGTTATTCCACGGGGTCCACCACAAGGTGCACGGAGTGTTCAAAGACGTCTGGGACCCCAATCTGGTTGATATGGCCCTAGTTCGAGAGAACACCGAAGGACTCTATCATTCTCTGCTTCGCCGATCCGGCCGGGCTGCTCAGGGAGGTGAGAAGGACGAACCCATCACCATCGATCATTTTCCCGGACTGAACGGGCACGTTGCGTGGGACGCTAGGCCAATTTCTCGTAAGGGCAGCGAGCGAGTCATCAGGTTCGCCTTCAATCTTGCAGAGCGCCGCGAGTCTCGCATTGGGATGCCCCAGAAGGTGACATGTGTTGACAAGAGCAACGTTACCAGGGGGTGCCGCCTTTTCAGGGAGGTCTTCAGGGAGGTCGCGAGAGAGCACGAAGGCGTCGAATCCAACGAGGCCTATATCGACGCGTTCACAATGTGGCTGGTCCGAAATCCGGAGGAATTGAACGTCGTCGTGCTTCCAAATATGTTTGGTGACATTGCTACCGATCTCGCTTCAGTCTTGCAAGGTGGTATGGGAATGGCAGCAAGTGCCAATATTGGGGATAAGCACATGCTGTTTGAACCAGTTCACGGCTCCTCGCCAAAGCATGCTGGACAAAACAAGGTCAACCCCATCGCTGCCATCTCCTCAGTCCAACTGATGTTCGAATACCTCGGCTCGCGTCATGACGATCCCGACGCCGCGACCTGCTCAAACGTATTAGAGCAGGCAATTACTGGGCACCTCGCGTCAGGCGGCCCCGTGACATATGATATCGGAGGCAAGGCATCTACTACTGAAGTCGGTGAGGCCATAGCCAAGCGCTGTGAAGATCTGCTCAAGAAACAGTATGCCTAGACGCGCTCAAGTGCTCCGGCCATGGTATCCAACGCATCACGAAGAACTCGTTGGTTGTCCCACTGAGTGGGCCCACTCTGGCCGGTGATGGTCTCCCTAACTAGGGCCTCGGAGGCCCTGGCCACCTCATCTACAATTGTAACCGAAGCCATCATCGAAGTTCTAGAGAGTGGATTCAGATCGATTACCAAGACCTCCTTGCCCAGATCTATCAGGGCCTCGCAACGATCACCGTCTTCGAGTGGAATGAGCACCGTATCTGCGCTTCCAATGCCCTCAGCACTGCAAATGGACCGGGGTCCTAGCAATCCCTCTATCCGACCGTCCTCCTCAGCGCCCATCAGCCGTACTGAACCGACCGCGTCGAACCAGTCTCCCGTGTATCCCTCGGGAGCCCCCTTGTTCCTCACCTCCTCCCTTTGCTTTGAGAGGAGAGATAGCAAACCAGCGACCCTCTCCGGGCTGCGATAGTATAGATTGACCTCTATGGGACATTGGATTACCGCAGCCACACGAATCAGATTCTCGCCTGCGAGCACCACGGTGTTGCCATTCACTGAGATTACGGGCCGCGCAGCCGCCCGAAGCCGCGCAACCACTTCCCGAATGGCGAGGAGCGAGGACTCGGTGGTCTGCTCTCCGAGGAGGTAGTCGTAGGCCTCGCCACGGCCGTGTGCTATCATTGCAGATTCGGCAAGCAGACCCCTTTCAGCGGCATCGACGAGCTTCTGCCTAGCCAATAGGGAGTCCCTCCGAGGATGACTCTCCGAAATCTTTGCCATTCAACCCCCTCCTTCGAATAGCATCGAGAGATCAAGAGGGGCGACCCCTCTATTGAGTGCGCTTGAAGAGATGACATCGACCCCGCTCCCGCTCCACTCCGACAAAGAGTCCAACTCCACCCCACCTGAACCCTCGAGCACACACCACTGCCGCAGATCTCTTTTGGATAGAATCTCGTCAACCTGCAGAGCCTCCTCGGGCCCCATATTGTCCAGCAGTAGTACGACCCTTTCTCCAGCATTACGAATTTTCTGCACACGGCTCCAAGCCGAGGCTACGACCAACGCCTGCTCGGCCTCTCGCACCTCAAACACAGTGAATCTCGCGTGTTCGTCCATGTCCATCGAGGTCACAACCCTAGTCAACGCATCTGCATCACTTTCCCCACCCCTTTTCATTGCAACGAGGTCGTTCTCCTTGATCATCAGAGCATCACCTCTACTCAGTCTATGCGTTAGACCACCACCGACATGGACGGCCCATTTATCCAGAAGCCCCCAATCAGATTTTCTCGTGGCTGCAACACCGATTTCTCCAGCAACCTCTGACCAAAGTGCCACATTAGTCGCTATTCCCGAAAGGCCGCCCAGTATGTTCAGTAGTATACGTTCGGCCTGCAGGGCTTGGATGGAACTACCAAGAAGCTCTAGAATTACGCTGTTTTCGAATACTCCCCTTCCCTCTGTGACATGCCACTCGATTTCGCATTCATCAAAATGACGTTCCAATAATCGTTCGATTACGGGAATGCCACAGATTCTCCCCGGCTGCCGGGAGACAACCCTCGCCACGACCTCTCCCTCAGGACCCCCTCCCCCTCCTTGCTCATCTGAGACCATCGCATCCACCCAACCATCTATTGAATTTAGGAAGAGGTCGGTGGCCTCTCCGGTCTCCAAGTTACCCGACCAGAGCAGGGAGGACCGGTCATGTGGGATTGTTTTCACGGGATTACGTGACGATGCCATGTATTGAAGGGTGCGAACATCGCATCGGGTCTTCGAGCCATCAATCGACTGCATCTAGACCCGACTCCACCGCAGCAAGGCAGGCAAGGATGTCATCCACCGTCAATCTCGTTCTACTGAGACTACCGGACCGCACGACGATTCGTAGTTCGACCCCCTCCTCTCCTTCTGATAACGATGCCTCGAACTCACTCGGGTCATCAGGGATAATGGATGCCATCAGGGCCTCTGCACGTGCTCTATCTCCTGTCCAGATGATTTCAGCCTCGGCGACTCCCATGCTGCGACGACCTATGCCTATCCTCTGTCATCCTCGCTCTGTCGATGCGTCTCAGACTCCCCAGAACCTGTTCCCAGAACCAAGGTCATCACCTTCCGAGAACGATTGAACAACGGTCCTGAGCAGATAGTAGAGAATCACGGAGAACACAGGGAGCCCCCAGTCTTCGGAGACCTGCGACACTACGAGGACATAGTCTCCTTCGGTAATGACTTGTAGCGTGACTTTGAGAATCGCATCAGCGAAGGTGTAGACCACGCCGCTCAGACCGAGGAGAAGCACACTCCGTCCCGTGAAGCTGCCCTCCTTCCAGCGTAAGACGCCTAGTGAGAGTGCGAACGAGAAGAGTGAGATTAGTATCCACGGAAGAACCTCATCGAGCGTTTTCGTGATCAGCCACAAGAGCCCCTGATCGGGGAGGGGACCCGTCATTTTCTGGTATGAGAGGAGCACAGCTAGTAGTATAGAAACAATCGAGAGCCCCCAGAGCAAGGATGAGAACAGACCCCCCGAGGCGCTCTCCCTCATGTCCATCATCAGGCGTTCCATCTGCTGCTCCCACCCAAGTCCCTTGCCGAGAAGCCAAACTCCCATGATGAGTGGTAGAGCCCCAATGAGCACGATGCCATTGGGCAATATTAGCCCGAGACCCAGAATCATCAGGAAGATTGCCAGGGGAACTAGGAGACGTGCCCTGAACCTAGGGTCCTCTACGGCTTTGATGATGTAGTAGTATGTCCCCTCGATACCCTTGGACTGCCTGACGATAACCTTCTCAACGGTGTCGACCCTTATTCTGGAAGTGACGATTGGCAGAGACGCCTCATCGTCCGCTCCATCCGTGACCAGCAGTGCGCTGTCAGGTTGGAATTCTTGAATCACCTCATCCAATTGGCTGGCAATCGCTCGGTCGCTCCTCGGACCGACCCTCACATCGCCAGTCAGAATGGCGATTTCGACCTCATCACCGGCCCCCGCACGCTCCACAATCCGGTCGTGGTGGTGGAGCGCACCGAGTATCGCGTTGGTGTCGGACTCTTCTGGATCGGCGATACCCAGCCTCAAGGCAGCCGTTAAAGTGGATTTGCGTCCTACCACCGGCCCCCTGATTCCGGCCTTGACACCGAGATCGTTGTCCCTATCGATCGTGAGGACGAGCGTGCGAACCATGTTCCCCTCCGTTTGCTCGCACTTGGGCTACCTCTACTTATGAGGAATTGGCCGAATCGCTCCCCTCTCCCTCGACTACCCGGGCCTCGGGATTTGACGAGTCTTGAAATCGGCGCCTCTGTTTGGCCCTGATGTATTTCAGAGGGTGCGTCATCCATTCTTGGTCGCATAGCGAATCGTCACCCAGCTGAACAGGGCATCTGGCATTCGTCTTCAGCGCCGAGCACCCGTGGGGGGTATAACCACGTTCGTATATCTGACTAACCTGATAGGAAGTGGTCTCAACCTCGTAGTCAGGGGCATTGGCAAAGAAGTTGCAGGCCTGTTCACGAGCGAGTCCGAGGGCACTCGAGAATGCCGCTATGAACACTCTCCCCACGTGGTTGACGTTTACCCCTTGGTTCAACTCGGACACTGCCGATTCGAAGCACGGTGGCCAATCCTCACGAATAGCAGCGGTCATGGGCATCTCGGCCTCGACACGTTCCGAAAGAAGACCCGTGATACGCTCAACGGGCTCAGAGAACCTAGCTGCGAACTCATCGTCCATCCTTTCCATCCGGTCTAGGCAACTCCGATGGAGATGCTCGCGAATCCTTTCCTTAATCAGCCGCGCAGTCCTCTCTCTGCTTGATTCTCCAACTCCAGCATCCAAGCATACCCATCCATCTCGCACTGGTCTATTTACCAGCCTCCAGTAGTTGCCCGATATTCGCGGGCACAACTCTATGAAATCAGCTAGTGGGACCCAGAACTCAACGTCTCTGGTACCATTGCCATCTGCTCTTATGTCAGAGAGGTAGGAACCAGAGATTTCAGGAAAACTCTCGCTGTCGATTCCTAGGAGTCGATCGGCCCTGCTTGCCTCCCCCTCAATCCATCTCGCAAGCAGCCTTTCGTCGAACGAGGCACAAACAACCAGCATCGCGTGGAGGAACGAGAGGGCCTCCGTCATCCTCCCGATTTCGGTAGATATGTCAATGGTTGACGCCTCTTCGATTCCACCGTCCTGAAGCACCGAATCCACTAATCTGACCCTCCCTCTAATCCTTACATCCTCGAGCCACGGAGCATCGATCAACTCCTCGATTGAGATTCCGTTCTCCTCCAGTATACCCTTGATGAATTCACTGCCCTGGGGAAGAAAGGGATAACGAGCAAGCATCCCCCTGTCCTCGATTCGCGGAAGGATTAGCGGCATGGGCATAGATGGTAATTCTCCGCGAGGGTTCTTCAATACTCACCGAGCCCTTCCACTGGAGCATGTCAGACAGTGATGGACCCACAGACCTAGCTCCTGTTGATCCAGTATTGATTGATCTGCAGGATGAAGTGCGTGAGTTCTTTGACTGGGATCTGAGGGATGACGTGGATAGCGCGCAACTGCTGATTGCGAGAGTCGAGGAATCAGAAATTGAGTCGTGGGCTAGGCACAATCGTCTTGCCACAATTGCACACCTCTTCCGAAGGCTGGTTATCAGAGAACCCGAAGTAGCGGTTCTCGGTTCGGCAATCGAACCCGAAGATCTGACTCCTATCCTCGAGCGTCCGGTGCTTCTCGTTGCAGCTGATGGTGCTTCAGCTGTGCTGTCAGAGTTGCCGGATTCGCTGTCAGAGAAGGCATGGTCCCGACTAGTATGTGTCGTAAGCGATGCTGACGGTGGTGATGGAACCGAACAGGCAGTCAGGCGATCCGTCCCCTTCATTCTCCACGCCCATGGTGATAACGAGCAAGAGTGGAGTGCATTATTGGATATCGCCGAAATCTCAGCAAATCCACCCAGTCTCATACTAACTCATCAGACTCCCACGGGCATAGAGGGGATGTACAACCCGGGTGGATTTACCGATGGTGACAGGGCAGTTTGTTTCCTCAGGGCGCTCGGTGTCAGAATGGATCGAATTTTGGTGATGGGGACGAGGACTGATTATGTCGGCCGTTGGTCGGGGTTCACCCAAGAGCAAACCAAACTCCAGAAACTGAGATGGATGGCTAGATTCCTAGACATTCTAGGAATCGAGTTGTAATCAACTCACTACGAAGGTCCCGGCTTCGACTTGAGATCCATCACTGCTAATGGTGCCAGAAATCTCCTCTTCGTCTCCACGATTGTCAATCGAGACCGTGAATTCCGAATCCTCCCCCTCACCTTCTGTTTCGAAGTGCTGGACTATGATTGAATAGTCTCCAGCAGGGGGATTCTCGGACCAAGACACAACCTGTCTGCCCTCGTTCGGATTGAAACTTTCGATGTCGAACGACCCACCTTTCGACTCCTCTGGGTCGAAGAACGAGACCGCACTCCCGTCCGGAGTGATTACAGACAGCCCCAAATCACTGGACGAATCCCAGTTCAGAGTGACGGAAACCCCGTCATGCACGGTGCCTACCCTACGTCGCAGGGCATCGACTTCCCTGGCCTCGGAGAATTCCTCGGCCTCTTGGGGCTCTTCGGCCTCTTGGGGCTCTTCGGCCTCTTGGGGTTTCTCAATAACGTCGCTCTGTCCGGGTTCAGCGATGGCAAACTTCGCTACAAACTGCAACTCGTTACTCTTCTCCACCGTTCCCTCGTAGAACCGCTTGCTCTCTCCAATCGAGACGCTTACGGTGTAGTCAGTTGCATTCTTCATGTGTATCTTGGAGAGCACCGGTGCCCATGCGAACAGTCCGCGCTTGTGTATCTTATAGTGGCGAATGCCAATTCGGTAGACCCCTGCGGGCGGGGTCCGAGTCCAGACTATGTTCTCCACAGGCGTCTTGGAAGTCGGCTTGAAGTTCATATCCACGTCCAATTCCCCTTCGCAAGTCGACTTCCTGTGATCGTGGTAGATATGCTCTCCAGAAGGAGTGATGACGTGGAGATCAAGGTCGTTCCAGTTGTTCCACATCAGGCTAATTTGGACAGCCCCCCTCTTCGCCCCTTCCCTCTCAAGCCGCTTTTCGAGCACAGAGATCTCTCGACTACTGACTTCAGTCTCCTGAACCCCCGCCCCGATTGTCGATCCTTCACCTAGTGACTCTGTAGTGGCCGAAATTAGAGACCGGTCTCTTCTTGAGCCCCTGCCCCTAGAACGTCTGGCCTTAGCTCCCTCAGAGGTGTGCTCAGTCAGGTTGGTTCGAGTGGACGGTAGGATTGTTCTACGCTTACCGGAACGGGCAATTCTGTAGATTCCATGAAGAGTAAAGGCAAGGACAAGGACGATGATGACAATGGACACAGGGTCGAAGGCCACGCCACCGAACGTGAGAGCTTTCTTTTGATAACATCGGTCGTACAGACACGTTGCTCAGCCCAAAACAGACACAAGCGCCGGTTGTTTCATAATCATAGTAACTCTCCTCTACGAGGAGGGGAGCGGAAGCGATGCTAACACTCTTGATTTCCGACCAGCAGGCGTCCCTCATTAATTCGGAGGTAGATTCGTGAGGAGAGCAGCGGTCCTAATCGCCATGCTGTTCATCCTGCCGCTACTCGCACACACCCCGGCCTACTCAGTGGATTCACGCGCTCAGTCAACTTCGGGAAGGTCCTTGGAAGCCGATGTCGCAGTGACTGGCATCAACATCACGACACCATCGGTCATGGTCGGTGGGACCCCCACTCTCGCACCACAGACTCACATCATTCGTGTTAACATACTGAACCTCGGCGGCTCTTCAGCAGACGGGAATCTAACCCTAGAGGCCAATACCGGCTCTGGTTATGCGGAGGTAGATGTAAGGACGGTGAGCATCAACTCAGGGCAGCAAGAGGTTCACCTGCTCTACTGGGACGCTACCACGGTGGGCACCGGATTCGGATTGAAGGCAGTCTGGGACGTCAACTTGTCGACCTCGACCGATTCCGACTCGGGCAATGACGAGATGGCCATAACTGGTATCAGTGTCATGGCGGTCGAGGATGCAGCACCCATCGCGGATTCCTTACCAGACAATGGGGATACGCTGGCCAGAGCGCAGTGGGTGGGCGGGATTACCGTGGTCAACACCGGCAACCAACCGGTCAACGTGACTGCCCAGCTGACCCTGACCTCGACATCAACGGCGGCTCAGACGCAGGTCATATCGACCACAGCTACCGCACCATCCGGCAGCCTCGCCAACCCACCGGATCCTCAGAACATCTCCCTCAGCTTCGACGGCACGAGCCTAGAGGGGACTTACACCTTAGCGGGAAGCCTACTGATCACAGGTCCCTCCGGGACTCCGAGCACAGTGACCATCGAGTCACGAACTGTCTCGTTCATCGCGCTGAGGGCCACGCTGATAGCCGCGAGCAACAGGAACATAGATCCCGGCGGCGTGACGACTCTCAATTTCATTCTGCAGAACTCCGGTGACGAGGGGGACAACTTCACCGTCACCCAGAGCAACACCTCCTCCCCCGGTGAGTATTGGGCCAACATCTCGGCGGGCATCCATACCGAAGACGACCCGCTGTTCGTCGACTCAGGAGAAACCGTGGCTATCCAGGTCCCCGTCGAGATTCCATCAACCGCAGCAATGTCCGAATCCGTGCGAATCACCATCACCGTGCAGAGCCTCGCCGCCGGCTACGTGCTCGATGCTTCCTCTATAGTCATGGCAGGAGGCTTGTACCAGTCCGAGATAACTCAGAATCACAGCCACGATCTTGGCGCTGAGTACGCGAATATCACCCCTGGAGACCCCTTGACACTTGACTACACCCTGAAGAACACCGGGACCGCCCCCGCCCAGTTCCAAATTTTCGTGGCCTCCACCCAGTCAGTCCCCTACTGGACAATCCACTCACCAGTGACATTGACCGACGTGATGATAGCCAATGAAACCAGGACGATCCCCGTCACCATCACCACTCCCACCCTGCAGATGCCATTGAACCCCGCTTGGAATATCGAAGCCGGCCTCCAGATACAGATCGGCATCCAAGCCATTCCCGTCGAGGGGGGCCTGCCCTCGTCCAACCTGACGATGATTATCGTCGACGGCATGGTGGAGATGGATCTCGAGATCTTGGGACAGCCTCGCGATGTCTCCGTCGATGAGCTATTGTCCGGGTCTTCGGACAGATACGTCGATTTCCAAGTGCAGATGGTGCACAACCTCGGCTCCAACAACAGCCAGGCCCAAGTGACTTTGGCGCCGACGGTAGCCTCCGGCGATACGACTGGAATCACATTCACCCCAGACGTGAGTGGCAAGGAGAATGAGAGGTTCTACGCATCAATTACCCCGAGCACCATGGACCTGTCTCCCGGGGAGATTGGGTACGGCGTTGTATCGATCACGCATCAGCACAAAAGCAGCCAAAGCCACCCCTATCCTGCCGCGGGTAGGTTCACCTTCGACTTCACGACGACCTCTGATTGGGGGGACTTCAATGGCACCCTTTCACAGGACGACTCAGCGGAGATAACCTACAGGGTCGAGAAGTTCAGGGCGGCCGAACTTGCATCAGGCGGCATCTTCACGGGAGACCCCGGCACCGCCATACCCGCCACGATGTCCCTGAAGAACACCGGCAACGACGCGGACAACTTCTCCATCGGCTTCTTGCCAATCGAGGGCTGGGACATTCAAGTCAGCAAGCCCGCTGTGAACGCCCTGAAGTCGAGGACCAACCTCTATCCCTTCGTAGAGGGCCATGATGACTCGGATGTGACGTCGTTCACTATCACGGCCACCCCCCCATCAACTGCCAGCGCTGACGAAACGCACGAGATTTGGGTCTATGCCAACTCGACTGATACCGGCGAGTTGCTATCATACGCCCCTGCGTACTTCCAACTTACCGAGCTCGTTTCAGCGGAGCTAAGCCCGGCAAACGCCACGGCCGTCCTCGACAGGCTCGGCCAAACTACCATCATGATCTTGCTCAACAACAGCGGAAACTCGAACAAGACCTTCGACTTGACGCTCGACAATCACAATCCCCTCAATATCCGACTTTCCTTCGCCGACGACGGAACCGTCGTCCTCTCCAAGACACAAACCGTCGCCCCGGCTAGCCAGGCCATCGTCCGCGTATATGCCCTCGCCGGGACCACGGCGAGGGCCGATGATGTGAACAAGTTCGAAGTCGTGGTGTCGAGCAATGGGACCGAGTTGGACCGTAGCGGCATCAACGTCCAAGTGAACCCATTCCATTTCATCATCTTCAAGATGAACGAGGAGTACAATGCGATTCCCGGGGGCACCATCCAAGTCCCTATCTTGTTGGAAAATAGTGGGAACCTCCTGGAGGTGGTCAACGTCTCAGCACTCGCTCCGGTGGGCTGGAACCAGTCTGCGAACGACTCTGCCATAGCAATCGAGCCGGGTGCTGAGGGCGCATGGGTGAAACTGAGCATCACCCTGCCACCTCTCGAAGCAGGCGAGAGCCTCGCTGCGGACAAGGTCTTCGAGATTCCCATACAAGTGCTGAACATCTCCGACAACATCGTGATTGGCAGTTCGAACATAACCGTCACAATCCTCCCAGTCTTCGCGTTGAACGTCCTCGCTCAACCAGATAGGATTGCTGTCCTGCCTAACAGTGACAGGTCGGTGCAGTACGAGATTCAGAACGTCGGCAACGCTCCAATGACGATCTCCTTCCAATGGTCACTCGATGAGGACGAGCCGGGAAGATTCGGCATCTCTCTGACAGCACCGAATAACATTGTCAACCTGAATATCGGAGACACTGTAGCTCTTCGAGTGGACGTATCCCCATTGAAGGACGATCACTACCAGAACGAGGATGCCGCGCTATCCATCATCTTCTCTCCGATGGGGGTGGAATTGGATCCAATTGTGTTAACGACACCCATTCAGGTCGTCCGGGTCCAAACTGATGACGTGTACGAACTGGACGCCGACGGGCCTTTCACCTGCGGCGCGTCCTGCGTCGAGATCGCGATTCCATGGCAGTACGTGCCCACGGGCATCCCGAACCCATCGTCCGTGGCCTTCAACCTCTCCTTGGCTGAAGTACCTGAAAGACGAGGAGAGGAGGGGCCCATCAACTATGGGCAGTACCCCGATACGATTTGGGCCTTCGACATCGACGGACATTGCCTCATGGTTTCCTCCGAGCAACCTCCCGGCATCGCGCAGCAAGAGGGCTCGTCCTGCGACTCGGGCTTCGACTTGGACACAGTGACCCCCTACGGGACGGGCACCATAGTCCTACAAGTGATCATCCCGGACAAGAAGAAGCTCGCGCCCAAGGACGGATGGGACATCAGCCTCCTGCTGAAGAATCCCGTAGAGGACGACCAATGCGATTGTGATGATTTCTGGACGGAATTCACCGTGAAACTGAGAATGTCCGAATCGTCCGACCCGCTGATAGAGAGCATTTCGTTCAATGGGACCAGCGTCGAGGGATCGCAGACCTCGGTCAACGTGGTGATAATCAATGCCGGCAACGCGATCATGCCAACCGACACGCTCGTGACCCTGCTATGCCAAGGGGACTACGCAAGAGTGACTTCCGCCCCGTCGATGAGCATCCCTGCATTGTCCGCCGGCGGCAATTTCAGCGCCACGTGGTCTGTGACCACCGAACCCCTACCATGGTGGAGCACCTCCGAGCCCTTCGACTGCGAAGCCTCATTGTCGGGCTCGATTTCGACCGTAGGTGGGAACAACGCCTCCAATGACAACTCAGAGGTAGCCTTGGAAATATCCTCCTGGGGGCCACCCGACCTGGATGTGAATCTCAGCGGAGTCATAATCGGCCTGCCAATAACCATCATACTCGGCCTACTCCTGCTTTTCTTCGCCTTCTCGTTCCTGCGGAAGGGCATGGACGAGCAGCCGAGCCATCTGCACATGTCGGCATACATCGCCGCAGCGTCTTTCGGAACCATATCTCTCAGCAACCTGGCTTCGTGGTCAATCGCGGCAGGAGCAGGGGCATCTATCGCCTTCTCTGGTGTCGTGGCATGGATAAGCTCGGCTGAGTTACAGACCATTCACGACGACAGGAAAAAGGCACGAATCGGGGCTCGCTCCGTCTTGGAAGACCACGACAAGGAGCAGGCCAACACCCGAAAGGAACTCCGAGCCATCGTCTCCTGCGCCCCTTACGCATTCCTCCCCTTCGTCCTCATCTCGCCCGCGCTGGCCACAGACACAGACCCCATCTCACTGGTGGCGCTGGTGCTGTTCCTCATCGCCTCCCCGATCCTGGTTCACCTGATACTGAGATTCCTCGACAAGTCGTATGACAGGCTATACGGGGAACTGGCCGAGATAGAGCTCAGGGCTATCAAGATTAAGAGAATCCTAGGGAGCGTCGGCGCGAGGTCGGGAGCCGGGGCCTCGGAGCGGGAATACCGGACGGGAGGAGACTGAGATGGCGAAAGACGCCGCTTCCCGAGCTAGCGGGGTGGGAGGGGCTGAAGCCACCCTCAAGGTCCTCGACTACATCGAGGACGAGGCCCTCGTCATTCAGAACTCAATCTGGCGCAACCGGCCCATGCGGGCCGTCAGGCAGCTCAAAAAGCTCAGCAAGGAGACTGATTTCCTCGAGGAGCAGGTCCTCGGCCTCTACAGAGCCCTGTCGTCTCTCGAGAGGTCGCTGGAGGAGCTGGAGGAGATGAGCGAGGGGGACCAAACGTCATGGGACCTCACCAACTTGGGACTACAGTTCCTCAGAGAGGGGAATTGGGGGGCTGCGTCCGACACGTTGGAGGGGGCCGTGGCCGCCCTCGGGCCCGAGGGCCTGGGACGCTCGCTCGCCACCCTGAACCGCCACCTCAACGAGCTGGGGGACCTCAGTGACACGGAGGACATCGCGCTCACCCTAGTCAGGCAGGGTAGGAAGAGCCTGCAGGGGGACGACCTGCAATCCGCCGCCGAGTCCTTCGAGAAGGCGATAACCGCCCTCGGCCCGGTCGCTGTGAAGGAGGCCGCCAGCCCCTTCCTCGTCAATCGCTTCTTCCTCTCCATCGGCACCAAGTGGCCCGAGGGCCTCGGGCACGGGCTGATGGTAGTGACCCTCGAGAACCTCGGTGACAACAACATCGCTGCGATGAGGCTGGACCCCCCCGTCCCGTTCGGATGGTCCGCCTCGCCGAGGATGACCGAGATCCCCGAGATCCCCCCTGAGGGATTCATCGAGATTGGGATCGAGATCCGACCCTCCGGCGCGTTCCCCCAGACCTCCCTCCTCGGGACCAGCGTCTCTGTGACCACGGGCTACATGGTCACCTACGGTGATGTCGAGGTCCAGGTGAGGGTGGAGAACAGGACCCCGAAATCGATGGAGGGGCTCCTCCTTGACCCGTGGATGCCCGAGGGCTATGAGACGATGAGGCTCCCACTTGTCGAGAACCTCGGCCTGGGCCAGGTGGTCCACGTCCCCATCGAGGTCCTGAACATCAGGCAAAGCACAGGAATCACAGGGTGATTTCCTCGCTGAGCGGGTAATAGCCGCACGAACTCCACTACTCTCATAAGTGATTAGCGCCCACAGGGCCCTACAGGTGACACGCGTATGAGCGAAGAATACCAACTAAGGAAGAGAGACGGCGAGGCAGGCTCGATAGGTATCGGTGCGATGATAGTTTTCATCGCCCTGATCCTCGTGGCCGCAGTGGCCTCGACGATTATAATCAAGACTGCAGAGGAGCTGCAGCAGAACGCCGAGTCGACAAGCGACGACACGAGGAAGGAGATTTCGGGCAAGATCAACGTCCTCCAAATCCTCGTCAACGGTACGACGACCGCCGACGCGATCGACTCCATCATCGTCACCGCTAAGGTGGCTTCCGGGTCGATGAATGTCCAGGTAGAGGACATCGACTGGGTGATCACGTGCGGCGGGACCACCTACGGGCTGATTACGGGCAACCTCGGTAACACAGACTCTGCTGGCGGCGCAATAGCAGCGCCTGAGTCGATCAACGCCGATTACATGGACGGATCCGACTACGATGCGACCGACGAACTGCCAGCGGGAACGACGTTCAAGTTCGACATCAACCTCGATGACGATACCGCCGACCCCAACGTGGCCGATGGCGGCGCTTGCAAGGACGCAGGCACGGCCGGCGAGACGATGGAGATGAAGATCATAGTCGACGGCGGCGGAACCACCATCCTGGATCTCAAGATCGACTCCATCGCATCCGGCAAGGAGGTGACGTGATGTCCCAGAACGCCGAGTACGACTCACCAGCCGCGCGGGACCGCGACTCCGGCTCGATCGGTATCGGTGCGATGATCGTCTTCATCGCCCTGATCCTCGTGGCCGCGGTGGCCTCTACGATAATCATCAAGACCGCAGAGGAGCTGCAGCAGAACGCCGAGAGCACCAGCCAGGACACTAGGGACCAGATCTCTGGGAAGATCTCCATCAGCGACGTATACGTCAAGGATACTCACGAGTCCCTAGGGGGCGTGACCGGGACTGATGACAACGTCGACATCTTCGACGTCATCGCAAGGGTGTCATCCGGCTCCCTCAACGTCCAGGAGGGCGACATATCCTACTACGTCACGTGCACGGTGGAGTACTCTGCCGGGGGCACGACCTTCGCAGTCGTGGACTACGGCGTGGTTGACGCAAGGAACCTATCCGAGGCGACTGCCGGCGGCGAGGGCCATGCAAGCGACGCCACGTTCAACACCGGCGA
>PBMR01000004.1 GCA_002722735.1 Methanobacteriota archaeon
TTAGTAGGGCACCCCCCCGAAAACTGGTTCGCCGAAGCCTTGGCGACTCACGCAGACGACTCAGTGATAGCGATGCTTGGAGCTTGGGGGTCGTCAAGGTCCGAACTACGACGTGTCGTGCGAGCGAGTCAAATTGACCTCGCCCACATCCATGTCACGCATTCGGCGAGCTGGTGGAGGAAAAAGGATCTGATGCGAATATGCGAGAGGAACGAGGTTCCCACCGTAATCCACATTCACTCGGGTCGCTTCGATGATTTCTGTTCTGGCTTCGCTGGCAGTTCGGTTCGCAGGACACTGCGCAGGACAGGAAGGAGGACGGTTGTCCTTGAGCAGCGTTGGCTCGACCGATTAGCCAACTGGATCCCTCCCGACTCCGAGGTAATCCCAAACCCGTCAGAACCAATCGCAGACCGAAAGGGGCACCAACCAGAGGGTACACTGAAGTTACTCATGTTGTCCAGGGGTGACCGTGGAAAGGGACTCGACTTCGCCACAAAGGTGCTTGACTCCCTTCTATCAAGGGAGGCCGACGCAACACTAAGGATGTCTGGCAAGATTCCAAAGGGAAACCGGGACACTAGGGGTGGCAGGGTTGAGTACCTAGGTTGGGTTTCTGAGAAGCGTAAAGCTGAGTTAATCGCCAAGTCCGACTTTCTGCTAATGCCTAGTGAGTTTGAGGGTTCCTCAATGGCGGTAATCGAGTCAATCGTTAACGGACTGCCTTGCATCGTCTCACCGGCTTGCGCTGAGACAGTTGGGGAGAAATCACTCGTTTTGGGCTTAGGAGACCCAGAAGAATGGGCGAAACTAGTACAAGAGCTCTCAGATTCGCGGCGCTACGTAGAGGTGATGGACGATCTTAGTCAACAGGCAAAGAGATTCTCGATAGATGTCGTCAGAGAACGATGGGGGGCAATCTATGAGGGCCTGATGCAGGAAGCAGATGCATCAAACGACAGTTACTGACTTTGCTAAGTTCCTCGGCCTGTCGACGTTGAGTCCCTTCTGGCTTGCCAAGTGGTAGGCGAGAAGCTGCAGTGGAACAACGTTCACCATAGGAGAGACAACGCTTCCAGTAGCCTGTGTCTGGATGACGACATCTGCAAACTTTGTGATTGGCCCCTCATGGTCTGTGATGAGGATGATCTTGCCCCCTCTCGTTTGGCATTCCCTGATGCTAGACTCCATCAGAGGCAGAGTGGAATCGGATGGGGCGACGGCGATGACAGGAGTGCCTTCCTCAATCAGTGCTATTGGACCGTGCTTCAACTCGCCGCCCGGATAGGCAAGGCAGGGAAGATATGCGACCTCCATCATCTTGAGTGCTCCCTCGAGGACCAGGGGTGCTGAGATTCCCCGGCCGATGAAGATGGCCGACTTCGCCCCATCTAGGATTTCGACGGCACGCTCTATCGAACCGTCCTCCTCAACGAGCTGTCTCGAGACCATAGCAGGAAGGGATCTAATCTCCCGAACGATCTTCTTCCTTTGTTTTTCAGGGATTTCTGAGATAGTGAGTGCAAGCAGCAAGAGAGCTGCCACCATGTTAGTAAATGCCTTAGTCGATGCGACGGCAAACTCGGCACCCGCGTACAGGTAAGCGCCGTTTCCAGTCATTCGCGCGATAGTCGATCCGATGACATTGCAGAAGCTTGATATTTCACTGCCATTTTTTCTGGCCTCCTGCAAGGCGTCGAGAGTGTCCTTAGTCTCGCCCGACTGGCTAATGGCGACAGTGAGTGTATTCGGACCACAGACCTCAGAGGCCGGGAATTCGCTGGCGCGGAATGCCTCAACGGTAAGTTCCGTGAATTGCCTGATGTAATTCGCCCCAACGAGTGCAGCATAATACGCAGTCCCACAAGCAACTAAATTGAGCCTATCGAGCCCCCTCATCTGCTCTGGGGACAGTTTGAATCCCCCCAGCTCGGCCCGTGTGCCGTCAGCACTAATGCGTCCCCCTAGCACATTTGTTAGGGCGATGGGCTGGTCGTGAATCTCCTTGAGCATCATGTGTGGGAAAATACCGGGGTCCTCTTCCTCATACACTCCCTCCAGAATCTCAAATTCAGGAATCCTTGAACCTTCTAACCCCTCGATTCCGTCTTTCGAAATGAAGAATATGTCGTTATCATCTAGGTAAGCGACCTCTGAGCAGCTTCCGTAGAATGGTTGGACGTCTGATGAGACGCAGAAGTGCGAGCATTCGCCATGGTAGGAACAAGTGCCCGTACCCCTTCCCAAAACCAGTGGGGCGCCTTTGCGTGCGATGAGGATCCCCTCCATTCCCGTCATAATGACAGCAATGGCCCAAGAGCCCTCGAGCAGTGAAATGGTTGATTTGAAGGCATCAAGCGGCGTGCCTCCACTTGATTGGGTCTTGAGTTCGTGATCCAGCAGGTGGACGATAAGTTCTGAATCCGTCTCCGATTGGACGTCGTAGTCTAAATTCTCTACTCTTTCCAACAGTTCCAGAGCGTTCTCTATGATGCCGTTGTGGACGATGGTGATCTTGCCGTCATTGCTGCTATGGGGGTGAGCGTTGGAGTCGGTGACGCCCCCGTGGGTAGCCCACCTAGTGTGCCCTATCGAAATCTCAGCCCCGTCGAAGCGTCCATTCGCCTTGGAGACGAGGTCGGCGACATATCCCGTGGTCCGCTCGGTCTCGACCGGTCCATCGTGCTCTGGGAAAATAGCGGCCAGACCCGCCGAATCGTAGCCCCGGTACTCGAGTTTCCGGAGTCCATTCAGAACACCGCCCGCGGCGTCAGCGCCGAGACATCCAAAGATGCCACACATCGACTTTGGCGAGCACGTCCAATATATCAAGGTGGCACCGAACGATGAGTTTACTCACCTAAGTACATTATCCACACTAGATAAGAATCAATGTCATGCAATAAACTGCCATAGAAATGCAGAAACCCACATTTTCAGAATTGCTATGTTGACAATATTGCAGTAGATTGGAAAATCTCCCGAATTATCAGAAAACAGTTATCCATTCCGGGCCGGCGCATTCGGTGTGATGTGGGGGGTAGCCGATCTCTTCCCCGGACTCGCGGAAAATCGGGAGTCGATCGGTCTGCCAGAGTGGGTTGAGCCGAGAGAACCGTGGTCTATCCTCGCCCCGGATTCGGATTGTGGCCTGATGGCACAGATCGAGAGTTTAATCGGGAATCTTGGAGAGGGGTCAGAAATTAGCCAAGACTCGCGAATCGACAACAATGCAGGGAGAGTCTACATCCACCCGAGTGCCTCTATTGGTCAATTTGTAAGAATAGAAGGGCCCTGCTACATCGGTGCGAACGCAGAGATTAGGCATGCGGCATACCTTCGTGGAGGGAGTTGGATCTGCGAGGGGGCCGTAGTTGGTCACGCTACTGAAGTGAAGAACTCGATATTCCTCCCCTGTGCCAAAGCACCTCACTTCAACTACGTCGGTGACTCGGTCCTGGGTTTTGGGGTAAATCTCGGCGCTGGAACGAAACTGTCCAACGTGAGGAACGACCGTCGGGAGGTTCTCCTAACCCTAAGAGACGGGTCTCGTGTGGACACCGGGCTAAGGAAGATGGGGGCACTCGTGGGAGACGGTTCCGAGTTGGGGTGCAATGTTGTCACCAACCCCGGCGCCATCCTAGCCCCGGCTACCATGGTCAACCCAAACGAGACTGTGACGGGCTGGCTCGGTCCAACTACGTCCTGAGAATCCTTAGGAGGATGATGAATCCGTCAGTGAACGATCGGAGTTTGCTCGTCCCGCCCTTCCTCTGGCTCCAATCGACCGCGACCTCCCTGTGGTCGAGTCCATGTTTGCGGGCCTGGCCTGCAATTTCTGCCTCTAGGTCGAAGCCGTTCGAGCGGATGTCAAGACTCTCCAGTGCCTCGGCATCGAAACCCCATAGTCCAGTACACAGATCCGTTAATCTCCTGCCATTCTTGATGCTAGAAATTCTCGATAGCACCCGATTGCCAAAGTTGTGCAGCCGCCCCATTCCCACGGGCCTGCCCCTCCCGCCAAGGAAGCGTGATCCAGAAACCACATCGGCCCCCTCGTCCAATGCTCTGAGAACAGAGCTGACTGCGCTGAATGAGTACGAGCCGTCAGCGTCCAGGAACACCACGTGAGGCGTCCTGTTGGTTCTCCACACGTCAATCGCTTGATTGATCGCCGCCCCCTTGCCATGGGTATCTTTCTGATCGATGATGTGTTGAGAGAACTCTCGCGCGATGGTTTTCGAGTTGTCACTGGTCCTGCCGTCGATGACGAAAATGAACTCGACAAACGAGTTTCCCTCGAAAGAAGACGTCTTGTAATCGCCCAAGAGGAACCTGAGTCCATCCTCCTCGTCCTTGACGGGTATGATGACCGTAACCGGCTTCATCCCCCATGGCCGGGGCTAACTGCTTTTCACTATAGCAGTGGTTCCATTGAAACCAAGTGTATTCTCCGTTTGCTTGAATAGCACGCGCCCTTGGCCCCAATCAATGACGAAAGTTGCCGACGCGGTAATTCTGGCCGGTGGCAGGGGCACTCGAATGCTCCCTGCCAGCCTCTACATGCCCAAGGAGGCNCTGCCGCTGGTGGATACCCCGATTCTCAATCACGTAATTTGGGAGGCTTGCAGGGCTGGCGTAGANAGGATCCACATAGTGCTCTCTGCGNGTAAGANGGAGTTGTTAGCAGGGGCACTNNGGNAATCGGGNNCNCTCTATGCNGATGACGTCAGNTCTGAATTGCCTCGTATCTCCCTTTCCTCCCACACAGGGGATNTCGACCTCTTGATGCACGTCCAGAAGCGTCCTGGTGGNGTTGCAGANGCCATCGCGGCTGCGCTTCACGCCGTCAACGGGCCTTTCCTAGTCCTCCTTGGTGACAACTTGCTGATAAGCGAGCACATGGGGCCTGCCCACTCTGGGCCGGAGCATGCCTCCAAGGCTTGTTTGGAGCTCGTGGAGCGATTTGCTGATACGGGACTTCCAAGCGCCGGGGTGCTAGCTGTACCCGAGGGGGATTTGTCGAAGTACGGCGTAGTTGACCTCGAAGACAATCTCGTGAAGTCAATAGTCGAAAAGCCGAATCCCGCTGATGCCCCTAGTCCGTACGTGCTGTGTGGAAGGTACCTACTTCCAGAAAACACTGTTGAATTGCTCGAATTAGTCCCCGAAAGTGAGCATGGTGAGTTGCAGTCGATAGCACTGCTCGAGCACCTGATCAATAATGGCGGATTCGAGGCCGTGAAACTAGAGGGTTACGAGTTGTACGACAGCGGTGACCCTGTTACTTGGTTGAAGTCCCAAATTGACCATGGCCTTAGGAGGGAGGATTTGTCAGAAGAACTACTGTCATGGCTAAGCGAGAGGACTGCGCTTTGATGGTGGACGCTGGGGGATTTGAACCCCCGGCCTTCTGGTTGCAAACCAGACGCTCTTCCAAGCTGAGCTAAGCGCCCTCTAGGCCTCCGAACAGACTAGAGTTATTGAGTCAAACCGTCCGAATTCGCTATTCCTCTTCGCTCGAACCCATCAGCCTTGGGGTGATCATCAGGATTCCTAGGAGGGAGAGCACGAGAAGGAGAGCAAGGGAGACATGGTTGCCATCCTGGGCGCCTTGCTCAGTTTGTGCGGGAGTATTGGGCAGGTTTGGCTGGACGTGGGCGTCGAGAGCATAATTGACGTAGAAGATGCGGTTCGAGATGCCCGAGTCAGACCTAATCTGGTGCCTCATCGATATGTTGCCTGGAAGCAGGCCGTTCTCGGGGGCCAGGAGCACCAGTTCGGTGACCACGCATACCTCATCGAGCTTCGAGCCGTTCGCGTCATGCTCACACGTTGAGTTGAGCCATTGCGTGGCGAAGTCGTCGAGACCCTCGAAGGAGCCGTCTGCATCGGCATCCACCTGCACCCGGTGGCTCACCCCCTCCCTATCGTCCACGCTCATGAAGAATAGTGAGTCTGTCTCCACGAGAATCCCGGCCTCGACGGCGCTAGGAGTGGAGCCGCCCTCCCTGAGCAGGAAGGTGTACTCCTTGGCCTCGTGGGCTACAACTCCCTGTGGAAGCAGCATGAGGACTGCGAACGCTAAGGCGAAGGCTGTGAGATGGCGCATGTCTTGCCGCAGCGCAGCGATGGCTTCAACATGACCCGGAGTCTGGCGGCCTCATGGAGGGTCAGCGCGTCATACTGGGAGTGGGGCTAGCTGTTTGCGTGATTATCGCCGGCGCCTCTGCCTTCCTTCTAGCTCGTGGTTCCGACGAAGTCGACGAAGGGGCTGCCTCCATGGTCGACCCGCTCCTCCAGGACGAGGGGCACGACCACCGCAACGCAAGCCAGCACGTCCTGTACACGGAAAACATCCAGCCAGTCTCCTACAACACCCTGACCGACACGGGCAATGCCGAGATCCAGGTGGCAGACTCGCCTGATGGGCATACCTACGCCTACATCGCGGGATGGACGGAACTCCACATCGTCGATGTCACAGATCCCTCAAACACCAGCGTGACCGGCGTCTACTACGACCCTAACACCCAGGTCTTCGACGTCAAGTACCTCGAGTATAATTCTCGTGAGTACGTCATCCTCCAGAACCAGATCATCGACCCCGGCGCCGCCGACCCAAACGTCGGAGATTGGGAGGACCCGGCTCAGGTCTCCGTTACCCTTGTCGATGTGACCGATAAGGAAAATCCGAGCTTCGTCGACTTCTGGTACGATGCCGACCACCCGAGCGGACCGCACAACCTGTACACCCACATGATCGACAACGAATGGTACATCTTCGTTGCCAACCCGGACTACGAGTCGTGTGACATTGGTCAGGGTGACGCCTGCGGTGGCATCACCATCGCGCACCTCAACTTCGCCGGGTTCGGCGACCTTCCTCGAATCGTCAAGGTCGGCGAGGCGGAGGTCTCGTGGGAGACCACACGTGGGGGTTGGATCTACATCCACGACATGACGGTGCAGACCTGGCCGGGAGAGGACGCCAACGACCCAAGAAACGGGAGGACGTACGTGTATGGTGCCTACTGGGAGGCTGGGCTTCGGATCTTCGACGTCTCCGATGTGCCCCACCCTGACAAGGATCTGGCGGAGTACCTCTGGCACGGCTCACTGTGCCGACTCTCGGGGGGCACGCAAGCGGGCTGCATCTGGCGTGCTCCCGAGGTAGGGCTGTGGATGGACTTCGAGGACTTCGACGGTGATGGGGAGCCTGACAGTGGCACCACAGGCAACGAGAACGGGGGACGTGCCTCATACATCCACTACGCAGAGCCGTTCGATGAGATGGTCGATGCCAGTCACCTTGGCTACCCCCAAGGCAAGAGGCACCTGACGATGCTGGCGACCGAGGTCCTGGAGACCTCGGTAGGGACGGGGATGGCTTACCTGCTGGACACAACCGACTACGAGGAGGTCAATGGCAACGTCCGCTTCCAGCCCAAGCTCATCCACGGATGGGAGATCCCATTCGCTTGGGAGCACTTCATTCCCGGCGGTGAGGAGTGGTTGCTGTTCAGCCCTCACAACGCCGACACCGAGATCTTCCAGACCGGGCTCCCAGGCTTTCCCGACAACAGCCACGGTGGGGCGTGGGATGCTAGGATATACCTCTCCGGCTACCATTCGGGTCTGTGGGTTATCGACGTCGAGTCGTTGATGGCAGCAGGCCTTGCGGAAGACAATAAGACCGATGTGCACATGGATGCAACCATCGGCTACCACTTGCCCCACGCGCAGGACGGAGTCGCGCCCGATAGCTCGTTCTACGACTTTGGCTGGACGCCCTTCCTGTGGGCTGCAGAGCACCATNAGGGCTACACNTACCTGTCCTGCATCACGAGCGGGATGTACATCGTCCAACTCGATATCGATGCCCCATACGGCATNCCGATTGGGNCGTGATGCGNTTCTGCAGNANNCGGNAACGNATTNGGTGCACGTTCATATCGGAGTTNGACTCGGNGCGANGNAATGGCAGCGTTGCGAATGTGGCTGATGGTCGCNCTGATGATGCTTGCACCNCTCTCGGGCTGCCTGTCATTTCTGGNTGACGAGGGCGANGANGGNGATGATNGGAGGATGGGTNGATCCGGTGATNGAGATCGAGGANGNNAACCACTCCCACNGCGACATGCTCGCNCATCGCCTCTCGACGTCNAACGCCGTNCTNATCGACTACCACAACCTNAACTGCGACGGNAACGTCAAGCCGCCCCCNGAANTGGACAACGTGGCCGGAAGGCCCTGCTACGACGACTGGAAGAACGTCNGTCCGACACCCGGGGACAATTCGGAGATTGCCATAGAGGGCAATTTCNACGAGGACTGCGAGATNTACGCCGANGGCAGCGGNGGCTGCTTTGCCTATGTCTCNAGCTACAACCAGTTCGAGATCCTCGACATCAGCGAGCCGAACAACATCCGNCTNTTGTCNACATACTACGCCGAGNTCGCGAGGATGATNGANATCAAGGTCACCAAGGATAACAACTGGGTGCTGGTCAATCACGANCTTACCAATAGCGAGCTNGACCCGATTCCCAACGACGATGACGCCAATAGCGGCANGAATCGCCTCGANGTCATCTACGTCGGNGACAAGACCAGCCCNATCAAGGTCGCNGAGTGGAACAANCCNCCTGCNGGCTTCCACAACCAGGANCTGGCCGTNTACTGNGACTGGGNCGGTGCTGTGGACTTCACTGAGGAGTGNAGCCTNTTCCTGTTCGGGGCGGANCCNTACCCNGAGATGATCGANGGCGGCAGNGGNACNACCTACAAGGGGACNCAGNTNTTCTACGTNCCNCGGGGCTTCGAGTCCTGGNTGCCCAACCAGAACGAGGAGNAGCAGAACTCCAGNAGGGAGATCATTCGATGGGGCGGCTACACNCCGGAGCCNGACACCACCTGCGGAGGCTCGATCTTCAACCACGACCACGTCTACTTCGTCCACCCNNTCACNAAGCAGCGTCTGCTAATCGCCTCCTACTGGGGCGCCGGCCTGCGCATCGTNGACGTCAGTGACCCNCCGACCGTCGCCGATCCCTTCGGNATAGCGTGGCCCCCGGAGNTCGGTCGATGGCTAGGATGCCCGACNGCAGACGACGGGTGGTANGGCCCGGAGGGCGGNGGNCATGCCAATATGNCNCCCGAGGAGTGGCTCGACTCNGCTCAGGGCAACGACAANATNCACTANGCAGTACCNTANGACCACCTNGTCTGCAGCGGCATCAGCGAGTACNTCCCCAAAGNNGAGTGGCCTGTGGAATGNGGCTCGGGNCCNGATGANGCNACTTNTGGGGCGAATTGGCGNCACTACACGATCATCGCNCCCGAGTACGGCTCGAACGACAACCATTCCGGCTACCTGTGGACCATCGACACCACNGATCCTGCCAAGCCCTTCCTAGTCTCCAAGTGGAGGCTGCCCGGAGAGGGCATGAAGGAGAATGGCAGCCACCCCCAGCACTGGATACCNGGTGGCTACATCTACAGCCCGCACAACGGCGACACCGGTATCGGCGGCCACATCTACTGGGCCCACTACCACGCGGGGACGTGGGCCACCGACCACGGNCACATCTGGGAGGAGCTTGTNTGGGAGAACGGGGTTCCCGAACCCGACCGAGGCTTCCAAGCCATAGTTGANCTAGCCNCGACCCATNTCATCGGNTACTACCTGCCCGCAGGTCCCGAATGGATGGACAACGCCACGGATTCGCTCGGCTATGATATGGCAGACTGCTGGGCCTCGTGCATGATCCCNTTCGACTGGGGCCTGCAATATGACTCACGGGGATTCGTCTACATCTCCGAGATGGTCAGTGGGATCTACGTGGTGCAGTTCGACGAGGACTTCGACCCCAGGTTCGACTACCCCNCACTATGGGCCATCGAAGCGAGCGATGATTGAGGTTCGAAATGCGCAACGAGGCGCTTGCCGCAATACTGGCAATCACCCTGTTGATGCCCATAGTGGCAGCGCATGGGGCGAACGAGTACGCATTCATCATGAGGGGTTCGAGCATCCAACCCAGCGGAGCGAATGTCGTGCAGAACGACTCGATCGTTTTCTACAACGTGGTAGATTACAACCGTACGATTCGAATGGACATTGATGGAGATGGGGATTACGACGAGAGGTGTGAAACCGCTCCCTCTAACTCATCCTCCATCAAGGACGAGTGCGTGTTCTGGATAGAACCTGGCAAATGGGAGCCTGGGCCCTACCGAGTGGATGTGTTCTCCAACGGAACCCTGTGGAAATCCCTGAATCTCACCATAGTGCATGACCTCCACGAGGATGGTGGGCCCCCTTCTGGTTACGAGTTCAATGCCGAGGAGAATGGGGATGGGTCCGAAGTTGATGGCATGGAGGAAGGGCTCAGGAATTTGGCCTTCATTCTGTTCGCAGCCTCTTTCATAATTTGGCTAGCAAGGAGGGAGGGGGATTAGTACGAAGGCATCAGCATTGGTTCTCACCATCATCATCCTGTCCGCGGGGTGCCTTGGAGCCGAGGAACCAGATGTATTCTACGGTGATGACATCGAACCGGCAGTGGCCGTGGACGAGTTCGTTCTGGTGGACGAGAACGGGGAATACGTGTCATTCACCCAATTTGAGGGGAAGGTGGTGGTTGTAAGCTTCCTGTTCACTAGGTGTCCCGACATCTGTCCGGTGGTCAGCGCCAACCTAGCGTACATCACTGAGGAACTAGGTGAGCGTCATGGGTCCGAGGTTCAGATTCTGACCATCACTGTCGACCCCTGGACTGACAACTCCTCTGTATTGCGCGATTATGCGAGCACGAGAGGCCTCGGTTGGCCGCACCTGACTGGAGGGTTAGATGACCTAGAGCCCGTGTGGATGAACTTCGATGTGGGACTTACCACCTACGACTCCGACGTCGATGGCGACGGTGTCGTCGACGGTTTCGACAACTGCCCCGATACCCCTCAAGGCGAGGCAGTGGATGAGGATGGCTGCGGCCTTGAGACTCAGCAGATCGAGGGTGACGTGACTGTCAAGCACCATCCGCTTGCATACTGGGTGGACCACACGACGGGAACGATAATCGTGGACAAGCAGATGCGACAGAGGGTTTGGTGGGGCGATACTGACTGGAATCCTGAGCTAGTTCTGGAAGACATCGAGTACTTGGTCGCCGAAGTGTGAAATAGGCTTGGAAAATGGGGTAATCATGAGTGCTCGCACGGTCGCCCTCCTATTCTCGCTAATCCTCCTACTGCCGGGATGCCTGGGCTCGGGCGAGGAGGGGGTCGTGTTGCTAGGTACCGAGTACAAGGATCCTCCTGAGGCTCCTGACTTCACGCTGAAGAATCAGTATGGGGAGTCGGTCAGTCTTTCCGAATACGGAGGGAGAATCATCGTGGTCGCCTTCATCTACACCTCCTGCCCGGACGTATGCCTAGTCATATCATCCAAACTGCACTACGTCAATCAGAACCTAGGGGGCTATGACGATAACGTGGAGATCCTCTCCGTAACCATCGACCCGGCGCGTGACACGACGTCTCACCTCTCGGAGTGGACGCAGACCATGGGGTTCGAGTGGGGTCACCTGACCCATGAGAGGGGGTCGGTGATGCAAACGGTATGGGACGATTGGAATGTCGTTGTGGATGCGAGCCACATCGCCAACAGCCTGCCTCCTGAGGGTGCGCACAATCGTTTCACAGTACTGTTCCCGGACAACTCCACCTTGAAGATTGACTACCCCTACGAACAACTGCCTACGGGAGCCAAGGCCGATGAGTTCGCAAGACTCGCCTTCGAAAGGGATAACACCACCATGGACATGGGAATTGGGGTAATCGGCAACTTCACGGCAAATTCTTCTTGGAGTTGGGAGCTCCACAGATGGGAAAGCTCCGAACAAGTCTGGACCATGGAGCAATCGAGCCTCTCTGAGATTTCGATGACTGGTTTCAACCACTTCGCATGGGTGGCTAGTGGCTCCAACATCAGCCTGCTTCCCCCGGGAGAGGACTGCATGGGGCATGGCTGGATAATGGGCTCCGGAGCAAATGCCCACTGCATGTGCAACGACGGCTGGGAGCGCGATGGCGATGACTGGCTGACATGCGTGTCTGAGGGGGGTCAGTCGAACGGAACTGACCCACATGAGAAGAGCCTGGGGGAATACGAGGTCGGGCACTCCACTGTGACGTTCATCATTGACAAGCAGCAGAGGAAGAGGGTCGCCTACTCGGGAATCAACTGGGACGCAGATGATTTCCTGCAAGACGTCAAAGCACTGGCTGACGAGTGAGTCACGGCCGGATTGGCGTCAGCCTGCAGCTCGCTCTTGCTGTGACGGGACTCAGAGGATTGGCATCCTCCGAAGCCTCTCGAGGTCTGGCTGATAGAGCTGGCGAATGTCATCCAAGTCCAGTATGAGCATTGCAAGCCGCTCGAGACCCATGCCCCATGCGCAAACAGGCCACTCAGTGCCCAATGGCTCGGTCACCTCGGGGCGGAATATTCCCGATCCGCCCAGTTCCATCCACTCTTCCCTCCAAAGGATGTCTACCTCAGCGCTTGGCTCGGTGTATGGGAAGTAGGCGGGACGGACCCTGACGTCCGGGTATCCCATCTTGGCGTAGAACGTCTTGAGGGTAGAGATGAGCATTGGCAGGCTTGCCTCTGGCTCGTGGATTATTCCCTCGATCTGGTGGAACTCCGGCATGTGTGTTCGATCGATGGTCTCCTGTCGGAACACCCTGCCGATACCGAATACGCGGGAAGGCACGTGCGGGTTCTCGGCGATGTAGCGGATCGTGTTCACCGTAGTGTGTGTACGGAGGAGGGCACGCTGCGCCTCCTCTTTGTCGAAGGCCCCCCCCCACCCTCTGCTCCCTGTGTCGTGCCCGTGCTCATGCACTTTGGCCCATAATCCGAGATACTCGTCCTCAACCTCGATGCGCTCGGGCTGCGAGAGGTAGAACGTGTCCTGCATCGTCCTTGCCGGATGCGACTGCGGGATGTACAGTGCGTCCATGTTCCATCCGGCGGACTGGACGAAGTCCCCCTCGATCTCTGAGAAGCCCATCTCGAGGAAAACAGAGCGGATACGAGTGATCAGTGCCTGCATCGGGTGAGTCCTGCCCCCAATTGGGGTCGGGGAGGGGGCGTTGACGTCGAAGGGCTTGAAATCGGCCCCCTTCCACGCCTCGGTCTGCAGTATCTCGGGCGTCAACTCGCCAATCATGTCGACGTCATCAAGCTCGGAATCATCGATGGATGCACCCCCTTCGGTCAACGACCAGTTCCTTGACACCGTATCATCGAACTCGATTAGCCCTACTCTCGAGGCGAAGTGCTCTACCAGAGCATCGTCCAGTGAGGAAGACTCCTTCGCCCCCACAGCGAGGCTCTGAATGAATCTGGACCTCTTATCGATGGCTTGCATGACTGTACCATCGTCTTCTACGACGAAGGATCCGGCCTCGAAACTGACTCCGAGTCCCTTCAGCAAGCCTATCCCAGGCCCAGTCTCGCTACGCTCGAAACCAGCAGCCAAGAGGGTTTTCATGGATCTCTCCGAATCGTCCTGGTCACTGATCCACTTCCACAGACGTGATTCTAGAAGGCCTTCATCAGCGGCCTTGGCACCTTCGGCGCCCAAGGAGACCAATCTTGACCTGCTCTCCTCCACGTCTACCAACTCCCTCTCCTGCAATGCCTTACCGGCACCTGCCACATGCACTTGGTCAGTCCAACCAGTCTCCGCTAGCAAATCTTCCAGAGTCCACTTCCTCGGAGGGTCGGTGAGCATGGCCCTGAGCATCCTTCGCTCGTTATTGCCTAGAAGCATCACGACCCCTCCGCGCTCCCGAACCATGTTGCTCACTTGACAATTGCCGAAGGGGGGGCATTGACTCGTTCATTCTTCTTCTGAGAGCCAAAGTTCCGTTCCACATGAAGGGCATGTGAATTCATTGGGCTTCACCCCCTCGACCCATTCCAAGTGTGCGCAGCGACCACAAATAATCGAGGATCTGATTGGCTTGCTAAGCGTTGTGTCGAGCCTGTACATGACCCTCCCCGCATCGGGCATCGTCATTGAATCTGGTTCCCATGATGATACTCCCGATTTGTCAGGGCCCCCATCGGGCCCCATCCCAATGCCGACCAAGAGCAGAATGACACCCCCAATGGAAAGTGGTGTGGCCACTGCGAGGGCGAATAGGGAGGCATTGGAGAGCGTCACCCCGGCACCAAGGGCTATGCAGACCCAGCCCGCAATCACGGTATTGAGTCGTCTGTTCGAGCCAATGGGGGCGTCTTTCACAGGTGCGGGCCGAGGTCGGCGTGTATCAGCCTCGCTAGGATTCGTGGACGAGTGGAGGGTTCAAGTGAGGGGGGTGGGCGTGCTTTGGTACGCCTCAGTAGCTCAGCTCGGTAGAGCATCTGATTTGTAATCAGACGGTCGGGGGTTCAAATCCCTCCTGAGGCTCCTATTGCAAACTTGAAACGGCGTTTGGGCTACCGGGGAGCGTGAGTGCCACGAAAATAGATGGTAAGGCCATCAGCCTCGAAATCGAAGGTGAACTCAAGGTACGCGTCGATGCCTTGGGACAAAACGGCGTCCAACCGCATCTCGTCGTTGTGCTGGTGGGGGATGATGCAGCCAGCCACGTCTACGTCAGGAACAAGCAGCGCGCTTGTGAGAGGACCGGAATCGAAAGCACCCTAATTGATCTGCCATCAACCAGCACCCAGAAGGATATCCTAGAGCTGATCTCCGATCTAAACGGAGACGAATCCGTTCACGGCATTCTCGTCCAGAGCCCACTCCCTCTAGGAATTGATGAGTTTCGAATCGCTGAAGCCATCGGTCCCGGTAAGGACGTCGATGGCTTCCACCCGGCGAATCTCGGTAGGCTCGTGCAGGGAGATACTGAGGGAATGCTGCCTTGTACGCCAGCCGGAGTGATGAGGCTCATAGAGGGGACTGGAGTCGATCTAACCGGCTCCAAGGCCGTTGTACTTGGGAGATCGAGGATAGTCGGGATGCCGATGGCGCTACTTCTGACCCAGAAGGGCGTTGACGCAACGGTGACCATAGTCCACTCTAGGAGTGAGGAACCCTCACTGCTCTGCAGGGATGCTGATCTATTGGTGTCTGCGATAGGCAGGCCATGGACTATCAAGCCAGGATGGGTCAAGCCGGGGGCCATCGTCATTGACGTAGGGATCTCCAGGATCGAAGATGGCTCGACCCCCTCAGGCTCGAGGCTCGCTGGAGATGTCGACCCATCCGTCTCGGAGGTTGCTGGGTGGCTCACGCCTGTACCGGGGGGCGTGGGTCCCATGACCATCGCCATGCTGCTAAAAAACACCGTAAGGGCTGCAGAGGGGCTCCTTCCCTAGTCAGAATATCCCAAGCTCGAACTTGCCGTCTTCGGTAGCATGGACTTTGGGGTCCCAGAGTGGCGTGAATGTCAGGTTAACGTGGACGCTCTCAATACCGTTAGTGGAGAGTGCGGATCGATGTACTGCGGCCATTAACTCAGGTGCTACAGGGCATCCGGGACTGGTTAGCGTCATGTCAATCTCAGCGTGATCCCCCTCAATCCTGACCGAGTAAATCAGCCCCAGATCAATGACGGAGAGCTTCATCTCGGGATCCTCCACTTCTACTAGGGAAGCCATGACATCACCCTCCTCGACCATGTTACCGCCTCATACGAGCTTGCCTGCCTCTTCGCGGACCCGTCTAAACATGTTGAGGAAGCCATTGGCCCGGCTGGGGGTTAGAGATGTCTTGATTCCCATGGCGTCTGCGTAGTCTGGTCCCATCTGAGCCACCGCAGACGGGTCCATCCCATTGACCGCAATCGCTGTAACGGCCATCAGCCCCTGTACTACCTGAGCATCAGCCCCACAACGAAGCAAGAAACCCCCGGTATCATCGACCGAGCAAACTACGTGGGCCCGGGACTGGCAGCCATGAACCTGATTCTCATCCTCCCACTCATCCGGAGGGAGGGGTGTGGGATGGCGCTTGGCGAACTCGAACAAGAGTTCGTACCGCTCCATTGAGTCGAAGCATTCCGAGAACTCCTCAACGATTGGGTCGAGATGCTCAGGCCAAGACCTCCCTATTCCCATGGGAAAGCGTCCATGCAGTCTGCCTTGAACGTGACTAAGCGCCGGATTCAGGAGAATCTCTCTACGATGTAGCGCAGGTGGTCGATGAAGGCCTCTGCCTCCCCCATGGTATTGTAGACCCAGAAGGAGGCACGATTGGTCGATGGTACGCCTAGGGCATCCATCAGAGGCTGGGCACAGTGGTGCCCCGTCCTGACTGCGAAGCCTCCCTCGTCTAGGAGCAACGCGAGGTCCAGAGACTGGATGCTCTCATGGAGGAAGGAAATCGCGCCGCTGCTGTCCTCTCTCTCGGGCTCGCCGTAGATTTTGATTCCTGGTATTTCCCTCATCTGGGCCGCAGTCCACGAAGCGACGTCATTGATGTGATCGTGGATTTCCCCCATGTCAAACTGGTTCAGCCACTCGACGGCGGCACCCCATCCGATAGCCTCAGCTATTCTGGGCGTACCTGTCTCGAACATCGCGTTTCCGTCCTGGAACGTAGATTTCTCCATGGTGACTCGCTTGATCATCGAGCCACCGGTCATGAAGGGCCCCATCTCGGCCATCGCGTCCTTCTTCACAAGAATGCATCCGATCCCAGTGGGTCCGGCCATCTTATGGGCTGATATAGCGATGAAGTCGGCTCCCAGCGAGTCGAAGTCAATCCTCTCGTGCGGTGCGCCCTGGGCACAGTCAATTAGTACCCGAGCCCCGACTGATTGGGACATCTCGATGATTTTCTCGATGGGGTTGCGCACCCCTAGTACGTTGCTGGTATGAACCACACAGACCAGAGAGGCACCGTCCAGTGCTACTTCGAGGGCGTCCATGTCCAAAGTGAATGACTCGGTGTCTATCGGCACGAACCTCACCTCGACCCCCTTGTCAATGGAGAGTTGCTGCCACGGCACGATGTCAGCGTGGTGCTCCATCTCAGTCAGCACCACCACGTCCCCCTTGCCAAGTTTCTCACGGGCCCAACCGTAGGCAACTAGGTTGATTGCTTCAGTAGCACCACTGGTGTAGATCAGTTGATCGGAGGATGTGCCGAAGTATGAGGAGATCATGTCCCTCGCACCCTCGAGTGCTGCCGTTGCCTCATCTGCGAGTGTATGGATGGCACGATGGGCATTGGAATTGTACTCCTCGTAATACCTGGACATCGCATCGATTACGCACTTCGGCTTCTGCGAAGTGGCCGCGTTATCGAAGTAGACGAGTTGCTTGCCATTTGGAAGGCGACGGCTGAGGATTGGGAAGTCCGCTCTGATGGCCTCGATATCCAGTGGCAAGTCATCCCCGCATTGGTCGAAGGAACGTCCACCTATCAAGGCGGCGTGTGGCGAATACACGAGCAATACTAGGGAATGCCTATTTCCAGACCCCCCTTTGGCGTGTGTAATGGCACGATACTCGGGACAGGAAACCGTCGACAGGCTGGGCAATCTTGATTTGAACCTAGACGGAGAGGTCGTAAATCTTGCAATCGTTGGTTCAAGCAGCTTCTACAACTTCGAGGTATTCGAAGAGAATGTGGAAGATTGGATCAGCAGATACGGCTACCCAGACCTAGTCATCGTCGGCGGCGCTAGTGGAGTGGACTACATGGCTGAGCGCTGGGCTGATGCCAACATAATTCCGATCGCGGTGTTCTCTGAGGAGTGGGATGATCCCGCTAGGAGTCTCGTCGACAGGGGCAGGGCTGAGGCACCAAACACCCTTACCGAGAAGATCCTCAATGCAGCTACCCACTTGTTGGCTATGCCATCCCCCACAAGCAAATGGACCAGGGTGGTCATCGATCAAGCCCAAGGCAGACGGATCTCCACCGAAGTCAGAGAAGTGGACTAAATGATTAATAATTCACTCGCGCGTGGAATGCGATCTGGTGCTCGTGCCGGGAGATGAGCCCGTTTCCTCCGGAAACTAAGGGTTCAGACACGAGGATTCGCCGATTCAATGGGTACCCTCTGTTTTCATTGAATCCGGCGTACAAATTCGCTTTCTTCATTGGTTTGGGAATTACCCCAGTTGACGATTGTGTTGGTCTTGGTTGATGACGGTGGTTCTAGACCGAGTAGTCGATGGAAGTCAGCCCCGGCCCTCTCATTGTTGATGTTCATGCAGTGCAGCCACCAACCGATCATGCGCCCAAACAGGTCCTTGCCGATTCGCAGCACGGCTGCATCCTTGCGTTTACGAGTCTTGGTCTGTGGGGCGGTCAATGGGTGAAGTATTGAATCACTGTTTTGGATTCGGTAGGAACAGTGGCTCCGGATTAACCGCTGGTGCCTCATCTGCTCCTCCAAGGCGGCGGCGGAGCACAATGGAAACACCAACTGCGAGAACCAGTATTGCCAATAGGGCAACGATGGCCATCAACAGTTGTTCGATTCGACTGGATGACTCCGCCTGCGCCTCCTCCTCTGCCTGAATAGCGCATCCACCGGAGTCGACATCGGTGCCAACCATTGTGTCGGCACACAGGTCATCGGCGTCAGCGACACCGTCAGAATCAGAGTCAACGAGTGAATCACAGCCATCAGGCGTTCCATCCGCATCCACATCAATTGAGTCATTGTAGCCAGGGCACGCATCGTCGGCGTCGCTCACCCCATCGGAATCCGTGTCCAGCTGGCTTGTAGAGCATCCAACTCCATCCACAGCCTCTCCTGCTGGTGTATCAGGGCAGTTGTCATTCGGATTCACGACACCGTCAGCATCCTCATCCTCATCTG
>PBMR01000005.1 GCA_002722735.1 Methanobacteriota archaeon
CAGCAACCGAGGAAGGGCAAGCGCCCGCCCAAGGGAAAGAAGCCCCAGCAACCGAGGAAGGGCAAGCGCCCGCCCAAGGGAAAGAAGCCCCAGCAACCGAGGAAGGGCAAGCCCGGCCAACCCCCTATCGGCCAAAGGAAGAAGGGCCGCAGAATCAAGATTAAGCTCGGCCTTAGAGCGAGAGGCCTTTCTCAGGAGGCTGATACCTACACCGACCAGATAGGCTGGACCTCCTCAGAGAGGATCTTGGAGGATATCGGGGATGTCGGGGGTCTCGAGGACGACGTCAAGCATGAGCCAGAGACAACCATCCACCAGTGCTCCATGTGTGGTGTGAGGATGGAGATTCCCATGCCTAAGCGAGACCGGTACAAGGTGATATGCGCTTATCCTGAGTGCGGCCACGAGGACATGATCGGCATTGAGTGAACCCATACTGAAGAATCAACATCAGCACGCTCTGACGAAACCATCCTTCGGGAGCATTCATCTCCCCAACACCAATCGTCGGCCCATCCATGTCACTGCCGAGACGAGCAATGGAGCAGATGGGCTTCGCAGTCTGCTGCTTGGCCTGCGATGCACCCGATGCGGCAGGCTCTGAGCGCTGCCGCTTCTGCATCGATGGCCACTCTAGATCTAGGGACCACCTGACCAGCGGCAAGGCCACTTCGAAGGCGCAACGCCTAGCTAGGGAACTCATCACCATGCTCGTGGACCCGGCCAACCACATCGATGATGACGCCCATGGGGACTGGATGGTCCGATACCTTGCCTTGGTCAACGAACACCAGGGAGTAGCCAAGGCAAAGACCCACAAGGAGGTTGTCGCACGCTTCGAAGCGGAGAGGAAGAAGCGGAAGAGGTCCATAATCCGTGACGTGGCGAACCAGAACAAGTGGCTCGACCAACCACCCGATGCATCCGAGCGAGAGGACCTCCTCTCCGCCTTCGGCGCCGACCCCGAGCACCGTCCGAAGACATGGGAGGAACTCCTCGAGGAAATCGAGGGACTGTTGGATGATTGATGGGCCTGCGAGCCTTGATAGGTGAGGGATGGGGAATGTGGGGCAGTGACTGAGAGGACCTTGGAACTGTTCCGCGATGATGCCTACATGAGGAACTGCGAGGCCGAGGTCATCGAAGTCAATGAACGGGGCGGCATAGTTCTCGACAAGACGGTATTCTATGCCACCGGTGGAGGCCAGCCCGGTGATGTTGGATCGGTGGGCCTAGCCAGCGGTGAGATTTCAATCGGGGCTACCATCCGCGTTGGGGGGGATATCGTCCACGTGCCCTTTGAGAATCAGCCCGCCCCCCCCCCCGGCGGCGAGGTCACCGCCACAATCGACTGGGAAAATCGCCACCTGTTGATGCGGATGCACACTGCTACCCACCTGCTTTGCTCCGTAGTGCCTTGTGGTGTTACCGGGGGCTCGGTGGGCCCGACCAAGAGCCGCATCGACTTCGATCTCGCAGACCACATCCTCGACAAGAAGCACCTGAACGAGGAGATCAACCGACTGATCGACGAGAATCACAATGTCGAGACGATTTGGATTAGCAGAGAGGAATTCGATGCCCAGCCCCAACTGGCACGCACGATGACAGTGAAGCCACCCGCCGATGCCCAGAGAATCCGACTCGTCAAGATTGGTGAGGATGTAGACATACAGTCCTGCGGTGGCACCCATGTACTGAGTACCGGCGAGATTGGTAGACTCAGGGTGGGTAAGATTGAGAACAAAGGGGCCCGCAACCGGCGCGTCAATATCCATTTGGAGGAGTAAGCGTGTCAGCCGAGAGAGACCCCAGGGCGTGGCGTATAGACGACGATCCGTTTGACAAACGTGAGCGGGCAGGCGGGCACTCTGCGGCCAGAGACGACGGGTCTTGGAGGCAGCCAAACGTCCGTGTAGTGCGGATCGACCATCAAGGCCGTCCCTTGGTCAGCGTCTTCGGGACTCCCCAAGTCACCCAGAGCATCCCTATTCACAGGGGCTCGATCTGGCACTTCTCCAAGACCGAGATCCAGCATCTCCTCCTAGCCACAGTCGCCTTCACGGCAGCGCTGGCCCTCATGTTCAGCGGGGGAATATTTGGAGCACTCAGCCTCGGACCGGTCTCTTTCCTCTTATTCTGCATGCTTTCGCTCATCTCGCTCGCACCTGCCTTCCTGCTGCACGAGATTGCCCACAAGGTCGTTGCACGGCAGTATGGGTGCTGGGCCGAATTCCGCGCGGACCCGGCCGGCCTCAGGTTCGGTTTGCTCCTCGCCGCAGTATTCGGCATCGTCTTCATGGCTCCCGGGGCGGTCATGGTGGCCGGCAATACCACAAGGACCCAATTCGGACGAATCGCTCTTGCTGGCCCAGTGACCAATATCGTGCTGTGGTGCTTGGGTTACGTCGCCTTCTATCTCGTGGGGGGCCACGTGGGGCTGTTCGACATTGTGATTGAGACTTGGATGTGGGGCAATGCCATCCTCGCAGCGTTCAACATGCTTCCGTTCGGACCCCTAGACGGCAGGAAGATCAAGACGTGGTCCGAACCCATCTACTACACCTGCCTGTCCATAGCCATCGGCGTGGTATATCTGACGTATACGGGGTCCACTCTCTTCGGCTAGAGGTATGTGTTCAGAACAGGCTTCTCATCACAGTGGAAGAAGGTCATCAGAGCCCACCAGGTAATCATATCGAGACTATTGACTAGATTCGCGACCCCCGAGCTCTCCTCTCCGTACCCCTTGCCGGTGGTGTCCATCCAGTCCTCCATCTCCTCCAGCGTGTCACAAGTCTGGTGGTAGCACCAGTATCCATCGACCAGCCCCCCGAAGCCCACGGTGACCGTGCCGAGGTTGTCTTGGAAGCTGGCGTGATCACTCCTAGCAGTGGTGTCCTCGTAGACGACGACCTCGGGCCTATCCATATCCAGCCAGACATCCGTCTTCCACGTGTCCGCCGAGTAGTTCACACCCACCAGCGTTCCTATTTGCTGCTCGAGGCCCAGCGCATCCGCGCCGATCCACTCCGACAGACGCACGATTTCTGGTTGGTTGATCACATCGTGATCTATGCTGGGCCCAATGTAGACGCGCATCGGCCAGACTTCCGAGTCCTTGGGATAACCATCCTCGTCGATCTGCGGATTAGGATCCCCGTGCGGCGCCCCGCCACCACCAGGCCAATTCACACCGGCCATGTCCAGATTGATGTAATTCGTCACGGTCACCTCTGGGTGATCCTCCTTGACGTAGTACTCCGTCCAGTAGTCGCTGCCGCGCTTACCTCCTTCCTCACCCGACCACAGGCAGAAAACCATGGTGCGTCGGGAGTCGAAGTCAGCCAGCACTCGCGCGGTCTCGAGCACCATCGAGGTTCCGGCAGTATTGTCGTACGCGCCTACTCGGGTGCCGTAGGTCCGCGATCCGGTGGTATGCGGGTCGAGAATGACGGCATTAGCCGGAGGCGCGATGTCGAAGTGGGCACCGAAGACCAGCCAATCGTTGCGGGTCTCCGTGCCCCACTTGTATGCGCAGATGTTGTACGCCTCCGGGTTCTGTATGCTGAATATGTCCGTGAACTCGAAGCGATGTGTCATCACCTCCAGACCGAAGGATTCCAACTCTCCTATGAGGTACTGGGCCGCATCCTCGTAGGCCGGGTTACCCTGACCCGCCCATCTGTCCCAGTACCCAGCACGTCCATCGACGTCGAAGGCCAGCCCCGGATCGGTAATCTCGAAGAGCCGTTCGTAGACCGTCCTGCCGTGCAGCAGCCCGCTGGAGTGGGCCCCGCCCTGATCAAGCCCGATGGACTGAGGACGCATCGATGCAATCATCTTCACCGAGACACGTCCGCCCTGCTCGGAGCTGTGGTTTACGGTGTCCAGGGACGAGTTCTCGTTATGCGCCACTCGCACGATGCCGTTGCCCGCGTCTCCCTTGTCGCCGTTATGCATCTTCCAGGCCATCCACGACTCATTGGAAACGCGGATAGGCCAGTGCTCACGCCCCTTCGCGCCAACCATGAGCACCATCGCGTCCGTCCTAGGCGGTGCTAGAATCTCTAGTGAAACACTGGACCCGGAGGACAGATCTATGACGGTGGAATTCTGCACGAAGCCTGTCGAGGGATCGATGACGAGATAGGGCACGAAGATAGACATCCCCACCTTGGCACTCAACTCAATTTGCTGGAACACGCCCGCTTCTAGGACTTCCGGCGTCACGTTCAGGCTAGCGGCGCTGGCCTCGACATCAACCTCTCCAAAGCAGCCGCTGAGGGGTGCTGAGACCATCACGGCGACCATCAGGAGGGCGATTCCGATTCGGGAGAGCACGTCCATGCGAGTGACAGCTTCGTGTTCAATGCCTCGGTAGACCACATCCCCGGTCTCAGCCCACGGCCAGCCTTCTCTTGATGACGATACCGTTGTCGGCAACCTTCAGAACCTCCATAGTTGGTGCCGGTGGGACGTATACCCGACCGACGTTCTCTGCGGCCTCTGTCATGAGTTCAATCTCCCCCTGTCTCCGCCTCCGCCTCCGTTTGACGTGACGCGATCTCATCCTCCAAACAAAGAACAGCAGAATGCCCCCAATGTAGTAGAGTAGTTGGGCGATTATCCAATTCCAACCAACCATCAGATTGAACGTAAGACCATCCTCCCCGTCCTGGGCCCCAGGCATCAACTTGTATGTGATGACTTGACGACCAGCACCACCATCCTCCCTGTATTGACTAACCTGATCGCTCTCCGACGTGAGGTTCTGAAGCACTATTCCCAATGGAAGTTTTAGGCGGATCTCCCCGGTCAAGGAGAGCCCCATCTCCTCGTTCAGAGTAATGTTGCTGAGCCCACCAGTAGAGGAGCTCATTGATGGCGCCTCGATACCTTCCGCACTTACTAGGCTAGCCGACAGAGCGCCTGTCAACCCACCCATCGCGCTGATCATTGGATTCAGGAAGGGGGCGACAAGCAAGTTGCTGGTGGCCACCCCGAGCTTGGGACTGACGCTTTCATCCCCCTGCAACATGGAGATGACCTCCATCCACGTGTTGTCAAGGCCAGCGGCAACCTTGACCTTGGGAATTCGGACGGACAGGGTGATTGCCTCTTCGTCCCCAATCACATCGTCAGAGTCACTCAGCCCAATAAGCGCAGTTTCTATGCTGAAGGCAGAGAGGTCCACATCACCCATACCCAAGCCTTCGGTCTCCATTGAGGCAACCGAGTCTTGAATCAGGGCCGTGACATCACTACCGAAGCCTTCGGCGAAACCCTCAAGCCCGGTGGCGCTGAATTCGATACTCTGGTCACAGTAGCGTTCGCCGGTATCGCACATCGAGAACTCGTGTTCCAGAGGATTATCCCCCCTTCCAGCGACATCAATTATCAATTTGAGGAGGTCTGAGGGAAGCACTTCCAGTGAGATGTTGGTGGAGTCCGTATTGAGGGACTCCAACATCGAAGGAGGCAGCCCTATTCTGTGGATGGACATGTTGATTGATAGTGCGAACTCCACAGTGATGCCCTTGCTAAGCAGCACGTTCGCGGCGCTGAACTCCGAGATGTCCAAGTCGACGACGGTCCTAGCACAGGATCTCATCGTCGAGGTGCAGAACGCATCCTGGCTCGCATCGCTGCAGGCAGCGGGGTCGTCCGAGCATAGCGCATGCTCCCAGTCAAACGAGTCAGCTCCTGTCAGACTGACATTGCCAACGTGGTTGCCCGACATACGGTAACCTAGCAGGATACTGCCCCCACCGTCCTCGGTACTGGCCCATTCTGGGAGTCTGATCTCAAATGACAGGTCAGCGGCAATTCCCTCGGGCATCATGCTACCGACGAAACTTTCCATGACCTCGTCGCTCAGTACGGTGGAGAACTCTACCCCAGAGTTCAGGAGCATGCTGAGATCATCTCCCGTGACATCATTGATGAAGCCGGCATCCTCACCGAGGTTCCCGCCGAACAGCTCTGCAAGGCTCAGTGGGAAGGTGTGGCTGGTGGAACGCAGGTATACTGGATAACTGTCGTCCATTGCCACTGCACCCTCGGTGCAGAAGTTGACACCCTTCAGGCATGGAGAGACGTGGGTGTAGTTCAGACCCCCTGTGAGAAGGGGGCTTTGGGCGACTGAGACCCATTGGAATGATCCCATGGTGATTGATAGCCCCGGGCTGGAACTCTCCAGAGCATCACCAACCCCCCCGATAGGCAACGCGTCGGCTAGATCACCAACATCGAGCAGTCCGGTGTGGTAGGCCATTCGAATTCCATCAGAGGTGATGACGGGAATGTCAGCAATCTGGGGGTTCATCAGACTGATTCCCCATTGGCTCAATGCGCTTGCCTGAACTTGGTAGATTCCAGCAGTCACCTCGATGGTGACGGATTGCTCGTCGGTCATATCGAGAACCACGGCGAGGTCAAGACTCCTCTCTTCCGAGTCGATATCGACAGCGCTGGTGAAACTGGTCTCTCGGAAGGCCATCTCCATCACCAGATTCCCAGCTTGGGGCCCGGCCCCGCCTCCGGCCGGGTTCAAGTTGTCATTGACCCAGAGGCCGGAGTGGTACGGGACGTTGCCATCATGCAGGACCCTCTGGGCGAACGTCCCCCGAGCGTCGGCGATGGTGGCGTAGGAGGGGGGCTGGATTGCGTAAGTGCCCTTGAAACCGGGATCCGCTGAGACGGTGAAACTAGTGGTGACCCTCGCACCCATCACCAGCATGGCCTCGTACGCACTCTCGAGGTTGGCAGCGCTAACCCCAGAGAGAGTGTCGCCATAGGTGGATATGGGAAGTGTGATGGTGACGACAGTGCGGATGCAGATGGGCGGTTCGAAGGAGTTTCCGTTCTGCGACTCATTGTGATCGGTGGTGCAGTCGACTTGGGTACTGCCTCCGAACCCATCGGGCAGCGTAATTTGACTCGTCCAGTTGGTCTCGGGTGTGGTTGCTGAACCCCAGGATGTCAACATGCCCGAGACACTGCCGTCTATCTCATCCAGCAGGGCTTCCTCGACTGTAGACGAGTTCGGGTCGGCCGGGTCTGTGTTGTTGTCGAAGGCGGCCCTCAGCACGTCCGCTGGCAAACCATCGTCAATTCCGATATTGTCGAGTTGGAGGGCAGTGGTCATGGCTGAGGAGGAGAACATCCCGAGCGCGCTCTTGTCCCACTCCCTAATTGCCCACGACGCCTCGAACTGCAGGGTTGTCGTGCTTGTCATGTTGAAGTAGTACATTCCCTCGACCCATGTATCGCCCTCGGTGCCGTCATCGGCATCCGTCCTATCATCGCAAATCCCACCTAGGCCAAGGGGGCTGCTGCACAGGGTCATGTCGTCTAACTCGTCATTGCTGGCAGAGGCCAGTGGAGCGGCCGCCTGGAGTAGGAAGAAGAGAGCCAAGAGGACGGGGAGAGAGACTCTCGTGGGAGCAGAGTAATCCTTAGCGTGCCGCTCAGCCATTGTTTGATGACTCACCGAGTCATTGTTATAGAATTCGGTGCCGAGCCTCGGAAAGACTAGGCCGAACCCTCGGTTTAGTCATCTGTCTGGGCGTACCAATCATCGACGTTAGGGGGGGCATCACCAGCATCCTGCGCTGGCTGCTGGGCCGCTCCGGGCTGCTGCACGATCACCTTGCCATCCTCGCCGTAAGTGATGGTGGTCGCGGGCTGGTCGTCATCCTCGACGACGAGGGCCAGAATCAGGCCGAAGAGCATGATTACTATACCGCAGCACAGGCAACCCCCCCCTCCCAGCCCAGCGAAGAGACCACCGAGGAAATCTCCGAGGGCCACGTCGACGTAGACGACCCACACCGGCTGGTTGGACTCGAACTCGAAGTCCCCCCCATAGCAGGCAAAGCAGGCCATGCCGAGCTTGGCGAAACCAGGTCTGTTCAGATCCTTCCCTTCTTCCACATCGCAGGAGTGCCCTTTGTCCTCCGACGCCTGGAAGTAGAACTCCCCCCTCTCCCCATTGCCCCCTTCTTCCTCAATATCATCCCAATCTGTGTTGACAGCAGGCTTCTGCTTGACTGTGATCTCTACTCCAGAGCAGTGGTCCCACTCCCCGTCACCATCGTCATCGGCGTACTCCCCCTTGACGAAGAAGGCGAAGCCGAGGTCCCCATTGCCATCCTCATCGACGATCTTCAGCGTGCCTCCCGTGGTCTCCTCCGCAGCCCAATCTGAGCCCGCGTCACCGATTGAAGAGCCTGCCAGAACCAGCATCGCTATTCCGGCGAGTAGAAGCAGCGCCCCCGCTCCAATCGTGATTTTGGATGCTATGTGCACGCCTGAACCAGACCCGAACCGCACTTTAATCAATGGGGGGGATGTGCAGAACCCACCTGCTCATCCGATGAAGACCGAGAGGCAGGTCAGGCTGGCATCGACCTCCCTGAACTCGGTCATGTCCACGGTGGTTATCGAGAAGCCCGCGTCGAGCATCAGGCGCCTGGCCTTGGGATAGCCGTCGGCAATGATGATGCGGTCGCCATACGCGATGGTGTTGGCCGCGTAACCCTCCTCATTGGGCACCCAGATGACCTCCTCGGCGAAGGCCAGGTCCTCGGGCTTGAGGTGCCCCTGCGCTGCGACCATAGTTCCGGGCCTCGGGCTTGAGCAGACCGTGGTCAGGTGCAGCGTTGTATCGGGCACCTCGAAGATCTGGGTGCCGATGCCAGCCTGCTTGGCATGGCCGGCGAGGAAATCAGCCCCCCCCCTATTGGTGCGAGTGGATACACCGACTAGGAACCGGTCGTCGTAGAAGACGACGTCCCCCCCATCTAGAGTCGCCCCGGCGGGCATTCTGTGGATTTCGAAATCATCGGCTAGGAATTCGGCTATCGTATCCTGCTCGCCGTCCCTGCTAGGGTGCCCGAGGTTCGGTATCACAGCCTTGTCATCGATGATGACCGCTACGTCCTCGGTGAAGCTGCAGTCGGGGTGGCCGGACAGAGCCGGGAGGGTGACAACATCGGTGCCATGGGCTCTCAATGCAGCGAAGTACGCCTCCTGCGCCCCTCTGGCAGCATCGTAATCGGGAGCTCTTGTGTTGAAGAAGTCGGAGACCGCCTCCACAAACTCTGGGGAGACCTCTCGAGTCAGCGCTCTCCCCCTGGTTCGGTCGAAGGTCCCGGGCACGAACCTCGCCCCTACTACCCGTTCATAACGATTCGGAGCACGGAACGAGATTGCTGGATTCCGGAAGTCTGCGACCCATCCATTATGGACGGCCCGGGCGCGCCCGCCAGCGTGGAGGACATGGAGGACGCCTTCGACGAGCAGGGCCGTAGGGTCAGCCCGGTCCTCCCCTCCACCACCAAGAACTACCTCATCGACATCGATGGGACGGTGGGCGAGGACGTACCGAACGAGGAGCCGGAGAGGATGGCGAACGCCACTGCCTACCCCGACGCCTTGGAGACGATCAACAAGTGGCACTCGCAGGGGCACGTCATCACCTTCTTCACGGCGAGGACCGAGCAGCATCGGGAAGTCACGGAGAAGTGGCTCGAAGCCCATGGGTTTCGCTACCACGGACTGCTGATGGGCAAGCCTCGTGGGGGGAACTACCACTGGATAGACAACCACATCGTCAGGGCGACTAGGTTCAACACCCGGTTCACAGACCTGATTCGGCGTACCGTCGAGATCGAGGTCTTCGACGATGACTGAGCTGGACGAGCTCCTCTCATGATGCCAAACGGGCTAGCGAGTCCTAGAGACACGACCATTTGCGGGTTTTTGCATCGTTTGTCGAGCATTTGGGCCGCATGGTGATATGGTTTTGCAAGCAGTGGAGGGAATAGGTGACTAGGAATGGAGCCAAAGATGAATGAAACAACCGACCCGAAGAGAAAGCCCCTCACAGCGGGCGTTGTCGCTCTCGCGGTGATCTCACTACTGGCAGGAGCGTCAGTGAGTGCGACTCTGGAGGAGTTCGCAGCCCCGGTGTACGCGGAGGAAGACCCCTACGCCGGAGCCGTCGACGACACTACTGGCGAGGGCACATGGAGCGAGATAAATGCCGACAAGCGCGACAAGGGAATCAGGGGGCTCATTGGACAGGTGATGAAGAACCGCATGGACGACAGGATGGAAGACAGGACCGAGCACCTCGAGAAGAGGATTCAGATCGACTCCAACCTGATTGTAGTATTCCAGCACTGCATCGACAGTGCGGACTGCACCGCCGACTCCGAGCCCCTGTCTGAGATGGTCGCGAGACTCACCGCTACGACCGAGGACATCCAGGCAAAGCTCGACGCCGTCGAGGCCACCGACCACGACTGGGTGATGACTCAGGAGATTTGCGAGGAGAAAGGCGGCATCTGGACTGAGTCCCCGGACCGTGGCGACGACGTCTACTACTGCGATTGGGGAGAGAAGGACTGGGACGAGAGGAAGAACTGGCCAGAAGAGGAAAAGATAGAATTTGCCGAGGACAAGATGGAGCAGATCGAGGCAGCCAGGATTGCAATCGCCTTCTGCATGGACAGCGATGCCTGCGAGGCAGATGCCGAGACCCTCCGGATAATCATCACCCACATGAACCACCGAGTCGAACACCACAGAGAGTGTGCCGACGACAGGAGGTGCGATCGAGACCACGACGATAGACGAGGCATCGCTGAGAGGACGCGCCGAGCATTCTGCGAGAGGACCGACCGGTGCGACAGGGACGACATCAACCACGACTGGGTGATGAATCAGGAAATCTGCGAGGAGAGAGGCGGCACTTGGACCGAAGCCCCCGATCGGGGTGAGGGATACTACTACTGCGACTGGGCCGAGAATGACTCCGGAAACGACGAGGACCGCGAATCGGACGAAGAGCCCGGTCAGTGAGGAGGACTACGCAAGCGACTCGGTGCGCAGATGCGCACCGAGTCGCCCAACATTCACAACGATGGAGCATGGCGGCAATCCATGGAACCGAGTGCAGACGATTCGCCGGCAGGACCTATGGATAGCGTCGCCCGCACGACCCTAGCACTGGCCGGATTCATGCTTTTTCTGCTGATCTCTCTCCCATTCGCCCTCACCCTTGACGGCCCAACGGGATACATCGCCCCATACCTGATTTACTCGCTCTTCCTCACTAGCGTCGGCATCATCATCGGGATCTCGCTCACCTGGCTCAACGACCCGAGGAGGCAGGCAAGGCCTGAGGGCAAAGCACCCGAACCGAAGAAGCCCACGAAATCTCCGATGCTATCCGATGACCAGAGAAGAGTTGTGGATCTGCTGGCTGCCAGTTTCGGGTCGATGTGGCAGGCCGAGCTGGTTCGCGAAAGCGGCTTCACGGACTCCAAGGCTAGTCGGCTATTGTCGCGCATGGAGCACGAGGGACTAATCAGGAGGGTGCGTGACGGAATGGGCAAGCGAGTCGAACTAATGGAGAATGGTGGTTAGAATGAGCGATGATGTCCAAGACAAACGCCGACTGGTTGCCATTGCAGTCATTGGGCTGCTGCTAATCGTGCTCACCGCCAGACTACTGCTCACAATGGAGACCTCGTTGAACGAGGGCAGGGGGCCGGGACTGGAGGGCGAGAGATCCCTAGCGACACTCCCACTGTTGATTCTGATTGCTGCCCTCATGGGAGCTTTGTTCCTGCAATTGAGAGGGGGGTCTCTGAGACTATCTTCTCAAGACACAAGAATCGCTCCCCTACTGGCTGCTATGTTCCTGATCGGGATGCTGATAGAACCGATGCTAACAGTCCCTAATGGCTTACTGGAGACGGACGCGGTAGGCATCCTCCTTGTCCTAGTGCCAATAGTACTGATTGCAGCCCTGCTCCAATCTCACAAGCAAAGCCCGAGCACACCCTCTAAGGCTCCAGAAGAAGAATGAGGCATCACTGCTGATACTTCCAAAATGTGTTTTTTCGCTCTTTTCCCTACAGCGAACCGATTTTCAAGCAGTACCCCCTGTGTCATCGAGGAGTTGTGCAGATGTGGGATGTATTGAGGCAAATCTCGGGGCTGGATTTCGATGAGAAGATTGGATTCGCCGCCGCCGTCCTGATCTTCATTCTCGGCTTTGAGATCTACGTGGTCATGAGGGTCTTTGAGAAAGTCACGGACAAACACCACGCCGAGTGGTCCGAACCTCTGTTCAGACCCTTGCGAAATAGGTTCTACATTCTCACTTTGCTAGTCTTCCTGAACCTCACACGTTGGTGGGTCAAACCAGAAGATATGTTCGAGAGCATCACCGATCATTCTGGACCATCGGTCCAGGACTACTTCTACACAGCCTACATCCTGCTCGCTACGAGCATCGTCAGCGTCTCCATCAAACACGTCCTCCCTTCAACCTTGAAGACCCTCGACACCGAGGAATCGGTGGTTCTGTCGGGAGGCCATCATCTAGCCGTCTTGACTTCGCGCCTGCTTGTCTGGGTCGCCGGCGTCAACCTCGCACTCCAGGAGATCCATATCGAGATGCTCGGGATGCTTGCCTCCCTCGCCGTGTTCTCTATTTTCCTCGGGCTCGCAGTCCAGCAGACTATGGGTAACATCCTCAATTCCTTCTTGCTTGACATCGACCACCCCTTCGAAGAGGGCGACAGGGTCCAGGTCGGCGAGCACAGAGGAATCGTCGTCTCCATGGGAGTGCTCTCGACCAAACTACTGACCCTCGAGGAGGAACTAGTGGTGATTCCCAACAATACCCTGGTCAACTCAACACTGATCAATTCCGCGCGCGGCGGCGGTGGTGGGGTGGCTGGACGAGTCGCATTGCGTCAGGAGGTCGGGGTCGCATTCGACGAGGACCCCAATCACATCAAAGCGATTCTGCTCATCGTTGCCCAAGGATGTGAGTACGTCCTCGAATCACCGAGGCCACGAGTCCTGATGACCGAGTTCGACGACTACTCGAAGAATTTCATGCTCTACGCATGGATCGACGACTACAACAACGAGCGATTCGCACGTGATCTGCTCCTGATGGACATAGATGCGGCCTTCTCTCGCGAGGGCATACAGATTCCGTACCCGACCACCCACGAAATGCGAGACCTCCCAACAATACCCCCCGAAGTCTTGGCTGTGAAGGCAAAGGCTAGGAGGTCAGCGGTCGCCTTCATGAAGAATGAGGGTATGATGCTTGACATCGAGGAAGAGCGGAGACAGCGTGCCGAGGAGGTTCGGGCGAACCTCCTCCAATCCCTTGAGAAGTGGGAGGATGACGAGGCTCTCGTGGACGATTTCTTAACCGAGGAAGAATGAGAAAACACCCTGACCAACAGATGACCCTATGTTGTGAGCGATATGGTCGCCGAGGCTTTCTATACGGACATTGCCGAGTTCAGCAAGGCTGCCTTCTATTTCGTGCTCTTCGCGGTCGTAGGCCGCGCTTGGATCCGTTCCCGCTCTAGGGGCGACGAGACTTGGATTCCCTGGTTGCACGGCACCATCATGTTCCACTGGATCGTAGGCGGGCTCTACTCGGGAATCCGCATGCTGACCACCGACCCAATAACCGAGATGGAGGTTCGTCGGATGTTCGCAATGGAGGCCTTCATTTGCTTTGGAATCGTCACCTTCCACATCCTGTGGCTGCTCGATCACAAGGAGGAGTAGCATGGGAGACACTCACAGGGACGCCGAGCTGGAGGCAAGGCTGCAGGGGGCCCTAGATGATGGGAGAGCGGTTTGGGTGGTCGGTGATATCCATGGGTGCAGGCAGACCTTCGAGGCCCTGCTCGACAAGCTAGATCTGACCGATGGTGATTTTGTGTTATGCGTCGGCGATCTCGTCGATAGGGGCCCCGACAGCCACGGAGTGCTCACCATCGTCCACGATCGCGACGATATCAACTCTTTATTGGGCAATCACGAACTGATTATGACCGATGCCTTGCGGGGCAACTCCACCAACTTGACGACCTTCTGGCAGGACCGTATCGGAGGGGGTCAGACACTAGCCTCCATGCCTGGCGATGCCGAGCAGCAGCGCAAACGCGCAATCGAGTGGTTGGAGTTCACAGACACTCTGCCCACGGAGGTGATACTCGATCGCTTCCGCATCGTCCACGCTGGCTACAAAACCCACATCCCTCTGGAGGAGCAGACCGACGGGGATCGGCTCAAGTCCCGCACGGTCTTCCTCGCCGACAGGCCTCTGGACGATCGGCGGCAGATCATCGCCGGCCACACCCCGGTCCAAAAGCTAGGCACGTTCGGTATAGAGCCGCCCGTAGACGGCATCTGGACCAGTGCGGTGGAGACTGCAGACGGCCGCTCCGCAGCCCTTCTCATCGATACCGGAGTGGTGGTAGAGAGATCTTTGCGGCCGAGGCTATCCGCTGTCGACTTGCAGACCGGCAGAATCGAGGAGGCCGAGCGCATCGAGACCTTCAACGAAGATACTGGTTGATTGCAGGGCGATGGGTTTGTTATCCCCAATGAAATGGTACATAAATTGGAAGGAACGCTACATAATGCCGATTAGTTTGCTTGCGCCTTGATCCAAGTCACACTCCCAGATGGTGTGTACTTCCCACCCCATACCCAGAAGCATCTGCTCCTTCCTTCGGTCGCGCTCGACGTTGCGCTCGAACTTCTCGGACCAGTATTCCTTGTTCGTCTTTGGCAATTCAAGGGCGCAGCGAGGGCAACGGTGCCAGAAGCAGCCGTGCACGAAAATCGCAATTTCCCGCCCGGGGTAGGTGATGTCCGGCCGGCAGACGTAGCGCCCATTCTCATCATCGATCCGCCAATGCAGGCGATATCCAGGATGCCCTCCCTCTCTGAGCATGCGCCTCACCACCTGCTCGGGGCCGGTGTTGGTCGAGCGGTTGGCAATCATCACATTGTGGACTGCAGGCGAAGATGCTGTTGGGACCTCAAGGGCCATGACACTCAATCGCTACTCATTTTCCTGCATACCAAGATAGACTAGTGCGCCACCAATCACATAGTTCATGGCGAGGCTGAAGTAAGTCTGGCCGTTCTGTACAGCAATCTCAGCGACGAATACGTCATTGATCTGAAGCAGACCACCAATCATCCATAGAGCTCCTGATGCCATGGCCCACTTGCCTAGGTTATCAGCCTCCCAGATTGTCAGGAGGATGTGAATACCTCCTATGCACATGAAGGCAAAGCCGACCTGTCGCATAGCACTTTCACTTGCTTCGTTAATCAAGGCCGGGTCGGCTAGCCAGCCTTCCATAGCACCGCTCGGGTCGACTAGGAAATAGACCGCCCACAATATGCTGAAAGCGCCAGCACCCCTCATTGCGAGTACGAGCCTACTCATTTTTCACTCCTCCCCTAAGTGTAGATATCCTGACAAGAAAAGACCCACCGCTGCTATCATACCCGGCGCAGCACTAGCAGGTTCCAAGTAGCCATAACCCAGATCACCGTTTGCAAGGTTCTGGAGCAGGAAACTAATGACAAATCCTCCTGAAATCGCCATTGCGACAATTGAAAGACCCCTTCCTTCGATTAAGAGACCTGAAGCCAAAGCAATAATGGCGACCCAGAGTACGTTAGAGGCCCACGCTTTCTCGTAGAAAACATCGTAATCAGTGTAATCAGCACCCCATGCAGTTTCTGCTGCCCCTGCTCCATCAGTGTAAGTCAACAATCCAAGGATTGTGAATATGGCACCCACGCCTATCAACCACCACTTTGGTTTCATGTATTGTTTGATTGCGTCCATAATTACAACCCCCTGAATCACCCATCCTCATATGTGATACAGGTAGGCAGTGCAATCATGCCGACAAGGGATATAATGAACGGTATTTCCATGAAATCGAAGGCTGGCCCTCCATCTGCCACTAACCAAAGATACTGTCCGATCGCCAAAGCACCCGCTGCCATTGCACCACCGTGCCAGGGCAGCATCTTCCAATTTCCCATGATTACCCTATCGTCGTATGTGCGAATACCCACTACAGCCGTTAGTAGGAACACCATAACCCCGATTACGCCCACTGCCAGTCCAACCTGAGCGATTGTCTGCTGGGTAGAGTCGATTGACATGGCATATTCGACCTCATCAAAATCCTGTTCTGTGAATTCGCCATCCATAGCAAAAGGAACAAGAGAGGACATCATGAACATCATTAACAGAGTGAAGGCCAGCCAAACAATACCTAGTCTCATCATCCTATCATCATCTTCTAGACCCAGTGTCGAATCACCGGTCGCCATTGCTGGCATGTAGGCAATTGGCCCGAACATGGCCAACATGAAAACAGCCCAGAACACCATATCATTCTCCTTCGTAGCCAATCCCATCACGACCATTAACGCTGGAACTCCCAAGGTTACCCCCATCCTCGCGTTTGGGACTGAAAGGAAGAGAGCCAAACCGGAAACCGCCATCAACCCTGGAAAGATGTAGTCACTATTGCTCTCTGCTCCTTGGCTGAACCAGTAAGTGAAACAAACAAAAAATCCCAACTGGGATAGTGTCATCAGAGATCTAGCAGACAGGTTGATTGTTGGCATTTTGTAAAGAGCATCATCACTCATGACAAACCAATTGAGAATTACGGCATATAGTCCTTTCATCCCAAACATGTTCGTGTTGTTGTGGAAATGTAGGCGAACATGTTTGGGCAGATGGGATGGTGGACGTGACGGGATTTGAACCCGTGGCCTCCTCGTTGCGAACGAGGCGATCTTCCAGGCTGATCTACACGCCCTCGCGCCCGAGCCGGGCCCACCCCCGATATAGGCATTCACCTTATGGCCGATTCCCGCGCCCGCTGGCCTCAGGGCCCGTGGGTTAGCTTGGCCTATACTTGGCGCTTCGGGGGCGTTAGACCCCAGTTCAAATCTGGGCGGGCCCACCACCTGCCGGGACCGTGCTACGGAAGGGGGCCAGAGCCGCTGACCTCGGCCAACCATCCCATGGCCGCCCCATAGTCCTCCACTGCCTCGATATTGTCTTTGAGCAGAAGCGCGTCTGCTGCGTCCCACAGCGCCTGCAGCGCTGGAACCCAGTCACCCCCCTTGTCACGACTGTCCTCATCGAACCTCCAAGCATCAGACTCCGTACGCTCGTGGACCACCAGCCACGCCCAACCCATCGCCGCCTCGAGCCCCTTGCCCTTCCTGGCCAACGACACCGTTGCCGCAATGCCGTCGTCTGCAGCCCTGCGCACCAACCGGTCGGCGAAGTCTAGGGGGGTTGGCAACGAAGAGGTCTGCCAGGGCAGCCGGTCCAAGCGCTGTGCTGTGTTGAGCGACTCATTGAGCTCACGCAGGAAGGCTCCGAAGCCCTGCTTGCGCTTGGCCTGACGGTCGTGTACCCTCTCGCCCTCCTCCCCCGAGAGTCCGAAAAGCTCCTCCAGAACTGTCATCCCGTGTTGTGGCCATAGTGCGACAAGCACGGGATGGCAAGAGGAGTCCTCCAGACGAACCACCCGCTCATCGAGACTCAGCACGACTCCGTCGGATCTGACCTGTATTCCACCTTCGAGCGAGTCTAGAATGCAGGCGATGGCACGGCGCTCCTCGCTGGTCCCGCTCATGTGCCCGAGGAACCCATCCCGATCCTCATCTGCGAACCAACTGCTGCCGGTCACGTATCCGTCGGTAATCGAGTTGAGGATGCTGTTCCTGCAGTTACGTGCCAGCGAATCGTCCTCCAACGACATCTTGAGCCACGCCTGAAGAGCCTCCCCGAGGAGTTCTCTGCCCTCCTCGGGCAGCGGGCGGTCCTCGGGCCATCCCTCGGGCCTCCACATCCACGATGCATCACAGATATCCCCGAGTTTGTTGGGAGGCATCATCGTTATCGCGATGCTCTGTGCCAGCGGCTCAGCGGTCTTGGTCAGCGAGGCTTGGGAGAACCCCACTGTCATGTCGTCGCTGAATCTCAGCCTGAGCCAGCCCTGCTCTGTCATCCGACCATCCCGAACGATGTCCTCGTCGAGCCCGACTGACCATCGCACATCCTCTCCTGAGAGGGTGGCTGAGGCATTGTCAAGAGCCCAGTCAACCCACTCGGAGGGGGCGGAGGGGTCGGTGCCTGTGCAGATGAAGCCACCGTCCCAGGAGAAGAAGAACTGGCCCGATTTGGCATGATCGTCCCATACCAGCAGCCTCAGCCTAGTGTGGGTGAAGTTCTGGATTCCGACCTGATGACTCTGCTTGCCGTTCCCCCGCCTCAGGAAACTGGCATTGCCGTAGAGCGCGTGCTTGAACACGGAGACGGTAGACAGGTCATCCTCTGAGGATGCTAGGAGACAGCCGGCCAACGCTCTGCAGACAGTGTCTCCCCCCTTCTTCACCATCCTCTTGCGCAACCACTTGGAGTCATGCCGTTTGGAAGCGACAACCCCAATCTCCCTCAGAGTCAGTGCCATGCGGTCCTTCGGGCCGAAAAGTGAGATTTTCCCCAACTCCCCCGTTATCTCTGGCACGAAGACCTCCGGGTCGTCAATGAGCGCTTCGAGATTCGCCTCTAAGCGCCTTTGAATCTCCTTCGAGGCTTGCTTGATGCCACGGACACGAACCCTCCTTCTGCGATTCTTGTCACCAGGGAAGCGGACTTCAGCCGGGGGTTTGGCCATGGAGAACGCATCGGCGACGGGACGTCCTATTTTGAGACCCTCGCATAGAGCCTAGCCAACGACTCGGCGTTCGAAAGCCTCACGCTCATTGACCCCCATCTCCGCTGGCAGTATCAGGGTGTGGATGAAACCCCCTTGCACCTCGGACAAATCACCCAAGTGGCCAGCAATCACACGTTGGTCAACGGTTCCGATATCGCTGAGCAGAATACCGTCCCATTCTCCCACAGGGACTGCGAGACTTTCCCTCTCACCCTGTTCTTCGACCAAACGCGATACCATTCGTTCCAGCATCGCAACCGCTTCGGCAGGCTGCATGGGCTGGGGAGGGTCGATGCCCATTCCAGTTGGATCTAGATCCAGCAGCACGATGGAGTGGAGGCCGCTGACGTAGTTTGCGTCAATCAACTCGAGCGGAGAGGTAACTAAGCAATCGCCGTAGGCATAGGGCAGTGTGACCTGACGTCCGAAGCGGTAGGACTGCAGCCCCGAGAGTGAGACCGCCAGTGAGGTTGCGGACATCCCGGGCACGACCTCGAAACCGACTCCCCGCTCGGCGCACCGCGCCTCGAGGTCTATGTGAGTGGTAGCCTGCATCGGATCGCCGACCACGAGCAGGGCGATTGAGCCCTCTCTAGCCTCTTCCAACAGGTCTTCTGGATTTTCGACTGAGGGACGCATTAGCCTCTTCCACGGGCCGACCAACTCTTCCAGCCTCTCCTCCTGGTCTTTGGGAAGGAGGGCCGTGTAGCCCTCTAGGTAACGCTTCTTGCATCTTCTTGCCACGCTCATGGCCCGCTCTGTCATATGCCCCAAGTCACCTGGTCCCAGACCAATCAGCCACAGACCCGGTGTCGGAAACTCTGCCGTCATGGTGAAGCGCTCTGGCCTGCCCCTAGCCATGAACGTGATGCGACACCTCAGAGTTCCTAATCGGCTGGTCGAAGAGGCCCTAGGCCACCTGCGCAGCAACGACTGGGTCTCATCGGGAATGCGAATCCTCCCTTCTGAGGATAACGAGTACAGGCTAATCCCTCTCGATGTCGGCGCACCCATCGAACTCCCCTCCCCCCTAGATGACTTCGAAGCCATCGAGCTCGAGGGAGCGGCCGAGGAGAGAGTCGACTCCGACTGGTGGGCGCACCTAGCTCGGATGGTCGGAGAGGACGAAGTCGAGAAGCATCGAGAGGCATGGCCCTCATCCCACGAGTTCATCGGTGACATGATGGTGGTACGTATCGATGACGAGGTTGCGGAGCACACCTCTGCCATAGCTGAGGCCAAGTTGCGTTCACACCCGCATATCCGCTTGGCCCTCCGCGACAACGGTGTGCAGGGCGAGTTTCGAATCAGGGAACTCAGCCCGATAGGAGCTCGTATGGGCGATGAGGTACTAGTGGGGGGGATACCCACCGAGCTATGCGAAACCCAGGTGCTGGTAAGGGAGTCCGGGCGCAGCATATTGTGCGATCCCACCCGTGCGTACTTCTCCACCAAACTCCAGACCGAGAGACTCGAGACGCTAGAACTCGCCAAGCAACTGCGCCAGATGCTCGGGCGCCCTTTGCGCATTTGCGACCCGTTCTGCGGTGTTGGGCCGGCCCTAGCCACCCTACTTGGTGAACCCGGCCTCTCCAGCGACGTCCTAGCAGCCGACCTCAACCCCCACGCCGTCGAGATGCTGCTCGACAACCTTCGTCGCTGGGACAATCGCCCCTATCCCATCGAGCCGCTCCCGCTGTCCCGCCTTCACGAGGACAGGATGGTCGGTTACGCTGATGCCACAACTCTCAGCAAGGAAGCTGCAATCGAAGGCAAGTGGGACCTGCTGATAGTGAACCTCCCGCACCGCACAATAGAGATGATGCCTTCGCTCATTCCCCTGCTTGACAGAGCCAGCCCATCCATGGTCCGAGGCCGTGCCATTGTCGCGGAAAGCGAGATCGAGAGTGCTAATCTGGCTATTCGAGAGTCTCTGCCTTCCCTACTGGAGGAAAGCCCAGAACCATCACTCAGGGTAAAGCGAGATTACAGTGCGACTCTGAGACTTTGCTCCTTTGAGGCATGGATTGCCCCCACAGTTTCGTAGGCAGGGTTAACGCCACCTGATACTGTGCCATCCCATGGTACTCCAGATTCTGGAGTTATTCTGCTGTCTATTGGAAGTGTTCGCTGGGTTGGGATCAGTCAATGCAGCAACGGGTGGTATGGCCCGGGGCACTGGAAATACCAAGCTTGAACCACGACCAAGCCACTCCATCGACGGAACACCGGTTGTCGGGGGTATTTGTGTAGAAGAAGGCTGCTCTAGACAGAATATGTACGGGAGCCACTTCTGCTACCGCCACAAGGAAGAATCGCCCACTGGGGAAGGCTGGTGGGAGTAATTAATGGCGCCCCGACCGGGATTTGAACCCGGGTCGCAGCCTCGACAGGGCTGCATGATAGGCCACTACACCATCGGGGCTGGCCCTCCACCGAGATTGCCTCTCTTTTTCAATCTTTGAGAGGGTATCATTCATCGCCCTTCGCTGCTCCGCTCTGTCATGGACGATGGCAGCATCGTCATCGACGTCATAGACAATGGGGGGCAGTGGACCCACCGAGAGTGGAGGATGCTCAGGTACCTCGGGATCGAAACCCAGATTTTACCCAACTCAACGCCACTCGACAATCTCAGGAATCTCGACGGCCTAGTTCTCTCGGGAGGTGCCACTAGGGTTGGGATTACGGGGGAACTAGGTAACTGTGGGGAATACCTAGCCCTGGACGTCCCAATCTTGGGTATCTGCGCGGGTCACCAGTTCATGGCTCGCTTCTACGGTGGCGATGCTGGCGAGGCCCCTAGGCCCGAGTTTGGCCCCGCCTCCATCAGCCTAGTCGATGGAGGCGGCCCCCTGTTCGAAGGCACCCCTCCCGAGCAGACCGTATGGGAGAGCCATAACGACGAGGTTACCGTTATGCCACATGGGTTCAAGATCGTCGCCCATAGCGAATCCTGCGAGGTTCAGGGCATGGAGAACGAATCGCTGGACCGCTTCGGACTCCAATTCCACCCGGAGGTCAACGACACGGAGTATGGCACGAGGATCTTCGAGAACTTCGTGGAGATTTGTAAACGTGCCCGCAAGACTGCTTGACGGATAGGACAGGTTGAAGAAGGCTCGACAATTCGCCGGCCCGATGGCAACGAAGGTCGACCAGACTATTCTTCACAAGTGCAGGAACTGCAATCGCACCGACAGGAGGGCCCACAGCCCCTCTGGCGACGAACAGTGCAGCCATTGCAACTCGCCCATGGACCCACTCGAGATTCGATACAAGTGTGTGAACTGCGGCCACCACACTTGGGCCGAGGCAGGCTCCACGGGCAGATCATGCCACAAGTGCGGCTACCGCATCTTCGTCAAGCCCCGCAAGGACGGGATGGCAAAAATCCTGAAGGCAGAGTGACCATCGCGGAGTTCAAGTCCCGCCACTTCGCCCTACCCTCGTGGCGAGTTGGCTTGAAACGGAAAGGCCCAGGACCTTTGCGCAACTCGCGATTCCCGAAGGACCCCAGCAGGCACTTAGGGCAGCCAGCCTATCCCCAGATCCACCTCATTTGCTAATCACCGGACCGGCTGGGGTAGGCAAGACTGCCTCGTGGCGCTTGGTAGCCAGACAGATACTAGGTCCTAGTTGGAGGTCAACCACCCATGTTCTACAGGCGAGGAACCTCCTCAGGCAGAGGGGCGCTATGTCCACCTTCGAGGAGTTCCTGAGACCTGAAGGCTCTGACGCAGATACCCTTGCAGGCCGCCTTAGTCTGGACGCCTTTGACAGGGGTATGGCGAAAACCTCCGATGATGACACCGCACCATCGGGCTCGGAACTAAGCCTGCAACATGGGCAGATTCCCATCAGCCGACTCATTGTCATCGAGGACGCCGATTACCTAGGCCACATCCGTCAGGCCTATCTGCGACGGATGATGGAGACCATCGGCTCTGCCTCACGATTCATACTGGTCGCTAGGGCGCCTTCCAGAATCATTGAGGCGCTTAGATCGAGGAGCCAAATGATTAGAATCCCCTGCACAGATAGGGGGGTTGTCATAGCAACCCTCTCTTCAATCGCCTCAAAGCATGGTTGCGAGCCTGCGGAGGGGGTGTTGGAGGACATCGCCTACATCTCTGAGGGCAACCTCAAGAAAGCCGTCTTCACGCTCGAACTACTCGAGTTGCGAGGACTGACCTCCAACCGCTCGTCCGTCCACGGGCTCGTCCAGGCTTCGACCCTGCAGGCAGGCAGGCATCTGCTTGAACTTGCACTGAGGGGCAGGGTGGTCGAATGGCGATGGGAGAACCAAGGAGGCAGAAAGAGGAAGCTGCTTTCTGGGGCAATGGCCGAGATTGATGACCTCATGACGAACCACGGAATGGATGCCAGTGATATCGTCTCCCAGATTCACGGTGTCATTGTGGGACGACGTCTGACCCTCCCTCCTCCCTTGCAAGCCGAGTTACTCGACGCTCTCGCAGACTGCGATACCGGCCTTCAACGCTCGACGTACCCCCGTATACACTTCGAGCAATTCCTCCACCGTACCGCTACAGCAGGCCGCTTCCACGGCCTCGCTGTAAGATGATGGCGGGCGCGGCAGGATTCGAACCCGCGGTCCCCGGCTTAGGAGGCCGGTGCATTATCCAGGCTATGCTACACGCCCGTACTCGCGAGCACTCACCCCTCAAGAAATGTGATGCTGCACAATCGGTGCCTCTCGCTTCGTTCGTCCGATGCCATGAAGCAGAAGGACCCACCCCAATTATTCATGGATAAGGGGGATACCGATCTACCCAACCCCTATGGGAAGGAGAGCACTTTTGGTCGGGTGAGTGAATCCGCGCTTTCTCGCAGGGTGAGAACCCGAGATTCACAAAGGAGGTTCTGGACTCGAGCATCGATCCTAAACGGAATGCCGAATTTACGACTTCTTCTAGCCACTGCCGCTGCTCCATACGCAATCCTATTGTTGGCTGGTTGGAAATACGCATTCGACGAAGCAGGCGTCGCTGTGCTCGTGATGCTCTCCGTGCTCTGCGTACCGACCCTGCTGGCATCGACGTTCGCTCAGATGTCGGCTAGGGACCGACTCCAACTCAAGGCAGGCGGCAAACGCTCGATGGAGGCATATCCCGGGGTTGAAAGAATCCTGAATACCCTGCATGAGCGAGTACTGCGCGAGCGAACGCGGCTACTCTGCACGCTGGTCGCCGCCTTCGCAATCAATTCCGTCGGCAATTTCGATACTGGGACAACCCTCGCCTCGCTCCTCTATGGCCTTGCGGTCTTCCTCTGTGCAATCGCCTTGCTAAACACGTTGAAACTAGAACAGAGCATTCCGATGAGGAACGATGACTTCCCGCTTCTGTCACTACATGCACCCACTCTCCATCAGAGTACGCTTGACCGGGTACTCTCCGATTTACTGGTCGCCCACCTCGACCCCGAGACGGCAGGCGCTTGGGACGACTGGGTGCGTCGATTGGAAGACAAGGTCAGGTCTAACCAGACACCAGATTCGGCAGTCGAGCACTTGCTGAGGGTTCTGCACCTCAATTATCTGGGGTTGCTCGATGACGATAGACTGCTCTCGGAGGCCAAGCGAGTATTCCGGGTTGCTGCAATAGACGGTCTGACCAGTGACGACTCGAAGTTCAGCATCGAGTCCCTACGCATCCTGATGGAGCACACTAGGCATTGGCAACCTGGCCTGTTTCGCCTGATTGACAGGCTCCAGGACTCAGCAATGAGGGGGCACGCATCACTAATCGAAAATAGATGGCGAATGGATTTGGACCTCCCTCCACGGTGCACTCAAGGTCAGGGAGACCTATTCGTAATGGTCCACAACCACTCTCGTGAGTCCTCTCAGGTGGAAATCGAGATTATCGCGGCTGATGGCGAGCCTCACTTGCAGACGCTCCGAGTCAATCCCCCTCTGTCTAGGCAGCCCAAGAGACCGGCAATACTTGGGGAGGAGGGAAACGACTTGGTCGACGTGCTGGGCAGGTTAATCGACAATTGCATCGTGTTGTGGATAGGCCTCGCTTGGCCCGTGTCGACAACCGGATCACGCCCCGTCCAAGTCAATCTGCGAGGCCCCAAAGGCGAGACCCTTTCTTCAATCGTGGTCACGACGTCACTCTCCTCCGGCTTCAACCCGGAAGGAGCAGCCGAGAAGATGCTTGAAGCCGCGGTGGCCGTCAGAAGGCTTGCAATATCGGTCGCTGAGTGAATTCCGCAGAGACCGGGCCCGAGCGTCACGTTCATGAGATTACGTCCGTTGGGCCGGTTCGATTGTATTGGAGTCGTGGGATGTTATCGTTCTGGGTGCCGGTCCGGCCGCTCTGCGCGCAGCCATAGCGTGCGCCGACTCGGGTACGGTCCCACTGATGATAGACGAATCCGGCATCGGCTCGGCATCGGGTGCATCCCCATTAGCAGGCTTGGCTGCATCAATCGACGAGTTGGACTCCTCAGCGCACTTCGACGACACAATCGCAGCTGGAGGTGAGACGACAGATAGTGAGGCGGCCGCTAGGACTTGTGGAGAGGGTGTTTCCACACTCGCAGAGCTTGAGCGCTGGGGACTCGTCTTGCGGAGGAGGCAAGGAGGACTCCCCCATGCATCCACAGCCCCCGGACACAGTGTCGCGAGACTAACAGGCTGCGGGGACTCCACAGTTCGTGAGGTTACTAGGGTCCTAGAGGAGCAGGCCATCAAGCGAGGTGTGCACAGGCGTTCTGATACACTCCCCCTGCAACTGGTATCCGACAACCAGCAAGTTCGAGGGGTCATCACGCTAGACATCCTGACAGGGGAGGTCAAACCAATCCAGGCCAAAGCGGTCATCCTCGCCACAGAGGGACACCAAGGCCTCTGGTCTTCATCCACAAATGGCCACGGCACGGGATCAGCACTCGCTCTCGCCGCCGGGATCCAACTGAGGGGGTTGGGTAGCATACCCAGACACCCTCTCACCATTAGGGACTGCGAAGTCCACATCCCCCTTGAGGTACTGGGATCTGGTGGCCGGATTCGCAGGGAGGATGGGGAGGATGTGGGACCGGAAGAGGTCTTGGCGGGGGAATCCTGCGTCCTCGACTTGCGAGGAATGGATCCAGGCTCCAAACTGTGGTTTTCCCAGACCGCTTCTAGGGTCAAGGATCGTATAGGAATCGACCTATCTCGAGACGTCATCCCAATCTCCGCAGGCGTCGCTGCTACGACAGGAGGAGCCCCATCGGACGAATTCGGACGGGTCACTTTCGAGGGTTTCACTCCCGAGGGTTTGCCCGGCAAGATGTGGTTCACGGGCCTATACGCTGCTGGCAGAAGCTCACATAACGGCATGCACGGTGAAGGGATGCTATCCGGCAATCTGCTGCTTGATGACTTGGTCTCAGGCAAGGCAACTGGCACCCACGCCGCGGGCTGGTCCCGGGAAATCCAGTTCGGCGGGTCATCCCAAATCGGTGAATCCGGGGAATTGGCCTCAAAGCGCATCGAATCCCTCCAATCACCCAATGGCATGCCCGTCGGACAGTCCTCCTCTAGCCTAGCCTCAGTTATGTGCTCGGTGAACGGTGCGAATGACGCCGCCGCCCGGGATAGCATCAGAGAAATCCGGGCGGCGGGCATCAGGGTAACGGACAATTCACCTGTGATGAATACAGAGTTGGTTTCAGCCCTGCAATTGGAAGGAATGATTTCGATAGCAGAGGCAATAGTCGATACGGGGTGATTGGGTGGGAGGGGTTGAACCAAGCATCTTCAGCCTAATCATCAACGGCGAGATGCCCTGTCACAAGGTGTACGAGGACGAGCACGTATTCTCCTTCCTCGATGTCAACCCATTCAGCCCCGGACACACTCTTGTTGTCCCCAAGGAGGCAGCGAAGACTCTGGACGCTCTCTCTGAAGAGTCGGCGCAGGCCATAGGACGGGTCCTCCCCCGCGTCTCCCGCGCTGTCCTCGAAGTCAGCGGCGCCTCGGAGTTCAACATCCTGCAGAACAATGGTCCAAATGCCTTCCAGAGTGTATTCCACGTACACTTCCACATAATACCCAAGTTCCAAGATGGTCGCGGTCTGGCCTGGCCCTTCAAATCCAACCCCATAGACCACGAGGACGGGGCTAGGATGGCAGCGGCAATGCGGGACCTTCTGAGCTGAAAACACTCTGAATTCTCAAGACCCCTGACCCCTTGGGCCCTTCGTGTCGAGAATCCAACAGGCACCAGACGTCGACCCCGTGCTCTCTAGCGGGGCGATGAAACTCAGGAAGATGAAACTCGACAATTTGCCTTGGGACCATTCAGGAAGGCATCCTGGAAGCCCCTTGTTCTGGCAAGTCATCCTGATTATGATCGGAACTGTGTGGGCCTACATCTTTCGGAGAAAGCAGGCAGATCACCTGCCCCCTCTCGAGGGAGGTAGGGTATTCACTCCTATCCACATCAACGGACTGGTCGACCCCCTCGTTATTTTTCACAACCAGGATCGTCGGATTATCACCATGGGGCGTCACGACCTAATGACCATGCCACTAATCGGATGGATTACCCGCAGGATGGGCTCCCAACCAGTGATTCGTAGACCTGAGATTGAGGGAGGGGTCTCAGATGAGGCATATGCCCGGTCTATCAACCATCGAACCCTGCTAACAATGACCAATTGCATCGCTGCCGGACACAACGCAGTGGTGATGCCCGAGGGCAAGTCACATCAGGACTCAAGGCTGCACAGATTCAAGACGGGAACAATGCGATTCGCCCTCAATGCTGCTGCAATCGCCGCGCAGAAAGGCCTGCCACTCCCTGCCTTTCAGCCCGTTGGTCTGCACTATCGATGCCATTATTGGTTTAGAACCGACTTTTTCCTTGAGTTCCCCGAGCCGATTTCCATAGAACCGCCCCCCTCCCCAGAACTGGGACAGCACCTGATTGGGGGCGAATGGGTCGAGCCACCCTCCGATGAGGTGAACCGATTGAGAGACGAACTATTCGACGAACTCTCCACAGTAACTCCCGATGCCCCGGACTGGGAGACCTATCGAGCATGGCATCTCATCGGGCACATTCGCGCCAATGACGACGACTCTAGACTCACGACGTTCCGCGACGAGGTTCTTGCCGCGCGCGAGGTGCGTGATGCACTCGTATCGAACGAACGGTCCGAGGAAATCGTCGAACCAGCAAGGATTGCAGCTGAAATCCTGCATGCGAATGATTTGGATGGACGGTCGCTTGATAACGGTGGTCTGCGAACCCGAATCTCCTGGACAAGTTGCATCACCGGGCTTCTCGTGATGCTAATCACGGCCCCTGTCGTCCTCCCATCCACTGGAGTCCAGGCCTTCTTCGCTTGGTATCTGGGGAATCGCACCGATGAGGGGGTTGACGCGAGGACGACCTACCACATGATTGCAGCCATGTTCTCTCCTGTACTTCTGTGGCCCCCCATCGCACTCACCTTCGCATTTCTGACATTGGGCCCGACTTGGCTAATGCTACCTGTCACCCTTGCAATCATGCTAGTGTTTCACATTTCCAACCTAATCTTCCTTTGTGGCTATGATATGTGGAGTGATTATTCCGCTTCTAAGAGGAGCGCTAAACTATCCTCCTCCGCCGACGGTGAGCGCATCATCGAGTTGCTGGCGAGGACACGTTCCAAACTCAACGTGCTCAAATAGGACGGTCTTCTGCACAGACCGTGGAACCGCGGGAAGCCAGCAAGGACATCAAGGCGTGGTTAGACAGTGAGCGACTGGATGCACGCGAGGTCAAGGACCCACAGGCAATCCTTCACCTCCACGTCAGGTATCCACCAACCAAGCAAGGTCACCTGTTCAACGTGGTAATTCCGAAAAAGAGGAATTTGGCACTCGTCTACTCCATCACCCGAGTCGACGAGGGGCAACAGAAGTCTATGAGGGAACTTGCCTCTGAGGACTCCGACGGATGGGAGGAGTGGCTGCATGACACCCGAATTCATCTGACTTCATCTGACCTTGATTGGGTACTCCACCTTGGCCATAGCACTAACGGGGTTGCAGGCCCCCTTCAGGCCTTCAACCTCTCAAGGCCAATATGGTTCGACGGCCTGACCCAAAACGAATTTATGCACACGATGAGAAAAGTCTGGCTGACTAAACTCTCCCTCATACACCAGATCAAATATGGTTTTGGTAAGGGGTCCGGCAAGCCCGGACCCGTCGACGACTGGGCAGCAAAAAGCTCCACGAAAAGAAAGTCCCAATCCCAATCTAGGTCTTCTGAGATCGACACCGACGAGACCGGCGGTTTTGGCAAGGACTTCGATCCCCTCGAGTGGGCCTAGAAGAACCGAGTAGGGAAACAGGATTTCTCCACTAGTGACCGCAAAGGGGTTAGGTTAAGTATTCGGTGAAACCGACTTTGGCCAATGCAGCAGCCTTGCTCTGATTTGGTTGAATGTCAAGGGACGAAGAGAAGCAGCATCGTGCTCGTCTCGCTTATGCTGGTCAGCCTTCTCTCTGCCTTCGCTCCGACGGCTTCGGCTACCGATATCGTACTCACCGATGCAATCCAAGTCGTCGACAGCGGTGCCCACAGTGACAGGATGATCGCGCTTGACGCCGACTCCGAAGGCAACATACACGTCGTTTGGAGTCGCAACACCAACCACCTGTACTACAAGATGCTCGACCCCAGGGGGGAGGCCCTAATCGAGCAGACCCAGATCTCTGATCCGGGCCAGCAACGTGCATGGCATCCCGACATCAAAGTCGATAGTGACGATATGGTCCACATCGTCTGGACCGACAAGTCTGGCCAGTACACAATCATGTACACGCTTCTGGACCCGTCTCTCGACGACCAGAACGGGGACGCGTCACTAGACTCGGTGCTCTCTATCTTGCCCGACGACTACGAGGTCACCAATAACCCCCAGAACCGCGATTGGCCCGCAGTCGCCGTCGATTCCAATAACAACCCCCACATCGTTTGGGAGGACCACTTCGAGCCTCTGGAGAAGTTCTACCAGCAGCCACAGATATACTACAAGATGCTCTCAATAGACCACATCGCTAGAATAGCTATTATCGAGATTGATGACTCACTATTGACGCCGATTCTTGGTCATAAGGGCCATCCTGACATCGCCATTGATGTCAACGACTACGTCCAGATAGTGTGGGACGACACCAGAGGTGGAAAGGTCGAGATGGCCGTTCCCATCGACACCTCGGGATCAATGAATACCGAATGGGCCGACATGTGCGTCGTGTTCTATGGTGGTAACTTTGCTAGTGGTGGATTCTTCCCTGGTCTCAAGCCCCTTCTAGTGAGCGCTAACATGACAGTGTACGAGACCCTGTACGCACTCAGCGGCAATTGGCCGGCAGCGGCAACCAGCGGGGCCTGCTCCGAGGCCTATCAGACCGGTGGCTCGGGGAGCCAAGGACCGAGGAACTCTCCTCTGGGAATCAATCCCGGAGACGATTCGGGAGGTATCAGGGAACTGACACAGGTGGTCTACAACAACCAAGCAGTTGACCTTCCCGCCGATGGCGGCTACTACAGCGAGTTCTGGGGACCAGCCACAACTTGGGCCTGCTTGTCTTGGCGAGACATCGGTGGTAATGTTCCTGGCAACCCCCCCACTTCGGCAGACCATCACTGGAATCCCAATGCTACTAGGGTGGTAATCCCAATTTCGGACGAGGGCCCATACGGAGGTACGCCAATGGACAATGATGACACCCAGAGCATCAATCAAGCCCACGACGCCTGCATAATCGCAGACATCGTCCCAGTCCCCCTATGGGCCGGCTCGGACACAAGCGTCGGCTCCTACATGCAGGATCTCGCCCAGTGTCCGAACGGTGCGGGTCTGAACACCAGAACCTGCCCGGGCACGACGACCCGACTCACCAATGCGGGGGGCCAGATGTACAGCTTCCCAACCTCCTCCTCCTCGTCCACCGAGCTGGAGATCATGGTCGAGGCGATGGTATACCTCGCGACCAACAACTCCCGTGAAATCTACCTGACCGTTCTCGACCCACTTTCTCTCCTAGAAAATCCATGGCCCGGGTGGGTGCCGGGCGACCCGGGAACAGAGGTGAATACCCAATACCAATACTATTCCGAGGATCTGGGCCCCTCTTCGGATGACCAGGGATACGGCCATCTCGTGGTCGTGAACGACACTAGGATTACAATCGATGACGCCTACAGCCTCCATCCCGCAATTTCCATCGACACTTCTGGAAACACCCATCTCGTTTGGCAGGACGGACGCGTCTACGGATTCGAGATTGATGTCAACTACGAGATCTACTACACTAAATTGAGATTGCAAGGTTCAGCAGCCTGGAACGGTGCCCCAGGGGGCTTGCCAACCTTCGGAATCAAGCAGATTGCTGATGCTGCGATTTCCGATGTAGAGGGCCCCGCGGGAATTCCAGCTGAAAGGCCGTTCGCTGCCAATTCCCACTTTCCGGCGATAATCACCGACTCCTTCGATAACGTGCACATCGCGTGGCTCGACAACTACAATGAGTCCCAAGGCGAGACCGTGATGTACACTAGGCTAAACCATACTAACGATGCCTACCCGGACGGCTTCCCACTGAATTCCATCGCCTCGTCAATCTTCGATCCTTGGCAAAAGGTCGAAGTTTCGGCATGGCAGTCAGACAAGTTAGGACCGAACACCCCCTTCTCCCCTGACTTTGGCATGCCCCCTGCCTTCGCTAACGATCTTGGAAGCGGTGCCCATCTGGGCTGGTCCGATACCAACAAGTGCAGTGAAGATCACAACTCAAACAGATACACTCTATGCTACGTTCACATTCTCACCGGATTGGTCGATGTCTCCCTTGCCTGCGACGACAAAGTTCAGGCAAACTCCAATCTTGAGGGCTACCCCTACGACTGCCCCGCTGAGGCCGAGACGTTCTACCACACCATCCACCCGGGCGATCTCACTACCTTCAACATGACAATCGCCAATCCGACACCAGGTCCTGCTGATCTCGTCAAGGACACCTTCACAGTCACCGTCGATGGCGTCCCGAACAACTGGACCGCCACACTGTTCTTCGCCACCAACAACACCCCGGTCTTCGACTCTACTCCAGTTTTCCTAGAGGGTGGGGAGATAGTACCGCTTTACATCAGAATCAGAGCCCCCACCATATATCAGGCCAAACAGGACGAATTGGCCCAGATTACGGTGTTGGCTACATCCCACAAGGATCCAGCGATACGCAACCAGCAACTGCTGCTGACTCTGATGGACGTAGTCCACGGCATAGAATTGGACACTAGTCACTTTCAGGTGGACGTGGAGCAGGGTAAGTCAGCTATCTTCTCCATCACCATCAAGAACACTGGAAATGTCTACGACACCTTCGCCTTCTACGACCCCTCCACCCTTGAGGGGCAGAACGAGTGGGCTCTGCCGTTCGGTTGGGGCTTGGACTTCCCGACCCTCCTCTCCCTCGATCCAGGCCAATCGATAACCAAGAATCTCAAGGTCAGCGTTCCAGAATCGCAGGATCCCGGAACCTTCGTTATTTATCTCAAAGGATGGTCGATGGGAGAGCCGGTTCTGTCTATTGATAGGGGAACATTCGATGTCTTGGAGTTGTGGATCAACGTCTCGATACGTACTACGGGTAATATTGTCTTCCATATTGGTGACACCAAGCAGTACGTCTTACCCGGAGAGTGCGCCTACTTCGCTATCGAGGTAACCAAGCACTTCACACCCGGGCACATCGTCTTCACCACTCCCGGCGCCCCCATACAGAAGCCGGACTCCTTCGACCTTCTGACTTGGCAGTTCGACCACTGGACCGTGGACCTCGACTTCTCCGAGGCGCCCGGTGGCAATTCTCCACCTGATAACGAACCGAGGTACTGGGCACAGATTGACACCCCGCATACCGTCACAGCCGAGATGTGTGCTCCATACAACGCCACGGCCGGCATAGGGAAATCCATCACCGTGCGCGCGCACCTCGATGGTTCTCCTAAAGTCCGCGATTCCGTGGTCATCCTCACGAATGTCATGCAGAGGTACGAGCTCGAGGCCGAGGTCCCCAACACCATCCTTGATCTCCACCCCGGCCAGTCGTACCAGTTGGATACGACCGTCGATAACCTTGGCAATGGACCCGACCGATACGACATCTCGATAGCCTCCATCATCGATGCGAGCGGTGGCTCGCACGTATGGGACATGAATATCCCCCGAATCCTCTTTCAAGAGTTGGACAGGGATGAGTCTCAGACCGTGACAATCCTAGTGAACGTCCCCGATCAGACGCTTGCCGGTGATTACACCGTCACCTTCTACCTACTAAGCGAGGAAACGTTCGAGGGGACGAGAATTCAGGATGTGATTGTTCTGCGCATAAATATCGTGGAATTCCACGATATGAGAATTTCTCTAGACCCATCAGTTGAGAGCAAGATTAAGACCACTGCGCCGAGCAGGATTGTCAGATTCACCCTTAACGTCACCAACTACGGCAACGTACCCGACCAACCCACACTCCACAACCACACTATCGATATCGCGGGCGTTTGGGGAGTTTCCCCAGGACTGTATGCACTGAGCACATGGCACATTGACTTCGCACTGCTTGAAGGATTCAGGACTGAATATCCCCTAGAGAACCCCTGTATCGAGATGATTGTGGGAGAGACGCCCCCGGATGGAGAATGCTTTGTCACACCTGATTTGACAGTAACATTGCCCCTAATGGAGCCCTACACGACATTTCAGGTAGTTGTAATCGTCACCATAGCCCCCGACGCCGCCCTCCAGGACCGGTATATCGGCATCAAGACGCTATCGATGTTCGGATCCTCTGAGTTCGGTGGTGACCACGACGAGACACCGATTTGGGACGACTCGTGCACTCTTGATACGAATAATGACGGTCTTCCGGACAACTATCCTCCGAATTGTGACTCCAATGAGCAGATTCTCGAACTGCGGCTAAGGGCCCCGGACCTACAGATCTTGGAAGTTCGTGCGGACCGTACAAAGGGAGAGATTGGCGAGATGCTATCTGTTAGCGTGAAGGTTGTCAACCGCGGCAATGCTCACGCGACAGACGTCAACATCATTCTTTGCAAGGACCAGTCGATGACTGACATTAAACGGAAAGGTTGCGATGAGGCCAATATAGTCTACAGGCAAATCGTCAAGGCGATAATGCCGATAGCCGAATCCGATACGGAGCAACCGAATTCGATAACCCTCCTGTACATGGTTCTAGCCGGTAATCACGACATCGTAGTTGTAGTCGATCCTGATAACGTCATTGTAGAGACTGACGAGTCCATTGATAGCAACATGCGAAAAATACCCGGTGGAAAGATGAGCTCGACGCTCGGGGTAGTCGATGTTGGCGTCGATGTGATTGCAATATACTCCGTCCCAGTGATTATCCTCGGGGCGACGTTCTCCCTAGTTGGCGTCGCCGGATACGTCATTTACGGAAGGAGAATAGCCGCTATCAGTAGGTTTGCCGAGATGAGCAGCCTGCTCCCGGGAATGGAAGACGAGGGCCTGCGCTTCTGACTATCGTGCCATCCACCAAGGCAGAGGCGTACTCTCATTGGCAGCGACGAAGGCTCCCCGGGTAGTTGCGAAATCCCTCATGAGTCGATCGCGCAGGCTGCTCATCATCCTCTCAGCGTGCACGGACTGGATTCGCAGCCCATGGGAGAACGCATCGAGATCGAGGGGCCTCCTTGGATGGCTCATCATCGCATGTGCGAGCTGCCTTTCCTCATAGGATTCGGAATGCTCCTCAACGCTGGGCGAGACCTTGTGCATTACTTGCTGATGGAGCGCAATAATGGCATCCCGCTGCTCATCGACTCGCTCCAGAGCCGCATCCAATTCTGATAGGATGCTCATCGCATCGACCATAGGCAGCCTCCTGCGTGTTCCAATCCTTTCGACTACATCGCCTAAATCGCCAGGGAGCTTGCCCGAGAGCCTTATCGCCCCTCCTTTCGGCATCTTCCTGTGTTCGGCTCGAAACATATCTGGCCCTAGGTCAAGGCGAATCGAGAACGACTGGTTGACCCTGTAGACATTCTTCGGAGGCCCGCCTTTGTTGGATTTCATCATCTCAGAGTCAACGAACCCGGCCCCCTCAAGCACCTTGAGGTGCTTTACGATGGCTTGCTGACTCACGTCTAGAAGCTCGGAGAGTTGCAAGGGGTAGTGAGGCTCCTTGACGAGACACTGCAGTATCTCCCTTCTGGTCGTATTCTCGAGTATGCTCAGAGACTCATCGAACCCGACCACCGACTTCCCAACCCGAGGTTGGGTAGTCAGAGTCCTCTAAAAACCCAATTGATTCGATTGCATATCGCCTACGATATGGCTTTCAGCCCTCGTCCCACTTCTTCCATCCATGTTCATTTCCCTCAGCCTCAGCCTCTTGGGCCGGTGCCCCGACGTCGACGAAGGGGCCCGGAACGCCATCGAAGACCCCCGTCTCGAGTATCCCCCCGTCTCGAGCTTGCATTGTCTGAATGCTGTCCACATCGGTCAGGATGACACTACCGTCCTGGATTACCACGTACTGGTCGGGAGCCTTACGCTTGTCGCTCCACACCATCACGGCGAGGACTAGCCCTACTAGGCCCAGTGGGAGGCCCACGCAGCATCCTATGTAGAACATGTATAACCATGGATTGCCATCGATCTGGGCTGCAAGGTCACCATCGTCCACCAGCCATAGTTGCAATGTCTCGGCATCGTTGTGCAGGGTGTAAGTACCCGGCCCCACTCCGGCGAAGATCCTGACCGGGGCATAGAAGGTCTTACTGTCGGAACCCGGGCGATCGGAGTCCAGAATTCCTGGAGCCCTGCCTCCAATTTCGCTTCCGCTCTGGTCAGACAATCTGAGATCAGCTTCTGGTGCCTCACCATCGCTCACTCGGAGAGCGGTTAGCACCGTGGCTTCGTCAACGGTGAATACTCCCTCTCCGCCCGGCCCCATCTTGACCACGTAGTTGGATTCCGGGTCGAAGGTATTGATTAGGGTTGGATATACTTGGAATAGCGAAACAACGGCCACAACGAGCAGCAGAAATGAGGAGCCTGTGGCCCATCTAGCCCAGCGCCTCCTCTTTCCTGTCACGGACCCGCCTGAAGCCAGCCATCTATCAGGCTTCGGAATCAGTACCCCAGTCCCATAGCGGAGAGTTTCTCAGGAAGGTAGGTATCAGTCACGAAATCGAGGCCGTACTTGGCCAATGACTGCTGTTCGGCCTTCTTGCCGATTTCCTGCATCAGTTGAATCTGCTCCTGCCACCAACCCGTCGAGAAGCGGGGGTCGCTGAGTTCTGCGACCAGCGCGTTCGAGTCTTGCTTGGATAGGTCATCGCTAGGAAGGTCATAGGCCAGGATGTCGTCTGCGGTAATCCCCAGATAGGTCGCCTCCTTGGTGGCGAGGTACTCCGAGATGTGAGCGGTCTTGATGGCACCGTAAGCAATGCTGGCAAATATCCTGAAGGACCAAGGGTCACAGTCGGTGAACACCAGGATGGGCTTGTTCCACTGCTCGCTCATGCGCCTCATGATTCGTCGTGTGGAACGGGCTGGCTGGCCTTTGAGATGCACAAGAGCGCACCGTGCTTCCTCATCGAAACCGTTCTCGACCAACCTATCGAACATTCCACCGGTCTCTATTGCCATCACAAAGTCAACATCCTCTTCGATGAGGCTCAACTTCTCCGACTCGACGTTGTAGGGCACGCCGTAGCCCGAGTCGCCGACGTCATCACGGCAGTTAATGCGCATCCAGTCACCCTTTCGATTCCGCTCTTCGAAAGTAACATTCCCGATAATTCGCGCACCGTCCTCCTCGGGCCTAAGCCCGAAGTCCTCACGCAGGCACTTGGTTACGATTTCTAGGTCCTCGGCAAGGTTGTTGCTCTCGTTCTGGGTCGAGAACTTGCCGTGGCCCCAACCCTCCGAGATGTAGTACATCTCCCTCAAGGTGGAGGTCTTTCCGTCGGTTATCATCCCCTCTACGAACTCGGTAATGTGAAGTGCCCTGAGTAATTGTCTTGCGGAACCCAGGGCGGTGGCATCCCTAACAGTCTTCTTCTTTCCGTACTTGTAGACTCCGAGCCTCTTGTCGAAGCCGATGTTGCTCTTTGACCTGACAGGGAGCGTCATCGTCGGGGGAACGCCCTTGGCCATCCTGTCGTGCATCTCAGAGGCCACCCCATGCAAGGCCTCAATCACCTCATCCTTCGATTTCTGCCTGTTGATCGTCATTCTTCCGCCTCGTAGTTATCGAATAGTGTAGGCTGCACCTGCTCCGTGGGTTCTGTTGCGGGGTCGGGGGAATTATGCTCGGCCCGGTCGCTTAGGTGACCCATCGTTTCTGTCTGCTGCTCCAACTCCAATTCAGCAGCAGCCAGAGCCTCAGTCTTGCGCAGCTCATCTAGCAGCTTCTCGTCAATCTTCGTCGCACCAATAACCTCGCCATTACCCCTGTAGAAAACGTCGACCTCGGACCATTCGCCCTTGGTTAGGCCAGAAACAGTGAAGAAAATGGTCGTAGATGAACCAGGATTCAAGGTGTCTAACCTCCACGCCCACAGGCCCTTGGCCTCCTTCCTGCCCCCCAATGCGTTCTCATCAATCCTAACGCCATCTTCCTCAGGCCACTTAGCGAGAATCGTGTAAGCACGCGCTCTGGCGGTGTAGTTGTACACCGTGATTGAGCATATTGCAAGCTTTCGCTCATCGTCCCAATCAAGCTCCTCCTCGCAGAATACCGCATCCATGATCTTCGTGATCACTGGGGCGAGATCGGGCTCTTCCCTTGACAGCAACTGCGATGACTTCCTGGAAATCTCAGGAAGAATGATGTTGATCAGCTCGAACTTCTCCCGAGCCTTCTTCCTCTGTGAGTTCTTCTTCAGGTGATTCTTGAGACCCCTGCCTACCTCCAGCATCGCCAAGCGAATCTCCTCGAACACCTCCTCATTGTCGGCCACTGCCTCCTTTGCTTCGCTAGTGAACTGTACATTCGTGGAGGCAAGGTGGACGAGTACTGCAGCAGGCCCCTTTGGAATCCCACGACCGCCTGGGTGTTCCAACCCATACCGCTTCCAATCGACCGCTTCCAGAGCTTTGGTGAGTAGGCAACCGCCCTGTTGGTACATCAGTGGGACACGATTGGCGAACCGTAGGACCTCGATTGGTCCCTCGGCACTGAGGTTCCCACCAAACACTAGGCCGACTTCAATCTGGAACGGGTTGCCATTGCTCACCTTGGGATTACGTGTGATAGTGGAGGCAAACCGGGAATCGATGGCCTTTGAGAGCCCCTTCTTGATTAGCAGATCTTCGATGGGAGACAGGCAGTCGGTGGGAGGTGCGAGCAGTTTGACCTTCTGGAAGGCGGAGACCATCTCCTGGGCCTCTTCTGCCCTAATTCGTCTGGGCGTTCTACCCTCATCTATGCCCGCTGCGGCTAGGATATCACGTGCTGCGCGCATGCTCACACCCGAGAAATTGTGTCGTAGGAAAGACGTCATCTTCCGCTCCTCTGCCTCACGGAGCAGCCTTTGGAGTGAACCGAGGTGAATTCCATGAGGATGAGGCTTGATCTCACTGACCTCCCGCGGGAGCTTCTCGGTGGTCCTCGCCCAGTTCCCCTCCTCAATCATCTCGCCATTCCTGTCGCGGACCACTAGGGAGATGCTAGCGTGTGGATTCACTATGGATGTCATTCTGAGATACTGGTGCACGGACTGGCGCCCACGCTGGTACTTAGCCCTCATCACAGTCCTTATTCTCAGACCGTGCAACACAGGATCGCCTGTGAGGTCGTCAAGCCATATTTCACGGCGCTCCCCCGACTTAGTGGCCCTATTCTTCCTTGTGTCTATTCCTAGTTCAACATATACGGCAGAGGAGTCGCTGCCAATCTTCGAGATCACTTGAGTCTTCGATCCGGCGGTTAATTGGCTGTACATCACGACACCAGTGATGCCTATGCCCTGCTGCCCTCTAGTCTGTCGGATTGCGTGGAAGCGCGAGCCGAGTAGGAACTTTCCGAAAACATTCTCGATGTCATTCCGAGGGATTCCTGGCCCGTTGTCCTGAGTGATGAGTTCGATCCGGTCGCCTTTCAGACGATTTATCTCGACTCTGATTTCGGGAAGAATACGAGTCTCCTCGCAGGCATCCAGAGAGTTGTCCACAGCCTCTTTCACGGCCGTGATAATGGATCTCTGTAGCGTGTCGAAGCCTAGAAAGTGCTTGTTCTTCTCGAAGAACTCGCTTATGGAAATCTGTTTCTGCTTGTTCGAAAACTGTTCTGAGGTCTCCACGCGCATCCCTCCATCAAGTCCTCCAATGTCCTGATGACAAAGGGCTTGCTTTGGTAGCCCCACTCGGCTCGCCGACCGCTCTTGAACAATCCCCCAATCAATGGCTTGGAGAAGCAGAATCAGGAGAATACTTCTGGATGCCACGCGGTAATCTTGCCCACGAATGCACTGGTCATCACGGTCAGTGGACTAGCGAGATAGAGTCTGCCTGGCCCCGAGCGTCCCTGGAAGTTGCGATTGATCGCAGAGATACTGACCTGACCGGGCTCATCACTAATTCCCGGCCCAGCACCGATGCACGCCCCACAACCGGGGTCGATCAGCATCACGCCAGCGCGCTCAAACAAATCGATCCACCCCATCCGGGCTGAGAGGTCCTTGACTGACTTGGAGCCAAACTGGATGTAACAGTCAACATCTGAGGGTATTGTCAATCCCGCGTCTAGGGCCGCCTTGGTCACCATGGCATAGTAGGAGAAGTCATCTTCCTTTCCTGCAGTGCATGAGCCGGCGTAGGCGATGTCGATGACCACTTCACCGATCTCGTCGATGTACGCTCCGTTGGTCGGGTCGGAGGGGATTCCCTTGTCGGGTTCACCCGGGTGAGCGACCATCGGACGAATCTCTGTTAGGTCGATTGTGTGAACACCCCCACCATAAGCTGCTCCTTCGTCAGGCAGTACGAATTGCGCCCTGATAGATTCCTCGTCGAGGTCGTTGCGACGTGCCAGCAACCACTCGACAGTTAGGTCGTCTGGCTCGCAGATACCCGTCTTAGCACTGCATTCCGTTGCCATGTTGCACAGTGTCGCCCGCTCGTCCATTGACAGGCTGGCTAGGCCGGGTCCACCGAACTCCATGCTACAATCCAGCGTCTTGGACCTAGCCGCATAGATCCAGAGGATATGCAGAATGACGTCCTTGGCCGTGCAACCAGGCCCCAGTTCACCGACCAAATCGAAGCGTATGCTCTCAGGCACACTGACGAAAGCGAACTGGTTGTGGACTAGGTTGGCATACTCGGTGGAACCGACGCCATAGGCTAGGGCATTGGACGCCCCGCCCATGCAGGTATGAGAGTCAGTGGCTTGAATGAAGTCACCAACGTCGATGAACTCCTCACGTGCCACTTGGTGGCAAATTCCAGGGCTGATGCTGTCGATCGCCGAGTAGTCGCGCACGCCGGTACGTTCTTGGAATTCTCTCTGCATATCCCGCAGAGTCTGGATTTTCTCAACGAAGCGTCCGAAGCGAGGAACCTCGGTCGCGTACAGAAGATGATCCTCGAACACAGCGAACTTCGACGGGTTAGGCAAGGAGTAGTCCTCGCCATATTCCTGTAGGAGGAAGGTGTGGACTTGCGCGGTCGTGAACTCGTGGGTGTAGCCACCATCGACTTGAGCCAGTACCGCATCACCCGGTTTGACGCAACCGCTCCCACCATTGGCTCCCAGCAGCTTGTTGGAAATCAACTTCTCGACCATTGTCATCGCCCTTCCCCCCGTCTCCACTCGTGGCAGATCGATGTCTCCCTCCTGGAGTCGTTTGGCAAACGGCAGGATCCCTCCGCTCTCAAGGATTAATCGGCTAATCGAATCGTATTTCGAGGTGAACTCCGACAATCTGATGCTCTCTCCGTCCTGCAGCCTTCGCAGAACAGAATGATCTGCCATCAATTGGCCGAGATTCAGATTATTACGCTCGTGTATTGGTGCGAAGGATGACGCTATCACAATGCGTATCCCAGACCACCGCTCGCACTGTGGAGCCGTCTCACGGCTCGAGCCGGTGCCCTTCCGGTGTCCGGAGACAATGACCTCAAAGCCCCCGTCCAAAAGTGCCCGCGGCTCGAAGACACGCCGCCCTTCGTGAACTAGACCCGCGTAGGCATCCTCTGCGATGGCAGCCGGATCATGGTCGAAGCATACCCAAGCTGGCGTCATTACGTCGGTGTTGATGTCATCGAGCAAGTCATCTACCGATAGGTCCTCCATCTGGAGATCTAAACCGTCATACAGTTGCTTGCGAATCAAGTCGAGATCCTTGGTCAGGAAGAGGACGCGTTTGCCCGGTGACAGAGCCACGCGTTCGGGGGGCCAACCAACATCCTCCATAGTACACTTCCCCATTCTGTGCTACGGTCGCACCGTATATCACGATTCTCGCATTGGCTTGATGCACAATAGCCGAATTATTGGGAGAAATTCCTCTGACCTATTAGACTTAAATAGGTAGTCATTTGGGAATTCAATGCCTTTCATGCGAAAGGGGGGGAGGATGTATGTCATATCTCGTTGAAGACACAGTGAAGTGCGATGAGTGCGGAAGCCGAAATCTGAGCAAGGATGAATCAAGGGGTGAGGTCGTTTGCGACGATTGCGGCCTAGTTCTCGAGGAGAAAGTAATCGACCAAGGAGCAGAGTGGCGGGTCTTCAGCCCAGAGCAGGGCGATCAGCGTGCACGTACAGGTGCTCCCATGACAGTGATGCTCCATGACAAGGGACTATCCACTGATATTGATTGGCAGAACAAGGACTACTCCGGGAAATCGATTTCCAGCCGGTACCGCAGCCAGTTCTACAGGATGAGGAAGTGGCAGAAGCGCTCCCGAGTCAGCAACGCAACGGAACGCAACAAGGCAATGGCGCTCGCCGAGCTGGACAGGATGGCCAGCCGTCTCGAGCTGCCCAAGACGATCAGAGAGACCGCTGCAGTGACCTACGGCAAAGCCGTGGACGCTAGGTTGATTCGCGGCCGCTCCATCGAGGGCGTGGCTGCTGCCAGCCTATACGCCGCGTGCAGAATCTGCGAGAACCCGAGGACTCTCGACGAGATTGGCGAGGCGAGCAGGACTGGCCGCAAGGAAATCGGTCGCACCTATCGCTTCATGGTCCGCGAGTTGAGGATGAAGATACCACCAACCAAGCCCGAGGACTACATCCCCCGCTTCTGCTCCGGCCTCGACCTCGACGCGGAGGTCCAAGCCAAGGCATACGAGCTGATAGCCGCCGCTCAGGAGAAGGAACTCACCAGTGGGCGTGGTCCGACTGGTATCGCCGCCTCAATCATCTACATCGCGAGCGTTCTCTGCGGCAAGCGCAGAACCCAGCGAGAGGTCGCTGAAGTTGCTGGTGTGACCGAAGTCACCATCAGGAACCGGTACAAGGAACTGATTCAGAACCTGAACATCGAACTCGAGATTTGAGATTCGAATCAGGAGCACCCAGTAGTTGCACCGCACTCGTTGCATTTCAGGCAGGTTCCGTTTCGAACCATTTGGCTGCCACCGCAGTCATCGCAGATGTCACCGGTGAAACCACGCTCTTTGGCGGCTAGGCGTGCTCGCGTCTCTAGACTTCCCAGAGGGGTGACGGAAGCTTCTAGAGTCATCTGAACATCCCTCTTCTCGCCTTGGCTTCGGACCAGACCGATATCGGAAATCTCAGGCTTGCTGATGGAGAACTGGTCGAGGTCCTCCACTGCTACATGAGCTAGGTCGTCCCTGCCTGCGTATTCTATGGCCAGCTCTCGGAATACCCAGTCAACAATGCTCGAGGACATCTTGACCCGGCCGCTACCGCCTTCGATCATCCCGCTCGGCTCGAACTTGGAGAATATGAACGACTTCACGAAGGCATCTATTGGCACCCCGTGTTGCAGTCCTATGGATACGGCTATGGCGAACTGGGACAGCATGGCCCTCCAAGCTGCCCCTTCCTTCGATGTTAGGAGAAATATCTCCCCGACCTTGCCATCCGGGTACTCCCCGGTAATCAGACGAACGCTGTGCCCACCGACTTTGGCCTTGATGTTCTCTGACTTCTTCCTATTCGGGAGGGGACGCCTGATTGCGATGTAATCCTTGACGAAGGCCTCGGCCACCGGTTTGGCCATCGGTTCGGGGAGGGGCAATGCCTCGACGGTCTCTTCGATCATTCTTCCTACAACCGCCCCTTCGTCTTCTTCCGTGAGTTCTGGGGTATCCACGAGTTGGTTCATCAGAGGCTGAGACAGCTTGCTTCCATCCCGGTAAACCGCGCAGGCCTTGTTCATCGTCGTGTGACTCAGGTTGTAGGCATCCCTGACGTCCTCAACAGTTGAGTTGGATGGCATGTTGATGGTCTTGGATATCGCTCCCGAGATGAACGGTTGCGCTGCAGCCATCATCTTCACGTGAGCCGGCCAAGCAATCGATCTCTTCCCATACTTGCCGCAGGGTGTGGCGCAGTCAAAGACTGCCAGATGCTCATCCTTCAGTCCGGGCGCACCCTCAATAGTGTTGTAACCGAAGATGTGGACGTTGGCCGCATCAATCTCTTCGGAAGTGAAACCGAGGGAGCCCAAGGTGTCGAAGAACGGATCCTCAAACTGTGATTCCGACATTCCGAGGGATTCAGTGCAGAGTTCCTTTCCGATAATCGAGGGAGAGAAAGCGGAGCGGAGATCGAACACGTCACTCAACTTGCTGTCTATTGTCTTCAGGCTCTTTGAGGTGAAACCGACATCCTTCAGGCGCTCTACGGAGAGAGTTGGACAGCCACTCAGGTGACCGGATCCCATGATGTATTCCTCAATCGCATTGGTCTGGCTATCTGAGTAACCGAGCCGACGCAGTGCATTCGGCACGCCCTTGTTGATGATTCTCAGAGAACCGCCACCGGCTAGGGTCTTGAACTGGACCAACGAGTACTGGGGCTCCACCCCCGTGGTGTCCGCACCCATCACTAGGCCGATGGTTCCCGTTGGAGCGATGACCGTGGTCTGCGCGTTGCGGTAGCCGTGCTCCTCCCCCTGCCTAACCGCACGGTCCCAGGAGCCGCGGGCTGCATCGAGTAGATCCTGGGGGCACTTCTTGGCATTGATTCCCATGGGGGGAACGGTTAGCCCCTCGTATTCCTCTACCGAGGATTCGTAGGCCGCGCGCCGGTGGTTGCGCATCACCCTCAGCATGTCCTGGGCATTCCTCTCGTAGTCGGGGAACGCTCCCAGGACGGAAGCCATCTCTGCACTGGTGGCATAGCTTTCTCCACACATGATGGAGGTGATGGCTCCGCATATGGCGTAGGCCCTCTCGTCATCATAGGGGATTCCCATGTGCATCAGCAGCGAGCCTATGTTGCAATATCCGAGCCCGAGGGTCCTGTACTCGTATGACTTCCGAGTGATTGACTCAGAAGGGAACTGTGCCATGAGTACGCTGATCTCCAGTGTTGTGGTCCACAGGCGAACGCTATGACGGAAATCCTCGATTCGGAAGGTGTGTGCATCGAGATCGTAGTAGTGGAGGAGATTGATGCTCGCAAGATTGCACGCGGTATCATCGAGGAACATATATTCCGAACATGGATTAGAACCGTTGATTCGGCCCGCGGTCGGGCATGTGTGCCACTCGTTGATCGTGGTGTCGAACTGAACCCCGGGATCGGCACACGCCCAAGCTGTGTAGGCAATCTTGTCCCAGAGCGCATTTGCATCGAGGGTTCTGCAAGGCACGGGCCCCCTATTCTCTGCCCCTGCTGCCTCCTTCTCGGTTCGCCAGAACAGATCCCACTCCCCGTTTGCTTTGACAGCGTCCATGAAGGTGTTGGGAACGCGTACGGAGTTGTTGCTGTTCTGACCCGAGACCGTCATGTAGGCCTCTCCTTGCCAATCGGTGTCGAGCACTTCGAATTCGACGCCCTTCCACCCCTGCTTTGCGAGGTCGACAATCCTCTGGATATGCGCTTGGGGAACGCTGTCTTTAATTGCCCCCACCATCGCTCTGCGAAGCCCTAGATTGGTTCGTTGGTCAAACCTCCCCCCATCGTCGCCGTGCCCCCAAATCGCATCCATTAGAGAGTTAGCATGCTTCTGCAGAATCGTACTCCCAATCACCAACGCAGATACCTTCTCCTCCTCGCTCGGCTTCCAGTCGATGTACTCCTCGATGTCGGGATGGTCCAAATCCAGTGTGACCATCTTCGCAGCGCGCCTCGTAGTCCCACCAGATTTGATTGCTCCGGCTGCCCGATCCCCTATTTTGAGGAAGGACAGCAGACCGCTTGATGACCCACCACCCGAAAGGGGCTCCCCAGCGCCCCTGATATTGGAGAAGTTCGAACCTGTGCCCGACCCGTACTTGAATAGCAGAGCCTCACGGCTCCACAGTCCCATTATGGAGTCCGAACCACCAACGAGTGAGTCCGAAACCGACTGGATGAAGCAGGCATGGGGCTGGGGGCGCTCGTAAGCATTGGCCGAGTAGCCCAACTCCTCGGTAACGGGGTCGACGTAGCTGTGACCTTGGGCCGGCCCCTCTATGCCATAGGCCCAGTGGAGGCCTGTGTTGAACCACTGGGGGCTGTTGGGTGCTGAGCGCTGGCTCGCAATCAGGTAGCACATCTCATCGAAGTAGGCGCGAGCATCGGCCTCGCTTGCGAAGTAGCCGTACTTCCAGCCCCAGTAGGTCCAGGTTCCTGCAAGTCGACGGAAGAGTTGTCTTCCATCTGCCTCACCACCCATTCTTTGTTCGGCATCAACTGTCTGAAGCCTCTCGTGGTCTGCCTCACTTCGCTGTAGCCAGACGGGCACCCCTTCTTCAGGCACCTTCCGAAGTACCTTCGGAACGCCCGCCTTGCGTAGATACTTCTGGGCGCATACCTTTCCTGGTATTCCTGAGAATCCGGAAGGTAGTTTCACGCCCTCGATCGAGTCAGCCATTGACCCGTCCGGATTACGGATCTCGACATCCATCTCAATCCACTCGAATGAATCGAACGGATCCTCACCGACCGATGTAAAGCGCCGCTCAATGACAAGCCCGCTCTCTGCTTCGGTGACGCTGTCGGAAGCACTCACCTTTGTCTGCATCTTACTCTCTCCCGCCACTCGGGGTCAGGATTGGCCCCGCCTCGTGCAAGGGATTCGCCTTTCCGAATGGGGGGTGTTTAATGATTGAGGATGAAGGGTCGTGGGCAGAGTTGAAAATTACAAAATTGGGAACCAATCCATTTGTCCAAAAGCAGCCATTTCATTCGCGTATGTCAAGGGACCAATTCAGAGTCGCTCCCGAACCGGTGATCATCGCGCCGACGGAGCAGAGCTTCTCATGGCTCTGCTCGATTATTCGAGTGACTAGCTTATTGGGAACATCTCCTTCAATGACGTATTTCATTCGTATGGCAGTGAAGACGCGGGGTTTCTCCTCCGCCCTATCCGCATCCACCTCGACCCACGCAGAGCGCACGTTGCTAATCCGCTCCTTCAGGCCGGCGATAACGTCGATGAACGAGCAAGCAGCGTGGGATATTAGCACCATTTGCATCGGTCCGGCATGCTCGTCGCTGTGTATCCCAAAGCTCTTGCCACCGATTTCGCCCTCCATCTCTTCTCCCCCGATCCAACGCACCACGCCGTCCATATTGCCTCACAATGGTCGCAGAACATGAGGGTGTTGGCTTCTTGAGTGAGGCATTGGTCCGCGACCTGACCAAGATGTCCCGGAATGCCCCCATAACCAAGTCTGAGGACCACCTCAGCGTGCCCGACCATCCCATCATTCACTACATCGAGGGTGATGGTATCGGCATCGACATCACACCAGTGATGATGGCTGTGGTCGACGCCGCGGTCGAGCGGGCGTACGACGCTGAGCGAGCCATCACCTGGATCGAGGTACTCGCCGGAGAGAAGGCATTCGATGCGACAGGCGAATGGCTTCCCGATGAAACCAAGCTAGCGATGCGGGAGGGCTTGGTTTCAATCAAGGGACCGCTAACTACCCCAGTCGGAGGTGGTATACGCAGTCTCAACGTCGCACTTCGCCAGCAACTGGATCTCTATGCTTGCCTCCGCCCCCTGCGCTGGTTCAAGGGAACCCCCAGCCCCGTCAAGGACCCAGGAGCTGTCAACATGACCATCTTCCGCGAGAATAGCGAGGACGTCTATGCGGGCATTGAGTGGGAGGCAGGAAGTGATGAGGTGCAAAAGGTAGTTGAGTTCCTCCAAGAGGAAATGGGCGTGGTTGAAATCCGCTTTCCCGACACAGTCGGCATCGGAATCAAACCAATCAGTGAGGAGGGAACGGCTCGAATCGTTCGCGCCGCCATCCAGTACGCAATTGATCGCGACAAGGATAGCGTGACGCTGGTCCACAAGGGCAATATCATGAAGTTCACTGAAGGTGGATTTCGCGATTGGGGATACCAATTAGCCAAAGATGAATTCGGTGCTACCGAGGTGGATGGCGGGCCATGGTGCACGTTGACAAACCCGAGGACGGGCAAGGAGGTCCTGATCAAGGATGTCATCGCCGACGCGATGCTCCAGCAACTCCTAACCCGTCCGCGCGAGTACAGTGTGCTGGCCACGACGAACCTCAACGGTGACTACATCTCGGATGCTCTGGCCGCCCAGGTCGGTGGCATTGGCTTAGCGCCCGGTGCCAACATCAACTACGACACCGGGATCGCCATCTTCGAAGCCACACACGGCACCGCTCCCAAGTATGCCGGACAGGACAAGGTCAACCCAGGCTCTTTGATTCTGTCAGCTGTGATGATGCTCCGCTACATGGGCTGGGGAGAGGCTGCCAGACTCATAGTGTCGGGAATGGAGGGTGCGATTAGTGCTGGCACGGTGACTTATGACCTAGAGCGCCTGATGGATGGTGCTACACTGCTCAAGTGCAGTGAGTTCGGCAAGGCCGTGATAGCCCATATGGGCTAAAGTCTGGCTATCCGATTCGGATGACCCTGTCACTCGGGCGCACTCTCTCCGGGACTTTGATTCCCACATCATCCCCTGCACCCGCATGTCCAACGGATTCCAGCTCAATCTGTATGGACTCCACCACGATCTCGAAGTCAGTAGTCGCTCCGACAATCTTGATTCTATCGCCTACGGAGAGGTCTCCATCGAGCTCTAAGGCGGCGACACCGACCTTCCGGAAATAACGATCGACACGGCCGATTTCTTGCTCTGACGTCTTCTCACCTCGATAGTCCAGAGTGGCAGGAGACCATCAAATTACTCTTGATTTGATTAGATGTGCAATTTCACACTCAATGTGTGTGTTGTTACGTGTTGTATCCCGAGATACTCGATGTTTTAATTAAGTCACAATTTTCGGACTGTTGTGGTAGCACTAATTGTGGGATTCGCACGCTCCCCATTCACGAGAGCGGGGAAAGGGACCCTTTCAAAAACACGCCCAGACGATGTCGCTGCGACAGTAGTAAACACCCTCCTGAAAAACCTCAATCTAGATCCTTCCCTAGTCGAGGATCTCATAGTTGGAACGGCATTCCCCGAGGGCGAGCAGGGGTTCAATCTAGCTAGGATGATAACTTTCCTCACAGACCTCCCCGAGACAGTCCCAGGAGTGACAATAAATCGCTTCTGCGGCTCGTCCATGCAGGCGATTCATGACGCCGCTGGGCGCGTCGCCATGGGAGCTGGAGACGCATTCATCGCTGGTGGCGTCGAATCGATGACCCGAATCCCGATGACTGGATTCAACCCGATGCCTAACCCTAGGCTCAGCGAGGATTATCCTGAGGCCTTCACCTCAATGGGAATCACAGCGGAGAACCTCGCTAGTAAGCACGGCATCGACCGAGAGACTCAGGAGGCATTCGCAATCGAGAGCCATGCACGAGCATCGAAGGCCCGGGAATCTGGGGCATTCGTGGATGAGATCGTTCCGATTGAGACTGTGGACGGCATAGTCGACACCGACGGTTGCATCCGTCCCGATACCAACGCCCAAGCCCTGTCCGGGCTGCGACCCGCCTTCGACGCCGATGGCACAGTGACAGCAGGGACTTCGTCCCCACTAACGGATGGTGCCGCCTTCGTTCTAGTTTGCTCTGAGGCATTTGCCGCAGCCCAAGGACTGACACCACTCGCACGCATCGTCAGTACAGCGGTTTCAGGCTGCGCACCTGAGATCATGGGCATCGGACCCGTCGAGGCGACGAAAAAGGCCCTTGATCGGGCAGGCCTCTCTCTCGATGACATCGATGTCGTCGAGTTAAACGAGGCATTCGCCGCCCAATCACTCGCAGTCATAGGTGATCTCGATCTCGACCCCTCGAAGGTCAATATCGAGGGCGGGGCCATCGCCATCGGCCACCCCCTCGGTGCCAGCGGCGCACGCATCACCGGGAAGGCAGCCCAGTTATTGCATCGCAATGGCGCCGAGCGGGCTCTCGCGACCATGTGCGTGGGAGGAGGTCAGGGCATTGCGACCATCCTCGAGAAGATATAGGTGGGCGACCGAATGGCTCCGAAGACAATGAGCATCGAGGTCGACGCGGAGAGTGCCGCTTCGCCCCAAACATCTATCCAAAAGGTCGCTGTCATCGGAAGCGGTGTGATGGGCGCGGGAATCGCGGCACATTGCGCTAACGCCGGGTGTGAGGTTCTCCTACTGGACGTCTTACCCAAGGACGCCGATGACAGGAGTGCCATTGCAAGGGGGGCCATCGGGCGGATGCCGAAGTCTAATCCTGAGATGCTGATGCACAAGAGCTACGCAGGGCGAATCACTCCGGGAAACATCGAAGACGATCTCCCGAAGCTAAAGGAGATCGATTGGGTAATAGAGGTTGTAATCGAGAATCTAGACATCAAGCGCAACCTGTACGACAGCCTAGTTGAGCACCTCGGCCACCGTACGATTCTCTCATCCAACACATCGACCCTGCCTCGCTCCGAACTCACACATGGGATGCCCCATGACGTAGCCTCTAGGTTCCTGATTACCCACTTCTTCAACCCTCCACGATACATGCCTCTTCTGGAGGTTGTCGCAGGAGGAGAGGTGGACGAATCCGTCATCGAGCGCTTCTGCGACTTCGCCGACGAACGGCTCGGCAAGCGCGTCACTATGTGCAACGACACTCCGGGATTCATCGGGAACAGGCTTGGCGTCTTCTTCGGCCAACGCGCCTTCAAGGCCACACTCGACCACAGCTTCACCGTTGAGCAAGCCGACGCCATGGCGGGCCGCCCAATCGGGATGCCAAAGACCGCCGTATTCGGGCTCATGGACCTCGTCGGCGTCGATTTGGTACCTCACGTGATGGAGAGCATGCTTGCCCACCTGCCCCCTGACGACCCCTTCCACGAGATTGCTGGCACGGGAACCGAGATCGTCTCCTCTATGATTGAGGAAGGTTATACCGGCCGCAAGGGCAAGGGCGGGTTCTATCGTCTCAACAAGGTCGATGGGAAGCGAGTCAAAGAGGCAAGATCCCTTTCAACGGGCGAGTACGCCCCTGCGAATCGTAGGGCAGCATTCCCATCAGCAAAAATGGGCAAACAGGGCCTCGAAGCCTTGCTGGACTACCCGGACGAGGGCGCGGCCTTCATCTCCGATGTGCTGCTGGACACGCTGTCCTACGCAGCTTACATGGTTCCCGAGGCAAGCGACGACATTTATGCCATCGATGGTGCGATGAGAGTCGGCTACAACTGGAAGCGCGGCCCCTTTGAGATGATGGATGAAATAGGTGCGAGCTCCATGGTAGAGCGACTCGTTTCATCGGGTCGCGTAGTGCCACAGTTCCTCAACTTGGCTGCAGATAAAGGCGGCTTCTACGCTGTGAAGGATGGTGAGATTCAGCGACTATCACCCAACGGGAAGATGCTGAAAGTCGAACGCCCCGACTCTACCCTATCGGTGGCGGACCTCAAGCGTCGAGGGAAGCCGCTGACTCGCAACGGGTCTGCGAGTGTTTGGGACATGGGCGATGAGGTACTGCTCGTCGAGTATCACACCAAGATGAACGCCATGGATCCAATGAACATGGAAATGTTGCTCAATGCCATCGATATGGCAGAGTCAGATGGATGGAAGGGGGTGGTGATCGGAAACGACGCCTCGAACTTCTGCGCCGGCGCGAACCTCGGCCTAGCGCTCTTTGCAGCCAACCTCGCTGCTTGGAAGGAGCTGGAGGACTTCATCAGCCTCGGTCAGGATACCTATCAGGCGGTCAAGTACTCCGAGGTCCCGGTCGTCGCTGCCTCCGCAGGAATGTGCTTGGGCGGTGGAACCGAGATTCTGATGCACTGCGACGCCGTTCAGGCACACGCCGAGTCTTATGTCGGACTGGTCGAGGTCGGCGTCGGCATCGTGCCCGCATGGGGTGGCTGCAAGGAGCTGCTCGGCCGTCTGCGTGATTTCGAAATATCCAGTGGTGGGCCAATGGGGCCCGTCATGCAGGCATTCGAGACGATTGGAACCGCACAGGTCGCCAAGTCCGCCGAGCAGGCTCGTTCCAGGGGCTTCCTCGGTCCGAAGGATAGGATTACCATGAATCGGGATAGGCTGCTCTCTGACGCAAAGGCACGTGTGCTTGAGATATCCCAGGACTACACCCCACCCGAACCGCACTCATACCACTTGCCCGGACCATCTGGCAGAGCAGCACTCCAACTTGCGGTCAACGACCTCGCCTTATCGGGTAGGGCTACCCCGCACGATGTCGTCGTCGCTAGCGAGCTCGCTATAATTCTCTCCGGAGGGGATACCGACGTCACCGAGACATTGGGAGAGGACGAGATACTCGCTTTGGAGAGAGAGGCAATCGGTAGGCTCGGACGGGACACAGCGACCCTGGATCGAATGCAGCACATGCTTGAGACTGGCAAGCCCCTGAGGAACTGAGGTGAGTGAATGGTGGAATACAACGCACCTATACGGGACTACGAATTCCTGTACAACGAGGTCTTAGATGCGATTCCAACCGCACAGAGGCTGGGCTTCGTTGACTTCGATGCAGAATTTTTGTCCATGTTGATGGAGGGATGGGCCGAGCACACTACTGAAGTCTGGTTACCAATCAACCAATTGGGAGACATTGAGGGCCTCAAGTTCGAGGATGGAACCATCAAGATGCCTCAGGAGTTCAAGGATGCCTATCGAGAGGGCATCGAAGGTGGTTGGATGTCCACCTCATGCAAGCCTGAGCATGGTGGTATGGGTGTCCCAGTTTTCTTCCAATCTGTTACCTGGGCGGAGTTCGGGACTGCTGCAAACATGGCAATGAGCGTACTTCCTGCTCTTTCAGTAGGAGTCTATGAGGTACTGACAGAGCACGGAGATCAGGAGTTAATTGATTACTTCGCAACAAACCTAGCTTCCGGTGAGTGGTCGGGTACGATGTGCCTGACTGAACCGCACGCAGGCACGGATCTAGGCATTATCACAACTAAGGCCGAGCCGCAGGAGGACGGAACCTACAGAGTTTCAGGGACGAAGACCTTCATCACTTACGGCGAGCATGACATGACCGACAATATCGTTCACCTTGTTCTCGCAAAGACTCCCGGGGCCCCAGAGAGCACTAAGGGAATCACGCTCTTCTTGGTCCCGAAGTTCTTGCCTGCAGAGTGGGAGTCCGGCGGGGTTGAGGCCCTGTCTCAAGAACTCATGGCGACTCACAATGGGGTCACTTGCTCGGGCAGCGAGGAGAAGATGGGACTGCATGCCTCACCGACCTGTGTCATGAACTTCGATGAAAGCATCGGATGGAGGGTTGGCGAACTCCATGAAGGAATGTCCCTGATGTTCCAGATGATGAATAGGGAGAGGGTTGCAACGGGTATGATGGGAATCGGCCTCGCAGAAATAGCATATCAGAACGCACTAGCGTGGGCCCGCGAAAGAAGGCAAGGCAGAGACCTCAAGGGAATGCAGGATCCCAATGAGAGGGCAGACAACATCCTAGTTCATCCGGATGTGCGCAGAATGCTGCTTGAGGCCAAGGTCAACAACGAGGGCTGCAGAGCCTTAGCGGCATGGACGGGGCTGCTGCTCGATCAGATGAGTAGCGAGGATCCGGAGGAAGCAGAGTACGCGAATGCTCTGATATCATTGTTCACCCCGATAGTCAAGGCACACTTCACCGATTTGGGCTGCGAGACTGCAAGCACCTGCATGCAGGTGATGGGTGGGGCGGGATACTGTTCCGAGTTTGGCGTCGAGCAATTCTATCGCGATGTCAGGATTTCCAGAATCTGGGAAGGCACCAATGGTATCCAAGCATTGGATCTAACCGGGCGCAAAATCACCCAAAACATGGGTAAGAACCTACGCCACCTGATGTGGCCACTCACCGAGTTCATCGAGGAGAACCGGGACATTCCTGAGATGTCCGAATTCAACAAACCACTTCACCAAGGGGTTCGAGGCCTCCAACATCTCACCCTTCTACTGATTGCCGAGGGTCAGGCCAATCCCCACTTCCTAGCCGCTGGAGCCACTGACTACTGTCGCTATTTCGGCAACATATTGCTCGCCTACATGTGGGCAAGGATGGCCAGAGTCGCGCTTGAGAGTGTCGGGGATCCGTTCTATGATGCCAAGATCGCTAGTGCCCGCTTCTTCTTCAAGAGAATCTTTCCTGAGACGGTAGGGCTTGCAGCCAAGATTCAAGCTGGGCACAAGCCCATGATGGAATACCCGGAGGCGATGATGTGACCATGGCTGAAGAACGGACAAAAAGAAGCCTCAGACGAGGCCGGGCAGCAGCCTATGAAAAGACCCCAGTCAACTGGGCCCCGACCATACCGGGCGTGCTGATGATAGTGATTCCTATGGAACTACTCGCCCTAGCAGCATTGCCCGAGTGGCGCGCAAATCAAACCTCATGGCTATTGTTTGGCATCACTATCCCATTCGCAGCCTGGCTCTTTGTTTACTGGAAGATTTACCTCTCTGTATTCGTCACCACCAGTGGCGTTCCCGCCGAACCAATCAATCCCAGATGGAACCCATTCACATTCATGGGGTGGGGTGGAGAGACGCTCAAGGCAAATCTTCTCGAGTCCGACGAGAAGAGCGAGGACCTGCTCCTATTCCTCCACGGCTACGGGTCCTGCCTGTCTTGGGGGGAGTCGAGACCCTTGCATATCCATAGCATGGGGGTCAACGTAATCAGCCTTGACTTGAGGGGCTTTGGTAAACAAAAGGGCAGGTTGGACTGGACCCTCCTAAAGGTCATAGCCGACATTGAAGGGCTGTTGGAAGGGACCCCTTCAATTCTGGGATTCAAGCCGCAGAGACTGTGGATCTATGGGCACTCCATGGGCGGTTTCATTACCATCAGGCTAGCTTCCCACCACTCTGGTTGGTGGGGGGATGCACTACAGGGAATCATACTGGAGTCCCCCGCAGCGTCCTTCCCTATGATCATCGATAACAACTTACCCGGCAGGATGGTCATGGCAAGACCATGGGTCAGACAAGTGTTGAGGAGGGAGCACGAGCGAATACATCCCGACTTGAATGTCAGATATGCCAACTCGGAACTCCCCTACTGTGGCATTCCCGAGGTACCCGCACTCGTCGTGCAAGCAGAGCACGATGAGACTCTCGGGACGGAGCACTTCGCGCTAATTCAGGAGCACATGGCTGAGAACTCCGAAATCCACGTCCTCGACATGCCTCACACATCCACGGTGGATACCGATGAGCGACGCTCGACGGTCGAGGTGTGGATGGAAGAGCAACTCGGCTACAATAGGAACGTGAGTGGATGAGCTTGAGGAGTAGGTTCGAGCGGGCCCAGAAGAAGGTGTGGAGGCTTCCGCTCAGGCCCTCAGACGAGAAACTGCTACAACTCTACGCTCTCTTCAAACAAGGATCTGTGGGGGATTGCTCCGGGAGAGCAAGAGGCGACGTCAAGCAACGCTGGAAGTGGAAGTTCTGGAAGCGTTTGGAAGGCACGCCGAAGGAGGAGGCCATGTTGCGATATTGTGACATGGTGGATGCTTTGATGAGCGCAGGCGGGTGACACGGACCGGGAGCCCGTGGGATGCCAATCGATGATACCAAGCTCGAATCAGAGCTCAAAGGCCTAAGGCGACGCATGAGGTTCCGGCTTTTCACCGCCCTGTCCATGCCCGCAGCCGCCTTCGTTGGACTCGGGATCAATCGAATCGACAAAACCACCTGCGTTACCTCCCTTCCCGGTGGATGGCGGACCCAGAACCCCTTTCGAACGATGTATTGGGCGGTCCAGGGAATGGGGGCAGAGCTCTCTACTGGGGCTGCCCCCTTCGCTTTGTCCAGGTCGATGCCGGAAAAGTTGAGGATGTTTGTCGTCGGCGTTGAGAGTACATTCACCAAGCGTGCAAAGGGAAAAGTCACTTTCATCTGCGAGGACGTCGAAAAGACCCGCAAAGCAATCGAGGAGAGCCTCGCTACGGGGGAATCGGTCAATTGTAACCTCAAGTCGATAGGCCACGACTCGTCGGGGGACGTTGTGTCAGAGTGGGTATTCAAGTGGAACTTCCGAGTATTACAGGATAGGTGACTCCATGGAAACCCATTCCCGACTCACCGAGCATGCTGGGGTCGAGTACCCAATCATCTGCGGTGCAATGTACCCTTGTTCAAATCCCGAGCTTGTGGCAGCTGCCTCCGAGGGAGGAGGAATTGCCATCGTCCAGCCCCTTTCCCTCACCGAAGTTCACGGATTCAACAAGCCCGACAGGATTGAGGGACTCAGGATCGCAATCCGTCACATCAGAACCCTCACTGACAAGCCGATAGGATTCAACGCACTAATCGAGAAGGGCAGTGAGAAGTACCTCCAGAAAATGTCTGAGTGGATAGACGTAGCACTGGAAGAGGGCATTCGGTTCTTCGTCACCTCCCTTGGTAAACCAGATTGGGTATGCGAGAAGGTTCACGCCTATGGCGGTGCAGTCTACCATGACGTTACCAATCGCAAGTGGGCTGAGAAGGGCAAGGAATGCGGTGTCGACGGTCTGATCTGCGTCAATAACCGTGCAGGGGGCCATCTTGGCGACATGACGATGGAGGAGATGTACGAGGAGCTCTGCGACATGGGCCTATCCTTGGTATGCGCTGGGGGGATTGGCAGCGAGGTCGAGCTCAACAGGGCTCTGGAGATTGGCTACGACGGCGTCCAGATGGGGACTCGCTTCATCGCCACGACGGAGTGCTCCACCCCCCAGGATTACAAGGATGCCATCGTAGAGGCCGGTGAGGGCGACATCACATGGACCACCAAGCATACCGGTGTCCCAGTTGCGGTATTCAAGACTAGGGGTTTCAAACAGCACAATTCGTGGCTGGTCCGCAAGCTATTGTCCGGTCGCTTCAAGCACAGGGTCAGAGCAACGCTGTCCGCATACAGCGTCCTCCGGTGGAAGGCATTCGGCAAAGGCAAGAAGAAGTCCTCCAAGGATCTCTGGTCGGCGGGTAAGAGCGTTGAGACCGTGCGCAGCATCGAGTCCGCTACCACTATAATGCACCGTCTCGGAGAGTCGACCTCAACCGAATCCGAATAACTGTCACAGGGCGATTACTAAGTCAGGCTGACCCCTCCATGAAGCGTGGACCCAGTTCGCGCCACCATCATCCTAGTCCATCCTCTAGCTGCCCTCTCTCTCATCTGGCTGTTCTACGGGCAGAGGCGATGGCGCCGCGACTCCCACGTTCTCGACAAAGACGGCTTGAGGGCGTCGGTAGAGCGCCACGAATCGATGGGTGTCAGAATCACAGTTGCAACTCTTTGCATCGTCGTACTGGCCTTCGGCTCGAATGCAATCAGAGGATTAATCGATGCCAACGATGCAACCTCTTACTTGCTACCCGGGCACTTCCACGGCTGGACTGGCCTCCTAGGACTGATGCTGATGCTCGTTCTCTGGATGCTTGGACGGAAGACCCAGGATGCGAAGACCGCTGGTGAGTCCTTCGCTAAGGAGATGCAGATGCACGGCAGGCTCAGCGAATTGATGGCAGTGCTTGCCGTGATTCATGCATTCCTAGGCTTCCTCTACTTGCTGACCATCCTGTGAGTGCCGATTCGCCCAAATGTCAAGCCAAGCAGCAAGATTTGCCTTGATGTCAGAGTCGACCACCCTCCTCGCTCCCCCCTCACCGTCCTTCAATGGCCGGATTCTACAACCGCAGGCATTGGCGTGACCCCCTCCATCTGGGTCGAAGCGGGTAGCCAAGCGGGTGAGATCGAAAACCCCTCCCTCAGGGTGGAGGAAGGAATTGGTGTAGAACGAGGCCGAAACAGGGTATCGCCCTTCCTCTCCGAAAGCCGCTCCGACGTTGCCGTGAACGATTACACAGGCATCACAGGCATCGCCCACAAGCGCAGTAACGTGGTAGCCGTTCGAGCGCATGCCAAGATCCTCAAGACGAGCGATAGCCAGCCTATCGTCCACGTACACACACTCCAGTATCGCTTGTGTGAGAGCCACTCGTTGGTCCCTGCGCTCTGCGACCCTAGAAGCGATATCAGACTCAGAGAGAATCGCCTTGATGCTCTCCCCCTCTTGCAGTGACTCGAGCACGCTCATTGCCGTCCCTTCTCCAACATCTATTACACGACCCAGCCAGACTGCTGGATGGTCCGAGAGGTACTCCTCTCTCGTGACTCCGCCACCATCTAGCTTGTCCACCCACGTCAAGAGATCTTCTAGGTCGGACAGATCCACTCTCTCGGACACCAATTCGTAGGCGATTCTTGCAGCCGAGGGAGTGTTCCGCCAGACGATGACGGAATCGGACCCATCATCCTTGGAGGGCTCGTTAGTCTGATGGTGATCGATGCTCAGACCGCAGTCGGGATGTCGTGGAAGATCACAGACTGCGGTGTTCCTGTCCATCTGTCCGTCGAGAAGACCAGCCCGCAACTCTCCTGGGTGACCGAAGACCACTTCAGCTTCTGGCCACCATCGCCGCAGAATCGCCGCAGTGACAACTCCATCTAGGTCGCTGTCGGTGACAATGCGACGTATGTCTAGGTCTAGCGGGGCGGCGGCCATCCCAATGTAGCCAAAGCATCCCCCCAATGGTGGTTTCGCAACGAGCCCCTCTGCCCACGCAAGGTTTTCATCCGGGGGCAAGGCTCAGTTAGGATGTGCGCGACTCGGTCGAAGGGAGTATGGAGACGTCCTGCGGGTTCATCCTATTCAACTTCGACAGCATCCTGCTTCTGCAGTACCCCCAAGGTCACTGGAGCTATCCAAAGGGCCATGTCGAAGAGGGAGATCCCAATCACCATTCAACTGCAGCTAGGGAGTTGACCGAGGAAACGGGAATATCCCGGATAACAATATTCGAGGGCTGGAGCCAGAGGACGCAGTACACCTTCCGGAAGAAGGGCAAGCAGACTACCAAGCAAGTGTTCTGGTATCTCGCGGAGACTGATCAACTCGATGTATCCCTATCCCACGAGCACACGAACTACCTATGGCTCGATTTCGAGCAAGCCGAGCAGCAAATCACCTTCGTGCAGGAGAAGGAACTCCTCCGCTCTGCCTGTGAGCACCTGAGGAGCGCTGGACACATAGTCTGACTCAGGACTCGCGCTCGCCCAGTGGGGTCCACAGGACCTCATTCTCACTGGTACAATGCGCAATCCATCTTGCGAGGACGAATAGCCAATCCGACAGTCGGTTGAGATATGCCATCACTTCGGGTCGCACGGCATCCTCTCCCTCCTTGTCACGCAGTGAGCAGGCTCCCCTCTCCGCTCTTCTCGCCACAGTCCTAGCAACATGCATAGTTGCCACCGGTGCTGAACCTGTTGGCAGAATGAATGACTCCAGAGGCTCAAGATCTTCCAGCCATCCATCCATCTCGGAGACGAGGCGGTCAGGCTGCCCACTCCCCACGAGAGTTACTTTCTCGGGAATCGACCCAGGTGGGCACGAGCACTCCCCGCCGATATCGAATAACTCCTGTTGCACCCGATCCAGAGATTCATCGGCAATATTGGCATGGACAGACTGTAGTGATTCAGACCGGGAGATTTCCATTCTGACGACCCCAATATGCGAGTTCAACTCGTCAATAGTACCGAACAGTCCGACCCTGCCATCCTGCTTGCCGACTCTAGACCCATCCAACAACGAAGTTTCCCCTCCGTCACCGGTCCCGGTATGGACTCTGTTGATTCGAACCATCGGTGGCTGCGAGGGGTTAGACGCTTTCAACCGTACTCAGGCCATCAAAGGGCGAGTTTGGAGAGGGCCGCCTCGATGGCTTCAGCCCATGATGAATCTACCGAACCCCATCCCCCTTCTTTCTCTAACTCCCTGAGGTGTAACTTCTCCTCATCCGTGTTTCCATGTTTCCCATGAATCAGAACCAATGCGGCGTGACTCATCGAATTAATCCACGGCTCCTCCATATCCCAAGAACGCTCGAAGTGTGAGATGGCACCATTCGGCCCATGAATCAGCCCTCGGTGAATCTGCCTCAGTCCCGATTTCGACCAAGTGATTCCGGGCACCCCAACTACAAGTCCCCGGAATACTAGGTAGATCTCGAGCATCACAAGGGTACTCGCTAGGATGAAAGAGCCGATCTGCTCGGTCTGCCCGGCTTCTTCCCAACGACCTGCTAACAGAGAAATCCCTCCGACGCAGAATAGCACTCCGCCCAAGGGAGCAAGAATCACATCTTCCTTGGTTACTCCCATGTTCCACACACCTAGGACCACTGCCCCTCCTCCGACAACGACTGAGAGAACTTCAGGGAACTGATCAGATCCTTGTCTGGGGCTTGTACTAGAAATCCATAGGATTAGAGCGAGTACGAGGACGAGCCCTGCGAACCTACCGCTTATTTCGGGGAATGGCTGAAGTCTGCCTAGGTAATATGTGACCGATCCCACACCTAGGAAGAGCCCGATCCAGAACAGCATTACCTCACTCCTCCGTATGGTCACTACCCCAACCAGGCTTCCAGAAATCATCATCATCCAACCATCCCAACCATTCCGAGTCATCGGCTCTCAGAAGTCTGAATGCGCGTCTGTCGAGCCCCTGCAGCAGCGCATCGTCGACCTCGCCCTCTGCATGCGCATCCTGCCATTCAACCTGCATCTGCCTGATCCTTCGTTGGCCCTCAGCACGGTTGTCAAAGCACATTTCGCAGATCTCCCGCAGGTCTTGGATCCACAATCTCGATCCACGAATATGGGGCTCGTTGTCGAATGATCCAGACCTGCGCTTGAACGGCCACCAGCCCATGATCCTCAAGTGAACGCCGGAGCCGACCGTCTTGATGGTTTGCGAATCGCTAAGTGGAGCATTAGCCTCGAACCAACATGGGGCGCGTTGTGGTTCATCTGCATAGGGTGCCCAAAGACAAGGCCATCTCGGTAATTGTCAGTGATTACGGAAGAAGACTCAGAAGCAGGGGAGTCAGTTTGGAGACTCACTCGGAGCGCCATGGCTCAGAGAGATACGAGAGCGAACTTTCGAATCTCTCTGGCTCGCTAGTACTGCTCGACGAGTCCGGCGAGACGAAAACTAGTCTTGAGTTCGCCTCGTGGCTGTCTTCTGCGGAACTCGATAGAGATCCGACCAATCTGGCCGTAGGTTCCAGTGAGGGTTTCAGCGACTCCCTGAAAGAACGTGCAGATTACTTGATTGCCCTTTCTTCCATGACCCTATCTCACGAACTGGCCGCAGCAGTTCTTATGGAGCAGTTATACAGGGCATCCGAGATCAATCGTGGCACATCATATCACCGGGATTAGCGATTCCGAACAGAGCCATATTCGAGCAAGATGCCGTCCTTGATACTCTGGAGCCCATGTGATACGATTTAGGCCAAGGGCAGGAATCCATTGATAAGCAGGCCGATTTGGTTGAGGCACTCTCCCCGAGAGAAAGCAGGGATACAATGCCAAAACGATGTACGAGTGACGGAACACAGGGATTACTGCCGGCGATTTTCATGGTCGCTTTGATGATGCTCAGCACTCAACTGCTTGTGCTCATGGGGGGTGATGACGAAAGCACCACAGAGTCTGGTCTTGACACGATTCCCAAGAGAACCGCCTATCAGCAGCTCAACCAACTATCGGGCCCGGTGCAGGGAACCAACCAGAACCAACCTGCGGCGACCAACCCATTCCAAGAGGCGGCCTTCCAGGATCCGTTCTACCATGATCCAGCATCGTATTACGGAAAGATTTCGGACATGTCTGCTCTCGCCCTCGATCCGAGCTACGGATTCTTCCTCGAGGAGACCAACACCGACGACCACGACAACGACGGAATCGACGACCTGAACGACCTTGATGACGACAACGATGGAATCAACGATCTAATTGAGCGGTTCGATGGCTGCTTTGGGACAGACCCCCTGGACCATGACAACGACGGCGTTCTGGATGAGTTCGATTGGGATGACGACAACGACGGCATCCTCGAGGGGCCCATTGACTACACACAGGGGGCCGACCCCAAGAACGTCAGCATGGATCGATACGTCGACCCGTTAACCGTTCACCCATGGACTGGCGATACCGTTGGAGTCGGTTACAGGGTCGACCAGAATCCCATGGACCACGACAACGACGGTGTTACCGATGAAGACGTTGATGGTTCAGGAAGAGGCTCCTACGACGAGGACGATGACAATGACGGACGCATCGACCAATTCACCTGGCCATGTGACTTTGACTCCGATGGCCTGCAGGACTACTTCGACCTAGACGACGACAACGACGGCCTAGCCGATATCGATGATATCCACCCTTGGAGGTTTGACGACCCCGTAATCAGGATGGACAGCGTCGAGGGCATAATGTGGGATGACTGGTCGGTAGTGCAATTATCAGATTACTCGGACTACGTCGATGGCTTGGACTACGTCGCACTCGAGGCTATCAACCATCCCAATAACCAGAGCTTCACCACAATCTACGATGGCGACCTCGATGGCGACGGAATCCCCAACTTCCTAGATCCAGACAACGACGGTGACGGATCCCCCGACTCCTCAGACACGGACGACGACAATGACGGCCTAGCCGATATGTATGACGTCGACGACGACAATGACGGCATTCCAGACACCTGCCACCAGACTGACACCAACAACGACGGCCAAGGTGATTACCCAATCATCTCATTGGAATTCCAAACCCCGGGCACGGACTGCGAGATCGACTATGATGGCGATTTGGACGACGATCAGTTCAGGATGATCGATCAGGACTATGACTTGGTCTGGGACTGGTTGGACACCGATATGGGGGGGTTGGAATATCCAGACAACCCAACTCGTTGGGCAATTGATAACTCCGATGCCCCCTGGGATTCAGATAACGATGGGATCGTGAATGAAGACGACCCTTTCCCCCTGAATTCGACGGCTGAGGTCGTAACCTGGGACTGCCCCAGCATCGAAAACCCAAACCCAACCGACCCGAGCGACAAATGCTTCCTGTGGAGGAAGTCGTACACCGGCTTCAACGACTGGGACGGCGACGGTTTGAACAACTGGGTAGACGTCGACGATGACAACGACGGCATCCTCGATTGGCTGGATATCGACCCTGATTGCGACTTGGACAACGATGCCGATCTGCACGAGTTGAACGGCTCAATGTACCGTGATGACGGTACCAATGACATTGACACGGATATCGACGGGGACGGACTGCCGAATGATGTGGATTGGGACGATGACAACGACGGCATCAATGACTACTATGATCCCGACGACGGCAACTGCGGCTTCGTAGACACGGACAACACCGACCCTTTCGACGGCGGTTGGAACTACCCACAGGACGATGGAGAGGCAATCGATGGCTCCGAGGATGGTAGCCAACTCCGCCCATATCCCAACGACGTTGCTTACACTTACTACTGGAACATGACCTGGGGCTTCAACCCGTTCAACGAGGATAACAACTTCCTGCTGAATTTCAACGGCTACTCGGGAGACACCTCGTTCCCGAGAATCAACGGCAAGATACCCGAGTTCTACTGGTACCTCATCATGAAGTGGAATCCGTACAACGGAAACAACTTCTTCGACATCGACACCGATGGCGACTCGCTCGTCAATGGAATCGACGTCGATCAGGACGGGGACGGTCTGCCCGACTGGTGGGACCAGGACGAGGGCAACGACGGAGTGCTCGATGTCAATGACATCAAGATGGGGGGGACCTTCGATGGAAACTCGTGCGGCACAACCCTGTACAATGCAATCTATTCCGGACAGCTTATCGAACGCGCTTGCGGCTTGGACTACGCTTGGCTGTATGGATATCCCATAATGACCCCCACTTGGGCCAATCAAAATCTCTTCACCACTCCCTACAGCTCCCGCCCCGATTCGGATCACGATGACGGCCCCTACGATGGAAGCAACTCCCAAGGGCAGAATGATTGTGACAGCAACTGCTTCTGGTTTACCTTCGACCCCGGAAGCAACCCCTCCCCATCCGCCGCCGTCACCTACAACGAGATCAAGAACAACCGAGATCTGTGGATCGCCTACGTCGGACTGAATCGTGGCCTATTTAGCTGGAACTCAGATGCCAATGGCAATCTATTCCCCGATGAGGTTGCGGACAGATTAGACGACTCCGAGGACCCGGACATCGACTGCGGACAGCCTATGCCATCCTTCTCCTTCACACCAAGTTGCATGTACAATAACACCAACGATCTCGACGACGATTGGGACATTGTCTACGATCACTTCGACGTCGACGATGACAACGATGGCGTTTGGGACTACTTCGAAGTCGATACCAACGACGATCTCGACGACGATGCGGGCGTCGAGGAGCCCTACTACTTCACCGGCACCAACTGCGAGGACGAAGATGACGACGGCTTGGATACCGATCCCGATGGGGATGGGTGGTACCAAGCCGTCTGGGACAAGGGCGTGCTTGGACAGGGTCTGCTGTTTCCCGAATACTATGACGTCGACAATGACAATGACGGAGTCCCCGATGGAGAGGATTTTGATGACGACAATAATGGCCTCCCAGACTCCGCTCAAGAGGAGTACGAGGAGTGCTTCGTCGGCGAGGAGCAGAGCACTTGGGACCATGACAATGACGGCGTCTTGAACTGGGCCGATGACGACTGGGACGGTGACGGAATCCCCAATAGCCTCGAATTGCAATTCGCGGTACCCATGGTCTCGCCTTGGGACCATGACAATGACGGCATTCGAGACGATATCGACGACGACGACGATGCGGATGGCATGAAGGACGAGGACGAGGTCCTGCTGTGGCCTTCTAGGTTTGATAGCGAATCGACCAACCCCTGGGACCACGACGACTTTGGCGAAGGCTTCGGCATTGCCAATCCAACAAACAACACCACCGGGCCGGATGCCATCGATGTGGACGACGACTCTGACTATAGGCTGGATCTCGATTGGAATGACCCCTCTCCCGGAGACCAACCAAATGCGGACAATAAGCTAGAGGAGTTTGACGGAGGCAGCTCTGACTGGGACTCGGATAACGATGGCATTCCAGATGATGATGACAAGATAGCCACCCGAATCACCTTGACTACCCAACCGGTGCTATGGCTGGACCAGAGCAGACCAGCGATATTCAATGGTACTGTGTACATGGTAGATCTCGATACTTCAACATACGTCCCAGCCCCCCAAGTTCCCGTTCAAGTCCATATCGAATACACTAGGAACATGACGTCTGCTCTTGAGACCATCGATGTGCTCACAGACGATATCGGCAGGTATGTCGTCGGGCAGTTCCTCTTCCCAGAGGACCTGAGCGTTGGCGCGAACACGACCTACAGCGTCTATGCGGAGGTCACTGAGATGTTCCTCCACAACTACAGCGTCACCGAAAAGTACCCGGTCGAGGTCAGAGCCAATACTACCATCGGGTTCGTTGCAGGCCAGAGGTTCAGATCCGACGAACAACCCCTCAAGCTCGATTTCAAGGTCCATTACACTGCTGACTACGATCGCGGGATTTTTGACAACAGACTGATGCACGCTCCCGTATCATTCACTGTCAGCGGAGATCCCTTCGGCAATATCACTCACCCCACCGTCTTTGACGGCTATGGATATGGGTACCGCGCAGATACTGGTGGCTGGGTGTCCCTCTCATTCGTCCAGACCAGTGGCAACCAGGGAATGTGGAAGCAGGTGCAATGGAACTCGCTATTGGACAACGGACCCGGTGCACCGATGGGCGGGTACGAGGAGATAGTCTGGGACAATAACTCGAAGCGTCACACCGTTTTGGGCTCATATAATTACACCAACACCAGCCTCCCTGTAGGAGACTACAGCTTCATCGGATTTTCTAGACCGGATCTCGGTGATGAGTGGCCTTGGCCATATCTGGAGGGCTCCAAGACAGATTCCTTCTTTATCCGCTCGATGCATCGCATGTACGTAGAAGCAGAGCTGATAGTCTCATCCTTCAGACCCGTATACTTCTGGGATGGAACCCAGTTCACGGGCTCCTCCTTCGGAGCATGGCGGGCCCTCTTCCACGCCCCCTCCCTAGTCCTTGCCGACATAGGGTATGCAGAGGCGAGCCTCGGAAAGCCATACCCAATTCTTTGGGACGGCACCCCGCAAGGACTCGCTGACATAGCGGGAGGTAGCCTAATGCCCTTCCTGGACTCGAATGGAACTCATTGGACCATAACCATGCAGAACGGCGCGGATTTCGACTCCCCACCCTGCGGGCCCGTCAATCCGTTGGATCCCAGTAGCGAGGTCAGGTGCGAGATAGTACCTGAGATGTTCACTGGTGAGACCCTCAGGATTGTCGGCTCTGTTTGGAACAGGACGTTATCCCCCTGGGCTCAGGATCCGATGGCCCTGCAAGTGGACCTAGACAAGAACGGAATCTTCGCTGGAACCCTAGAGACGGCTTACTCCCGAATGCCGTCAATGGTCGAAGGCGAGGCGAGATTCGACTACAATTGGACTTGGTACTCGCACTATCCCGCTGGTACATTCGGTGTCAAGGCAGATTTTACCATGACCGACTACTACTTCACGGGCAACCAATCGGCTGTTTTGGCGGCTACTGGCGCCTATGCGAATGTCACTGTTATCGGTACTACGGACTTCCAACTCAATAACGTGCCTCGCCTCTATCGGGGACAAAATACGACCGTTGAGGCACGTCTGATTGACAATGCATTCCAACCAGTTAGGGAGGTTCCGGTGAACTATAATTGGTCAGCCGATGGTTCAAGCGGCGTTGCCATCACTGACAACAACGGCGTCTTCAGGGTCAATCTGACCATCGACGGCCTTCATGAACTCGGCAACTTCACTCTGGCCTTCTCCTACCTCGGCGATGTCCTCAGGCAGGGCAACTCCGCGGAGATACACTTGTGGGTGGTGTCGCGCACGTACATCAGCCTCGTGAGCACCACTCCGAACATCAGGTCTAGTGGTGACATCTGGGAGTTCACCGCTCAGGTCACCGACGACAATAGAACCGCCTTCGAGAAGGATCTCGGCCAAGCTCTCTCCGGCTGTGGAGAACTCGGGGGCAATGTCTCGATCATCCTCGAGGGCATTGATTTCGAGGACAGGACGTACAGACAGATTGCACAGACCCTGTGTCCGGTTGCGGGTACAATCCATTATGAGAAAATACTAGACCCACAGCTACTCAGAGACGACCCGTTCTCTTTCCTGCCGGATGGCTTCGGTCCCGTCAACGTCATCCTTCGATTCGAGGAAAACCTTCCTCACGAGGGATGCGAGCCTCTGAACAGCGATATGCTGGCCACGTCCGGTGCATGGGACCCCTGCGTGACTATCCAGAACAGCGATCACTTCAGGAAGGTCATGCAGTTCCAGGTTGATGGCTTCAGCCTTATTGGCAGAACCAACCTCAAGGTCGACGATCAGATTGTGTATACCTCGGAGATTGACCCGAACACCGGGCAAGCCATCGAGAAACCAATGATAGTCACAGGGCAACTTCTCGATGAGTTGGGCGGCAATCTCTCTAACAGAAATATTCGAGTGACGTATGAGATGGACACCAGTGATAAGGGAATTTCCGCATGTATCCCTGGAATCACCGATGAAAACGGCTTTTTCGAGATTATCTGCCCACTCTCAGGCGTGGAGGCCGGGCAGGCAAAGGTAAGGATCGAGTTCAACTCCTACGAGAATAACGACAGGTACCGCTACCACAACGCAAGCGTGACGAAGTTCTTCCCTGTGTTCTCTAACTCGACTGTGGCAATCTCCGAGGTCGGTCCTTTCAGGTCGGACTACATCACCTATACCTTCCCGAACGGATCAACCTTCGAAATCCTCTACCTCAAGGAGGCCTTCCACATCAATGCCAAGCTGAGCCAGACCAACGGCAAGCCGATTGGAGGCAAGTGCCTCAACATCTACCTCGATCCCACTACCGACACCCGACCGGTCGCAACTGCAATCACGACCGATGGAACAGGCCAGTTCGAGTGGTACTCCGCTGATCCGGATGATAATCCGAGCAGGAGGGGCGTCGAACCAAGCGGAACCAAGCTCGAGGGTTTCAGGACAGTCAGGGTTGCCTATGAGCCTGATAGGGAGATTCCTGGGGGTTGCAGGGCTGAGGCGAATCCTGTGGTCAATGGGTCTTACTTGGACATCGAGATTCTTGTCAGGAGCAAGGTAGACATTCTCCTGAAAGAGCATTGGTCCAGTCCCACAGGCTATCAGAATGGGGACATCATTGAGGGAGAAGTCGCAATCCTCCGGGACAGGCTAGACCTGACCGTCGAGGGCCAGAGAGTCGACTTTCTCATCCAGTACTGGAACGGCTCTGGCTGGGAGACCTTCAGAGTCGACATCGTAACCACGAACGAGCGAGGCTCTGCCAACTTTACACTGCCCTACACCGCCACCGTGGTTCCCGGCGAGGGAACCGACGTCGAGGCCGTTGAAGGCAAATGGCGCATTCTGGTCCACTTCCAATCCGTCGATGCCAATCGCCCGTACTTCGTTGAGCAGTACCTCAACAGCACCCCGATAATTTTCCTCGGTGACCCGATAGTGGATGCGAGGGAGAACTTCCTGACAACCCAAGTGCTGGTTGTCTCCGGCATAGCGGCATCTGCCATGCTGCTGGTTAGTGCGATAATGTACCAGAACTACCGCGAACGCCGCAAGATCGAGATTCTTAGGGGCATTCTGACTGACTCCCTGATGTCATTGAAGGCCTCAAACGACTATATCGAGACGATATTCAAGTGTTACAAGGACCTGATCAAGTACTTCAGATCGAGAGGGGCCATGAAGAAGGTCTTCGAGACAACTAGGGAATTCGAGGATGTCATTAACATCATGCTCGGAGGCGTTATTCCGCCAGAGGAGCTCGACCTCTTCTTCTCGTTATTCGAAGAGGCCAGGTACTCGGACCATGACATCGGATCCGGCCAACGCGACCGGGCCATCCAAGTCTTCCAGTCAATTATCGGGCGAATGAACAATGCGTTGGGCGACAGTATGCTCTCGAGGGCAGCGACATCCGAATCAAAGCTCTATGCCTCCTCCACGAAGGCAGGTCAGTTTGTGGATTCCGAGGGGCAGGTCAGGTTTGCAGGGATCGATGATTCTGTCGACGATGAAGGGTTTCGAATCTAATTGCCCCCAAGGGCAGGCCATCTCCCCTCGCTGACGAGTCCAGTCGCCCCTCTGGGGCGTCCCGTAGGATTCATAACACCGACTCGGGTGGCCGCGCTACCCACCCTATGGGAGCGATTGCCGTGAGTAAAGCCAGCAAGAAGTCCAATCAGGCTCTGTTGGCACTTATCGATGATTTGAGAGACCATAGCCGGTCGACTGGCTCCGCCCTGTGGCTCGACATCGCACGTAGGCTCGAATCAAGTCGCAAGAACTGGGCAGAGGCGAACCTGAGTCACCTCTCCCGGCACGCCGCCAAGGAGGATACGATACTGGTTCCGGGCAAGGTCCTCGGTAGTGGTGAGATCAACTCGGGGCAGACGGTCGCTGCGTACAGTTTCAGCAACGGAGCCAGAACCAAGATCGAGGACACCGGAGGAAGAACCCTAAGCATTCGTCAACTCATGGAAGAGAATCCCAACGGCAAGGGGGTGCGGATCCTTGTCTGAAGCGACTACTGTCTATGATGCAAAGGACAAGGTCCTAGGGCGTCTGGCTAGCCAAGTCGCCAAGGAGATGATTTCGGCCCGAAAATCTGGCAAGCAGCATCGGGTCATCGTCATCAACGCTGAGGGGGCGATTGTGTCCGGGCCTAGGGCCAAGGTGCTCAGCGACTACAGGGCGAAGTACAATCTCAATCACGCAAGGAAGGGCCCGTTCTTCCCTAGGATGCCTGACAAGATAATCAAGCGGACAGTCCGTGGAATGCTCCCGTATCAGAAGAACAGCAGCGGGCGAGGTGCACTGAGGGACCTACGGGTCATGATTGGCGCACCACCAAACCTCTCCGATGCCAAGCTACCGGACGACCACGAGTGGGGCGACACCAAGAACATAGTCCGAAAGTTCCCCAACAAGTTCGTGCGCTTGGGTGAAATAAGCTCCCACTTAGGGGTCGATGCAACCAGATGGGGCGGTGAGTGAGAATGGCGAAGAAGACACCCAAGGTCGTCAACTCGAGCGGCAAGCGCAAGACCGCCATTGCCCGCGCCACAGTCAAGGCGGGCCAGGGAAGGGTCCGAGTCAACGGAAAGCCAATCCACATAATGGAGCCGACCTTGGCACGAAGGAAGGCCTTGGAACCGATCAAGATCGCCGAGGCAATGAACCGACTTGATCGGGTAGACATAGCCGTTGATGTGAAGGGCGGCGGCCAGATGGGCCAAGTGGACGCGATTAGAACCGCAATCGCCCGAGGCCTGGTCTTTTACAACGACGGCGCCGAGGGAGAGGACGAGGAACTTAGGGATATGTACCTCGACTTCGACCGTACTCTGCTAGTGAATGATCCCCGCCGAAAGGAACCCAAGCATCAAATGGGTCGCGGCGCTCGAAAGAAGTGGCAGAAGTCGTACAGGTAGTGGCATTCATGTTGATTCCAGTCAGGTGTTGGAGTTGTAGCAAGGTCATCGCTCACAAGTATCAGGAGTTCAAGGACGCGGTGGATGCCGGCAACGATCCAGGAAAGACCCTAGACGACCTCGGATTCGAGCGATACTGCTGTAGGAGGATGTTCGTGGGCCACATCGATTTGATTGACGAAGTCGCTCCCTTCAGCATCGAACGCCAGTCCTGAGCCGCCGTCAGGGCTTTGACCCCGAACCCGCTCCCGAGGCAAGCCCAAGGGCCTGTAGGTTAGTTTGGCCTATACTTCGCGGCTGGGGGCCGCGCGACCCAGGTTCAAATCCTGGCAGGCCCACCATTCACCTCTATTCCCGCCCAGAGGTCAGTTTGAAGGGTGTCACCCCGCTGGGAACATCATGGTAGCGGAGCCTTCTCCAAACGATGGCAATCGCACCAGAATTGAATGGCTAGCAGAGCAGGTGGAACGCCATTCAGACCTCTATTACAACAAGGCGAAGCCTGAGATCTCTGACGCCGAGTTCGACGTACTCTGGGATGAATTGACCCGCCTCTCCCCAGACCACCCGCAGTTGGGCAGGGTGGGATCAGACCCCACTCCGGGATCCACCAAGGTGAACCACCTGTTCCCCATGCTTAGCCTCGACAAGGCCAGTGCCGAAGACGAGGTCGCTCATTTCGTTGCCGAGACCACCGCTCAGGGCAGGAGATTCGTGTGCCAACCTAAGCTGGATGGCTCTGCACTGTCACTGGAGTACAGAAGGGGACGGCTGGTAAGGGCGGCCACGAGAGGCAACGGAGTCCGGGGGGAGGACGTCACGGCCAATGTGAGACGCCTGCCGAACCTCCCAGAGGCGATTGATTGGGGGGGTGACTGCCACATCAGGGGCGAAGTAGTGATGCCATTAGCGGTGTTCAGGGACAAGTACTCCGATATTGCCCCAAATCCAAGGAACCTAGCAGCCGGTTCCTTGCGCCAGAAGTACGCCGATACCGGCAAGGGGAGTCCCGAGGACCTCATCTTCCTAGCCTTCGGTGTCGAATTCCCGACTGGCACCGACCGCCATCCCGAGAGTCCTGAACCCCCGCCATTCAAGCTTGACTCCGAAGCTATCTCCTGGCTTCAGGAGATCGGAATAGAGGTCGCTGGCAACACCGTTGTCTCCGGTGAGGACGACGTGGCTACAACCGCGGAGATCCTAACCGTTACGAGACAATGGTACGAATCACGCGACTCAGCCGACTGGGAGATTGACGGCGTGGTGGCCAAGCTCGACCGTTTGGACAAGCGCGACCTCCTCGGAATGACCGCGCACCATCCCAGATGGGCACTGGCATGGAAGTTCCCCCCCGAGGAGGCGGTGACCGTCCTCATGGACGTTAACTGGCAGACTGGGAGGACAGGGAATGTGACTCCGGTGTCCAAAGTGGCCCCGGTCACGGTCTCAGGCGTGACTGTTGAGAGCACTACGCTCCACAACCGTGGGGAGGTTGACCGCTTGGGAGCCAAAATTGGCGACAAGGTAAGGATTGTGCGTCGAGGGGATGTCATTCCCAAAATCATCGAGGTCATCGGACCCGCTGAGGAATCGGACCTGCACGACAGGCTCCATGCAGACGGGACCCCCTTCGCAAGTTCCCTACCCAATCGGGTGGAGATAGCCATACCCACGGTCTGCCCGCGATGCGCAACGGAACTTATCGAGGAGGGGGCCTTCATCCGATGTATCAATCTCAATTGCCCCTCTCGCCTCGAGCGTTCTATTCTGTATTGGTGCAGAAAACTCGGAATGGATGGTATTGGGGAGAAGCTGGTCGAGCAACTTTGCTCGACGGGCCTAGTGGAAAGCCTCGCTGACCTGTACCGTCTCAGCGATAGGGAGCAGGAGTTGATGGCCCTGGAAAGGATGGCGGAGAAGTCGGCAAGCAATGTCCTCGAGGAGTTGGAGGCAAGCCGCTCCATGACCCTCAGCGCCTTCATCTCGGCATTGGGGCTACCCAGGATAGGTCCTGAGATAGCCTCCCTAATCTGTACGGAAGTCAGTACCATGGACGACCTGATGGGAATGATCTCTGATAGAGAGAGGGCAATAGAGAGGCTTGTCGCAATAAACAGAATCGGCGAGACCGTCGCAGACCTTCTGCTCAGTGGGATTTCGGATAGGGAGGAGGAGATCCTCGATCTGTACGATCAGATAGAGGTCATTGAGGAGGAATCCAAGTCGGTCGCCGGGCCGCTCGTGGGATCAAGGTTCTGCATCACTGGCTCACTTAGCCGTCCACGCAAGGAAATAGCCCTCTCCATCAAGGCCGAGGGTGGCAAAGTGGTGGCCTCAGTATCTGGAAACCTCGATTATCTCGTAGCTGGAGAATCCGAGGGCTCCAAGCTCGACAAGGCCAACAGGCTCGGAGTCCGAGTCATTTCCGAGTCCGAGTTAGCCGAACTCCTAGGCGGCAGCATGCTCGAGGACCTCCCCGAGGAGCGGCAGGCGACCTTGGGGGAGTTCTGATTATCCGTACATCCCGCTGGGAGCGCCGCCGCCATCCTGTGGGGGGTTGAGGTGCAATGCCATCATGTCACGAATCTGCCCCTCAATCCTCTGGGCCTCTTCCAACAGTGGTTCGGGATCGAGGTGAACTGCAGGCAGCAAACCGTCCATGCAGCTAATGATCCTCGCCGCCGCGCGCGCATCCGGTATTACACCTTGACCAACCTCCCCCTCCGATTCTGCGAGAATTGCCATCGCGTCGACCCGCCGCCGCCTGCATTCCCCCATCATGACGCCGGTCATGCCGCCGACGATGCCCTGCTTGAGCAAAGGCACGCCAATCTCCTTCAGCAGTTCGTGGCTGATGTCAGTCGAGCCGATACCGAGCATCGACTCCATCCCCTCACCCTCATCGAAGATGTTGTGACTGCTGTCTATACCGTGAGCGAACGAGTCCACCATTATCGTAGAACTGACGCCGGACTCGACAATCCAGTCGATTAGACTTGTCGCAAGGGGCAGGCTGAGCTCTGATGGAACTTGAATCTCGGAGACAATCAGGATGATCTTGTCGCATCGCTCCATATTGCAGATTGGCTCTCCGGTATAGAATCTCAGAGGCGGCAGCGGCTTACCGTCTTGTACTAGGCAGACGGGGGGAAGCTTGTGATGGCGGACCCCTCCAACCAACTCCAATTCCAATTTGTCCACCAAATAGTGGGCTATTATGGCACTCACGAAGCCTACCGAAGGAAAGCAACTTACCAGTAGGGCACCGGAGGCATTGACCCCCTCGTCGACCTCGATAGCCGGCCCCTCTGCCATGGTCGACAATGCTACTCAATGCTGTTAACCGTTGTCACTCCTGCCCATCCCCGAAGTAGTGGGCGTTGGTGGGATGGAAGTCAAAGAAGGGTCCCGAGCACACCAGTTATCACCTTCTTCTTGGAATAGGTTCGAGGAGTGTCCGAGGAAGTACTGGCTCTCCCGCAAGGGGCTTCCCCGCAAGGCCAGCATGCCAGCCTCCTTGGGCACTGCAATCCACAACTCCGTGGAAGATCTATGCAACTTGGATCTGAGCGGCAGGAACGATGACGAGGCGGGTTGGTTCCCACCGACCGCCAAGACAGTACTCGACCGGCACTGGCAAGTTGAACGTGATATCTTCCTCGAGACCCCAAGGCACCCGAGGTGGAAGTCGGAACTAATCACAAAGGCACACGATGGACTGGTCGGCGCTCTCAACATCCTCTTCTCGAAGGCCCACATCCCTCCCACCCAACCCCCCCAAGTCTCTATCGGCACTTGGAGGAAAATGCAGAAGATTATCCTAGCAAACGAGAGGACCCTCGTCTCCGAATGCGGTCGCCTGATGGGGCGCCTCGATCTCCTAATCTCAGACATTCAGGATGGCAAGTCGGTGGGATGGATAGTAGCCGACCTGAAGACCGGGAACCCACCGAAGGTCCAACTAAATGAGAAGGTCAGCAGACAGTTGAGATTCTATCGTGACCTGCTCAAGCAGAATAATCCCGATCACCCTCCAGTGCATGCCGAAGGCTGGTACTCGGCGAACCAGACCATCCACCGTGCCGACGGACCCCCAATCTTGGATGAGGCACTAGAGGCTTGGGAGGGAATGAGGCCGACTGAGGAGCCCTTGCAGGGCACACCAAGCGCCTCCGCTTGCGCCTTCTGTGAGTGGAAGGCTTGGTGCCCGACTTGGTGGGCAGCGCGCAGGGACGGCGAGCTAGCACCAGGAAGCAGGTTTCGAGACGAGGTCGTCCGCCTAGTGAGATTCGACGAAGAGTCCGGGGCCACGCTGTTCGAGCGAACCCCGCCGGTGGGTGACGACGGTGAACTCGCCGGCTCCGATCACCGCTTCGGAGCAATCCTCCGTGACCAGGCGCTTGAACAAATGAGGGCAAACGCCTCTTCGGATTACGATGGCCCATTATTCCTCGGCAGTGCACGGGTCGATGGCAAGATCATGCACCTAGGAGACTGGTCCGAGGTCCTGCCGTGGTCTCCGATGGTGGGATCAGCGGGTCAGTGAATCGACGAATTCGTCCACCGTCCCTCTAAACTTTCTAGGATAAGTCTGCATCATCTTCCATAGTAGAAGCAACGTTGCCCCTGCATCGGTGTCAGCCCTGTGAGACCTGTCTAGTCGGATGTTGAAACGATTGCACAGCCTTCCTAGCCTATGGCTGCCCGGAATAGCAAATCTCCTCGCGATTAGCAGCGTGTCTATAATCGCGTGGGGCCGTGGGACCTCGACCCCGATTCTCATGCACTCCATATTCACGAACCTCCAGTCGAAATTGATGATGTTGTGCCCCACGATGATGGACCCCTCCATCAAGGAAGCCATCTCAGCGATGTGATCCCCAAATCCACCTTGGCCCCTGACGTCATCGTTCGTGATTCCATGCACCCTGACCGTCTCCTCGGGAATGCTAATCCCTGGATTCACTAATGACTGCAGGTTGATGTGCGACCCATCCACATCACTGCCCACAAGTGCAAACTGAACCACCCTGTCCGACCTCGGATTGAAGCCTGTGGTCTCAAGGTCGAAGCCCAAGACGCGATATCCGGACAGCATTCCCACAGCCATGCCCCTCCCCACACGACATCGTCCATCAACTATCTCAACGTGAGCATGACGCCACCCCGCACCCAACATGCCTATGAGGGACCGTTTCGTACTGATAGCGATGAACATCGGCCCTCGGAGTGCTGCTGCTGTTATCGCAACCCTGCTACTGTGCCAGATGCTCACGGGGTGCAGCGGGCTTGGACCCGGTAATCCGAGTGCCAGCATCTCAGCGGACACTGCCAGCATAAACGTCGGTGAGACGGTGAACTTCGATGCTAGGGACTCCACAAGTCCCGAGCCCACCATCATCGACGAGTTCCGTTGGCACTTCGGCGATGGAGAGTCGAAGACGACCCATCAGGGCATCGTCAGCCACATGTTCAACCACGCAGGGAACTACGAGATCCAAGTCATCGTTGTGAACGACGAGGGCTCCACGGACTCGGCGACCCTGAGCGTCTTTGTCAACGCCCCTCCCACAATCGTGCTCGAAATCCCCGACTTCATCAGAACTGGCGAAATGGCGACTCTCGATGCCGGCGACTCCACCGATCTCGAAGGCGGTGCATTGGAGTTCATGTGGGATTTCGATGCCGTCATCGATTCAAACGGCGATAGCGACCCCACCAACGACGCCGATTACATCGGGGCCATCGCCGAGTTGATGCTCACGGAGGCGGGGAACCACACCGGCGCGATCACCGTAGTAGATGACAACGGCGCGACTGCGACTGCTCTCTGGACGCTGCGTGTAATCTCTCGTAATTTCAAGGTGGTATGGGAGGAGGCGCACGTCGACTACGAGTGGTCCGGGTATCTCGAGCAGGACTCCTCGCACGAGATTGAGCATATTCCCGGGGAGGGAGCTCGGATTATCCGAGTAATCGCAACCCTAACCCTCGCAAGGGACCTGTTACCGATACAATGGCCAGAGGACAACTTCACGCTGGAACTGGACGTCCCTCTATCCGGTTGGAGGACCACGGTCATCACCATTCACGACAACATTACCGAGAACGCTTCAGCGACCATCGAGATGGATGAGTTGAACGACTACCCGGAGTCGGGATATACGACGAACGCCGGATCCTCCGAGGCGCTCGCCTCCTCCCTGCTCGACCAGCCCGGGCAACGGTTCGGTCAAGGTGTCTGGGAGTGGACCATAACTGCTCTCGAATGTGACCCGGACCTACCGATTGACGACATCGACCCGGACGAGGGTAACGATTGGAGACTGGAGGTCGAGTTCGTTGTGTTAATCCTCAGGATTAGTGAGATCGGAGTCTGAGTCCTCACATCCGGGTGCGAAGGCCTTTCAACCACCTGATAGTGGCGATGGCGTGGTCAAGTCGTTCGAGATTACCAAGGTATACATCCGCGACCGCTTAGTGGTGGATGCCAACGTGTGCATGTACAGTCCTCAGGACTTTGACTTCTCGCCTAGGGTGAACTTGGAGGGAAATACCCTGAGCCTGTCCAATGAGGGTGACGCCGACTCTTCGTCCTTCGACCTCGACTCGGAGCAGATGGCCACCGTCGAGAAGGACAGGATGATGGAGCTCCGAGTCAAGCTCACCGTGCAGGGAATGCACGGGACCCTCATCCACAAGACGCCCAAGCCCCGTTCTGGGCCCAATGCGAAGAAGCTGGCAGAACCCAGGTGGAAGACACTCCTCCCAATAGTTCCCTGAATATCGAAAACCGTCGGGATTAAGCACATGGCTCCGGTCGAAAAGACGCTGGACCCATAGTGTAGCCTGGATATCACATGAGCTTGCGGAGCTTGTAACCCGTGTTCGAATCGCGGTGGGTCCGCCATTCAACTCCAGTGGAGCCTGCCCGTTGAAGAACGGACCGGTACGCGCAGGAGCATGGCCGTGAGCGCCAGCATCGCTGGGATTTGTGCCTGCCTCACCATCGCATGGGCCGCCAATCCCCTGATTGCTCGAATCAGCATGCTACCAAAGCCTCTGGGACATTTGCTGATTGGCATGGTGGCAGCAGCCGTCTGGCCCCTCTTGGCCGCTTCCATCCCTGGCTCCGAGCCCTCCACAGCCACACAGGCCGCCATGTCCTTCCTCACCGGCAGCCTCGGCCTCCTAGTCGTCTTCTCCGCAGGCCTCGCGCTCCCTTTCAAGCACCTCCGTGAGCGATGGCGCGAAGTCTCGAAGACGTCCCTCACGAAACTGATACCCCCCCTATTGGTAATGCCCCCACTGGCGCTGCTACTCTGGCCCGATGCAGGCATGGGGGCTGTGGTAGCCGGACTCGCCCTCTCGGAGGTCTCAGTAGCAATCTCATGGAGCATGCTCGAAACCCATCGACGCATCGACACCCCACTGGCCAAGGATCTACTCGGAGTCACATTCATTGTCAACAGCACCATCGTCCTGCTCGTTCTCATCATGCTGCGCACGCCGACCGTACTGCTGACCCTGCTGGCCTTCTGTTTGGGCATAGCGCTGCATGATAGACTACCGTCCGAGGCTAGAGCCAAACTCCAGATGCTCATGCTTGTGGTGATAATCCCGGCCTTCTTCGTGCTCGCCGGTGCGCGCATTGAGTGGTCGGCAATCACCGACTCGTGGAACTGGCTCGTTTTCCTGCTCGCTGCCGCAGCGACCAGACTCCCCTTTCCCATGCTGGGCGCAGGCAGAATTCTCGGGCATGGACCGGACGATGCAACCTACTTCGAGGTACTGGCCGCAAGTCGCCTGACCTTCGCCGCCCTGATCATCTGGCTGGGAGTAGAGGCTGGAGCCATGTCCTCCGCACTCCTTTCCGAAGTGACTATCATCGTCTCGTTGCTATCAGTGTCCTCTGCATCCGTAGCACACTATCTGCACCTACGCTCTTCTGCCCGACCTTTCAATTAGGGAGAGTCCTTGGAAGTGCTACGGACCCATGGTGTAGCCTGGATATCACTCTAGCCTCCGGAGCTGGAAACCCGTGTTCGAATCGCGGTGGGTCCGCCATCATAGCCTTGAAGCGAGAGCACCTGAACGCGGAATCGTGGCATTCACCTCGCAGCGCCGTGTCGACTTCACGATGGTCGATCTGGCCAAGATCATCCACTATCCCGACTTCTGGGACCTAGCCCACAGGTTTTACGAGGAGTCTTGGGAGTACTCTTGCGGGTTGCACTACAACGAGATTCTGAGCAAACATCAGATTGCATTCCCATTGGTCCATAGTGAAACCCTGTTCCTACATCCGATGGCATATGGCGACACGGTCCACTGCACCATCACAGTCCCCCACATCGGCAACACATCGATCACATGGGGGTACGAGTTCCACAACCAAGACGGCGTGCTGTGCTGGAAATCAGAGCAGGTGACAGTTTGCACTGATATGATGGAGATTCAGAACAAGATCTTAGTCCCAGACTGGATGCGAGAAGGCCTCTCCAAATTATCACCGGACGACTAGTTCCTCGGCCACTTCTTCTCCAATGATATGCGAAGAGAATCGTCAATAATCGCGTCCCACCAGTTAGCATCTCGCCAGATCGCGTACCTCCCCCGGATGCCGCGCAGGTCGGTTCCGTCCAAGCGCGCACCCTGTAGATTGGATAGCCCCAGTCTCGCTTTGACCAGACGAGCCCCCCTAAGGTCAGCGCCATCCAATGCGGCCTTCATCAGGTTCGCCTCCCTGAGCGAGGCATTGCGTAGATTGGCCCCCGAGAGGTCCGCTCCTTCGAGGTCAGCCCTGTCTAGAACGGCCCTACGCAGGTCAGCACCAACGAGATCTGCCTTCTTCAGGTCCTCGCCGATGTGGGAGGTGTATGACCAGTCCACCGAATGCTCGGACACAGCGCTCACCTGTTCAGGGAGAGACGATCGAGATGGTCCCTCCCAGCCTCTGTTAGAATCACGTAACCGTTCTTACGTGGACGTCTGCGGGGGTGCTCGAGAAGCGGGGCACCGTGCCCGCCCGGGGAACCGCCTTTGAGCATCCTGTTGATGCTGAGTGTGATATTCCACTTCTTCACCTCGCTCTTAGGCCACTTCCTTGTCTCTTCTATCAGTTTCCTGAGATCCCTCGGCTGCGTGACACCCTCCTTCTCTACCGACCTCATGTACTGTATCGCTGCGAGCACCACGTCAGCCTTCTTCTCGACTCCACAAGAGTCGAGCAGCCTAGCGAAGGCCGAGCCTCGGTCAGGGAAGCCGCTGCTACGAATGGCCTCAAGACTCTTTTCCAATGCCTCTTGGCGCGCTATCCTGACTCTAGATAGCGTGGAAGACCACGAATCCTGAGGCGTCACCCTGAGCCATCGATCGTTGGTTTCCCTCGTGTAATCGGATAGGTCAATCTCCTGCGAGCCCAGAACTAGGTACATCCTAGTGAGGTCCTTGGGAACACGGGCCGCCATGATGGTGCCGCGGGTAGGTGGCTTATAGGTTAATTTTCTGTCACATTTATTAACACAATATTCCACATCCAGAGGCCGTGAGATTGAAAACGCCCCCCCGCGAGGGTGAATCATGAGCCAAGATTCGAGCGATGGCTACCCGCTCGTACTCCACACGGAGGCTGACCCATCCAGCCTTGGAGGGACGGCGATATGCGGGTTCTCGACGGTTGGTTCCGTTGGTGTCATCGCGACCTCACATTTGATCAAGTCACTCGAACTCAGTCCGATGGGCACCGTGCTCCACCCTAATTTCCCGGCTGTGGCACTGATCCACGACTCGGTGCCAAAGCACCCGGTCCGCGTCTACCAGGGCGATGGTATCGGGGTTTTCACCGCGGAGATTCAGTTCCCCGGTGAGCACGATGTCTACTTCGCAAACACCGTTCTTGAATGGTTCACCAAAGGGGGCTTCGATCGACTGGTGGTAATCGACGGTGTCGTCAGCAACGACCTCGGTATCAAGGAGGACAGCGAGCTCTGGGGCGTGGCATCCACGGGCATCGGGCGCAACCAACTGGACAACTCCGACATTCAACGAATCCAGCAGGGAGTGGTTGCTGGAATTGCTGGCTACCTCATCGCAGAGGGCGAGCGAAGGGGTCTGGACGTGACGGCACTGCTGGCCGAGTGCAATCCAATGTACCCGGATGCCAGGGCCGCGCTCATCGCTATTGAGGGGCTGAGCGATTTGATGGATTTGGAGATCCCCGTTAAGGGGCTTCTAGAGGACGCGAAGAATATTGAAGAGAGAGTCAGAGAGGCATTCGAGCGCGCGCAAGCGATGGCTCTCCCCCCACCCGACACCGACGATGATGACGTCCCGATGGTCTACTAGGCTAGTAGAACGGGTTGGCTCCTGCCTCATGATCCGTGGCATCGATTACTTCGGTGACCTCGGGGACGCCATCTGTAATCATGACCTCGACGCCTTGCTTGAGAGTGACATCGACCATGCCGCAGCCTTGGCATCCACCTCCGAACGCAATGATGGCCTTGCCATCATCGACCCCGAGCAGATCCACGTGCCCGCCATGCGAAGCCACAACGGGATTGACCTGCTCGGCAATGACCTCTGCGACCGCCTTCGACAAATCGTCGATCCAAAGGGGATTGGGATTATCGAAGCTGAATCCACCACCCATCAGCGTCTCCTTGTAATCGAGTGTGGTACCGTCAAGATAAGGGGCGCTGCGAGCACCCACCAAGACTGCCACGCCACTGACCTCGGCCCCTATATCATCCTCCTGAGCATCGCTCTTATCGACCAGTTGGAGATCATACTGGAAGCCTTTGGGCCCGCGACCGATGATATCCACTTTGAGGGCTAAATCACCTTCGTTCTCAGATTGCTCGGCGAATTGGTCGAGCATCTCCTTGGCCTTCTCAGTAATCTTCAGCATCTAATCCACCCCACCCCGCACTCGCCCCCACTTCAACTGTTTGCTCCTCAGTCAACCTCTTCACTATCTACCACCTCGTGGGGGTGTGATTCAGGACAGGTTGGGCAGACCCCTGAGAGACCTGAGAATCTCCGTTACCGACCGATGTAACTTCAGATGCAGGTATTGTATGCCCCGGAATCGCTTCGGAGAGCATCACACGTTTCTTCCCCTTCGCGCCCAGTTATCGTTCGAAGAGATTGAAAGGTTCGTTCGTGCATGCCTTCCATTGGGCTTGACCAAGGTCAGAATAACCGGCGGCGAGCCCCTTCTGAGACCCAACGTCCCCGCCCTAGTCCAACGACTCTCGGCCCTGGGCATTGAGATCGCTCTCACGACCAACGCCTCTCTCCTAAAGAAACAGGCACCGCTATTGGCGGAAGCAGGCCTGGACAGGGTGACAGTCAGTCTGGACGCACTCGACCCACAGACTCACGCAAGCATGATCGATAGCGCCATACCCGTCGAGACCGTGCTCGAAGGTATCGAGGCCGCTCTCGAGAATGACCTCGGTCCGGTGAAGGTCAACTGTGTTGTCCAACGGGGCATCAACGAGTCCGAGGTCCCCGCCCTAGTCCACCACTTCCGAGGAACTGGCGTTATCGTCCGGTTCATCGAGTACATGGATGTGGGAAGGACTAACGGATGGAGCCCGGAACAGGTCATTCCCTCGATGAGCCTGCTCGGGGAGCTTCAGAGGGAGTTCGACCTCGTTCCCGCCGAACAAACTTCACCCAGCGACGTTGCGACGAGGTGGGCCCACTCCGATGGCTCGGGCGAGATAGGCTTCATCTCATCAGTATCAGAGCCGTTCTGTGGTGGATGCGTGCGAGCGCGACTATCCGCCGACGGGCATCTCTTCACATGCCTATTCGCCTCGGGGGGCCATGATCTCAGAGCAATAATTCACGATGACGGGGAAGTCGAGGACATGACCAATGCCATTGTCGCGGTCTGGAGTCGAAGGATGGACATATACAGCGAGATGCGCTCATCAGACACCTCGTCCCTGCCCCGGATTGAGATGTCCTACATCGGGGGCTGAAGCGACCTAGCCGCATCTGCGATGTCCTCCCAGGGGGAATCGGTCCTGAACGACGGCCGTCCATAGTGAGTCAGCCCTGCCCTGTGCCCGGCCTCTCGCAGAGCCTCGACCATTCGTCTGGGGCTGGGCGGAGCGCCCACACCTAGCCAGGCGGCCAAATCGTCAACAACGATGTGATGGTGGGCATCGATTACCCCCGCCTCCTCGCAAATGTTTCGAACGCTCCTAGCAACCCGCCTGCGTTCAAGCTCGAAGTCCCGCTCGGTCCAGCCCACGGGGTCGTCCTCTATGGTGGGGGGTCCGCAAATCCCGATTGCGCGCTCGGCGGTCATCGAGGACATGGCCGAGGCCTCACCCATGGCCCCGACCCAGAGCGGGCCGGAGACTCTCGGATCATTGCGATCCAGTGGATAGTCTAGTGGGAGCAGGCAGGACATCGGCAACTGTCCGAGCGAGGTTCCGTGGTGCAGCCCAGAGGCCATCGATGCCCCGACCTCCTCCTCCATGGGCGCATGTACCCTCCATCCCAGGTAACTCTCCACCCCGTTGGCCGCCTCCACGCTCCTGACGACCCGGGCGGAGACCCTGAGGTGATGCGAGTCCCATACCGAGAGCAACGGCTCGATTGCACGGTCATGTCGTGCTGCTGTTCTAGCCACCATCGCAAGCAAGACCCTCAGGCCCGAATCGTGTGCTAATCGATCAGTCCTGACGCGGGCGCCATAGCGCCTCAGAAGCGGCCTCCCAGACGAGCCCGTCAGAGCCGCGGTATCGGTCGCACTGACCTCGACGACGCTGCTTCGGGCCAGAGACTGGATTACAGCGTCGATGAAGGGTACAGGCGACCCGTAGGGATCGAGATCGACCCAATGCCTGCCACTCTCGAGCACAACGCTCCTGAGATCACCCTCGACCGACGAGAGTCGACCGCAATCTTGAGTGGGGGGGAACTCCTCGTGCGACCCCGTGGCCCATGCGAGAGCATCTGGAGAGAGGTCAATGATGGTGACACGCATCCGTTCGGCCAAGTCGGGAGGCAACTCGTTGAGCCACCTGCGTGCCCTCAGACCGGTCGCCGAGAGACCATCTAGGGCGTATATGGCACCATCTCCCAGCAGACCCTCCTCGATCGCATGCCTCAGCAGGAGCACGCTGCGAGTCCTGCTTCCAGCCATAGCCGGGTTGTGAAAGACTGAGTTCGAGCCCTTGGCCCTTGGCCCTAGTCCCGTTGTCTCCGGCGCCTCTGGCAACCGCATCAGAGTACGGCCCTCGCGGTGTAAGACTCCCGGCCATCCGTCCGCTTCGCCCTTTGCCACGGTATGCGGAGGGGCCCATGCCAAAAGGCATTGACGAATGGAATCAGTATCTCTCGAAGCTCACTTCGGGGTCAGCATGCGTCACCACTCTGCCCTGTTCAATCACTTCACCCACTATTCGACTTCCTGACAGCCGCTGCTCAAGCCACTCTGCCACCGGGTCGGCTGCAGTCGCGGACACGGCCACAACCATCCCCATCCCCATGTTGAAGGTCCTGTGCATCTCCTTGTTGTTCACAGACCCGACCTCCGCTATCCATTCGAACTCCGGTTGCACTGACAGCGGCTCAGCGATATGCCAGCCGAGGGAGTCATGGAGCCTCAGTAGGTTTGAGAGCCCCCCTCCAGTGATGTGGGCTATGGCCTTGATGCCACCATCCTCGCAAATTCCCCCCTCTCTTCTCGACTCCAAAATCAGGTCAACCACCGGGTTGACGTAGATCCTAGTCGGATTCAACAGAACCTCACCTAAGGAGACGACACCATCACAATCGGGGAAGCGGGCGACCTCCCTCGATTGGTGCCAGTAGTCGAATGGAGCCGAATCCTCCAACGAGCAACCCGATCTCTCCAAGACTGCTCGGACAAGTGTGTAGCCGTTGGAGTGAAGGCCGCTGCTGGGAAGGCCGATGAGGACATCGCCCACTTCCAAATCCTCTCCTGTGATTCCTCCTCCGCGCGGGAACCATCCCAGAGCGGTGCCAGAGAGATCAAGCTCACTGACTATTCCGGGAAGGGTGGCGGTCTCCCCACCGGCAAGGGTGACCCGAGCCCTGGAGCAGCCCTCTGACAGCGAGGCTCCCAGAACTGCATGCACGTCAGGCTTCGTCTGAGGTACGGCGACGTAGTCCACGAATGCCAGTGGTTCGGCCCCTACGCAAATCAGGTCGTTCACGTTCATTGCTACGCAATCGATGCCCACGCCCTCGAGGCGACCCAGTTGGTTTGCAATTTGGAGCTTGGAGCCGACTCCGTCCGTTGCCAAGGCCAAGCAGGAGTCACCGAACTCGATGGCTCCCCCGAAACCACCAGGCAGCGGAACCGGGGCACCAAGTTGCCCTGGCAGCCGTTCAGAGGACCCCACGGCCTCGATTAGGCTGGCTACGGCCAAACCCTCCTGCTCGGTATCGACTCCGCTCGAAGCATAGTCCATGGGCCCTGCCACGACCCGAGCGAGTGAAATCAAAGACTTCATCCTCTCGGAAGAACAACATTTGAAAACAAAGGTAATATCCCTTTAAACGACCAGTTTTTCGTATGTTATTTATAAAGAAAACATCAACAATCTCTATAACGTATCTGCCGCCCGCAGGGGCACGGATAGTGTATCACTATGAATGCAAAGAAGATGATAGCAACGATGCTTACCCTGAGCATGCTGGCGGCAGCTTTCGCCGGATGCTTGGGTGGAGATGACGAGCCCGAGGAAGAGTGGGCACTTACACCTGCAGCTGATGTCAGCGCGGTGTACGTGACCTCCGACTGGGACCCCATCATCCCCAACCTGAACGACGGAACGATTTGCGAGGCCATCCTCTCAACCATGACCATCACGACAGCAAGAGAGGAAGTCGTCGACTTCACCAGGGGCTACTACACAAGCAGCCAGGGTGTAATCGGAGGATCTTCAGCCGCAGCAATCACGAGTGTTAGTGACTTGAATGCTGCTGGGACTAAAGTAGCAGTCCAATCCGGCACTACCTCGCAGATATTCGCCGAGGGCGACGGCACCAATGACGCCAACCTGCCTCTGGCCACGATTCAGGCCTACGCGGACTTCCCGTCCGTTACCGCGGCCGTAGCCAACGGAGACGCTGACTACGCACTGGGCGATGCCCCGGTTCTGGCTCTAGCAGGAACTATCCTTGCCGTGTTCTCCGATGAGAACTACGGAATAGCCGTGGCAGAAGACGACAACGGTGAGTTGCTTGACGCACTGAACGTAGCCATCACCGCTGTGATAAACTCCGGTGAGCACGACCTGATTGCCGGTGCTTGGGATCTAGCAGCACCGATTGTGGACGACACTACCGCTGATACGGCGACTGCTTACCCCACGCCAACCGAGGGTAGCACGCTGACTGCGGTTCTAGAGTCTGGCAACCTGAAGTTCTGTTCAGACACATCATACCCCCCATTCGAGAATCTGGATGCCGATGGTAATGCAGTCGGTTTCTCCATTGACCTTGGGGATGCGATCGTTGACGAGATTGCCGCCCACTACATGGGCACGGCCAACCCGACGTTCGTGCCGCCCGCGCCAGAGACCATCAAGATCGGCGCCCTGTACGACTCTACTGGCCCCATCGCCAACTTCGCGCCCGGCTTCGAGTTCGCCGTCGCGCAGGCGATAAGCGACCTGAACGCCATGTCCGGTGACTACACCTTTGAGGTAGTCACAGGGGATACCGGCTGCGATGGTACAACTGCTGGAGCCTCTGCCCAGACCCTGCTAGACTCAGGGGTCGTCGGAGTAGCGGGAGCAGCCTGCTCTGGTGCGTCGATAGGCGCCAACGCAGTCTTGTCACCCGCAGGGATTCCGATGGTCTCCTTCGCCAGCACCTCCCCCGCCTTGAGCGACGCCACCTCGCACCCGGACTTCTTCCGCGTGGTGCCCAGCGATGCGATTCAGGGAGAGGCCATGGCGGACATGGTCGCTGCCAGCGGGGCTACCTCGGTGGCCCTTATCCACATGGTCAACGCATACGGCGCTGGCCTGGCGGACTCGTTCAAGACCAACTGGGAGGCAGCCGGCAACACCGTCTGCACCCAGTCCGGCTACGACGAAACTGCGACCAGCGACTACTCTAGCATCGTGCAGAGCGTCTCCGACGCCACTGGCTGCGACGCGGTTGTACTGGTTTCGTACGCCGCAGACGGCGCTATGATCGTAGAGGCCATGGCCGTCGCGAGCATCGGTCTGCCGACCTTCGGCGCTGACGGTATAGCTGGCGTAGCCGCGTTGGACTCCTACACCGATGCGGCCGCTTCGAACGGCATCCAGACTACAAAGCCCAGAGCCGCTGCAGAATCCTTGAGCGACTTCCCGGCCAGGTGCACTGCGGACACGGGCTGTGCTGCCGGAATCTTCACCTCTGAGGCCTACGACGCCGTGATGATCATCGGTGAGGCCTACAAGCATGGTAACGGCGCCGACATGTCTACGCATGTCAAGATGGTCGGTACCGACTACGCGGGCGCTAGCGGCTCACACACGTTCCTGGATAACGGCGACGTGGGTGGTTCGGGCTACGATGTTTGCACCTTCCACCACGTGCCTACCTACGGCCAGTACTTCAATTGCGACAGGATGTGGACCGCCGCTGGCGGCCTCGCCGCCGTCCCTTGGGCGGGCGCCACCCTCAAGATCGGGTTCATGGGCGACGCTTCCAGCCCGGCTATCGGTGACTTCTGGGTTCCATTCCAGGCCGCAGCTGGGGTTGGCATGTCTATTGCCAACATCATTGCCTACAACCAAGGAGTCCAGTTTGAGCTGGTCTTCGGTGACACTGCATGTGATGGAACAACGGCAGCCACAGCAGCTCAGAGCCTAGTCGACGCCGGTGTGATTGGCGTGGTCGGTGCTGCATGCTCCGGAGCCTCGATGGGCGCCAACGCGGTCCTCTCGGCTGCCGGTATCCCGATGATCTCGTACGCGAGCACCTCGCCCGCGCTGAGCAACGCGACGGCGTACCCGGACTTCTTCCGAGTGGTGCCCAGCGACGCCGGTCAGGGGGCTGCTCTCAGCGACCTCCTAACCGCCAACAGCGAGACCTCGGTGGCCCTGATTCACATGGTCAACGCGTACGGCGCTGGCCTGGCTGAATCCTTCAAGGCCAACTGGGAGGCAGCCGGCAACACCCTCTGCACCCAGATCGGCTACGACGAGCAGACGACCACCGACTACTCGGCCATCATTCAGGGCGTACTCGACAACAGCTGCACATCCGTCGTCACGGTGTCCTACAACTCCGACGGCGCTATGATCATCAACGAGCTGTCCGCAAACTCCTACACCGGGCAGATCTACGGTACTGACGGGATAGCCGAGGAGGCGATTTCCAACTACACCACCAGCAACGACGTGCTGAACGGTATCATAGCCACCAAGCCGGCATCGGCCACCCCGAGCATGATCTCGATGACGTTCGACGCGCTGTGCGCGGCAACGAACCCCTGCGGTCTGGGAATATTCACCAAGGAGGCGTTCGACGCTGTGACGATCATGGCGTTCTCCGCCTTCACCCAGTTGAGCAACCCGGGAATCACCTTGACCCAGGCCATCGCGGCCACTGGTGTCGGGTGGGCCGGAGCTTCAGGAGACATCACGTTCCTCGCGAACGGCGACACTCCCGGCTCGGGATACTGTGTCGGTGTGTACACCGCCGACTCTAGCGGCGTATCGTTCGACTGCACCCAGCATTGGGGAGCAAGCGGCCTTACCGACCTCTGAGACAGGGGCTGTGACGCAAAGCAGTGCGGCGGGCCCCGTGTTGGCCCGCCGCACTGCCCAAACCCTAACATTAATGCGGGCAGGCTGTAGGTCTGTGCGTTGATTCCGTGATTCGACGGCTTTGCGATTCTTTTTCGTCGTTCCCGAGGGGGCAGAGACGAGCCGCAATCGCCTCCCTGCTCCTCCTCGACTCTTTGGCACTGGGCCTTCTGAACGGTCAGGGACTGCTCAACCATCTCGATCGGATTCTCTTCGGGGACGGGCTGCCAAACGACCTCGTCTGGCTGCTGCAGCTCGTGGAGGCGATTGGCGCTGGATTCACCTTTGTCAAGATTATTTTCGACGATTTCCGTCCAGGCATAGCCCGCAACGCGTCGATTGCCCTATCCCCGCTATTCTTGATCCTCGTCGTGTTCACCTCCCTTGAGTTTCTGTTTCAGGGCCTCGAGTCAAGTGCGACGATTACCCTTGACGTTGTTTCCATCGGGACGAATACGTTGATTTGGTCTTCGACCTACCTAGCAATCGCAATCGGCCTAACCCTGACTTACAAGGTCCAGAGGTACGGAAACTTCGCACAGTCTGAACTCTTCATGATAGGGATGTTCTTCCCAATGGTGATGGCATGGAGCGATAACTACTACCCGATTTACGAGGCTCCTCGAGAGGGTGTTATCGCTTGGTCGCTTCTGCTGTGGACGCTGGCCGTCGCCTTCGTCGGTACAGGTATACTAGGGGTGATGATTGACCTGCTGGTTTACCGCGGCTTCAGGCTGCGCAAGGCCACACCCCAGGTGATGATGATAGCATCGTTGGGGGTTGCCCTTATTCTCCGAGCCATCTACTACCTGAGGTTCTCCTCCGCTAAGGTAGTGTTCGCACCGGACGCAGATTTGAGGTTGTCCACCATGAGGTGGCAGATTCCAACCACGAAGATCAGAATGAACCTCGGCGATCGCTCATTGAACGAGGGACAGACGTATACCCAGTTCAACTGCGAGCAGACAGGCCTCGATGAAGTCACCGGCGAGCCCGTGCTCTCCAGAATAGTCAACGCGGCATCCAAGCCCGCTGTGGAGATCTATGACGTGACTGGGGACTGCATCACCCACGCCACGACGAACTACCCCTACTACAAGGGAATCGTGCCCGCAGTGATTTTCGTCTCGGCCGCCCTCCTTTACTTGCTGCTCACCAAGACCCGCCTCGGAAGAAGGATGCGAGCAGTCGCCGACAACCCCGACCTGTCTGCCAGCAGCGGCATCAACGTCGAGATGGTACAAATGACCAGCGCGTTCCTGTCAGCGGGAATCTCGGGCTTGGGCGGGGCTGTGTTTGCACTCACCCTGCTTTACAACCCCGGAACCGCGTTTACCCTCCTACTGCCCTCGTTCGCAGTCATAGTTCTGGGAACCATAGGATCAGTCCCAGGCGCCATAGTCGCCTCGCTGATGGTGGGTTTCGTTCGAGCACTCTCCTCGCCCATACTGATTGGCATAGGCCTTCCACTGAGTAGGCCAAATTACACAGCTATGGACGCAGTCATGCCATACATCTTCCTTGTCGCGATCCTGATGATTATGCCGGAGGGGATTGGTGATTCCTGGGAGAAGTGGAAAATTGATAGAATCAGGAAGAGGGAGTCCCGGGCCTCGGAACCATCGAGGGAAACCACAGCGGCGCTGGCCATACTTCCCACGGGGATCCTCGGACTTCACCACTGGCATCGAGGTCGAACCGACAGGACAATCTCTTTCTCCGCGTTTGCGATAGGGGCCTATGTCTTCCATCGATTCAGCGACTTCATCGGCACCGAGTCGTTCGCCGAGGGGGCCTGTTCCACTGCGTGCGAGAATAGCCCAACCGCTGAGACCAATCTAGAGCTACTGACAAATCGAAACGACGGGACCCTGCTAATAGAAGACTCGCCCTATTTCTCCGAGGCTGCAACTGATCTGGATGCCACTTGGCTCGATCTGATGCAGACAGAGGTCCAGATGGTGAACCTGATCGTAGACATTGGTGATATGATTTGGCCTTGGGTCCCCGTACTGCTTTGGGCCTACGCAGTGTTTGAGGGCGTAAACATCCTGAGGGGGGGAGAGACTTTCGCCTCTATCGGGATTTTTCGCTGGGAGGCCCCAACTGGGCCTGATTTCGGCAATCCCCTGATGCAAGCGAAGGCAGCACTCTCGGGGGCTCTGGATGGCGCTAGGTCCGCATGGTCAGAATTCAATCGCATGCATGTCAAGGCACTCGAGCCTCTACGGAGCCTGTTCGATGAGGCACCCGGGTTTCTACGTGGCCTATTCGATCGGACGGTAGACCAGATGGATTGGGATGGGTTTTCCAATCCATACGGTCGCGAGGGCAGGGTTGGCTCCTGGATCACATTCGGGATTCTGATCCTCATACTCCTGCTTTTCTTGTGGTGGCTGCCCATCAGTGAAGAAACGGGGGCCTTCAATTGGTTCAAGGCCTTCCAGGTCTCCAACGTGCTTGTCGTCCTGTCGATATTCATCCTGATGGCATTCTCGCTCAACTTGCACACCGGCATTACGGGAATGGTGAACTTCGGCGTCATTTTCTTCGTCGCCATCGGCGCCGTCTCCGTCGGTGTGCTTACTGCTCCAGTTCAGATGCACGGGTACGGTTGGGGCATCCTGCCAGCCACCATCTTGGCAATCATCCTCTCTGCTGCCTTCGGATGGGCACTTGCCTACCCAACTGCGCGCTTAAGGATGGATTACTTCGCCATAGTCACCATCTCCTTGGGCGAGATCGTCAGGGTCCTGCTTGCAGGAGAACCACTGCTCAGAACAGGTCCGATAGTGTCCGCGGTAGGCATAGGGAACTATCCCCTGCCACTCAAACAGTGGTGGTTCTGCGGTTCGGGAGTGGAAATAGGCGCGGGAACGCCCTATATCAGCGCCAATAGCTGCAGAGACGATCCAATGCTGTCCTCTGCGTCCTCTTCAGTCAGCGACTTGCTCAACCTCGGCAGCGAGCCCGCACCCTACTTCCTCCTACTCGCCGCATTGGGTATGATTTGCGTATTCTTGGTCTGGCTCCTGCTAGAGTTACTGCTTGCCTCTCCCTGGGGAAGAATCCTCAAGTCTATCCGGGAGGACGAGGAGGTGGCCCAGCACCACGGTCACGACGTTCTCACTCACAAAGCAGCCAGCCTCGCCCTCGGAGCCGCAATAGCAGCGCTGGCAGGAGCAATTTGGGCCTGGAAACTGACAGGATTCGAGCCCACGTTCATGTCGCCGGCTAAGTCAACCTTCCTCGTATGGGCCGCATTCATCATCGGGGGCGCTGCGAATAATCGCGGAATGGTCGTCGGAGCGTTCATCATCGTGCTGATGGACTTCGTGTTCAACGTGTTAATCGCGGCTAGCTCGCCCGACCTCCCGCTATTCACCACGGCAGAACGCATAGACCTCCTTTTCAGTTGGCTGGTAACCGAACAGTGGGAAGTCGCCAAGACGTTCTTGGTGATAGCCACAATAGGACTCGCAATCAGGTCTAGGATTATTTCTGAGATTGGCATCTGCGGCGCCCTCGTGTTCGCCTTCACGGCAGTCATGATGGGGGGGGAGAGGTCGATTGAAGCGGCGACTAACCTCACGGGAGACGTGTCAATCATAGGGGCAAGCATGGCATACGTGAAAGTCATGCTCGTAGGCCTCCTGATGCTCTACTCTCTCAAGTACAACCCGAAGGGCCTGCTACCTGAAGTCCCAAGCCGACCCAATCGCCCAACAGGGGGTGATTCGGAATGAGCCCTGTGCTCAAGGTGGAAGGACTGCGCAAGGAGTTTGGAGGACTTGTGGCCGTAAATGACGCGTCCATCGAGGTAGGGGAGGGCGAGTTTGTTGGGCTCATAGGCCCCAACGGCTGCGGCAAGTCGACCACGTTCAACTGCATAAGCGGACTGCTGGATCAGACTTCTGGAACCGTGGAGTTGTTTGGTCGGGACATCTCCGACAAGAGGCCCGACCAGATTCAGAAGATGGGAATGACGCGGACCTTCCAGCACACTAGACTGTGGCGCCAGATGACGGTTATTGAGAATCTCATGGTGCCACCGAGGGGGCAGTTCGGGAGCTCGTTGGGGGATTCTGTGAGAGCGCTTCTGATACCCTTCGGCAATCCCGCAGAGGAGGAGCGCTTGGACAAGGCATACTCTGTTCTTGACCAGCTCGAGGTTCCTCACATGGCCCACAACCTGACCAGCGAGCTCTCCGGTGGGCAGAGCAAGCTCGTCGACATCGGTCGATCAATGATGGGGGACCCAAAGCTCCTGCTTCTAGACGAGCCTGTAGCAGGGGTAGCAGGCCCCCTGGCCATGAAGATTTTCAACAACCTGAGGAATATTGTTGATGAGACCGGAATTTCGGTCCTCATCATCGAGCACAACATGGACTTCATCCTCAGGCAGGGCGTTGATCGCATCATCGTGATGAACGAGGGTGAGATTCTGATGCAGGGCACGCCTGACGAGGTTCGGGGAAACAGGGAGGTCATCGAGGCCTACCTTGGAGCAGTTGGTGAAACAGGGGGTGAGGAAGAGTGACCCGACTATTAGACATCAGAGAGCTCGAGGGCGGCTACGACTCGGTCCAGATCCTCTACGGGATTGACATGCACGTAGACGAGGGCGAATTCGTGACGGTCATCGGCCCCAACGGCTGCGGCAAGTCGACACTAATCAAAACGATTTTCGGTATAGCGACATACTATCGTGGCGACATCGAGTACGGGGGCAAGCAAGTCTCCGGCTGGCGAACAGATCAGCTCGTCAACCTAGGCATAGCCTATGTCCCTCAAGTGGACAACGTGTTCCCCTCGCTCTCCGTCAAGGAGAACCTCCAGATGGGTGGCAACTCCCTCCCCAACAACACCCTCATCGAGCGCATCGAACGCTCGCTTGAGATGTTCCCGGATTTACGCTCGCGCGAGCATGACCTCGCTGCCTCTCTTTCGGGCGGCGAGAGGCAGATGCTGGCAATCTCCCGTGCACTAATCTCGAATCCCAAGTTTCTCTTGCTCGACGAGCCCACGGCCGCCCTCTCACCGCTTTACCAGCAGCAGATTATCGAGCGCATAGACTCCCTGCGCGAGACCGGCATCACCATCCTCATCGTCGAGCAGAACGCTCGACTTTCCCTCGCTCGCTCTGATCGAGGGTACATTATGGCCAGCGGCAAGGTGGTACACTCTGGTGACGCCCAGCACATCCTGACCGACCCAGAGATCGGCGAGTACTTCCTTGGTTCAACAGGCCATTAAGCGAGTACTCGATACCAGGGGGTTAGTCGCACTGTTCAATGAGTGTCATAGCCTGCTGTGCCCACATCATCTTCGTGACCCTTCCAGACATAAACTCCAGAGCCCCATTTACTGCATCGGCGGTCACATTATCCATCTTGGAAATCTGCTCCAATGTATGAATTCCCATTACATTCAACTTCTTCTGGATTAGCTCATCCAACCCTTGAATCTTCGTGAGGTCGTCTGGCTCCTTATCCTCTGCTCTGCCTATCTGAGTCCAGTTAATTTCATTCAGACCCACTTTGTCAGAATCGTCGCCCTCCGCCACCACAATTTGTGAATCACCCCCAACTTCTTCCAATCCAATGAATGTCATAGCCTGCTGTGCCCACATCAATTCGGTAACTCTTCCAGGCATGAACTCCAAAGCGTCATTTACAACCTCAGCAACCTCAGGGTTCATCTTTGAAAGCTGTCCGAATGTGCGGATTCCCAAGACACCGAGCTTCTTCTGCGTAAAATTGTCTATACCATTGATTCTAGTGAGATCATCTGACTCTCCATTCTCAACTCTGCCTATCTGGGCCCAGTTAATTTGTTCTGATCTAAGCCCAACTCTCTCAAGAATGCCCCCCTCTCTCTCTTCTTTCTCCGCTTCAGCCGCTATTTGCTCGATGTCCCTTCCTGCTATCTCGGCTTTTTGAATAGCTTCGCCGACCCTCTTCTCGGCAGCCGCAGCCTCTGCTTTTGCCTCCTCGGCCTCGGCCTCCTCGACCTCCGCCCTCTTGCGTGCCTCCTCGGCCTCGGCCTCCTCGACCTCCGCCTTCCGAAATGCCACCTCAGCCTCCACCTTGGCTGCAACCACCTCAGATTCCGCCCTCTTGCGTGCTTCCTCAATCTCCGCCCTCGCCTCGGCCTCCAACCGCGCCTCCTCGGATTCCGCCCTATCACGAGCCGCTTGCCCCCTCATCTCTTCCTTTGACGCCTCAAGTGCCTCTTGCTTCTGAGCCATCTCAGCCTCGAGCCTCTTCATCTCAGCCTGCATATCTTGGATTTCTTTTTCAGCCTCTTCAGATTTATTTGCAGCATCACTTATTGACCCGTGATCATCATCAACATCATCTGCCACCTGAAAATCCTGCTCTTCGACACCACTCACCCCTGTAGACAATTGCTCGGGTACCTCAAGCTTCTCCTCAGTGATACCCTGTCTATTGTGGATTTCCTCTAACAGAGTCGCTGCTTCGTCCCCGGCCCCCCTCATTAGCCCTGCCACAATATCAGGTATGAGACGCAAAGATTCCTTCATACGGTGATTATCATCGACTTCATGGAGCTTCACATTTGCGCACTCTTCTGCAACCTTGCGTGAATAGCTAATTGGAACCACTGCATCATTTATTCCATGCATTATGGCCGTCGGATGCGCTGTCTTCGGCCAAGACATTTTCTCTGCCGATTCCATGAACTCCCATGGGAGGATTATGTCCAATTCAAAGCCCGTGTAACGCCTCTCCCCTGTGTGTTTCCAAGCACTCCTCCCTGCTTCTTCCATCCCCTCCCAGTTTTCGGACAAGCCAAAGGATGGCGCTATCAGAAGCAATCGTATTGCTGCTCCTGGCCTCATCGAAGAAGCGTTTGCAGCAGCGAGACCGCCCATTGAAGAGCCAGCAACAAGATCAAACTGCTCTTTATCCATGTGACGAATTAGAACCTCGGTCTGACTAGCTATGCTCCATCCCAACTGCGACATCTTGGGTGCAGTAACATCCCAACCCAGTGCATCTCTCATGTAAGCAACCTTTGATCCCGTAGGACTCCCCTCAAAACCGTGAGCGAATAGAACTCTCACGAAATCACCCCAAGTTACAGAAGGCGAGCCGAACGAAATCACTCTCCGTCGCCTCTCGCTGGAAGGGCACACCCTCCTCTCCTAGCACGCGCAGGTGAATCTCGGCGGTGACTTCCACGGTCGCTTCGAACAGGTGACCTCCGTGAACTACGTGGTCGTCATCAGTGGCGACGATGTGGATGTGGGTGAACGGGCCATCGGGTCCGGGAGCGAGGTTCCCCTGAGTTGAGAGGAGTTCCATTGGGGCTTGGTGAACCACTTTCTGGTAAACACCATCTGCATCTAGGTACCCAATCACGGTGTCACGTACCCTGCCGATTCCGCTTGTGATCGCAGCCACTGTAATCCCATATCCACTCAATTCGCGAATAGAGGCATGCATTTCGTCGCCCGGGTCGAGCCTGACGAACACGTCGCGACCAAAGCGCCTGTGCTCCATGGGCCTCGATTGGCCTTCTTGACTTCAAACTCACCCAAGCACTTCTTCCTATGGACTGGCGAAATTCATAGGGGAGTTGCAGTAGAAGCGCCCAGTACTCCGATTGCGTGCCTGCGGGGGCCACTATTCTCCACTGGAAGCAATGGGGTTGGAATTCACGACCACACTGTTCATAGGCCTACTTCACAGAGTGGCAAAGCCCGGCGGTGAAATCAGTTGACGATGGCAGCACATGATGCCTCCGCGAGATGGAGGACCTTCCTCGAGGAGGCTAAGGAATCAGAGGTGATGATGCTTATTTCTGGCCAGACTCATTTACCATTTCTGGCTGTCTCGTTCCACGATCTGCAGAGTTTCGATCCGGAATTTGCCGAGGACGTACTAGAATACCCCAGGAAAATCCTCGCAGCCGGCTCAAGGATGCTGATGGAAATTTGCAGAGAGCGGGGGGCGGACGTTGAGCCCTTGCTTCGTGTCGGTGAGCTACCCAAGGATAGCCGAAGGCCGCTTCGAGAAATTGGCAGTGCCGATATCAATAGAATGCGAAGCGTTGATGTCATCGTGACCAAGATGTCTGAGATCAAGCCCAGAATTCACATGGCCGTGTTCAAGTGCGAGTCTTGCGGACACGATATCGAGATTGAACAAGATAACGAGAGGCAACTGAAGGAACCACTATCGTGTCCTCAGGCACTTGGGGGCTGTGGTAGCTCTAGACCAGTGACCCGTTTCGAACTTGTGCTGTTGAACTCTAGAATGGTGAATAATCAGTGGATTGAGATTCAGGAATTGCCCGAGAATGTCCCTAGCGGCGCTCAACCTGGAAGGGGCATGGTCCTCGTCGAGGGGAATCAGGTGAACAAGCATCTTCCCGGACAGCGGATTACTGCAAATGTAGTCCCTTTTGCTCGCACTGAAGTCAAGAAGGGCAAGAAAACCCCACTATTCGACATTGTCTACCATTTGGTCAGTTCTGAGCACGAGAGCGTTCCGTTTACCGAGATATCAATCAGCGATGAGGACAAGGAGAAGATAATTTCCATTTCTGAAAGGGGGGAGGAGCTGCTCACTTTGATGCAGAACTCGATTGCTCCCTCAGTTTTCGCCATCGGAGACATGCCAGCCGTCAAACGCTCCCTAGCTTTGCAGCTGTTCGGTGGCGTCTCTAGGATTAACCCGGACAATACCCGACTCAGGGGTGACATTCACATCCTGCTGATGGGGGATCCGGGGGTTGCGAAATCACAACTTCTCAAGTACATGATAAAAATCTCCCCCCGTGGTAAACTAGCCTCTGGAGGGGGTGTTTCTGGAGCCGGCCTGACCGCAGCTGCTGTCAGGGACGCGTTCAATGACGGGAGGTTCGGATTAGAAGCTGGAATCCTACCTCTATCGGATAGGGGGCTGGCGGCGATAGACGAGTTTGACAAGATTTCCGAGGATGATCGCAAGACGATGCATCCTGCCATGGAACAACAGGAGATCCAGATTTCCAAAGGGGGCATCACTGCCACCCTGCCGGCACGATGCTCTGTTCTGGCAGCCGCCAATCCTGTTCAGGGCAGGTTCTCTATCCGTGGTAGCAATATCAGTGTAATGTATTCATTCAAAGAAACCGGGCTACCCGTGCCCCTTGCGTCTAGATTTGATATTATTTGGATGATCAGGGATGAGATTAGGGTGGAGGACGACGAACGGGTTGCCAGGCATATTCTCGAGACCCGCTCCAAAGCCATGAGTGAGGAAAAAATTGAGGGTGGAGCCGACTTCGATCCGATTTCCTCTGAAGAGGATAAAATCATCTCTATTGGGGTGGACAATAAGGAGTACCTGACGACCGACTTCCTGAGAAAGTACATTGCCTACGCCAAGCGGAACGTACACCCCACGATCGACACGAAGGCTAAGGAGATGATTCTCGAGTACTATACGGCCACTCGCGTTTCCTTCGGGAAGATTGACGACGATCTTGAGGGCTCCGATGTAGTGCCGATTACCGCTCGTGCACTGGAATCACTCATTCGCCTTACTGAGGCCCACGCTAGAATGCACCTGAAGGAAATAGCCGATGAGGAAGACGCGAAAATGGCAATCGGGGTCTACAAGCATTGGAGACAAGAGTCAAACATCACTGACGCATCAGAAATCTATTCTGGGGTTACTTCCAGCACAAGGCGTGCAAACACCACAATCAGGACCATAATCAGGGATATGGTCAACGAGAAGGGTCACGCCGATCGCCTTGACATATACAATCTCGCCCTGCCGAAGAATATTCCAGAGAATGTCGTTGACGAGATAATCTCAAAGATGCTGACTAGTGGTGAGCTGTATAGCCCTCGCCTAGATCGCTTCGAATATGTCCGCTGACCCTATGAGCGTCACCCCCATCCCCGCATACAGTACCATGGAGCCCACCGGAAACACAAGCGAGCCCGACGCGCTGAATCCGGTGGTACTGGGTTTCATGTGCGGCTTGGAGGTTCACCAACAACTCGCCACCGATAAACTGCATTCGAGGATGCCTAGTGAGTTGTACGACTTCAAATTGGAAGACATTCCCAAAGATTGGAATCGGTCCAACCGCAAGCTCAGGGCCTCGGAGGGTGAAGGCGGAAAAATAGACGTCGCAGCCCGTTTTGAACAAATGAGGAACCGTGCCTTTGAGTATGTACAGACACCGAATTCCGGATTGATTGAGCTGGACGAGGCACCACCTCGGAAACACGATGCATCTGCGGTGGAAGCGTCTCTAATGGTAGCCGCCATGATGGATGCCAAGCCAATCCCAAATCTACAGGCGATGCGCAAGACAGTGGTTGACGGCTCGAACACCAGCGGATTCCAGAGGACTACCCTGATTGCGACGAGAGGCAGGATCGATACGGACTCGGGCGAGGTGGGAATCGACCTCATCTCGTTGGAGGAGGATTCTGCGAGAAAACTCGGTACTATCGCATCGGATTACGGAGAGACCGTGTTCTACACCCTTGACAGACTTGGAGTCCCCCTAGTGGAGGTCGCTACCGCGCCCGATGTCAAATCCCCGGAGCATGCCAAGCAGACGGCGATTGCACTTGGGAGGCTCCTCAGAGACACCCGACAGGTCAGACGCGGCCTAGGCTCAATCAGGCAGGATCTCAACGTTAGCATTGCTTGTGGCGACCGAGTCGAGATCAAGGGATGTCAGGACCTCGATTGGATTCCCGGAATCATCCGGCTCGAGATGGCACGGCAGCTCCATTTCTATCGTCTTGCCAATGAGTTGCGCAAGGAAGCCTCTCTCCCCCCACTGCCACCCGACAGGGCGGACGATTCCATTCCCAGTGAGAATAGGGTTGCGCTGGCAGCGTCCTCTCGCATTTCCCTAGTTGTACATGACCTGACCGAGGTCTTCGGTGACTGTGAGTCGGCAATGGTTCGCAACTCCCTAGACCAAGGAGCCACCGTTCACGGAGTCGGCCTTGCGGGGTTCTCAGGCAAGATTGGAATCAAAGCAGAGGATGCTAACGGGGCGCAACTCCCCAGGCTAGGTCGCGAACTCGCCAGTGCTGCAAAGCTAGCGGGCGTTGCCGGCATTTTCCATTCGGACGAACTCCCGGATTACGGAATCTCCACAGAGGAGGTTGATTCGGTCCGCTCCCGCTTATCGCTGAATGAGTCCGATGCCTTCGCCTTGTGCGTAGCACCGGCCTGGCAGGCAGAACTAGCACTCGAGTCAGTAGTCAACCGGGTGAGACTCGCATTCCATAGGATTCCCAGAGAGGTCCGGAACGTCGTCATTCGTAAAGGGCAGCCCGATGATGGAACAACCACGGCAATGAGACCGCTTCCCGGCGAAGCGAGGATGTATCCGGAGACCGACATTCCGTTACTTGAGATCACATCTGAGCACTGGGATGCCATCCGCGGCAACCTCCCTCCAACCACTGCAGAGAGGATGGCTCGTTTGCAGGGGCACGACCTATCGTCGAACCAGATCGAGGCGCTATTGAATGGTGAGCTAGACGACCTGCTCTTCGAAGGCATGGAGGGAGAACTCAACCTCCCCGGAAAGGCGTGGGCAAGTGCACTGCTGGAATATGGGACACGGAATGTGGGCGCTCTCGCCGTAGCCATCCACTTAAGGGAGATAGGCGCAATGACTCGAGAGGGAATCGAGACTTTGGTCGAGGCTGCTGAAACGGAGGATATCCAATCTCTCATGAGATGGATGTCGGAGGAGGCAATATCCCGTGGATTCACCCCGGCCGATTCGGGAGCGGTCGAGGCTGCAGTAGATGCTGCGATAGATGAGAGCACGGATCTAGTCAGAGACCGTGGAATGGGTGCAGTCGGACCACTGATGGGCATTGTGATGCAGAAATTGGGTGGCTCAGCCGATGGGAAGACTGTCAGTGAAGTGCTTCGGGAGAAGATCCGAGAGATTACGGAAACCGAGTGAATAGTTCAACTACTTGTTCCGAACGTTGGCATCCCCGTGTCGGTTCTGCTGCCCATCCTCGTCTTCATCCTAGCCAACACTTTCGTAATCTACGGCATGTCATCCCCCGATCAGCGTCTCAGAGTTTTATCCACATTTTGGCTCGTGATGCTCCTGCTCACTTCCTCCACAATCGCCACTGAATGGTCTAGAATGTCCAATCTGGTGCTAGACAACGACGATTCGCATAACGGGCTGCCCAAGGAGTGGGACGGAAGGCAGGCAGTGTGCTTCCACTTCCCCGAGGGGAATGCCCCGGAGGGATTCGAGGACGGTAGGCACCATCTGGACACCTCTGGCAGAGAGTTGTTCGTAGACCCAATGTGGAACGAGACCGGCTCCTGCGTCGGTGGATTTGAGGGATACGAGATCGGAATGGACCTACTAGGAGCAGCAATAGATGCTACAGGCGACTCGTTCTCAATGAGCTACACAGAATTCTCCTTCGGCATCATGATCGACTCCCTCGGCGGAATCCATGCTTGTGACGCCGTGACCTGCTCGGATGACGGGACTTCAGGAGCCTCCTGGTCGTTATACCACAACGGAGCCGTTGCGATGGTAGGGATCTCCGATCTAGCTCTGGTCGAAGACAGCGTTCTGACTTGGCGTATCGACACGTGGTGATGGCTTGAGAAACGCAATCATCAAGTGGGGAGAAGTGCCCAATGTGACGGGGGGTTCTGATGATTGACGCGCACATGGTCACGCTTAGTCCCATGGCGATGCTAGTCCTCAACACCTCGCTGCTGGTGATGATTGGCTGGGCGCTCTGGCGCGCCGAGCAAAATCTGACCCCACACAGTGACTGGTTGGCCCTTGCGCTCCTCGGCATCTTCGCAGTTTCAGGACGTGTTCTGCTAGACCCGATTCCAAACATCCAGCCTGTGACAGTCATCGTTCTTCTTACTGGCATCCACTTCGGCGCTTCTCGCTCAGTCGCCCTAGCTGCGACAGTAGCCCTCGCATCGAACATGATACTTGGCCATGGCCTCTGGACCTTCTACCAAGCCGCAGGATGGTCTGCTGTTGGTATCGTAGGCGCATTGCTCTCCAGCAGGCTGTACCCGAATGGAACCATTGCAACGACCAAGTTGGCAGCGACATCGGCCGTGGCAGCATTAGCCTTCGATTGGATTGTCTCCCTCAGCGCCCTGCACACGCTTTCTCCCGAACTCCTGCCGATGTACATCGTATCCGGAATCCCATTCGACCTGCTGCACGCTGCTGGCAATGTCGCATTCGTTGCTTGGCTCGCAGTTCCACTTACTGACCTGATGTCCAGGTATGCGCAGTCCCCATCCCCTTCGGCGTTGAGCGACCTTGCCACGAGATGAGGAACTAACCATGGTCCTCGTGACCAGACATGACCTCAAACTGTCGAAGGGAAAGCTCGCCGCACAATGTGCCCATGCCGCAACCGAATGCGTCCTCGTAGCTAAGCGAAAAAGCCCGCGCGCCCTAGATCGCTACATCAAGGTAGGAGCGAGGAAGATAGTCTGCAAAGTCCCTGACTTGATCTCCCTGAAACAAATCCATAACAAGGCCAAGAAATCTGGCTTAGTATGCCACTTAGTCACAGATGCTGGGCACACGGAGATTCCACCAGGTACTGTTACGGTGGTAGGGATCGGTCCTGATTCCCGGGAGGCAATAGACAAGATCACCGGCGACCTCCCTCTAGTCAATTAGCACGGATATGCTCGAGAGAGACTTCGCCTTCTGAGGGAAGCGCGAAAGTTGAAATCGGGAACCAGCGAGAACTCCTTGATGAGCGAGGAACCCTTTGTGGTGGACGTTCGTGGGCTGCACTGCCCGTTCCCGATCAAGAAGATTCGCAGCGCACTCGATGAACTACCCGCTGGATGTGAAATTCACATGCTAGCTGATGATCTCGAGTCTCGCTACGATGTGCCAGCCTTGCTCAAGCGTCTGAAGATGCCCAAACCAGAGATTCAGGAGCGCGACGAGGACCTACTTTTCATCATTCAGAATCGAAAGGCGGAACGGGCCGAAACCAAAGTGACGACTCATCGAACTATTTCTTCTCGCCCCGCTTCCGAGACCTCTGATGGGGGTCGCTGGCCTAGTAGACTGCAACGAATCATCGATGATTTCGAGGGTGTCTCCAGCCAGATGGAGAGATATGAGATGCTCTACGACTGGGCTAGCAACCTCGATACGCTCCCCGAGGAGGAGTGGACCGATGCGAATCTCGTGCACGGCTGTCAGTCGGAGGCGTTTATCACCGCCGAACTCGACGACGAGGGAAAGTTCCACTTGAGGGGTGCCTCCGAAGCAAGGATAGTTGGGGGTTTGATGGCAATCACTGCGGTGGCTCTAAATGGCCTCTCCGCAACCGAAGTGGCCGACTTTTCGCTTGACTTCGTTCAGGAAATGGGACTCGATACTGCCCTAACTCCGAGCCGGGCAAACGGTTTCTTGAACATGTTCACAAAAGTGCGTCAGATTGCCAGCACCCTGGCCGAGTAATCAGCAATCGTACTATTCCACTCCTTCCGAAGAATTGGGGCACACCTAAGTTTGGCAGAGTGGATTATTGCTGCGATGACATCAATTTCATTGCCTGCTGAGACCACATCATCTTTGTGACCCTACCGGGCATGAATTCCAAAGCATCATTCACCACCTCTGAAGTGAGTGGGTCCAGTCGAGATATCTGTTCGTAGGTATGTATACCAAGCACATTGAGCTTCTTCTGTGAGAACTCGTCCAGGCCCTCAATCTTAGTCAGATCGTCAGGCTCCTCGTCCTCGCCTTCTCCTATCTGGGCCCAGTTAACTTGGACGGCTTTGAGGCCGACCCGCTCTAGAATCAACTCTTCCCTCTCGAGCTTATCTGCCCTGAGTTTCAGGTCAGCCTCGTGAGCCTCTCTCTCTGCCTTCTGAGCCTCGGTCTCAACACCTACCAAAGCATCCTCTTTGCCCTTCATCTCGCTCTGAATACGTTCGATGTCAGCCTTGACCTGCTCGGCCTCTTGCGCGGCCTGGTCCTTGAACTTGTGACTATCCTCGATCTCCTGCTCTACCCTCTTCTTTTCAGCCACGGCCTTTTCGGCCTCCACTTTGACCTTCGCAATCTCCTTCTGCTTGGCAACGACATCCTTCTTCAGGGACTTGGCGGCCTTAATCTCGTCTTTCATTTGGGCCCTCACTTCCATCATGGCCTCCTTAGCCTCGCTCGCATCCTCCTTCGATGCTTCCAGGGCCTGCTGCTTCTCAGCCATCTGAGTCTCGAGCTTCTCCTCGGCCTCCTCACGCTTCTTCTGGAAAGCCTCTAGCTCCTCCGAAGCCTTCGACTTGGCCTTCCCCGAAGCCTCAATCTGCTTCTCAGCGACCTTCCGCTCCATCTCGGCCTTCTTGAGTTCGGCTTCGGCCTTGGCCGCAGCCTTGCCCTCCTTGGCGAGATCCTTTGTAATTTCCTTGACTTCGGCAATAGAAGCTTTGGCTTCCTGCTCGGCAATCTTGGCAGCCTGCCCCTCTTCCTTAGCCTTCGACTTGAGATCCTTTTCCTTCGCTCGCAACTCCTCTGGCGACATCTTCGGACCTTCCTGAGCCTTCTTTAGCGCTTTCTTTGCAGCCTTGGCCTGCTTCTCGGCGGCCCTCCGTCCCGCCTCAGCCTTCTTTGCCTCAATCTCAGCCTTCGCCACGGTCTTGGCCTCTGATGCCATCGCCTTCTTCGCCTGAATCTGAGCCTTCGCCATCTCCTTGGCAGCAGCCTGGGCCGCCTTCGCCGCTTGGGCATCTTCGGCCGCCTTCGCCTTCGCCTCTGCCGCCTTCGCCTTCGCAGCGACCTTCGCCTCTGCTACCTCTGCCTTCGCAGCGACCTTCGCCTCTGCAGGATCTATCTTCTTGGCCGCAGCCTTCTTCTTCGGGGCAGCCTCCTCAGCAGCCTCCTCGGCCACTTCCGGTTCGACCTCCTTTGCCTTGGGGGATACCTTTCCGTACTTGGATTGCAGCTTCTTGATCATCGTAGCGTAGTTCCCTTCGAACTTCTCGAGGAGCATGGGGATTTTTTCTATCCTCTCGGAGAGCTCGGGCTCTTCGATGAACTCCCGGTAGGTAGCCTCGATTATCTTCGTTGCCTGCTCCGCAGTCGGTTCCTTTGCCACGACCTCTCACAGGTTGTCCATCACTTAAGTATTTGACCAATCTATAGAAGTGATAGAGTCTGCCACCCCCAATACGACCAGCATCTTGGGTGGCTCTAGGTTCCCATCCACCAAGGCAAGAACCGGCGCTGTGATGAATAGTCGAGATCCCCCGCCCCATTCAGGAGCCCTCTTTATGGAAATGCCCGAACAACCGTTAATACTCCCAATGCAACGTCGGGGCCCCATGGGCGCACAAGACGGATGCCATAGCATCCTGCCAATCACCCTCGTCATACTGCTTCTTGGCATGTCAGCATCATCAACGCTCCACTCCGATGATAGTGTCGAGTTGGCCAAAGAAGATAGTGCCCTCAATACCCATTCGGGCCTGAACTTCCCTGGCTCAACCCTTGGATCAATACATTCTCTGACTGCAATCGGAGCAGCATACAACTACACCTGTGTGGTGATGGACAACAATGCGATGCAGTGCTGGGGGAGAGGGGGTCAAGGATACCTCGGAAATGGGGATTCTTACACCGTACATACCCCTGTAACCGTCAATATGCCAACTTATCCACCGGACGCAGTGGAGATGAGCGGCGCCGATGGCCATCACAGTTGTTTGTTGGCGTCAAACGGCTCCATCTACTGCTGGGGGGAGGATTGGAACGGCCAGATCGGGCACGGCCACTATGGCGGGTGGTGGGATGAACCCCACGGGCCAACCACATTGGCCGGGAAGGCCGCCGTCACTGTGGTTACCGGTATCCACCACACTTGCGCCATAGCAGTTGACCTGACCCTCTACTGCTGGGGGAGGGACGACAACGGACAAGTGGGCAATGGCGAACCGGGAACTGATGTTGTAGATTCCCCAGAAGAAATTGACCTCCCTCCCGGACGGACTGCCGTATCGATTAACGCTGGCGTGGACGCGACCTGCGTCATCCTCGACAACGGTAGCGGAATGTGCTGGGGCCTGAACATGAATAGCCACCTCGGTGTTGGGACCAACACCAGCAAGTACTCCCCCACGCCTATTTCGGTACTCCCTGCGAACCGCTCGTTGGTCGCACTCGATGTAGGCTTCAAGCACACCTGTGGCATTCTCGACGACGGTTTGGTGTATTGCTGGGGGAACAATACTAACGGGCAACTCGGTGACGGCACCAACGACCACTCGATTTACCCAAGGGTCGCGTCTCTGCCCCCGGGGAGGACAGCCATTTCAATAGACGCGGGCAGCCATCACACTTGCGCGATTCTCGATGACAGTAGCGCTTATTGCTGGGGGAGAAATGACTACGGGCAACTCGGTGACGGTACCACTACCAACAGTTCAACCCCCGTCAGCGTCTCGATGCCATCCGGACTCGGGGTGGCCGAGATAACGACAGGCAACTATCACTCCTGCGCGGTAGCGACCAACGCATCCGTCTACTGCTGGGGAGCCCATGAAGAAGGAGCACTAGGGCTCGGCGAGGGCGTTGACAGCGATGTCCCTGCCTATGTCGATATCGGGGACCAGTACGGTAGGCACGCTCTGATGAGCGAGAGAGACAATGATGACGATGGGATAGTCAATCTCTTCGATCCATTCCCTGATGGGTGCCCCGTCGGGACTTACGCTTCAGGAGTGACTTGCGTAGAGACCGACCCTGGCTGGTACGCTGACGGCATCCCTCCATACGAGCAATTTCCCTGCGACGTGGGCTCTTTCCAGCCGTATTCGGGGCAGGGAGTGTGCATTACGACGTCCCCTGGCCATTTCGTCAACACTACCGCGGCGACCAACCAAACCCAATGCCAACCCGGCAACTACCAACCGCTGGGCAGTCAGACCTCCTGCATTCAGGCTGACCCCGGCAACTACAGCTCCGAAAGCGCATCCACCAGTCAAACCCAATGCCTACTAGGAAGCTACCAACCCAACTATGGGGCATCTGAATGCCTCCAAGCCGATGCCGGACACATCGTTCAGGGTGGAGAAGGGGCCCACGACCAAATTCCATGCCCCCCGGGGACCTATCAGTTTTTGACGGGACAGAGCTCTTGCTTCGAAGCCACTCGGGGATTCCATGTCCCTTCTGCTGGTGCAACCGCTCAGGTGGCATGCCATTCCGGCACCTTCTCGGCCGATTCAGGCCAAGCACAGTGCACAGAAGCATCTCCCGGCTACTTCACATCTGGTGCCCAGCAGATATCCCAGTCGCCATGCCCACCCGGCCATTTCCAGCCAAATTCTAGTCAGACCTCCTGCCTCCAGACGGACCCAGGCAACTTCACAGACGCCGAAGGAACGGCAAACCAGCATCCCTGCAAGGATGGAACGTTCCAACCCGAGGCAGGGCAGACCTCCTGCCTCCAAGCGGAACCAGGAAACTATTCCCCCCCCGGAGCAATCTCCCAAATCCCCTGCCCGGCGGGCACGTTCGCCTCAGAACCGGGCCAGTCTGAGTGCACTCAGGCCGAACCCGGCAACTACGTGAGCCTAGACGGTGCAACGACCCAAATCCCCTGCTCATCGGGGGAGTATCAGTCGGAATCGGGCGGTACGGGGTGCGAACAGGCGCCTCCGGGGCAGATCGTGAGTGCCGACGGCACCTCTGCGCCTGCGCCATGCCCCCCCGGGAAATACCAGCCCGACCAAGGCAAATCGGTTTGCATGCAGGCCTCTCCCGGACACTTCGTCAACGATTCCGGGGCTTCCGAGCAGATTCCGTGTCAACCGGGTATGTTCCAATCGGAACCTGGCCAGTCCGAGTGTGTCCCCTCAAGCCCGGGGAACTTTGCCTCTGGTGAGGGCTCTACGGCTCAAACGCCATGCTCTGCTGGGACCTTCCAGGATTCGGGAGGGCAGGACGGTTGCACTGATGCTATGCCCGGACACCATGTCCCCAATGAAGGCGCCTTGTCACAGAGTACATGCACTCAAGGTAGTTACCAACCGGAGGCAGGCCAAGATGATTGCTTCGATGCATCGCCAGGCAACTTCGTGAACAGCACGGGTTCGGTTTCTCAGATGCCTTGCCAGCCAGGAACGTTTCAAGGGGACTCGAGGAAGAACCATTGCAAGAATGCCGAACCAGGTCACTACGTGCCCGAGTCCGGGTCCATTGAGCAGTTTAAGTGCCCTTCAGGGGAGATCCAAGAACTCGAAGGCCAGACTGCCTGCCAAAAGCCGAAGAGGCCACTGTGGCTTACTTTCCTGATGTTCGCTGTTCCCGCCATGCTTGGGGGCTCTCTAGCAATCATGCATCTGGTAAAAAGGAAGAAGAAGGAACAGAGGGCTCACAAGAAGTCCTATCTATATGCCGAGGATATGAGATCGAAGCGCTGATTGTGGAAGCGCACGAGTTATGTGAACCAGAGCATTAGGTCATCCATGCGCGACTATCCAAGCGACCGCGTTGACCTACGCAGCGACACGGTCACGCAGCCAACGCCAGCCATGAGGGAGGCCATGGCCTCCGCCGTCGTTGGCGACGATGTTCTCGGTGATGACCCCACAGTAATAGATCTGCAGAATCGCATGGCTGAGATGCTCGACAAGGAGGCGGGGCTGTTTGTGCCATCGGGAACGATGTGCAACGCCACCGCCATCAGAGCCCAGACGGAACCAGGGGACGAGATCATCACCGAGAAATACAGTCACATATACATCTACGAAGGTGGAGGTTTCGCCGCCCTTTCTGGTGCTTCAGTCGCCCTGGTTCCCGGGAAAATGGGGATAATGGACCCAATTGACGTAGCAAAGGCCATCCGCAAGGGTGACGGCAGCCTCGGACATTATCCAAACGGCACTCTCGTCTGCGTCGAGAACACCTCAAACAGGGGCGGTGGCACTTGCTACCCACTCCAAACCATGGACGCTATCGCAGCCGCCGCCCGGGACCGTGACTGCAGGGCCCACATCGATGGAGCGAGAATATTCAACGCATCAGTGGCCACGGGCAACGATGCGGCACGGATCGCTAGGGAATACGACTCGGTGTCGATATGCCTGAGCAAGGGCTTGGGAGCCCCTATCGGCAGCGTCTTGGTCGCCTCCTCGGAGATTATAGCTCGCGCTTACCGGTGGCGCAAGATGTTTGGGGGGGGAATGCGCCAAGTGGGTGTTGTCGCCGCTGCAGGAATCTTTGCTCTGGAGAACAATATCGACCGATTGGCAGAAGATCACACCCGCGCTAGGGGGCTTGCCGAGGCAATTGCTGCCATGCCCTCCTACTCCGTGGAGCTGGAGCAGGTTCAGACCAATATGGTCTACATCGGCTGCAAGGAGGGCGGGGCTGACGGACTTGTGGCCAGCCTCGCACAACACGGTGTAGACACTCTGACAATTGACGACTCAACCATTCGCGCTGTAACTCATTTGCACATAACCGACGATGATATCGACAGGGCGATTGCAGCCTTCGATGCTTCTCAATAACCCGGAACCATTCAATAACACGCTCACTTCGAGACTACCATGAGAACGCTTGCAGCTCTGCTGATGGTCGCCCTCATCATCATCCCGATTCAAGCCTCGGCGGCTAATGGGGGTATGTGGGAAGATGCACGCGAGGGCATACTCGGGGGCACATTGGGGGGCATATCCCTATCCCTATCAGGGAACACGACCGATAGTTCAATCTCAATGGATGTGATTGACCTACCCACTGTTATCGAGGTCTATACCGCAACATGGTGCACCAGCTGTGTGACGACTGAACACACCCTCGATGAGGCGATAGGTGATGCCGATGTCACTCGCATCCACTATCACAGGCACAAGTTCGAGGTCGAGGACCCGTTCGGCAGCAACGGTACTGAGGAGCGTTGGGAATCGATTTACGGGACTGCTTCCACATCTGTCGGAGGGGCTCCACGACTCGCTCCGACCACCGTTTTCGATGGAGAGAGACTCCATTTGGGCACCACTTCGAAGTCAGACAGCCTACAAAGCGACTTCTCCGCTTCTTTGGCTATCGGGCCTTCCCACGTGTACGATGGTTCGATGTCGTTGTCTGCGATTGAGTCAGAGGGTGTTACCGAATTCTCATGGGACATCACCACGATGATCTACAACTGTGCAGACGAATGTCCAATCGAGACCCGCACCGCTTGGTTGCTATTCGTCGAGGGCAGCGCCAGCTTCCCGGACGGTTCGAACGGAATTGGGGACTACATCCACGTTCTGCATGATGCTGTCCCGCTGGATGGGCCGATTGGCTCAACTGTAATCGACGTTCCCCCAGCATGGGACGGCGATGATATGTCGGCAGTCTTGCTTGTTGATTGGTCGCTAGAACCCTCCCCCCCCGAGCCAGGAATAGTTGGGAAAATAATTCCAGCACCAAGTGTGGCAATCTTGGTTTGCATGCTCGCCGCGCTGGTGCCTCGGCGAAGAAGCACCATACTTCACTGAGACCGAGGTGTTTTCAGTTGGGTTGAATAACCCCGGCCGAGCATGGCATATGCTCGGTGATGCCATGGTCTCGAAAACCCTCGTTCAGGTGACTTGCGAGGAAGTACCTAGGGGTACTATCCCAGGATGGCTCAAAGAGCATATTTCGAGACAGTCCTTGGGTCCTACAGAATCCGAGTCAGATCTCTCTGGAAGAGTCCTAATCGTCTACCCGACCGAGGAATCCAGAAAGCAGGCGCTTGCTGGAATGCCGAGTGGCCAGGCGATTGACAGTACACTCCACCACACTATCGACTCGCTGAAATCCTCACTGATTGCGGATCTGAGGCTACCGAGGTTGCTGAACACTGAGGGTGGCTTTGAACTGGTGTTGCACGAATCCTGCCGCCGTGAGGCGGCAAGGCTCGCATTCCCCATAATCAACCCGCTGCCGGAGATGAGGTGGGGTAGGGGGAAGACCGCAGCTCTCGCCGAGCTGCACTCGTACTTGTCGCGTGAATCAATGGCTGTCGCTTGGGACGGTCCGGGAATTCCTTCCTTTAGGACTGTCATCAGGCAGCTTGAGAATCGATTAGGTGGAACTCATCCAGATATGGCCTCTTCCCGCATTATAGATGGCCTGAACAGTGGGGAAAAGCCGTTCTCGTTACTCGATATCGACGGCATAATCATGCTCGACCATCCTCCAGAGGTGCCGCGTTCGCATATCCAAATCATGCTCGCACTCTCAAGGCACTGTCCAATTCACCAACTAGCTCATCCGGGTAATTTCAGATTGGGCCATCACGGCATGTCCCTGCTCGATCAGCACCCAATAGAGGCACAATCGGACCTCCCTCTATGGGTGCCACCACACCAACCGGAATCGACGAATCCAGTCCAATCTGTCGAGCGCTTACTCCTACAGAGGGAGAAACACTCTTTCGAGACGGCAATTTGGTTGACGCAAGAACGCCTTGAGGCAGGTTCCTCATCCCACCTCATCATCGTGGACCCGTCGTTGGAGTCTAACTTACCGCGATGGGAGAGGGGTTTGAAGGAACTCGGGATACCACTCCCTCCTTCGCGTCAACCGGTGCTCACTCACTCCCTTGGTCATTGGATACTCGCTCTGGCAACCCTGCCCCACGGTCCTGATGCGTTCTCCCTTGAAGCATTGAGATCACTCGCGCTGCAAGCGACACTCAGACCGTTCAATGACCCCGATACTCACCCCACGGAGGGCAGGATAAGTCCGCGTGCTGACCCAGACATGCTGACGCACTTGGCTCGGGGCGAGCATGTCCTAGGCGGCCCCGGAGCTCTCGCTAGATGGCTGCAGACGATATCGAGACCGCCGATATCTGAGCGCGACCAATTTAGGAAGGAATCAACGCAGTGGTGGCTCCTGTGCGTCGCGGACTCTCTGAGGCCACTACTCAGAGGAGAGGATCGCACAGCCCTTGATGAAGTCAGTAGGATGGGCTGCCACACGGGGCAGGGACTTCCGACACTCGAGCCCTCGGCCAGCGGCGACGACTGGCTGCTCTCAATTCTCGGAATGATGGATTTGGAGTCGGCGATGGAGTCGTGTGACGGCGAGGGGCCAACTCCGGCAGCGGTGGTCCAAACCGTACTCAGGGACCTTCGGGAACTCAGGTCGATGCAGTCAAGTTTGGGCCACAGTGTATCCGAAATGGGTCCGGACTGGGTCGAAGAGTTCACTTCACTTACTCACTCCTCGAGCATTCTCAGCAGTGCTTCGCCAATCTCTGGGAGAGTCAGAGTACTAACTCCGGCTGCCGCTCTAGGTTGCTCCGCTGACACCATCATCCTAGCCAACCTTTCGAGTTCCTCGTGGGACCTCAGTGCCCCAAAGATGCCCTTCCTAGGTGACGAGGAGAGGCATTCGCTGGATTTGCTCCGTCCGGACGGCCCTATCAGGGATGCGAGGCACCAGCTTGAGCACCTTCTTGCTGCAGCGCCAGAAGTCCTAGTCCTCGACTCAAGCCTCGACGACGCATCACCTGCAGCCGCCCCCATTCGAGAATGGGCAGCAGCCCACGACCCTGATGACGACGCCGAGGTGATATGCACCGAGCCCGAGCAACCGGTCAGCCCGCGTGGCCTCAGGCAGGCCGACGGGGCTTCGCTCAGGAACATGCTCCCATCAGTCCGACCACCACTCAACCCCAGCGCCATATCGATATCGATGGACTCGGAGTTGCAACGCGATCGTGAGAGACGTCAACCGATCCATGCCGATGACGACGGCTACCTAGCACAGGACTCTGCCCAGCATCTGCTCTCCATCGACAGGACGGATCTGATCCGTCGGGTACCAACTGGCATCGAGCCTCCCCGTTCGAACGACAGGTGGCCCGTAGTAGGGGGCCTTGCCGCCGGTGGTAAGAGGACCCCCACCATCGACCCCCGCCCATTTTCCCTCCTTCCGACCGGTGCAGATGTCAGTGATTCGAGGCATGGTCATTCGACGGGAGCAGAGCAGGACGTCCCAGTCTGGTCGCCAAGCAGGCTGCATTACTGGCTCAAGTGTCCGAGAATGGGTTGGTTGTCGAACGGACTCAGGGCAGAGCAGGACGAACTGCAGCCAGAGGATCTGGATCCACGTACCCACGGGGAGTTGCTTCACAACGTCCATCATGACCTGATCTGTCAGACCCTAGGTTTCGAAATAGGCACCGAGAGATCACTCGGAGAAGGCAGCTCAGTGAGTAGCGTCGCTCTATCCGGCATGAGCGAGAACGAGATAATGCGAACGGCTCTGGAGTCCTTGGACAGCAGAGCCCCTTGGCTAGACAGGACCGATGCGGTCTCGACCCACAGATTGATGGTTCTGACCGGTATGAATAGAGAGGAGTGGAACCAGTGGCTGGCCAATCCTGGCCCCGTGCCACCATTGGGCCGAGTAGGGACCATAGTCAGGGCCGAATCAGCAGTTCGTCATGCCGCACCGGTATGCCTTGAATGGAGCATGACCGACTTCGATGAGGCCGGCATCGAGATCTCAATACCAACAGATATCGCTGGAGGCGAGGAGCTCTCACCGATTCGGGTTCGGGGCTTCATCGATCGAGTCGACATCCTGCCGATAGATGAGACCAGTCAAGAGTGGCTAGACTCCGATGGGGACGAGAGCATCGCCCCACTCAGGGTCCACGGCTCGGGATGGAGGCCGCGTCGCCTAGTGGCGATAAGGGATCTCAAGACCTCTGAGAGCAAGGCTGCGAAGATACGACATTTCGACGGACTGCTCGATGAACTCCAACTGGCACTGTACGCGAGGGCATGGGAGATTGCCCATCCCGGAGACCTAGTGGTCGCTGCTGGCATCTCCCTGTTCAGCCACTACACTGAGCACATGCTGGAGATGTCTACGCAGTACTCGACCTCGCACGAGAATCTTCAGATCGGAACTCGCACGGACATCACCACATCCCTGCACAGGTTCCCCGACGAGGCACCTTCTTCCCACAGCGACCACTTCCGGGCATGGCTCACACAGCGTCTAGCAGTGGCGCTGCGCGTCGCAGCTGGAGCCGCTGCTGGCAGGGTTCACCCGACTCCGTCATCTCGGGTGTGCGGTTACTGTCCGGTGAGGAATGTTTGCGAAGTCAGGACGGAGGCTGGTTTCTGATGCGTCTGAATACCGCCCAACGTCTCGCACTCAATCTGGATGCACACATCGTCATCGACGCCGGCGCGGGTACCGGCAAGACTAGCACGATCATCGATCGTGTCATCGAGCATTACCTTACCGAGGACCAGAGAGCTACCCGCCTGCTCCCCAAGCCGGAGCGACCATCCAAACTGCAAGGAGGCATGATATCCGCCCCAGCGGCAGAACGCATAGACCTCAGGCAGTGGGGCGGACTGCTTCCGGGTGAAGTGGTGCTGCTGACTTTCACCAACCGCGCCGCTGACGAGATGCGGGACCGACTGTGTCGAAGCATCGCCCGACTGCAGCCCGGTCCCACAGGAGATGATGGGACTCGGCGCAGCGACCCTAGAATCAGACACAAGGGATTCAGCGAACAGCTCCTGACCCTGCTTGAGGATGCGCCGATAGGAACCATCGACGCTTTCCTCAACCAACTAGTCTCGCCGTACCGTGGCATCCTCGGAGACGCCCTGAGCCGGGACAATATCTCGGACACCGGCAGGATATTGCTGGTGGAGTCCGCCCTGAATATCCTCTGGAGGTTGCCCAGCTCGATCTCCCACATCGGCGAGGCGGTCGATGCGGGTATCCCGGCCGAGATTGCCCCAGATGTGCTAGCAGCCAGAGACAGGATTGCACGACACTACTCGGGGCGGCACTCTGCATCTAGGGTGCTGCGCAGCCTAGTGGGAAGATCCGTGTTCATCGAGGAGGCAACTCGCAGGATGATGGATGGTGACAGCATCACCGCCGAGTTGCTGCACCAGCAGATTATGGCAACGGTAGATACCGCCGAGGTCGCTGAACACACGGCCGAGATCCATTCGATTGTACAGCGCTTCTGCGAGTTGGTAAGGGAGAATTCAGCGACCATGGCTCTATCCGGCTGGCCAGCCGATTCTAGGATGGCCTGTTTGGATGCCCTTAGCAGCGAGGGGCCGCCTGAAGACGCATGGGGGCAGTTGACGTGGCTGAGCCACATCCTAGTCTGCACCCTCAATTCATCAGCCCTGATGAAGAGCAGTCTGGCTTTCTTTCCCCACGCTCACCTTCCTTCCGATTCATGGGAGGCTGGAATAGAGAAGTACTCGAAGATACCAGACGCGGGCACTAAGGCACGCGTCAAGGCCGAGATTACTGGCATAGCAACCGACCTCAGATCCGCTTGGTCCTCCGACGGCGGCAGACTGATGCTGCACTTCACGCGGGTCGCTCTGCTGCTCAGCGACACGACTCCCCCCTCCTCGCCCGCCGATTGGACCCCTCCCCTCTCTCCGCTCCCGGTTCCTCTGCCTGAGCGACTCGATACCCCCGCTTCCAGTCACCACTTCACCCTCGATGCCGAGGTGCGTAATCTGCAGGACCTGTATCTCGCTCACCGAGGCTTCCAAGGCATCATACAGAAGCTCAAGGAGCGTGATGAGGTCCATGACTTCGACGATATTCAGAGACTAGCGGGCGACCTTCTTCTGGCTAACTGCCCCTCCACCTGCAGATCGTTCTATCCCTCGTTGATGCAGGATGCACTCGACTCTATGACGGACAACCCATGGCGCGATGACCACATCAATTCGGCGTTTGCAGTCCTCGAGTGGCTGGAGGCCGACCCCAGCAGAGCCGGGGAGGCAGCTTCGAGTCTCAGCGCCATTCGTACCGACCTCGAGAGCAGGCTGGATCTGCTGAGGACAATCAGGAGACGCTATCGGGCCTTCATCATCGACGAGGCCCAGGACAACTCACCGCTGCAGTGGAGACTACTCTCGAGGTTGTGGGGAGAGAGGCGCGTGGACGAGGGTGAGCCGAGCGCCCCTGACACCCCTTGGCAGCCAACGGTCTGCTACGTGGGAGACGTCAAGCAGAGCATCTATGCATTCAGGCAGGCAGAGGTCACCGGCTTCCTCGAGTTCGCGAGGCAGCTGATGATGGTGAACGACCACGAACTGGCCAGCATCGACGAACTGACTCGCAAGCCAGCGCTCAGGAGCGAAGCCCGGAGCCGAGACCCGAGGAACGCACACACCCTGACCATCGCAACGGCCACCGAGCACATGGAGCAGGGAGGGAGGGACCTTGTTTCTTGGATTCCCTTCGATGCGACCGATCGCGATCTACCCGTACCAAGCGGGACCGAGGTCGAGAATCGCAGGAGGGGGCTAATCGCCTTGCAGGTGAACTATCGCACAAGTGGGGGCCTTCTTAGAGCGATGAACGAGTGGTGGGAGGACGTATTCTCGGTCAGGCACCGACTCTTTCCCAACGGCGACTTCTATGCAACTCCCCAGATGCTGTTCGCATGCCCCGACAAGCGCAACTCCCCCGGAGCCATCGAGTGGATATGCCCGTTGAGCACCGGGGGAGAATTCAATCCTCCCACCGATTTGACCACGCACTTGGACCCGTTCGGTGCGGGCAAACCCAATTCTCTCGAGCGCCAGGCCCTGCTGATAGCCCGACGCGTTGGCAGCCTAATCGATGGCTCTCCGGTCAGAGTCAGATCAGCAGACGGCGAGTGGCGCCAAATGGACGCCGAAGACCCCGTTGCGCCCAATGAAATAATGATACTGCTCCCCACTAGGCCGAATATCAGGGACACCGTCATCAGGCATCTCCACGATAATGGAATCCCGGCTCAGGCCGACCGGGCGGGAGGGTTACTGGGCCGGCCGGCCGCACACGCCATCGAGGGGCTGCTGCAGTTCGTTGCGAGACCCAGGTCGCGTCATCACGCTTCTTGGGTAGCCCGCTCTGTCCTGATTGGCATGGACGACGCCCAGTTGCAGGATTACATCGGAGGCTCACGGCGAGGAGAAGACCTCCTGTCCCGATTGGTAGGACACTGCTCGAGCGAGCGCCAGCGGGCTCTTGTCGAGAGGTGGAGTCACCTGTCTCGGGCGGGCCGCCTAATCGACCTGTTGGACGAGACCATAGACGGGTCTGACTTACTCACTGCCTACCCCGATCCCGTATCGCGTCAGGACGTTGAGCAGATTGCCGATGTCATCAGGACGCTGGCCGCTGAGGTTGGAGGCGACGCGATGGTACTAGCGGACAGGATTCGCGACCTCAGGGAGCGCAGTTCCGATGCCCTCGAGGCCATCACCGTCCCACCAGGAGATGCAGTCAGGGTGATGACGATACACAGTGCTAAGGGACTAGAGGCCAAGGTGGTGGTACTGGCCGACGTCTTCTCCAACAGGCAGACCAACATGAGGAACGAGGATCTCAGCCGCCTTATAGTGAGCCCCGAGCTCTTCGCTGGAAATCCCAAGCCGTGGTCCAGCGACTCCTCACCGCACTCCGCGATGTGGTCTCACGTCCGGGTGCTACACCAAACCCGCAAGGATGCTGAGGCTCGTAGGCTGCTGTACGTGGGAGCCACTCGCGCAGAAGAGAGACTGATCGTAGTCGGCTCGAACAGAGGGACGGAGTGGGCCGAGGGAGAAGGTCTGCGAATGCCTTGGGCCTATGACAAGAAGACTCCCCAACTGGGCCAGATGTGGATCGAATCGCTGCGACAAGGCTCGGCGAGGAGGGCTGAGACCGCATCGCCGTGGCTGGACGAGGACGACGATGAGAGTGCCCCGGCCATCAGAACCAGGGGCCATCGAACCTTCGACCCCGCCAGAATGTCCTCAAACGCCTTTCTTGGCGGCGACGCCACTCTCCCGGGCATGCTGGTGCTCCATCACCCAGACTGCTTCGGGGATGCTGACGAATCTCCCGTGCCGACTCCGTTGCAGCGCATCGAGAGACTGGATGACGCCACCCGCTACACGACCGTGGCCGAGGACCCTCCTGAGCCTCGGCAGGACTCGGCCACCAGAATCAGAATCTCTCCGAGCAGGCTCCCAGTGTTCCAAGAGTGCCAACGCCGACAGTGGTTTGAGACCAGAGGCGGACTGAGCCCGGAGCCGATAGCCCACGGCGGGCAAGCACATTCCACAAAGGGGATGCCAGACAACGTGGACCCTGCGACTCTCGGCACTGTCTTCCACAGGATTCTGGAGATAGGAATCGGCAACCCCGGTCTCGACGGCGAGCCGGCGAGCTCACCTCTTCCAGCATCGTGGACAGAACACAGGGAGGACCACCTGTCAGATTCCGAGACTCATTCCACGGTGTTCACAGAGCTCCTTTCGCCCGACGCCGACCTCGACCGAACCCGCCTTCTGGTTGAGGGCATGGCAGAGCGCATCGGCTCTGGCCCTCTAGGCAGGATGGTGGAGCGCCAGCCGGTGAACGGCCACAGGCTCGAGGGACTCAGAACAGAGATGCCGTTCCACATCGCCCTAGATGTTGAGACCACAGGCTCGGTCAGGCAGCGTTGGAGTCCCGAAGGCCCCGAGTCTCTAGCGAGCATGGATCGAGCCATAATCGAGATGAGCGGGATCATCGACCTTGTTCTATGCACAGCAACCTCCAACGGCGAATCTACCATCCGTGCAGTTGACCTGAAGACCGAGGACGCTGGAATGATCGATCATGGCTCATCCGAGGGATTCCTCAAGGCCCTCGACTCGGAGGACATCGGGCCCGCTTGCGAAGCCGAGTTCGAGATACTGAGCAAGCACCGCATGCAACTGGCCCTGTACTACAGAGCGTTGCAGAGCATGGAGGCTGCGAGAGAGGCGGCCGATCTGAGCCACAGGACCGTGCTGCCGCCTGCCATACTGGTCGGAGTAACTGGCAGGATGGTCGAGTACCCCAGAGAGATGCTAGACCGAGCATCACAGGAGTTGGAAGGGCTGCTCGTCAGGACCGCTGGCATGGCTCTGGCCTCTGAGGCTCCGCTGTCAGATTTTGACAGACTCCCCTCGGAGGCCGCTCACATCTGCGAGACCTGCCCTTTCCATCGTGGCGCACTGCCCATATGCGGTCCTTCGGAGTGGTGAATGCTCAGCGAAGACTCCATGTGCTGAGGACCTCACACAAGTCCATGGAACTAGACCTCGATGCTCTCGCCCAGCGCAGTGACGAGTTGTGGGAGGAATCAATACTCCCCAGTCTGTCCGATTTCATCGAAATTAAGGCCCTCTCTCCGCTCTTCGAACCAAATTGGGAAGCTCTTGGAGAGTTGGACGCTACTATAGATTTGTTTTGTGACTGGCTCGATAATCAGCCCATATCGGGGATGAGTTACGAAACCCACCGAATAGAGGACAAATCACCCGTTCTTCTGGTTACAATCGAAGGCACGGGCCCGGGAGAAGCCATCTTCTACTCCCATCTCGACAAGCAACCCTCCAAGCCCGATCTCTGGTCCGAAGGACTCCATCCGCTGAAGGCTGTGCGCAGGGACCCTTGGCTATTCGGCAGGGGATCAATAGATGACGGGTACGGAGGTTACCTCTGCGTGACCTCTATCCGCTTGCTTCAGGAGGCAGGAATCCCTCACCCGCGCTGCGTCTTCCTCATCGAGACTTGCGAGGAATCGGGCTCCTTCGACCTACCGCCGTATCTAGATGCCCTCTCCGAGCAATTAGGCGACCCGAACATAATCGTGGTCTTGGACAGCGGAGGCCCTGACTATGAGCACATCTGGATGACAGAGGCCCTCAGGGGCTTGGTCTCTGGCACGCTATCGGTCCGTGTTTCGAACGAGGGAATTCACTCCGGCACCTCAGGCGGCTCGATCCCCTCCTCCTTCAGGATTCAGAGGATGCTTCTCGACAGAGTCGAGGACTCCACTACGGGCGAGGTACTGATTCCAGAGATGCATGCCGAGATCGGCTCCGATATTCGTGATAAGGCGGAGGCATTGGCCGAGGTCGTTGGGGACAGCGTGTGGAACCAACTTCCCACTGTGGATACCCTAGTCCGAGTGGCGGACTCGACAGAGGACATGATTATCGCGATGAATTGGCAGCCCACTCTATCGATAATCGGTGCCGACGGCATGCCCCCAGTCCAGGTTGCTGGCAACGTCTTGCGCACCAATACTGACCTGAAACTCAGTTTCCGAATCCCCCCAGGCGTCGACTCCGAATCTGTGTTGGCCACGGCCAAGGAGATTCTCGAGGCGAATCCCCCCTACGGTGCGGAGATCTCCTTCACCTCGGACTCCTGTGCAGATGGCTTCCATGCCCCCCCTCTGGAGGGAAAGGTCAACAAAGCCATTCACGAAGCCTCAATGCAGCTTACTGGTTTGCCACCCCTAGTCTCTTGGACCGGTGGCACGATTCCGTTCATGGCAATGATGCAGGGCAAGTATCCGGATGCCAACTTCCTGTGTACGGGCGCTTCCGGACCGGGTAACAATGCCCACGGCCCTGACGAGAAGATGCATATCCCCTCGTCGAAGAGGCTTACTGCGGTCCTCTCTGCTACTATTGCAGCGGTTTCCGAAGACTCCGGATAACTGGTTTGCATCTGTTTATATTGCCGCCGGGGTTATATCGGGGGCACTTGTGGATGATGAGAGATGATGGGCGAAGGAGATCAACCAAACGCCTCGCCGGAAGACCACATCCGTCAGTTGGAAGAGCAGGCCAAGAAGGACGAGGAAGCCCTCCAGAAGTTGCTACAGGCCTACAAGGGCGCCGAGACGGACCTTGAGGCGATGAAAAATGAGATCGCGGCCCGTGAGGAAGAAATAGTCGAGATGATGACCACCAAGGCTGGACTCGACACCCTGCTTGGCAACTTACGCACAGAGAAGGACGAGATGGAAGTCAAATTGGCCAAAGCTGATGCGAAGATGCCCTATCTCGAGAATAAGTTGCAGAAGACCGAAGAGATGCTGCGTGTCGAGGAGGCCCGGACTGGGCGAATCATGGACGTGGCGGAGGAGATACACGAAGAGAGGGAGGCCGCGGTGGCCGAGTTGGCCGCTCGCGACGACTGGTACGTCCAGCACATGCAGGTTTTCGAGGATCTCAACAAGGCCATTCATACCAGGTATGACATGATTGACCGTGCGGTAGCAGCCGCCAAGGAGTTGGCAGCCCAGACCGATACCTTCCGAGAGATGAGGGAATCGGTCATCGAGGCAATCAAGGACAAGGAAGAAGAAAAGGCCGACGAGGAAGAAGCCGCCGAAGAGGAAGGCTGACCCACCCAAAGATGACCACTCATCACAAGACGTGCCCTGCTTCCAAATCAGCCTGTCTAGCTACTTCGACTCCTTCTTCGAGGTCAACGAGAAAGAATAGTGACCATCCCAACAGGATGACTACGACGACGCTTACGATAGCCATCCTGCTTCCCATGGTCGCTGCGAATATCGCGTAGACTATCGGTCCGAAGACCGCCGCAGCCTTGCCGATGAAGCCAAAGAAACCGAAGAATTCGGTGGTTCTAGAGGCGGGGATTAGCATGGTGAACATGCTCCTAGCCTGAGCTCCCGCAGTGCCCATGACAATCCCGACCATCATTCCAAGCAGAATCCACTGTAGGCTGACCCCGAAGTCGAGGGGCTGCCAGACGTTGTCTCTGAGGAGGTTCGGCCACCAGTCGACCAAACCACCCTCGATAATGGTCGGGTGTTCCTGGCCGACGGAACTAATGCCATCCAAATCCCCTCCTTCGAAGGAGAAAGAGAACCTGTGATCAGTCATTCCAATCATAGCCTCTGATAGAGAGGTCGCCTCTTCGATGGGGATGGACTGCTTGACTACGTCATCTTCGCTCCAACGTCCTCCCTCGGAAAACGAGTTGAACATGTAGGCGAAGAAGGCGTCTCTGAAACCCTCGTCACCCTCGCCAGACTTACTTATCCACCCCTTGACTCCCTTGTCATACAGGGTCGTGAGTTCGTATTCCCCGATCTCTTCGTCGTAGTCGTACTGGAAGTCGTAGCGTTCGTGATCGTCAGCCAGTTCGAGGGGTGCGAAGCCGACCGCCAGCAAGGCGACAACCGAATAGACGCCAAGGGCCCATCCAAGCACCCTCTTGGTGCCATACCGATCCGCCAGCTTGCCACCAAACACGGTCATTGGAATGGCAGTGATCTCAACAGTGAGCAGCAGTACGAAATTCATGGCCGGGTTGAGCCTGAGCACCGAGTCGCCGAAGGCCGTGGCCATGCTGTTGATGGTGTTGATCCCGTCGTAGAATAGGAGGTACGAGGCCAAGAAAATGGCCAAGACCTTGAACTTCCTGACCTCACCGAAGGTCTTCCTGACCTCCCTGATTCCATCCGCAGCGGCTTCGCTCATCGAATGGTATTGTGTGGGTTTGGGAATCTGCGGCTCGGGAGTATTTCGGAACAGCGGCAATCCGAATCCTAGCCACCACAAGGCGCTCGTGACGAAAACGAAGGTCAGGATCCATGGGCTCCACCTAGTGGTCATCCCGAAGAAGCCGGTCTCGCCGACTATTAGGTGGACGACCATAATCAACGACCCTCCTGCATATCCGTAGGCGAACCCCCAGCTCGAGACGTGATCCATAACCCTGCGATCAGCTAGGTAGGGCATGAAAGCGTAGTAGATCACATTACCACCGGCGAAGCCAATGTTCCCAATCACTAGGCAGACAGCTAGGAACTTGTAACTCGAATCACCCTCTATGTGGGGGGCAACACCCATCAGAGCGGTGAAAGCAACCCCGACTAACGTGTAAATCCAGAGAATCTTCTTCTTAATCGGCATCCGGTCGGCTATGGCTCCTAGAAACGGGCTGATGATGGCGACGAAGATGCTCGAGGACGCTAGAATAACGGCATAGAAAGTGTCCCCGGTGATTTTTACGCTCCCGTATTCCGCACCACCTCCGGTGGCTAGCTCGAACATGTTGGATAACAGCGCGGGAACGACTACGGTGATGACCGTCAGCGCGAATGCCTGATTCGCCCAATCATACCAATACCAACTGTTCAGCGCTTTCTTCGATTCAGGATCCATCTCGTCGACGATCTTCCTGACCAGTTGGTAGTGCTCCAAATCAGATTCTCTTTCAGTGGGCACAGTCAGAACGGATGCGATATGATGCTTTAGTGTCGTCGACGATACCTAGTGTTGAAGAGGCGAGAAGCCCCCTCGGCAGGATGAAGTGCGAAACCAGAAAGGCGGTAGCATGGTTAGTGCCAAGGGTATTCTCGGGGGCGACTCAAAGCCAACCAAGATCCATCACCTGATCAAGGCCCTCGAGAATACCCCCGAATCGAAATCCTATCGTGAATCTTGGGATGCAAGCAAGCCAGTTTCTGTTTTCAAGACTCCAGAGACGCTTCCCGATGGAACCCCCTGCACCGCTGTGACTGTGATTCTCAGAACCAAGGGATGTGCTTGGTGGTGGAAGTCCGGATGCACATTCTGTGGATATTTCAACGACGTTCGCGATGACATCACTTCCGATGACATGTATTCGCAATGGGAGGAAGCCAAGCGTAGAACCAATGACTTCGAAGGTTGTGATATGGCCAAGGTATACACCTCTGGGACTTTTTTCGAGGATCGCGAGAATCCCCCCGAGTGGCAGGAGACCGTGCTACGTGAAACGTTCGAGAGGGAACTGCATCTGGTTATCGAAGCACAGGCTCAGATGTGCACTCCTGAGAAGCTAGCCTGGGTTGCCAAGCACCATCCCGGATGCACGGTCGCCATCGGGTTGGAGGCATATGACGACAGGGTTCTGAGGTTCCACGTCAACAAGGGCTTCTCGACCAAGCAGTGGCACAAAGCCGTCGACATACTCAGGGACAACGGCCTCAGAGTCAAGACCTATCTACTGTTCAAACCCCCATTCATGTCTGAGGCTGACGCCCTCAATCACACGACATCGTGGCTGCGTCAGGTGGCTCACCACTCTGATGAAGTATCCGTCAATCCGATGAATATCCAGAGGAAGACGCTGGTGGACCGACTGTACAGGAATCGCGAGTATCGCCCACCTTGGCTTTGGTCCCTGATAGAGATGATTCAGGGGTCACATGAGGATATTTCTCAGCTTGAATGCAGACTCATCGTCCACCCAACCGCAGGTGGAAAGGTCCGTGGAGCCCACAACTGCAAGATCTGCGACGGAGAAGCCGTCGCTGCTATCGAACGCTACTCGGTCTCCGGGGATATCGGGGAATTCACAAATCTCGACTGCTCATGCAAAGCGGTTTGGAGGGCTGAATTGGACAATGATTCAAGTCTGCCAACGCCATTGGGCAGTGGCACATTCAGGAGAGGCAACCCAATCGATTTGGCACGTGCTCCTTAAGCCACTGCGAAACCACCTTCCGCCCAATGCTTAAGGGCGAATCTTCGGTGGTCGGAGCGAACAACGTGACGAAGTTTGGGGTGCTAGTGTGAGCAACGACGACGCAGGAAATATTGGAGAGTTCCTGCAGGGCGAGCATGAGCCCCCATCATCATGGCTCTTCCTTGTCCTCGGATTCGTCACGACTCTGATTTTCCTAGTCTTGTTCAGCATCCTCTATCCCGGCAGTGACCTTCCCGTAATATCATCGATGCTACCTGTTTTCAAGGGGGTTTTCGACTCGGGGATTTGGTTCTTCATCTTCGGTGTGATGATAGGAGTTTTCGCAATCCTCGGAACCATGCTGACCGAGGCTACCAGTGAGTGAGGTGACGTCATGGACCTGATTACAACGATGCTCATCTACTGGGCTGTGATTATCGCGGTTTATGTGATGCTAAACCGCGGAATCTGGATTTTCACCGATGTCAGCAAGAGCATGAGCTTATTCATGCTTGAGAAAGCTCTGGGTCCGGCAATTGATTTCGCTGAGGGCAGACCGGGTTCAGGCGCCAGAGCATGGATCATGCAAGGGATGTTCTGGCTCATCCTCGCGTCGGCCTTCACCTTCTGCGGCCTCTGGCTCGATCACGATCCAACGGCCCTTCACAGCCTAGGGTCATGGGGTTACTCGCCCTCCTCGGAAACCCTCCTCCTAGCTGGCAACCTCGTCGCCCTCTTCGGAGCCGTTGGGATGATAATAATCGGTGCCGGATTGCACATCGTCCCTTCACTGGGAGAAACTCAACTCGCTAGCGAACGCAACGCTGCTCTGATGTCCTTGGTATGGACAGCCTCGGTCCTGATAATTGCAATCGGAGCTCACGAGCCGGTGCTCCTCGGTCTGAAGGTGCTCTTTTGGGGCACCGCCGTCCAGACCCTAGCCCTTGTCGGCGTGATTGTCAATCAACTCCTCACAGCGGCCTCTCGCACCAAGAGGATGGCATTCCCGGCGTGGCTCATTATCATCGGCCTGCTCTCAGACCCAATCTCCACTGTAATTGTCTTCCTGACTGGTGGACTGGAAACGGGCTTGGGACAATGGTTGCTCGTAAGGCTGATCTCTGGAGGCTTCTTCTTCCTGCAAGTTGCTGGTGTCAGCCTATACGCCGCTTCCCAAGGCACTGGTAATCCGCTTTGGTCTAGGTCTCTGGCAGCTGTCACGCTGCTAGGAGCCTTGCTGACTCTGAATCCATTGGGGCAAACCACCGGAACGCTCGCTGCCGATTTGCTCGGCTTTGAGGTCGCCTCATTTGAGCCGAGCAGCAAGGACGTCATCGCGGGCTCATTCCTCATGGCCCTCGCCTCGATTCCCATTATCGCCCTATCCTCTAACATCCTAGTCACAATGAGGGGGGATGATACATTCATGGAGAACCCCGATTCACCAGGAATGCCTGAAGTTAATCTGGGCGCCCTTATGCTCATCCCACTCGGAATCGGTGCTCTCTTCCTTCAGACCGACGCTCTGACTAGTGGCAACGAACTGACTGGAATCTCATCCACACTCACCCTGCTAGTGGTGTGGCTGTTACTCGTCCCCCTCGCCCTTGGATCGGCCCTTTGCATCTTCCCCGCAGTGACGGGTCGGAACCTGATGTCCATCAACCGCTCTCGATGGGCTTTCTGGATGATGGCTGGAGGGGCATTTTCTGGTCTCATTATCACACTGATGGCTGACTTCTCGGACATGGCCCTCGCCGAGGCAGCGGTCGTTGACGAGAGCACGATTTCTAATGAGCTCAGAGCGATTGGTTCGGTGCTCTTTTACGGCACGGTAATCGGAGCTATCCTTCACTGTATGAATATGGTCAACGGCATCCTCAGGGGCTCCTTCGCGGATGCACAGGCAACCCCTTCGTCGAGCTCCATTGAACCGTCCTCTTACAATCTAACATCTGGAACGACTGTGAGGAAGATCCTAGCCAGTGGAGCCAACTTGGACACCGAAGTCGTCCCAATCTCCCAGACAGACGACCCTGGAAGTCCAACCGAACTGTAATGTGCGAACCACCTCCTCAATGGGGACCGCAGTCTGGACACTGGAGTGACGAGCATGCGAATCGGCCTCGTGGGTAAACCGAATGTTGGAAAGTCAACCGCCTTCTCGGCATTGACTGAGACCCCTGTCGAGATTGCGAACTACCCCTTCACCACCATCGACCCAAACGTAGGTGTGACATGGCTCCCGCTACAACTACCATGCGCTTGTGCTGAACTGCGCTCCCGCAGGGAGGCAAACGGTCGCTTGGAGCCCACTTCTTCGAACGATCCTAGAAAGGGTAGTATCTGCAATCCCAACTCCGGTTCATGCAATGGGCATCGTAGATTGGCACCAGTCACCCTCGTCGATGTAGCCGGCCTAGTTCCAGGTGCACACGAGGGCCGAGGAAGGGGCAACCAATTCCTATCGGATCTAGCTCGGTGTGACGCCCTCTTGCAGATCGTTGATGTCTCGGGTTCCACTGACATAGAGGGTAATCCGGTAGGCTCAGGCGGCAGTGACCCCATCGAGGAGCATCGCTTCCTGCTCGAGGAGTTGGATGCGTGGCTGCTGGGAATCATCCGTTCGGGCTGGGATCGTGCTTCTCGTCGGGCACAAGCGGAGGGCGAGCGCGCCATCAAAGATCACATCCTAGACCGCCTCACTGGCATTGGTGCAACCGAGGCACACGCTTCTGCAGGTACGAACGCAGTTCGTCGAAATCACCCAACCGCCGGCGACCCTCTCCAGTGGGACGATGAGGAACTCTCCTCCATGGCATCAGCAATACGCACTGCCATGTTCCCTATCTCGGTCGCCGCTAACAAAGCCGACAAATCCTCTGAGACCTCTTTTGTTGACCTGTCTTCTGTTGTAGAAGCCGGAGGAGGTCGCTTGGTACTTACCAGCGCAGAGGCCGAGCTAGCATTGCGAAGGGCCTCTTCCGCTGGACTTATCGAATACCAACCAGGGGACACGTCATTTGAGATAACTGAGAATGGCCAGGAGAATCTCTCCGAGGCCCAGCGGGGTGCTTTGTTGTCAATTGCCGATTCGATAGGCTCCTGGGGCGGGGGCGGTTTGGTCGGTCTGCTGCGAGAGGTCGTCTTTCACCAACTCTCACGAATTACAGCATATCCTGTTCAGGACGAGACGCATTGGGTGGATGGAGAGGGCAATTCACTGCCGGATGCAATACTTGTTCCTCGTGGAACCACCGCCAAGGGTTTGGCGTATTCTGTCCATTCTGACTTGGGAGATGGCTTCATTCGGGCAGTCGATGCACGCTCAGGGAGAGTCATCGGTGCAGATCACGAACTTTCTGATGGTGACGTAGTTAGCATCCAGGCTAAGACTTGAGCCGAGAACCCACTCATTACGAGGAAATGATGACGACTGTGAATGTCACAGCAGTCCACGTAACGTCGAATTCCTCGTCGGAGTCGATTATCTGTCCGACAATTGGGGCTGGGGGCGAACTGATGTCTGCGGTAATCGTAGCCGCCCAAGTGCCTCGCCCCAGACCACCATCGTTCCAGCGTTCTCTAATCTCATCCTCGTTCTCATTCTCCTCAGTGTAACCCTCACCGGAGTAGTTCTCTGTGAGATCCCATCTGATTGTGAACCCGCCGTCACCTCCAGAGCACTGTCCTTCCGCCGTTTGGTCCTCCAGCCCATCCAGGTCATTGAGATCGCTAGTTCCCTCGACACTATCGGTGAAACCAGGCCCTGGATCATCGTTGTCGAAGCAGGAGACTGCAAGCTCTACATATCCCACAAATACCTCCATCTCTGCCATTAGATCGAAAAATGTGTCATGGCTCTCTCCGTCGCCAAGCACCACCGACTCAGTCAACGAAATCTCACTTTCTTCAAAACTCACACTGAGCGTACCGACCAATCCGGACGATCCCCCACCAACTAAGTCTTCGTCAATTAAGGAGGGCATTGCGGCGAAATACACAGGGAATATGACCAGAAAGGCGACGGTGCCGGCGAGGGTCTTAATCTTCTGAGGGGTGTCGACTAGATCCTGAAAGTCCATGTCTGCGTCGAAGGTCGGTCACCCACTCCCCTATCAAATCCTCTCCTCGGAGGCATCCACACTCGTTATTACCGTGCTAATCTGAACTTTGCCAGTTTCTGATGTCAACTCCCTCATTGGAGAATAGCCTCCTAGAGCGGCGAAACTCTGGAAGGAGGTAACCGATTATGGAACGCTCCCAGAAACCCCACTTCCAAGGGCACCGAGGCAGTTGCGTCGACCACTCCCTGAGGAAGGAGACCCACTCTGGGCCATCGAACCATTCTGGAATATTGAAGGAAACGAAAGACAACCTGCCTGCAGAACCGGGCACGTAGCTCCAAGATCGCAACGATAGTCCCTCCGCATCACCCTCATCAATCACCAGACCCAATACCCTAGCGCGCTTGGCGAGTGGGACTATTATTGCCCATCTGTGGACCATCGTCGCCTCTTCGATCCGGTGCATTCTCCAGTTGCGAGACTCGCCGATGACTCGCATTGCGCGGATGGCGTCGGTGGGGGTGATGCTGACTGGAATCTCAAGCCGCCGCTCCATGTGCCTCGGGACGTCCTCTAGGCCCTCGCCCATAGCGGCTTCGCGTTAGTCGTTCAAATCGTTGCTTCAGCCGAACAGGGAGCCCAGACCTTCGAAGCCACCCGCTTCTTCCTCGGCTTCCTCAGCGGCCTCTTCCTGAGCGGGAGCGACCTCAGAGGTCGCTCCGCTGGAAGCCGCAGAGGGAGCAGCCGAGGCCACTGGGGCGGCGACCGCGGTCGCCATGGCCTCATCGATGTCGACGGAGCCCAGTGAGGCGACGAGAGCCTTTACCCTAGACCCGTCCGCCTCGACTCCAGCGGCTTTCAGCACTGAGCTGATCGCCTTGTCATCGATGCCCTTTCCTGCAGAATGCAACAACATTGCAGCATACACATATTCCATTTCTTTCACCTTTTTTTATCCGAAGAGGTCACCGAGTCCTTCGAACTCCGCACCCTCCTCTTCCTCCTCGGCAGGGGCCTCAGTGGCCTCTTCCGAGCTAGTTGCCTCGGAGGAGGCAACTTCAGCACTCTGGGACGCCGCTCCTAAAGCAGCGAGCAGCTCGTCATCGAGAGCTGAGGAATCTAATTGTCCCGCTAGGGACAGTGCACGCAAGCGTGCTTGTGTCAAGAGGAACGCGGATGTGGTGTCGTTGACTATGCTGGCCTCGACAGCGACTGCTATCGCATCGCTGGATGCCTTAGAAATCAGAGTTGGCGTCGTTGTGCTTGAGAACCACCGAATCTCGCATGCGAGGTTGAATGCTCCTGAAGTGGCATTGATAATGTCGCTTCGGAATCCATCCAGATCCAGGTCAAGGTCCGAAGCAACAAACATGAACCCGTTCTCGATGACGCCAGTGAGAATCATACCGATTTCTATTGGATTGATATCTAGCTTCGAGAGCATTATGCCAAGATCAGCTGAGATTTCCTCACCCTCCTTCACGACAGTGGTGGTCCTTTGGATTGCTACCTTTCCTTTCTCGATCTTCGCTGGGATTCCAACAGCGTTGAATTCACCAACAATGGGTCCGGGTCCGAATCCTGTGGGCCCCTGCTCAACGACGATGTCTACTGGAGCCCTATCTCCCTCCTTGGCAGCCCTCCCTTGTCGAGTCTTCTCGAGCTCACTGAAGATCTCGAAGGCATTCATCGCCTCACTATGCACAACGCATGGCTGATCGGCTCCTTCTAGCAGAGCCTCCAAATCATCTGTGGAGTGTCCAGCTTCCAACCATGCAATCCGCATGAGCGATTTCTTCGCCATTGTGATGCTCATTCGATCACGCAGTGTGTTGCGCATATCGATCATGTTACTTGCTGGAACCCCTGAAACATCGATTACTGCTATCGAGCCCTCTCTACTGAAGATCTCGGCTAATTCAGAGACGCGGCCTTTCTTCCAGCCAGCGACTTTGGGAATCAACCTATCACCTCCACCTTGACAGAGGGCCCCATCGAGGTCTTGACGTAGCAGGAGCGGATATTTCCCGCGCCACGCTCGAGCTTGCCAGTCACCCTCTCCCAGACAGCGACGGCGTTGGAAGTCAAATCGTCGATTCCCTGCTCCCTCGAGCCGACAGCGGTGTGGAAGGTCACCCGATCTCTGGATCTGACGATTGCTGTGTCCTTCAGGCCGGTCGCTATGTTTCCCGGTTCGAGAGTAGGAGGAACCGGTCGAGGCATCTTGCCCCGGGGGCCGAGCACGGCGCCGAGGTGTCGTCCAACCGTCCCCATGTGGGGAATCTCGGATAGGAAGAAGTCGTATTGCCCGGCTGTCTTTCTGGCCTTCTGGCGATTGCCGCCCAAGTCCTCGATGGTCGAGGGGTCGATTACGTCAATTCCGGCCGCCCTAGCCTTGGTGGCCATCTCGCCTCCTGCGAACATGGCAATCCGAATTGGCTTGCCCCTACCCGAAGGGAGCCTGATTTCCTCTTGGATTCTGTTGGTCGGAATCTTGAGATCGACGTCCCTTATGGTGAAGGCCATCTCCACGGACTCAACGAAGCCCCTCTCTGGGGCTCCATCAATGGCCTGTTGAATCGCTGATTGAATATTTCCCCTCATAATTACTCACCTCTGCGGTCCACGAGGTCACCCTCTCCCGCAATTCGTGAACTCTAACTGAAATGCTCGTTGAATTCCCCCTCGCTCATCGCATTGAGTGCAGCCTTGGGCTCCATGCCCTCAATTCGCACACGCATCGCCACGCAAGTCCCCATGATCTCGCGGCAGCGAGCGTACAGCGTCTTGCCTGTCAACCGGTCCTTTTGGGCCTCAGCAACGCTCTTGACCTGATCCATAGACAGGTTCTCCGTCGAGGCATCCCAAGAACCGTTGCACTTCTTCTGCCCCAGTGTCTGCAACACCTTGTGTGGGGTCTCGTTGCGTGCCGACATGACCTAGTCTCCCAATTGTGCGACCCGCCGACCTGCTCTCCCTATTTGACGATGATGCACCGCACCAAGGGGAGCAGTTCTGCACTCACTCGACGCGTTGGGTCACTCTGACTTGGTCAGCACGCACTGTCAGGGCGACCGGGACAGCCGCTTCGAAGAGCTCTACGGTAACCTCCTCTTTGGACTCAGTGACACGGATCACTCGAGCGGCTTGGCCTCGGAAGGCCCCACCGGAGATTTCGACGATGCAACCCTCCTCGATTCCCGAGGTGGCTGATTTGGGCTCCAAGTAGGGAAGGACGTCCTGCAGGGGGGACTCGCCATCGAGCACCTTGCTACAGTTCTTCAGTGGGGTCACGCCTACTCCGACCCTGCCAATCAACTTCTGGACGTGGTGTAAGGCAGCAGCCTCGATGAAGATGTATCCCTTCATGAAATGGGGGCTCAGCACGCCGAAGACTTTGTCTTGGATATCCTTGAGGGACCCGGTGCCGGAAAGTCTTGCTCTAATTTCGCCGGCCACGTTCTGCTCTTGCCCTATTGAGGTCTTGAGGATGTAGAGGTAGGAGGCTACATCACCGTACATGTCCCGGAGTTGGGGTGTCGCGTATTCCTTCTCTTTAATGGCACCCGGATCAACCCACTCGTGGTTCTTGTACAGGGTACCGGGCCTGATTTCAGATTCGCTGGTGATGAAGAGGACCGGGGTCACGTCGTTGAGGCGATTGCCGAACTCCAGCCCGCGTGCCATGCCTGAGCGGACGAACTCTAGGCTCTCGGCAGGGATTCCAGTACACTCGGTGATCCTAGCGACTATGGCGTCAGTATCGCTGGGGTCGCCAATTCCGTAGATCCCGTCCCATGCGCCGGGGAAGTCCCCGACCTCGTCGGCTCTTTGCATGAGCAGCACATTCTCTGCACTTCGCAAATAGACAGTGAAAGCTTCGGACATACTGATACCTCACCCTGTGAGCCAACCAAAGAATGGAGGGAAGACGTTCACCATCAATGCGAGGATGACGAAACCGATTGCACCAAGCACGAACATCCCTATCCCGCAGACGATGATGGTCTGGCGGAACTCCTGTTTGGATGGCTTCTTCGCCATCTTGAGAATCCTTGCGTAGGAGCCGGTTTGGAGGCCCTTGACCCGAGCCTCAATCTCGTCCTGCCAAGACTGAGCCAGTTCCTCAACCGGACCGATGTTGGACCTCTCTACAGCCATTCCTACACCTTGGAGCATCACGGCGACCTACAGACCCCATTTAAGGACGACGGGGAAGACAGGTTTGACCCAGTATTCGGACATCCAAGTCCTAACTGATGAATTCGACGGTTCTACTGCGTAGACTCCTCATTTGGGTGTGCATGGAAGCCCCATGAATCTGCTCGCTCTTGACCCCTGTGAGCACCAGCAGGACCCTGATTTCGTTGCCCATTGAATTGTCTGTTGTGACACCCCAGATCATCCTCGCATAGGGATTGATGCTATCGCGGATGATTTTCGCGCACTGCTCGGCCTCCCCTAGAGTCAGTCCCGGGCCACCAACCACGTTTACCAAAGCTCCCCGCGCATCGGAGATGTCGATCTCGAGAAGTGGTGACTCGAGCGCCTCCCTGGTCGCCTTCTCGGCACCCTCCTCGGCAGTCGCCTCGCCGAGTCCAATCATCGCAACGCCTCCACCGTTCTCCATGACCGAGCGGAGGTCTTGGAAGTCGAGGTTCACCACGCCTTCTTTGGCAATCATCTCGGAAACGCCGGAGATGCTTCTCATCAGTAGTTCATCGGCCACCCTGAAGGCGGCGTCGAGGGGCAGGTCACGAACCCCCTCGACTTCCAGTAGCCTCTCGTTTGGCAGAACAATCACAGTATCGCAAACCTCTCTGAGGCGCTCTAGCCCCCATTCAGCATTCTGCCGGCGGACTGCTCCCTCCGAGAGGAAGGGGTAACTCACCACGGCGATCGTCAGTGCCTCTGAGGATTTTGCGAGCCTCGCGACGACGTGGGCACTCCCAGTGCCGGTGCCGCCGCCGAGGCCCGCGGTGATGAACGCGAGATCGCACTCATCCACTTCATTTTTCAACACACGCTCAGATTCGTAGGCTGCCTGCTCGCCCTTCTCCGGGTCGCCCCCCGCCCCCCTGCCACGGGCGGAGCGACCAATCAGGACCTTGTTCTCGACGCTGACCCTCAGAAGGTGCTGCGCGTCTGTGTTGACGGCCATCCCCTTGACATAATCACCATCGAACAAGCCCTCCTGTTCAAGTCGGGCAACTGTGTTGGATCCACACCCACCACAACCGAAGACGCGAATCTTCGGTTGCAACGATCTCAAGAGGCCCTCAAGATCCGGGTCATCATCGACTTCGGGGTTGGCCGGGGGATGGGCGTCATCCCCTTGAAGTTCGAGAACCCTTTCGATAAGATGCTTCACAGCGTCCAAGGCGCGTTGAATAGAGGATAACCGTTGCCCCCGGGAAGACACCAGCAAGCCGTGTTTTCGCGGAGGCTCAGACCAGCCATTCAATTAATTAGCCCATTGCGGGTTTTGATGAATCGAACAACGAATGTGTAGATGCCACCCCATGCGGAGATGGCCAATGCGAAGGTCATCCCATTGAGATAGCCGTTGCCCAGAAGCAGCCAGTGCGCTTGCTCGTGGACCTCGGAGATTTCGATGCCCGTGCTGCCAACCTGCGCTTGCCAGGCAGCGGCTAGCAGTCCGACCATCGTGAGGACCCCGCGATCGGTTCGAGAGAATCCACCGTAAATCCTGTCGAGTCCGACCGACTGGGCTTGTGTTCCCATGTAGGAACCGAAGAGGGTCAGAAGTCCTGCAAGTAAGCCGCTGCTGAATTCGTCAACGAAGGCCGCGTTCATCCCTAGGGCCACCAACAGCCCCACATCGACTACGCGGTCAATAGTGTGGTCGAGAAAGTCGCCGTACGACCCGTCGACACCCTGATGCCGTGCTAGGGCACCATCGAGTGCATCGAGGACACCAGCAACCATGCCCAGCACCACTCCACCAATGATGGCCATCGCACCCCTGCTGTCGAGTCCCGCGCCAGCAAGCAGATAGAAGGCAGCGAGGGCAAACCCCAGGCTGGCCCATGTCAGCACGTTGGGATCGAGGTCGCCCATACTGCGGACCAAGGGCCCACTCGCCTTGGTCCAACGCTCCCTCATCCTCTCCAGCACGCTATCCCTCCTGAACCGATACCCAGTCGATTATCGAGTCGTGGCCGGTCGTCTTGAAGCCATCTGCCATCCAATTACCCAAGTCTGCAACAATCTGCTCGGCGGAGTCGAGCGAGCAGTCGAACTCTACCCAGGGGACATCACCTCGAACTTCGTTCCATGCGCCTCCAAGCAGTTCCCATTCACAGTTTTTCGAGGTTTTCGCCTCTGAGTATCCCCTAACGCTCAATCGTTCTTCGAGCACTTTGGGAGAGCATCGCAGCACGATTACGGCATCGACAGGGAGGTGGTGTGAGAGATGACCTTCGATTACGGTAATCCCATCAGGTGGGGCACTCCATTCCCCCTCCAAGGATGCGGACAGAGCGTCAAGATCGACTGGTCGGGCACCATCCATGGGATCGACATTCCCAATGCAGCCGTGGCGTTCGGCCAACTGCTCGACTGATTCCAGTACCACTCCGGTGGCCGCGAGCAGTGCAGCCACGGTCGTCTTACCTGCCCCAGGGGTCCCGGTCAGAGCCAGTCTGCGCGCGCGCTCCACGAAGACCCCAGCCACCTCAGGATGTCATGAACGCTCCGCGAGGCAGGCGCAACATTGACCAAACCTCGGCTGCCGGGATGCAACAGGCAGGGCTATGGGCGAGGGGCAAATCACTTGGATGCGAGCCATCGATCCTAGGGAAAACAAGCTGAACCTGATGCTGCTCTCGGTTCCCATCACCCTCTACTTCGCCTACGTCTCCGATGACGAGACGATTGCCTTCTTCGCATCGATGGCTGCCATCATGCCGCTCGCCTTCCTGATGGGACGGGCGACCGAGGAGATTGCCCTTAGGACCTCTGAGGCAATCGGCGGCCTTCTCAACGCGACCTTCGGTAACGCTGCAGAACTCATCATCGCTTTATTTGCCATTATTACGGCCTTTCAGGCCGGTCCAGGCACTACGACCGAGTCGACCATGGTCCAAATCGTACAGGCGAGCCTCATTGGCAGCATCCTCGGCAACCTCCTGTTGGTTATGGGCCTGTCATTTGTCTGGGGGGGCATTCACCACAAGGAGCAGTCCTTCAGTGAGGCGCAGGTAAGTGCCAATGGATCGCTCCTGCTCCTAGCGGTAATCACACTGGTCGTTCCAACGGTCTTCCATGCAACCGTAGGAGGCGAGGAGGGTGCGACCGGCGTCGAGAGCCTCTCCCACGCTGCAGCAATAATCCTCCTCGCCATGTACGCCCTCTTCCTGCTTTTCCAACTCAAGACGCACGCTCACATGTTCGCTACCGACGGCTCCCATCATGAGGTTCCAGAGATGTCCATGCGGGACGCAGTTATACTGCTCGTTTTCGCCACCGTGCTCGTCTCTTGGATGGCAGAGATCCTCGTGCACTCTCTGGAGACCGCAGCCGAGGACGTCGACCTGCCACATCTATTCATCGGCATCATACTGCTACCGCTATTCGGCAACGCAGCAGAGCACTTCACCGCCGTCTCGGTGGCTGCCAAGGATAAGATGGACCTCTCGTTCGCAATCTCTGTCGGGTCGAGCACTCAGATAGCGGTCTTCGTCGCCCCCCTAATGGTCGTGCTCGCTTGGGCGATGGGGGTGCCGCTGACTTTCGAGTTCGGAATCCTGGAGACCGTCGCCACCTTCCTTGCAGTGTTAATCGTCAATGCTATCGCAGCCGACGGCAAGAGCAATTGGCTGGAGGGCGCTATGCTGCTCGGTGCCTATGCCATTCTCGGTATCGCGTTCCTCTACCATCCATGATTCTCCTCCGCCCAATGAGGGGGCTAATCCTCGTTAGCTCGAACCCTAGGACTCGATCACCTTGAGCGCCTCGGTGACATGCCCCTTCATGTTCGTATGGCTCGAGTAGGTGCTCTGCACAATCCCATTCCCATCGATAACGAGGGTAGTTCTGGCTGGAATGAATCCAAGGCTCTTCCTCAGTCCCAGATCCTTGGCCAAGACCCCCCTGCGATCGCTCAACAGGTTGTACTGGAGGCCATGCTTGGCTCGGAAGGCCCGATGCGATGCGATGTTGTCCGTTGAGACCCCGTAGACGGTCACCCCAGCCCGCTCGAAGCGATCATGACTATCACGAAAGGCACACGACTCCACCGTGCATCCCGGAGAGTGGTCCTTTGGGTAGAAGAACATCACAGTCCATCCACCGAGGATCGAGCCCCTGTCTACTGTCCTTCCCTCATCGTCTTTCAGAGAGAATTCTGGAAAAGCAGTCCCGTCCAAGCGTGCGCTTGTGTCCTTCATCAGATTTCTCTCCAAATGCCCATCGAGTCCCTCAGAGCCGCCTCAATGTCCTCGTGCACAAATTGGTAATCCTCCCTCCGCAGTCTTTCTGGAAGGACCCGCTGGCTTTCGAGAGCGAGATTCCCCCCCATCTCCCCGAACACCAGTCTGATGGCCAAGCCCGGAGTTGGTGCTATGGTAGGGCGTCGTAGGATTCCCCCAAGAGTCTTGGCGAACTGCTTCTGGCGAACGGGGCTGGGAGCAGTGAGATTGTACGGCCCGCGCGACTCCTCGTTCATTATCAGGTGGTATATGGCGTAAATCTCGTCATCGAGGGAAATCCAGGGCATCCACTGTTTGCCACCACCGATTGCCCCCCCGATTCCGAGTTTGAACGGGAGCAGCATCTTCCCCAATGCTCCACCGGTTGGGGAGAGGACTATTCCCGAGCGCAGGTATACGGTCCTGACGCCGGACTTCTCGACGGCATCTGCAGCGCCCTCCCAATCAGCACAGACGTCCGGGAGAAAACCCTCGCCAGCCGTGCTTGCCTCAGTGAGCTCTTCGTCGGCGCGGTTTCCGTACCAGCCGACTGCGCTAGCGAGCACGAAGGCTTCAGGACCCCCGTCAAGCGATGCGACTGCATCAGCGAGCAAGGCGGTGCTGTCAACTCTGGAGTCTCGGATGATCTTCTTGCGCTTGGAAGACCAGCGCCTGTCACCTATGCCAGCCCCACCCAGATGGATGATTACATCGAAACCCTCGATCTGACTGGCATCCAACTCACCCCTATCGGGATTCCAGGGAATCTCTTTGGCACCGATTGTGACGGGCCTTCGCACTAATCTCCAGACATCGTGGCCACCGGTGTCGAGAAAGGCGACAAGTTGCGTTCCGATCATTCCAGACGAACCTGCAACGAGTATCCTCTTGCGAGGCCTGTCGTAGTATTTCGCGTGCCGATCCATATCCCTCTGTAGGCGCAACTCCCGCGCTCTGAACATTCGCCTCAACCTCTTCCTGACCCATCTACCTGCGAACATGTGTCCAAGGGCCCCAAATGGAACTTGGTAGTGAACACGGTCGTCCACCACGCTCCCGCTCTCAGTGTCTAGGAAGACATGCTCGTGCCTCCATTTCCAGAACGGCCCCCTGACCATGATGTCCTCGAATTTGTGAGGCGGCTCATATGCGGTGAACTCGGCCTCCCAAGTCATCTTCAGCGGCCCCATGGGGATGCGAAATACGCTCTTTGAACCGACCTCTATGCTAAAGTCAGAGTATACTCCCTCCGCCACCTCCCAAGGAGGCATCAGCCTCAGGAAGGCTAAGTCGTTCTCATACCACGAGAAGGCAGACTCCTTGGGGTGGCCGAGTGCGGTCTTCCACTCTAACTCGTACATCTGGAACACCTGTAATTGGGATGTCCGGGGGCCAATTCTTCGGGTATAAGAGGTTTGATTTACCAAGTGGAGGCATATGCCGGTGTGCGAAGGGAGGGGGAGGATGGAAAGCAATGCACACTTACCGACCTTGAGAGAGGAAGCGATGACTGCGTTCTGAGATTCGCCGATGATACTGCGTTTCGGGTCAGTTATCTCGTAATTCGCTCCCACTGCAAATGCGCCAACTGCAAACCCCGTCAGGAGAACGAGCAACGTCGCTTGGAGTTCGAGCAGGAGATTGCTCGACTCCGAATAGAGAAGCCCAGAGTCCAACCAGTGGGACGCTACGGCATCCGGTTCGAGTGGCCAACGGGGTGCTCGAGCGGCATCCACTCATTCGAGCACCTGCGATTCCTGGCCGAGGAACTCGGTACCCCCATCTGAATCTGAAGGCTCCTTCCGAAGATGTCAAAGGCAGCACACCGGCCCCATGCTCATCGAAGCGGTGGGTACCCCCCGTTGCTACGGTGGTGTTGGAATGGCAGAAGACGAACCGAAGGCTGTCGAGCCCGAGCTCGACGAGGAGGACGAGTGGCAACTCTACGCTTCCGCCGGATATGCCTCGACAGGCTTCATCCTTGATGAGGGGGCGACGGCCGAGGACGAGAATTCCGATGAGCCATGGTTCGACGGTGATGACTTCGACTTCGGGGGAAACACGGTCAACTGGGACGCGCCACCATGCCCGGCCCCCCTGGGCATCGCCCATGTGATAAAGATTGGAATTTGTGATTACTGCCTGCATCGCATCGGAGGGCGCAGGAGCGAGGAGAGGGGGGCCGAGGCTGGCGCGGTACTCAGGCATGAGGCCTATGCGCGTGACGAAGAACTCCAATCCAAGACGACTCAAGACCTCTGCCCTCTTTGCGAGAACCTGTTCGAGGATATTGGCAACATAGTTGAACGAGTCTTCGACTCCCTGTCTGGAACGGATTTCTCGACCATACAGTTCGGCATCCACCTCCCCAAGGACCTCATTCAGGAGGAAGACAGAATTCGTAGCAGGTATGGGGCTCCCGCCTCTTATCCGCTGAAAAGCGCCCTCGTCGAGGCAATCCACCACCGAATCAGATCTTCCAATGAAGAAGTCGATTTCGTGAAGGAGAGACCTGACATCATGGTCCTTGTCGACGGGCTAACTCTCCGAGTGGATGTCGATGTCAGACCCATCTTCCTCTATGGGAGATACAGGAAGCTAGTACGCGACCTACCGCAGACTCGTTGGCCGTGCAGAGCCTGCAGGGGACGAGCTGATGACTGCGAATCCTGTAATGGCACTGGACTGCAGTACCCTGACTCGGTCCAAGATCTAATCGGAGAGCCCATCAGGGAGGCTCTCGGAGCCGACGACACCTCATTCCATGGTATGGGTAGGGAGGACATCGACGTCAGGTGCTTGGGTTCTGGACGGCCATTCGTCCTTGAGGTCAAGAGACCATCCAAGCGTAACCATCCTTTGGATGACCTAATCTGCAGAGTCAACGAGAATGCCTCGGGCAGGGTCGAGATTGACAGTTTTTGTTGGTGCGACCGCTCTAAGATCCACGAGGTGAAGGGATCCAGGTCGGAGAAGACATACACAATTCGCTTCAGGGCAGACGATCTCGCTGACGAGGAGATGGTCACTAACGCTATCTCCAGCCTCTCCGGTGTCGTAATCGATCAAGAGACCCCGAAGCGCGTCTCCCACAGGAGAGCAGCCAAGACCCGGAAACGAAAAGTGGTCTCAGTTGACAGCATTCTGATAGAGGGCAATGAGGCCCAGTTTTCCCTTCGCTGCGAGGCTGGTACATACATCAAGGAACTCGTGCACTCGGACGAGGGGCGCACGAAACCATCCGTGCAAAGCGCGATTGATCGAGAGTGCGAGGTCCTTTGGCTTGACGTCGAGGAGATACACGCTGACTGAGGGCCACCTAGGCATCCGAGTCCTTAAGAACGCCCTATAGGTCGCCCGATTTCGCTAGGATAGGGATGGTGGTATATTGGTCACACGAACTCAAGGTTCACGTCGAGGAACTCGCAGCATTCTGCGGAAGGACAAGAGAAATCGCAGGAGGCTCTTCATTAGTCGAGTCATGCATGCTTACGAGGATGGCGACAGGGTCGCAATCGTGCTTGATGGCGCCCAGCAGAAGGGTATGCCACATCGACGCTTTCAGGGTCGGACCGGAATCATCACAGGAACTCAGGGCAGGGCTTATGTCGTCAGGGTCTCGGACGGCAACATGGAGAAAACCGTCATTGCCAGGCCAGAGCATTTGAAACCAATCGAATAGGTGGGGAACCATGACAGACAAGGAATTCGTCGACTATGCAACCGTCCGAGACCTGCTGATTGATGCAAGGGTACGCAGGGAGGAAATTTCCTATGAGCAGACCATGGCGCTTCAGCACGCAGAGTGGAAGGCCAGTGCGGGAGGCCATCCAACCGGGGATCTCAAGACCGACCCCGAGGTCTTCAACAACCTCATCGGGGCACTGATGGAGAACGAGAAGCTTAACCAACATCCCGATATATGCTCAAAAATCGCAGAGCTCTCACCTCTTTCCGTGGCCGATATGAGGGTCATCATCGCCAGCAAGAGGGTAGCAATGGACACCACTGAGATTGAGGAAATAATCACGATCATTCGTCAGAATGTCCTATGATGCCGTTTTTTCTTAGCAAATTTCCTGATAACTCACTTCATGAGGGAGAACCGTTCTGGAGGGCTCGAGAATCATGCAGCCGGCCGATGGACATGAGTCGGAGGGGGAGCCGAAGGGCATTTTTGACGATGAGACGTATGTCCGTATTCTAGGAATTCAGGAGAGGAGGCCCATTGGCCACGAGATTCAATGCATCAGCGAACCTTCGCTACATATCGTTAGAGCTAGGGTGAATGATGTAAACGGGATGGAGGTCGGGGGGACAGTCGCCCTCCCGTCGGACCAATTGGGCCCTCTCTCAGAGGTCCGCCTGAAGGATCTCAGCGGGTCTGCGCAGCAGGAGTTGGCCTCTGCGCTGATGGCGTCCATTAATGCCGACGCGGAGCGTCACTTGGGCTTCTACAACCGTGCCAACAGTCTATCACTGAAGTTCCACGCCTTCCAACTTCTCCCCGGAATAGGCAACTCGAAGGCCGTCCAGATGGTCCAAACCAGGGGCATTGCTGGTTGGAACTCATTCGAAGAGATTGACGAGTCATGCGGAATCGACTCCGTTAGATTGCTCGCCGAGAGATACGTCAAGGAGATGGAGGACGTTGCCCAGACCCCCCGCTTACTTGATTTGCTGGTTCGCTCAGAGCTGTGACATGCAGACATTGGATGACCTCGATACCCGCCTATTGGTGGATTTGCTTCGAGATAGATTTCATCCTAAGAAGTCACTCGGTCAGCATTTTCTCATCGATGATGATGCCATCGACCGAACCATCGAACTCGCAATGGAATCCGGTTGCCGATTGAGCGAGAAATCCCATGTTCTTGAAATTGGACCGGGACCCGGATCGCTCACGCTAGCACTACTTAGGTCAGGTACCCGAATCACCGCCTTGGAAGTCGACCCGGAGTCCGTATCTCACCTACAACGGATTTTTGGCGGAACCGAATGTGAGATTGAAGTTCGCGAGGAGGACGCGGTTTCTGCCGCTTGGCCCACGGGAATCACACACGTAATCTCGAACCTTCCCTACCAGATATCCAGCCCTGTGCTGGAGCGAATCCGAGTACACCATTCCAAGGAACCCTTGGAACTGGTAATATTGCTTGTTCAGGATGAGTTCGCTGCTAGGATGGCAATGTCCTCAGCACCCTACGACATGGGACCTCTGGGTCTGAACCTATGGCTAGATTTTGAGGTCTCGTTGGACAGGAGGCTTGCTCCTAGTTCCTTCAGCCCCTCACCACGCGTCCACTCGAGACTCGTGACCCTTCTACCCGTATTCCGCCCAGAACTGGATGGAATTGACAGGGCATTGTTCAAAATTACAACCAAGCACTGTTTCACCAAACGCCGGAGGAAGCTCAGAACCCTGCTCTCAGAACCCCCTCGTAGACTTTCCCGTGCGAGGGGATGGCACAAAGAGCGCTGGGGTGCAGCCGTAGCGCAGATGCTAGAATCTGAGACTGAGGAGTTACCCGGTGATTGGCCAGATATGAGGCCTGAGGACTTGGAGGCTCCCGATTGGGTCATCCTAGTACGCCTCTTGTCGTCAATGTAGCCCATTATGTAGCGAATTGACAGCGACTTGATAGAGGGCCCCCTCTTCGGCAGGGCAAGGCCGGGGGCATGCGGGAGTCCCGGGTCCGCAGAAGGGATTGAATGGCAAAGAAGGACACCTATCTCGCCCTTCTGCGAAGGGGCATCGATGAGACGACTGCCCAAATTCTCTCTGATGGCGGCATAAAGATAGGGGATCTCAAGAAACTAGATTCTGAGACCTTAGTCAATAATTACGGCCTCAAGAAAGAGGTCGCAAAATCAGTTATCGATGCCGTCATGTCTGGGCCACGGGCGTCCAGCAGGCAGCGCTTCCTAGCCGATGTCCTGTCTGACGACAATAAGAAGGTCGACAAGATAGAGGAGCAGAGATTCAAGCGCGAGCAGAAGGATATCTACGCTGAGTTGCAGGAGAAGAAAGAGCAACTCAGGATTGTTAGGGTTGAGTCCTTCAGGAACAAGAAGCTGGTTATGAACAGGCTTGGAAAGACAATCGAGCTTATCGTGAAGCTCGAGAACAATCTCGATGACGAATCCAAGGATGAGCAGCGGTCCAAGATTAGGGACCAACTGGAGACCAGAGGGCTTGAGGCTGCGAGGGATCACGAGATGCTCGACTTGGTCGGGACTCCTCAGGACATAGTCGACTTCCGCAGAAAGATTGCCCCTGTGCTCTGCCTCCACGCTTGCCCACATTGTGGTGAGGAAATGGATCCGCGAGGTAGCAACATTATGGAAGGCACATCAGATTTCTCGTTCATATGTTGGGACTGCGAAGAAGAGTTCCACGCACCCATGGCCCAAGTTGTCGCGGGGCGGCTGGATAACGGTTCGAGAATCAAGATTGATCCCAATATCAAGCCCCGGATGCCTGTGGTAAAGCCCCCTCAAAAGGACAAGTCGAAGTCGATTGCCGATTTCATGAAGAGAGATCTAGAATCAGCGGGTGCCTCGGCAGAGGAGTTGGAGGCTGCGCTCCAGTCGAGCACCCTGACTGGAGTCCTAATGAGCATCGACGAGTGGATTGATCAGACCATTGCTGCCAAGGGCTATATCCAGGCCCAAGAGGATAGGGAGGAATTCATTATCGCTACCGGAGCCGGTGCCACGAAGTTCAACAAGTGGATGAAGAAGGCCGGACTGCGCTTCAACAAGCAAACTGGACGTTGGACTCGCTGGGAAGACCGGTGAGGGCTCCCGATGCCTGAGGGCCCCCCAATCATTCGCTTCTACCGTGGCTCGACAATTATCGGAGCCGCCCCTGCAAATCCCAATATCTCTTTGGCTGAGATCGCCGAACTTGCAGGTATAACGATTCCAACCAACTGCACTTCTGGTAATTGCGGGACCTGCCTAGTCAGGTTGGTTCGAGGCAGGGTAGAGATTCCGGATGAGATTCCTCCCGGTCTAGACGAGGAACTAGCAGCCAATGGCGGCATCCTAACATGTTGCCTATATCCATCGGGCCCTTGTGACATAGACGTCATACCCCCACTGTAGGAGAGTAAATGGCTGACTGGAGTGACCCCGAACTGCTGAAAGCGCTCGCAATCTCAATCGTCGGCCTCGGCGTTGGCTTATGGTGGATCTCAAGCAGAATTCTCTTGAAGATCGAGCAAGTCAAAGAGCGACAGAGCGGTCTCTGGCGCGATTCTTCCACCTCTCATGCCGATGAGTAGCTACTTCGACTCATTCACAGCAGCAGTCCACCGGTCGGATTGCGGGACACCGACCACCTCTAAGTGACATGCGAGCACACCCCTATGCTCCTTGACGACTCTCCTAAGATCAATTAAATCATCTAGGCAGCAGGCACAGTGCGGGTGCGTTGGTTGAACCCAGAGCTCCACGATGCCAGCATCATCGACCTGCACGCCCTTGAGTATGGAAGGATCGATGATGGGCTTGCCATGTGGTTCGCGACGATTCCTCAGTATGCGTGCGAGGCGCCTTTGGACCTCCGTCTTGGCACGACCCACGAACTGTCCCGGACGATGTCGGACATAGCCCTATCTCACAAGTCCAGAACGTCCTCTAGCCAAGCCACTGCCTCCGTCACGTTCGCTAGGTCTGCAACCACATCCCCCCTTCGTTGATCGAGAGCTCGTCCAGCCAACTCACCCGACCACCCCCCAGTAGAGGACATGGCCGCTACCGGCTTGTCAATCTGCCATGCGAAGGCAATCTCGGAGAGTGTCCCCGACCCACCTCGGATGGCAATACACGCATCTCCAGCCCGGGCGACCAGCATATTGCGAAACAGTCCTAACCCTGTGGGAATTGCTACATCGACGTAGGAGTTTGCCACGGCGCTATCGTCCATGGGTAGAATGCCGACAGTGTCCCCGCTCTGGTAGCCATCGCTGGACCGTGCTCCTTTGCATACCGCGGTCATAGAGCCTCCCAAGCCACCACAGGCAACTCTGCATCCGAGATCCACTATGGCCTTGCCGAGCTCCTCGCACAGTACCTCCACTTCGGGGGTGTCGGAGAGATCATTCGAGCCGAACACAGAAACAATCGGCTTATCGCTCATTTCACCACTCCGTGATTAGGGGGAAATCGGTACCGGCAGTAAGGCACTCCATCCCACCAGCGGTCCTCACCCAAGTGTCCTCCGTTCCAATAGCGCCATCGGGATGGATGACCTTGGGCTCGATTGCCATCGTGCCCCCGACTTCAAGGGGGCGATCGAAACCTCTGGCGACTACCGGAGTTTCATCGAGTTCAAGGCCGACCGAGTGCCCCAGAAATCTGGCTTGGTTTGGGGGCATCCCCATCAGGTGCTCCGCATGGCCTAATTCCGCTGCCATGCTGCTTCCCCTTTCCCATGTGGATGAACAACAATCCCCCTTGCCCAATCCCCTCACCACGGCATCTCCAATCTCCACCATATCGTCCAGTCTGCTCGCCCACTCCCTAGAGAGCGAGCCAACACTGAACATACGCGTACAATCGGACACGTATCCCCTGTGCACGTGAACGATGTCAACGAGAATGGGCTGGCTCTCTTTGATCTCAGCGAAACCGGCACCGAGGGAGGATATCGGACTAGCACCGAGCCCACCCACAGCTGAGTCGAAGTACGAAGGGACGGCTCCGGAGCGACCGGCTGTGATTACCACCCTGTCACAATCCATCGGCCACCTGCGCATGCGGACCCTGCCTCCAAACCCTGCTGCTCTGCTTACCTCGTCAGCAGCACCTGCCAACTCAAGCTCGGTCTTTCCCAGTCCGCCGAAATCGCGAACAGCCTCGAACATCAAGCGGTTGATCTCGCCACTTTCGTGAATCATGGATATCTCCCAATCGGACTTGGTCTCCCTCAATGCATAGAGCAGTTTGGTACAGTCAATGTCATTTCCTGTAAGCCCGCCGAGTTTAGAGGTGAAATAACCCCAGTGCTTGTGAGGGATCTTTCCTGCGAGAAGACCAGGGCTGCAAGTGCATCCAGCCTCGAGAAGCGATGCTTCGAGGTCGCCCATACGAGGATGTGACTCGACTACGTGGGGGCTGTCATCGCCACCAGCCTCGTACTCAGCCCTCTCAAGCGATCGCCGGACCCAGTGTCGTGCCTCGATTCCAGAACCATCAGCACCAATCAGGATGGCAGAGTTCTGACGCCCCCCGGTCAACCAGTAGAGCTCGACGGGGTCATCGATGTAAACTGACTCAATTCCTGACTCTGCAAGGCCAATGGATAGCTTGGATTGTCTGGACTCTAGCTCTGAGACGGGTACGCGCCAGTCCTGTCCGCCGGGCCCAGTGAGGCTGGATAAATCCCACTCCACTCTTGCTCTTGCTTCGCCATAGACGAAAGGCATTTTGGGTCCAATAGGTACTCTTCAGCATCCACAACGGCCAAATGGGGATTGTTGGTGGGGGCAACGTGGAAGGCGTACTGTCGCTGGACGACGTTCGCCTTGAGGGGCGCACCATAATTTACCGCGTGGACGCCAACTCACCCTTGGAACCCGCCACGAGGAATCTGCTGGATGATAGTAGATTGCATGCTATCGTACCGACACTCCGAGAACTCTCAAACTCAAAGGTTGCTATCCTAACGCACCAGTCAAGACCGGGCAGGGCGGACTTCACAGACACATCTAGGCATTGCGAGCGCCTCTCGGAAATAATGGGCCGATCCATCAAGTACGTACCTGACGTGTGTGGTGACGAGGCAATGAGAGCGATTGAGGGCATGGCCGATGGCGATTTGATTTTCCTAGAAAACGTGCGGATGAGCGAGGAGGAGTATGGTGTCAAGTTCGATGGTAACGAGGATACCGAGTCGGCCGGTATCGTGGCCAGACTCGCATCTGTGGCCGATGTCTACCTGACTGACGCTTTCGCAGCCGCTCACAGGAGGTCACCAACGCTAACTGGATTCACAAACACACTGCCCTGTGTCGCTGGCTCTCTTATGGAGGATGAAATCAAGAGTCTGCGCACGGCTCTCTATGGCCCTCCGAATCCCTACTTGGCAATCCTCGGTGGAGCCAAGTGCGACGACTCGTTCAGCGTCGCTCTGAACTTGATTGATAGGGGGCACATCGACCGAATCGCTTTCGTAGGTATTTGTGGAAATCTGATGCTTTGGGCCGATGGCAATGATATCGGAGAGAGAAATAGGCAGTTTATTCAAAACACGATGGGCAAGAATTTCGATAAGACATGGGATTTGGCAGAGAAGCTGACTTCTAATCACCCCGAAATCCTCTTCCTACCTAGGGACCTTATCGTCGAAATCGAAGGCGGCAGACATCCCCAATCTCTGGAGGACCTCCCTTCCAAGCATCCGATTTACGATATCGGCTTCCAAACTCTGATGGATCTTCGGCCACTGATAATGGAGGCGGGATGCGTTCTCTGGAATGGCCCGGCCTCCTACTTCGAGCTCCCGGGATTCGCATTCGGCACCATAGAGATACTCAACATGTGCGTCGAGACCTCAGCCATCACCATCATCGGAGGGGGACATACTGGTGCCCTAGTCAATCGGAGGGGGGTGGCTGACAATATTACTCACAATAGCACAGGGGGCGGCGCAACCATGAGCTTCCTCTCTGGTGACTCCTTGCCGGTAATTGGCTCACTCAAGGAGTCTTGTAAGAAGTTCTCTGACAAGCTGGATGAGATGGGCTTGGCATCTTGATGGAGCCACTGGGGAGATTCGAACTCCCGGCCTTCTGATTACGAATCAGACGCTCTACCAGGCTAAGCTACAGTGGCAGCGTCGCGGCCACCGTGAAATTCTGAATAAGCGAATCGGTGAAAATCAGCGCAATTCGGTGAGGTCAACCAAATGTCCGATTCGACCATCAACATCTGCGAGGATCGCTTCTAGGGCACTCTGGTCACGACCTTCTGCCCTCATCACCAGTATGGGCTCTGTGTTGCTTGGGCGGCAGAGGTACCACCCATCATCATAGCGAACTCGGATTCCGTCTACCGTTGAGCATTCCCTGCCTGAGAAAGCCTCTCTCACTTCTGCCATTACCTCCTCACGCTCGCCCCCGAGAGGAACCTTGCCCTCGTCAGTAGTGGGATATTCCGGCATGAAGGAAAAGCGCTCGGAGAATTTGGGCCCACCTTGTTCGGGAGACGGGTCTCTTCCCACTATCTCGAGGAGTCTAGCGCTATTGTACAAAGCATCGTCGAAGCCATGCCAGTGGTCGTTCATGAAGAAGTGTCCGGACATCTCGCCAGCCATTGGCGCAGTGGGATGGTTCCTGAGTTCGAGCTTCATGAAGGTATGACCCGTGCGAACCATTCGAGGAATTCCTCCTAGTTCTTTGATTGCCTCCTCGAGGGCCATACTGCATTTGACGTCGTAGAAGATGGTTCGCTGCTCCTCACTGGCATCCTCTGACAGGCCGGATAGCACATCCTGGGCAAAAATGCCCATCAAACGATCTGGGTGAATGAATCGACCTTGCTCGTCGACCACACCCAAGCGGTCCCCATCCCCGTCCATTCCTATGCCGAACTCGGCTCCATGCTCGATTACCGCCTGAGCCAGATCGACCATGTTCTTTGGTCGGGTGGGATCCGGGGGGTGGTTTGGGAATGTGTTGTCCCAATCACAGAAGATTGGAATCACATCGACACCTAGCCGCTCTAGGAGACGTACAGCGAGCGGCCCGGGAACGGCGTTTCCACAATCCAAAGCAATCCTGATGTCACGAGCAGGCCTGCCTACACTCTGACAGATTTCTTCGATATATATCTCCTCATAATCCCTCATAACTTCGCAGGTGCCCTTTCCCTCACGGAAATCCCCTGAATCGAATGTCCTTCGAATGTCCTGTAGGTCTTCACCTCCGAGAGGCATGGTTCCATGGCAGATCTTGTAGCCGTTGTACTCGGGTGGATTGTGGCTGGCTGTGATAGCAACTGCCACATCGACGGGCAGATCTACAGTCGAGCGATAGAGGACCCCAGTGGTAGAGACTCCCAGATCCATGACATCGGCGCCTGCAGCATTCAGTCCCTTCACAAAGGCCTCATGGTACTCCGGACCTGAGTCGCGGATGTCCCTTACGACTGATACGCACTTCGCGTCTAGGTGAGTTGCGATTGCTCTACCGAGACGCTCGGCGAACTCAGCGTCCAATTCCGTTCCTGCAATTCCTCGGATGTCGTAGGCCTTGAACACGCTCATGCGCCTTCACCTCTGATGATGCTACCTAATCCTTCTTGCTCGGTGCCTTCTTCACTTCACGTACTTTTCGAACCTCTTCACGATGATGCCATCCAGAGTCGTCACTATACCAGTGCCTCTTCCAGTTCGGCTGGGAGGTCAGTTCTGTATTCTCCGGAGTTTCGGAAGGCCTCGCATACTATTTCGACCAGCGCTCCTCCTGGTAGTCTGCTTACTTCGTAAGCGGCTCTCGATGGGGAGATTGTATCCCCAAGCCACTCTGCGTAAACCTCGTTGATTGTCCCATAGAATCCGATGTCTGTCATCATCACTGTGACCTTCACCAAATCCGCCTTAGAACTGTTTGCGGCAGCTAGAAGGTCGTCTATCTTTGCTAGAGTGCCTCGGGTTTGTGACCCTATATCGTCACCTGCGTCTACATCAATTTGACCAGAAAGCCAGATGTGATCATTGACATTTATCCCAGGGCTGTAAGGCCCCATCTTCGCATCTCCAGTGTCAATCTTCAGTTTCTCGCTCATGGAGGCGCGAGGAGACATCGGGTAAAGGGTTACTTGCGAATCTGTTCGATGATTCTGATGTGGCTTCCAGCCACTTCATTTGCAGTCAGTCCGGCTATTGGAACCCAAGCGGCATCCACTGCATCATCGCCACCTTGTGGCTCTGCTCTCGAATCCACATCAACTAGGTAGAACAGCGCTATAATGTGCTTTCTGGGATCTCTGGAGGGGTCACCGTGGATTGCGAGGACAATAGGGTTGTATCCATTGACCCCAGCCTCCTCCCCAAGCTCGCGGAGGACAGCTAGCTCAGGGTCTTCGCCGTAGTCCACGAAGCCGCCTGGGAAGGCCCACCGTCCCTGCCAGATTTCTGGATCGCCCCCTCTCCTGATGAGCAGAGCCTCGATCCCGAATGCACCTTCCCTGAGAGCGACTGCATCCACTGCGACCGCCGGATTCCTGTAGTCATCCCGACCGCAGGCATCGCATGCATCACCCTCCATAACGACGCCTCCTAATCTGGTAGGTCTCAATGGCATCGTACAGGTCTCCCTTGGAGAACGAAGGCCAGTGGACATCGGTAAAATAGAACTCGGCATAAGCCATCTGCCAGAGCAAAAAGTTGGAGACACGCTCCTCCCCGCTGGTCCTGATCATCAGATCAGGGTCTGGAATCTGGGCGTCATAGAGGCGATTTGAGATTTCCAAGTTATCAATTTCATCGAGTTCCAAGTCGCCAGATGCGTGGTCAGCCGCAACTCCCTTGACCGCATCGACAATCTCCTCCCTGCCACCGTAAGCCAAGCAGACTGTGAAGGTGAAATCAGAGTATGAAACCGTCCTCTCTTCGGCGTGGGAGATTGCCTCCCTGACTCTTTCGGGCAGTATCTCGATTCGTCCAGCAACCCTCACATTCACCTTCTTGGAATGTATTCTCGGGTCCTCGGAGATCTCCTGCAGACCCGTGACATAGAGGTCGTAAAGTGACTCGAGCTCTTCGGGTTCTCGACTAGTTATGTTCTCTGTTGACAGTGCGTAGACGGTAAGGTAGGGGATGCCAAGATCCAGTATCCAATCCATCACCTCCTTGAGCTTCTCCTTGCCGTGCCTATGACCGAATTCCCTACCCAGGCTGAGGCTCCAAGCGAACCTCCTATTGCCATCCATGATGATCGAAACGTGCTGAGGCATCTCCCCCATCCTGATTCTGCCAAGCTGCCGCTTCACGCGGATACGATCCAACCTAGAAACGAAACTCCAAGCCAGCCACGAGTTCGAGATGAGCCTAGCAGGTGCGGCTATAACTCTGAATGCCAATAACCACTTCGCAATATTGTCAATCCGACGTCCGATACCACTACTACGTCGACCCATGCCCTCTCCCGGGGCATCTTACGGTTAAGCCCAACTGCCCCCCAAGAGTTCTACTCGAAGACGATGTCAGCATCATCCCCAAGTCGATCTAGAAGTCCCCTCTCCGGATTCACCACAATCACCTGACCGGCGTGCTCCCATACTTCTAGGTCGTGCTTGCTATTCCCAGCGTAGCCGAATCTGCGCTCCCCGAAACGGGCGATCAGCGCTTCCGCCTTGCGCTGGCCGCGGAGGTTGTAGGAGGCATCCGATGCCATCACATCGGAGAACAAACCGATGTGACCGGCGACCTGCTCGGCGACAATCCTGTCGGACGCGGTTGCCAAGACCATGTGTCTGCCCTTTGCATGCTCGCCGGTCAACCAGTCTAGGAACTCCGCGTGGTATTCGAGTTTGGAGGGATCGAAGACAAGTCGCTCAGCAAGGTCACGCTTCCACTTCGCTCTCTGCCCAGTAAGCTCTTTGAGCAGCATCCCCGGAAGAGTCCACGGTCTCCTTAGGATAACCTTCGAGAAGCTAACCCAACTCATGTCAGTGAGAATCAGCGTGCCGTCCATGTCGACCGCCAGAGGGATGCTCGACTCTACCTCTCCCATGCCACTCCCTCGGGCCCCTGTGATTCAAGCCTTCGCTGACCGATTCAATGAAGTCCGGAACCCTGTCGTATTACCGAGGCGTCGTATGGCCGAGCAGACTCGAATGTGGAGGCCTGCGGCGATGGCGGAAGTCGAGACCGAGGCATCCGCGCCAGCGGGATTCAATTCGGTCGCATTCGCAGGCATCGGTCTATCGTGTGAAATGCTCGAGCCCGTGCAACTGGTCAGTCCCGCAGACTGGAGTATCCTTGTGTCAGAATTGGACTCGTGGGGAAATGTTCCTGATCCCGAGGCTATTGACTCCCTGTCTGTCGTGGAAACGGACCGAGGACCCGTGATTACTCTGTCCACTGGGTCCGTGTGGCTCGCAGAGTTCCTGCCATGGGGATCGGACGGACGGCTCAGAGCACGGGCCAAGGCCGCTCCGGAGGGATCTCGTGTTCCATCGGGAGGGTACTCATGGCAAGGCACCGATCTCATCATCATCAGACCAGCAGATCCTCCCCCGGCCGATGCAGCGCAGAAGATTGCAGAAGCTTTGGAGGCAGACGACATGACTGCAGCCCAGGACGAGTTGCGCAAAGCTGGCGCTGTTTTGGGACGTTATCACGCCAAAGCCGAGGCGGCTAGGACCACCCCACCCGACCCATCGCGCTGGAACGCTAGAACTCAGTGGCTGGAGGAGGCGCTCCGGGCTTCCTTCATCTGGCGCGCTTCGTACTCGAAGAACCAGCCCTGTACCCTCACCCTCGGCGACGTCAGACTGTCGGACGTCTCTGTGGACTCGCTCAGGATAGGCAGGCCGAGGCTGGCAGACGCCCTGCGCACCCAAACCTGCGAATTCCCCGCGATGCGCGACCTTGCGTCCATGGTCCACGACCTCTCTAGGATCCACCACTCCTCCCTGACCACTCTCGAACTTACTCCTCTGCGTTTGGCATTGATCGATGGCTGGAAGTCGACGGCTCCGGTGAACTGGGCCTCCGACGATGCCTTCTACTCACATAGGGGGGGATTGGCGATATGGGAGTACGAGCAGTGCATACTAGACGTTCTCGAGGCCACTTCGAACCAATCAGGAGCGCCTGAACCGGCAGTGACCACGCTGGCCTACGTCAAGGCGTACCAGAAGCGGATGTTCAGCAATCGCACCTACGGAGCCCTCTCGATGATGGCCGCATTCTTTGGAATCGCCAGTCTGATCAACACATTCCCCCCTGATTTTGTAGAGACCCCGATCCCCATTGCGTGCCTCGTGCTGAGCTACTGGCTCTTTGGGGTCTACAAGCGTATGTCCCCGCCCCCCGAGAGACCGTTCACTCATCTCGGGTGATTACTCCCTCATCGTAGTTATAGTGAATCGGCTCTCCAGTGGGTATCTCCAGTGAGACGATGTCCTTGGGGCTAATCCCATCTATGTGCATGACAATCGAGCGCAGCGAGTTGCCGTGAGCCGAGACTAGGACGTTATTGCCACCTGCTAAGTCCGGAACGACCTCATCGGTGAAGTAGGGAATGGTCCTTTCAGCCGTCATTTCCAGGCTTTCCCCCTCTGGGGGGGCGACGTCGAACGAGCGACGCCAGACGTGAACCTGCTCCGCACCGTGCTTCTCGGCAGTCTCGGCCTTGTTCAGCCCCTGCAGGGTCCCGTAGTGGCGCTCGTTGAGCCTCCAGTCGTATTTGGTCGAAACATCCTTCGAAACCTGATTGTGCCTCATGATTATCTCAGCGGTCCTCTGGGCCCGAACAAGGTCGCTCGTGTGGACGATATCGAATCTAATCTCTGCCAGCTGACGCCCCGCCTCCTCGGCCTCCTCGATCCCTCTGTCGGAGAGGTCCACGTCGGTCCAGCCCGTGAAGCGGTTTGCAGCGTTCCACAACGATTCGCCGTGCCGGATTAGGATCAGGCTGCCCATGCGCCCGCACCCTCACAGTGACTGGTGCTCTCTGCGTCGAGGCTCGTGGAACTTCAATTCATGTTCGGAGGCTCTGGCCCTAGCCATCATCAGGATATCCTCCCTGAACTCCCTCTCCGTATTCGATGAGGAGATGCAGTAGAAGTTGGTGGCAACGGTCACCTTCGAGGGGGCGAAGGACTTGATGCGAATCCAGGAGTCCTCAGGCTTGGTCGCCCGGGGGTCATCCAGCACCTGACTGGATAGCGAGTCGCAGAAGCTGCGCAGTGACCCTTGGTCGCTGTCTGCCTCAAACTCGAGGTTGGGACGAATCCTCCGAAAGCGGCGGTGGCTGAAGTTCTCGACCGGTGAGTTGGTTATGTTCGAGTTGGGGATGGAGACCATGGTATCGGCAGAGGTTCGAATCAGCGTTGTCCTCAGACCGATAGTAACGACCTCTCCCTCGATACCATCGACAATTATCCAATCACCGACATTGAACGGCTTGTCAATCAGAATCGAGATTGCACCGAAGATGTTTGCGACCGAGTCCTTGGCTGCGAGTGCGAGAGCGAGACCGGTGATTCCAAGTCCAGCGATGAGGCCATTGAGGTCCATGCCCGCAAGGCCAGCGAGGACGAAGATGCCGAAAATGACGACGGCGAGCCTGCCGACGGACTCGGCAACGCTAGCCAACGAGCGTCGGGACGCCATGTCGCCGCCTTCGACGACAATGAAGGCGTCGAGATAGTCGACGAGCCTGTATGCTGCGATCAGCATGAGTAGGACGAAGGCCGCCCATATGGTGTTAGAAACCGTGCTCATCAGTCCCTCGTCCCAAACGGGTTCGCAATTGCTCCCGGTCCAGTCGATAGCTGTGTGCATGACAAGGAAACCGACCATCCAACCTAGCGACTTAGGCGCGAACAGAGTTTTACCGTCGATTCTATCGGTCTTCGAGAGGATGTCCATCAGAATGGGGAATATGAAGCGTCGCGCGATTACGCCGGATACCACGCTCAGCGCGATTATCACCATTAGAACTGCCAGTGTGCCGTTTGAGAAATCGAGAAGACCCGGGTCACCAGCCATCAACTCATCCATTTGTCCCATGTTCGGCCCGATGAGAGCCCCTTGATAAAGCCAGTCCGTACACGTGGACCGAACTCCGTGCGATTCAATACCAACTTGCGACTCGGCCAACTGATAGGATGGAGGGTGAGGGAATCGGGATTCTGAGTCACCCACAGCATTCGGGTGGACGCGTCCCTGTNGCNGCGATGCTGCTNCCCCTGNTGCTCTCNCTNGTCTCACCGGTNGCGNTGGCACCGCACTCNTCCGCCCANGAAGTCGGCTCGGAAANNGCNCCNGAGGACATNTGGTCAGACGAGTANGNNTTCCAGNTNTTCCCNTGGGGNGGNGANAGCAAGGCCCANTTCCGCGAGTACCANGANTACTTCTCGATGAAGAACAGGATGCTGTTCCTCGNGGANCGCAACCCGGAGATTATGANCTTNCACGAGGGNCTCATCGGNGGGGTNAANGCCCGTGGNGANGAGANNNTCTCCACCGANTACGAGGGATGGTACTACAATCACCCCAGCCCNTGGATCAAGNTGACCCTAGANGCTGCGGGAGGCGACTGCAACGTCTTCGTCGGCGACTGCGGCAACTACGAAGANAGANCTGATGTNATGCTCGTTGGCAATCACCACGCCCGCGAGTGGATGTCGTACGAGGTCCCGATGTTCTTCCTCGAGACCGTGGCCTACTACTANGGCATGGCCGGGATNGACAACGATGGCGACGGGTTAATCGANGAGGANCCATGGAACGGCCTCGACGACGACGGTGACTGCGGATTGCTCAACGAGTCGAACCAAGACAGCAATGGAGACGGTTTGCTGTGCGGCCCAGGTGACCTCGGGGTCGACGAGGACTTCTCCGAGCAGTTCATCACCGATATGGTGAACACCCGTGAGATTTATCTCATCCCGATGTTGAACGTCGATGGGAACCGCTACGACCGTGAGGAATTCTGTGGCCCCACGGCTTGGGAGAACTGTCGCACGTCCGGCTGGAGGAAGAACCTGCGTGACAACACCGTCACAGGGTTCACTCCGCTGCCGGATATTGACGAATCGGTCGACGAGGGATGCGACGGCGTCGACCTGAATCGCAATTACCAGTTCGAGTGGGGCGCTCCGCTCGGCGCGACCGGCCCGCTATTTCCCGGAATGTGCTATGTTGACGGTGCCAACAACGACGTCTACAACGGCCCTGTGAACTACGAGGACAACGATGGCGATGGCCTCGTCAACGAGGATCACGTCGACGGCAAGGACGATGATGCGGACGGACAGGTCGACGAGGACTGGATGGGGGGGAACACCGAGCCGGAGACCAAGTTCATACAGGACATCACGGAGATGAACGATGATGACGGTGACGGGGCCTCGGAGTTCAAGACGACCCTGACTTGGCACTCCTTCTCGGAGCTGGTTCTTTGGCCATGGGGCCACTGCACCAACTGCTACAGCCCTGATGACGAATACCTGGCCTACCACGGCCAGGTGATGGGGCAGATGACCGATTACGAACCAATGCAGTCCTCAGAACTATATCCCACAACCGGTGATTTCTGCGACTGGCACTATGGCGTTCACAACTCGTACTGCTACACCATCGAGATCGGCAATGCCTTCCACGAGTACCCCGAAGACATAGCCCACATAGCGGTCAGGAATGTCGGAATCGCGTTCTACATGACCGAGATAGCCGANGATCCCCGTTACAGGGCCATAGTNGGCATCGAGAACACCACTGCNCGTCAGTGGCTTGCCGGCCCGGAAAACGTGACGATNCCCGATAGCGGCGACATCCCGATAGGNTTCTGCCTCGATGTCACATTCCCCTACTCGACNAACATCAATCTGACGCATCTGATGTGGCGCTTNGTAGAGCCGAAGAGGCAGCAGAGCGATTACGGCCCGGCATACTGGGTCGAAGAACCATGGTCAAGATCAGCATTCAACGAAACCGGTGAGCACTGCATCCTGCGTGACGGCTCCAACGGAACCATGCTCGAAGCAGAAGTTCCTTTGCCCCCGACCTCCGTTGGGAGAGTTCACTACAAAGCGATGCTGGGCACTACCAATGGGGCATTCCCGTTCATNTANCCCGGGGTGGAAGAGGGGGNGGACTACTACGAGCTTGCCGTTCCCTACCGTGCGGGATTCGGCTCCGCGGTCCTCAGCATCCTGATGTTCCTCGTAATCGCCAGCTTCGTCTGGGGAGGACTTGGGTACACCCTGCGAGCGATGTTCTCGGATGAAGAGCGCGTATTGGGNCTNCCAATGGACCACGCCGATGTGGCGAAGTAACGGGGATTGAGATGAATCCGCAGACTGAGACCTCGAGTGACGAGTTCAGCGGCAGNCTGGGGCTTATTTTCGCCACCATCGGCGCTGCNATNGGTACCGGCAACATCTGGAGGTTCCCACGCATGGTGGGTGCCAACGGAGGGGGCTCCTTCCTCATCCCATGGCTAATCTTCCTATTCGTCTGGTCGATACCCCTGATTATCGCTGAGTTCGCTCTGGGCAAGCGAAGCAGGACCGGCACGGTNGGGACCTTCCGCATCTTCGCTGGAAGGAGGTTTGCATGGATGGGGCTGTGGACTGCTTGGATCTCCACTGCAATCGGCTTCTACTACGCCGTCGTCACAGGATGGTGCGTCAACTACTTCCTGACCGCGATCAGAGGGGGGCTAGGCCAGGAAGTCGACACGATCGAGGTCTGGAACAACTTCCTCCAGTCTCCCGAGCAAGTGGTGTTCTTCGAAGCGGTGGCGGTAGCAATCACCATGGCGGCGATTTGGAGGGGGGCCAAGGCGATCGAGAAGGCAAACGTCACGCTGATGGTCTCTCTCTTCGTCCTGCTCTTCGTCGCGCTATTCCTATCCTTCGTCATGGACGTGCGCGANGGCAGCCTCGACGGCTTCGTCTACATGTTCAGCATTCAACCGGAGTACCTGATGCAGCCCGAGACTTGGATAAACGGACTCTCGCAGTCCGCATGGTCCTGCTCCGCGGGAATGGGCATGGCCATCACCTACTCCGTCTACATGCGCAAGGACGAGGACACCACACTGAACGCAGCAACGATGTGCTTGGCCAACAACAGCATCAGCATCATCGCCGGACTCACGGTCATGATGGCCGTGTTCGCCGTTGTCGCAGATCCTCTGAGCGCAGTCTCCGGAGGCAGCTCCGCCATCACCTTCCTCGTCCTCCCCGAGGTCTTCGCACAAGCCCCCGGCGGCCCGATAGTCCAACTCCTCATGGTCTCCGTCTTCTTCCTCGCCCTTTCGTTCGCCGCGCTGACCTCGATGATCTCGACGGTCGAGCTCTGTGTGAGGAACTTCGTCGACCATGGCTTCGACCGCTCACAAGCGGTCGGTTTCACCAGCTTGGCCATCTTCCTGTTCGGGCTACCCAGTGCGATGGTCTGGATNCTCATAGACGAATCCACGGGAGTCGCCTTCCCGCAGTTCCTNGAGGTCCAGGATCACATCTGGGGCTACGGACTGATGTTCAGCGGGCTGTTCATCGCATACAGNATCTGGAGCTACGGCTGGTCTAGGTACAAGGCTTGGCAGGAGAAGAACGGCGTCGAGGGCTTCGATCTCAGGGAGTACATCGACCACGGCGTCTCATCCTTCCGTGACGATTTCATCAACACCGGCGATAACGACTGGTGGATNGGACGCTGGTGGGACGTCATAATGTATCTCGGATTCCCGCTGATGTTCTCCGTGCTCATGCTCTCCTACTTCGGCGACCTGCTCTCCAACGTGCACGATCCGTGGAACCCGACGAATCCCCATGGCATCTCGATCATCCTGCTCTTCTGGGGGGTCACCGCGACTCTCTTCGTCAGCCTGAACAAGTACGTCCTAGTCAATCGCTTGGTCCCGGTAGATCGAGCCAACCCCGCGCCTTGGCCCCTGTACATCCTCTCNGGCGACTACGAGNTTGAGCCGCGCCCCCTCTTCAGGAACGTTCCCGAGGGCGCGGACGCACCCATTCACATGCTTCCCGGGGGGGATGACCCATTCGTCGTCCAGGTGGGGGAACGGTTACCCGACTCATTCGTAGATCAGCATGGGGAGAGTAGGCCCCATTCGAGATCGACTATTGAGGCCGAACTCGCATAGAATGCCGNGGTTAGCATGACCGAACCGGCCTGCTGGGAACTAGGGTGGGACGAGGTCGCTGTTCTGGATCGCAATGCCTCGGCCTTGGGCATCGAGGCTTCGCAACTCATGAGTGCTGCCGGCGAGGCGCTAGCAGAGCGCGCTGTGGAGATGTCGGATGGCCACCCCGTCCTCTTTCTGTGCGGCCCGGGAAACAACGGTGGGGACGGCTTCGTGGCGGCCGCTATCGCCAGCCAGTCAGGGTGCGATGCCCACGTGCTTGCCAGTCATCCCGCTTCGAAGGGCGAAACAGCGAGCGAGGCTCGACGAGCGACCTCCGAACTGGGCATTCGAATCGATGTCTGGCCGAAGCGCCGCGAGGGCGAAGCATGGGGCTTGATCGTCGACTGCCTCCTAGGTGCAGGTGCTGTCGGACCGGGGGCGAGCCTCAGGTCCCCGATTGCCGAGATCGCGGGATGGGCGAGGGATCTGGGCCGACCAGTGCTCGCTTGTGACATCCCCACGGGTCTGGGCGGAAGCGGTGCGCTACCCGCCGTTGAGACCATCACCTTCCACAGCCGAAAGCGCGGCATGCCCTCGGAGGAGACCGGCAATGTCACCCTCATCCCCCTGCCATGGCCGAGGGAGGTGGAGGATTGCGGGAGAGGGGATGCTGCGAGGTATCCCCCGATACTCGACCAAGCGAGGAAGGGTGATCGCGGACGCCTCTGGGTTATCGGGGGAGGGCCCTATCACGGTGCGCCGATTCTTGCGGGAATGGCGGCCGCAAGGAGCGGGTGCGACTTGGTTCACGTGGCTATGCCATCTGCCGCTGTTGAGCGCGCCGAGTGGCCCTTGATCCTGATTCCGGAGAGCCTTCCCGATAGGGAGATGCTCACGACGGCCTCATTGGAGGTGATTTCCCAAGCGCTGGAGTCTGCCAAGGCACCTCAGGCAGTTGTGATTGGCCCTGGTCTGGGCCGACACGAGGACACAATGGGGGCCACGGCCTCGCTAATCGGCAAAGCGGCCGCGAGGGGAATCCCCATGGTGATCGATGCTGATGCAATCTCTGCTCTGCCAGAGGGCTCTTGGCCAGACGGACTCAAGGGTGTTGCCACCCCGCACGCGGGCGAAGCCAAGCGCTGGTTGGGAAGCAAATCCCCAGAGCGCACGCTCTCCGACATATCAGGAGAGGACGCGGCCATCGTCATCACTGGCTCCGAGGACAGGCTGACTGGCTCAGAGGGAAGACGATGCTTCGCGACCGGTGGCCACCCTAGGATGGCTGTCGGTGGAACCGGGGACCTCCTAGCCGGCACTATCGGGGGTCTGCTTGCGCAGGGGATGGGTGCATGGCCGGCGGCAAGGCTGGGGTGCGCGCTACTGCGAGAGGCGGGGAGCCGAGCTGCGGCTGGCACCGGGCCCGGACTCCTCGCAGAGGACGTGCCGATCCACATAGCCGAGGCACTGGCGAGTTGGCTGGGTGACCTGTGATGCTGGTTAGCGAGGATTACCCATGGGGCAAGCTGCTGAGGGAGTATGCGACCTACTGCGCCGTCGGGTGCATCAACGTCATCGCCTTCTTCATCCTGTACTACTGGCTGTACGAAATGCGGCTATCGGAGGGATATCCGGCGGCCACTGCTTGGGCGGTTTCCTACTTCCTCAGTTCCTGGCAGGCCCATTACCTCCATCGCTGGCTTACCTTCGAGTCCCCAACTGGGTATGCCAAGAGCCTGTTTGTCATGATGGCCATATACGCCATTCTACTAGTGATCTCAACGGCTTCGACTGCCTATTTCGCTGATATCCTCGGCGTCAATCACCTCTACTCGTGGGCAGCCAACACCGCTGCCTTCGGCTTCCTTTCCTTCCTCGCTCTGCGGACGTTCGCATTCCCCCTCTCCGACGGGCGCATCACACGGCAAGAACGCCTCGAGGAGCTCCGAAACCGGCGTAGGGCTTGAAGTGGCCTCGTTCTTGGCGGGACCGTGACGCAGGGCGTTCGTGGCACCCGTGACTTCTACCCAGAGGACATGCGTGTGCGCAATTGGCTGTTCGACCGCTTCCGGGAGGCGGCTCGAAGCCACGGTTTCGAGGAGTATGACGCCCCAATGCTGGAGCACGAAGATCTCTACACCCGCAAGCAGGGCGAGGAGATAACGCAGCAGCTCTACTGCTTCGAGGACAAGGGGGGGCGCAGGGTCTCCCTGCGCCCGGAGATGACCCCCTCCCTCGCGAGGATGGTGATGGCCAAGGCTGGCGCCCTACCCACCCCGATCAAATGGTTCTCCATTCCCCAGTGCTGGCGCTATGAGAGGACCCAGCGCGGCAGGGGCAGGGAGCACTACCAGTGGAACGTGGACGTCTGGGGTGCGGACGGCGTCGAGGCCGACGCCGAACTGCTGTCGGTCCTGGTAGCCTTCTTCCACTCCGTAGGGCTGGGCCCCGGGGACCTGGTAATTCGCATCAGCAGCCGCAAGGTGCTCGAGGAGGTGCTGAATTCTGTAGGCGTGTCTGGGGGGGAATTCCCCGCAGTCTGCGTGATTGTGGACAAGATGGGGAAGATCCCAGAGGAGGCTATTAGCGCGCAACTAGCCGAGCAGGGCTTGGATGCCGATGCCATCTCGAAGATTCGCTCCACACTGGGGTTGCAGGACCTCGATGCTCTCGCTTCGGTCCTGGGCGAGGGTAGCACCGCGGTGTCCGAGCTAACCTCGCTCTTCTCGATGATCGACGCCTATGGGATCTCGGAATGGGTATCATTCGACGCCTCGGTGGTCCGGGGCCTCGCATACTACACGGGCCCGGTATTCGAGGCGCATGACCGCGCCGGCGAGCTGCGGGCAATAGTAGGCGGCGGTCGTTACGACAGGCTGCTCTCGGCCCTCGGAGGAAAGGACTCGCCCGCCACGGGATTCGGCTTTGGCGACATGGTCATCATGGAACTCCTTGCTGCAAAGGGCCTCGTGCCCGAGCTTCCCACTGGCAACCAGGATCTCGTCGTATCCAGCGATGAGAGCCTCCGACCCGCGGCCATGTCGGTTGCGCAGCGCCTGAGGGCGAGTGGGCGAGCAGTGGACCTAGTCCTCGAGGACAAGCGGCTGAAGTGGGCGTTCAGGCACGCAGAGAGGACGGGCGCCGAGCGCCTCGTCATGGTAATGCCCGAGGAGTGGGGAGGGGGCAATGTCAGGATCAAGGACCTTGGTAGCGGCAAGGAAACCGACGTCAGCTTCGATGACCTGTGATCAATGGTCAGACGACTTGGTGCGCATGGCCGCAGACGCCAGTGCTAGAGCACCCAACCCCGACAACAGTCCGAATCCCGGCAGTGACCCCACTCCGGGAATCACCCCGTCCTCCTCAGGCTCCTCATCTTCGACGACCTCTGGAGCGTCTACTATTGGGAACTGAATCTGGGATCGCATCCCATCCTGGTTATTTGCATAGTATAGCCGGAAGGATCCACCACAACGCAAGGCCACATCACAAGGGGTCCCGTAAGCAACCCACCCGGGCTTCGACATCTCGAATTTAATTCTCGGCTCATCGCCGCTACTATTCCACCTAGTTGTGTTTTCATCAACGTCAAGCTCCCATATTATTTGCTCGTCCTCATCTGTTGTCAGGTCGGGGAACTCCTTGCGGGCAACTTCGAGATTGCCTTTCATCAGGGTGATGCTGAGATCCTCGTCCTCTTCCTCCTCGGTTTCAGCGTGGTCTACCCTTACACCGAATTCAATCATAATCTTACCATTGGGGTTCAGAAAAATATCTTCCTTGAAATCATCTCGCATCTCGCAAGTGATGGAAACCTCCAATCGCTGACTATCGCCACCGTCGATTTCCTCGCCGTAGCCATCTTCAGCAGAACCCTCCGATCCTTCGGCATCGAAATGCTGCCAGCATTCCGTTATGTCCTCGTTGCCCCAGAAGTATAGTACTGGATTTACTGTTGACGGCTGTTCAGGATCTACGGACTGGGCAGATGCCGGAGCAAC
>PBMR01000006.1 GCA_002722735.1 Methanobacteriota archaeon
GACATCACGGAGATGAACGATGATGACGGTGACGGGGCCTCGGAGTTCAAGACGACCCTGACTTGGCACTCCTTCTCGGAGCTGGTGCTCTGGCCGTGGGGCCACTGCACCAACTGCTACAGCCCTGATGACGAATACCTGGTCTACCACGGCCAGGTGATGGGGCAGATGACCGATTACGCACCGATGCAATCCTCAGAACTTTACCCCACTACCGGTGACTTCTGCGACTGGCACTATGGCGTTCACAACTCGTACTGCTACACCATCGAGATTGGCAATGCCTTCCACGAGTACCCCGAAGACATAGCCCACATAGCGGTCAGGAATGTCGGAATCGCGTTCTACATGACCGAGATAGCCGATGATCCCCGTTACAGGGCCATAGTTGGCATCGAGAACACCACTGCGCGTCAGTGGCTTGCCGGCCCGGAAAACGTGACGATCCCCGATAGCGGCGACATCCCGATAGGGTTCTGCCTCGATGTCACATTCCCCTACTCGACGAACATCAATCTGACGCATCTGATGTGGCGCTTCGTAGAGCCGAAGAGGCAGCAGAGCGATTACGGCCCGGCATACTGGGTCGAAGAACCATGGTCAAGATCAGCATTCAACGAAACCGGTGAGCACTGCATCCTGCGTGACGGCTCCAACGGAACCATGCTCGAAGCAGACGTTCCTTTGCCCCCGACCTCCGTTGGGAGAGTTCACTACAAAGCGATGCTGGGCACTACCAATGGGGCATTCCCGTTCATCTACCCCGGGGTGGAAGAGGGGGAGGACTACTACGAGCTTGCCGTTCCCTACCGTGCGGGATTCGGCTCCGCGGTCCTCAGCATCCTGATGTTCCTCGTAATCGCCAGCTTCGTCTGGGGAGGACTTGGGTACACCCTGCGAGCGATGTTCTCGGATGAAGAGCGCGTATTGGGACTTCCAATGGACCACGCCGATGTGGCGAAGTAACGGGGATTGAGATGAATCCGCAGACTGAGACCTCGAGTGACGAGTTCAGCGGCAGACTGGGGCTTATTTTCGCCACCATCGGCGCTGCAATCGGTACCGGCAACATCTGGAGGTTCCCACGCATGGTGGGTGCCAACGGGGGAGGCTCCTTCCTCATCCCATGGCTCATATTCCTATTCGTCTGGTCGATACCCCTGATCATCGCTGAGTTCGCTCTGGGCAAGCGAAGCAGGACCGGAACGGTGGGGACCTTCCGCATTTTCGCTGGAAGGAGGTTTGCATGGATGGGGTTGTGGACTGCTTGGATCTCCACTGCAATCGGCTTCTACTACGCCGTCGTCACAGGATGGTGCGTCAACTACTTCCTGACCGCGATCAGAGGGGGGCTAGGCCAGGAAGTCGACACGATCGAGGTCTGGAACAACTTCCTCCAGTCTCCCGAGCAGGTGGTGTTCTTCCAAGCGGTGGCGGTAGCAATCACCATGGCGGCGATTTGGAGGGGGGCCAAGGCGATCGAGAAGGCAAACGTCACGCTGATGGTCTCTCTCTTCTTCCTGCTCTTCGTCGCGCTATTCCTATCCTTCGTCATGGACGTGCGCGACGGCAGCCTCGACGGCTTCGTCTACATGTTCAGCATTCAACCGGAGTACCTGATGCAGCCCGAGACTTGGATAAACGGACTCTCGCAGTCCGCATGGTCCTGCTCCGCGGGAATGGGCATGGCCATCACCTACTCCGTCTACATGCGCAAGGACGAGGACACCACGCTGAACGCAGCAACGATGTGCTTGGCCAACAACAGCATCAGCATCATCGCCGGACTCACGGTCATGATGGCCGTCTTCGCCGTGGTCGCAGATCCTCTGAGCGCAGTCTCCGGGGGCAGCTCCGCCATCACCTTCCTCGTCCTCCCCGAGGTCTTCGCACAAGCCCCCGGGGGCCCGATTATCCAACTCCTCATGGTCTCCACCTTCTTCCTCGCCCTTTCGTTCGCCGCTCTAACCTCGATGATCTCGACGGTCGAGCTCTGCGTGAGGAACTTCGTCGACCATGGCTTCGACCGCTCACAAGCGGTCGGCTTCACCGGCTTGACCATCTTCCTGTTCGGGCTACCCAGTGCGATGGTCTGGATTCTCATAGACGAATCCACGGGAGTCGCCTTTCCGCAGTTCCTTGAGGTCCAGGATCACATCTGGGGCTACGGACTGATGTTCAGCGGGCTGTTCATCGCATACAGCATCTGGAGCTACGGCTGGTCTAGGTACAAGGCTTGGCAGGATAAGAACGGCGTCGAGGGCTTCGATCTCAGGGAGTACATCGACCACGGCGTCTCATCCTTCCGTGACGATTTCATCAACACCGGCGATAACGACTGGTGGATAGGACGCTGGTGGGACGTCATAATGTATCTCGGATTCCCGCTGATGTTCTCCGTGCTCATGCTCTCCTACTTCGGCGACCTGCTCGCCAACGTGCACGATCCGTGGAACCCGACGAATCCCCATGGCATCTCGATCATCCTGCTCTTCTGGGGGGTCACCGCGACTCTCTTCGTCAGCCTGAACAAGTACGTCCTAGTCAATCGCTTAGTCCCGGTAGATCGAGCCAACCCCGCGCCTTGGCCCCTGTACATCCTCTCAGGCGACTACGAGATTGAGCCGCGCCCCCTCTTCAGGAACGTTCCCGAGGGCGCGGACGCACCCATTCACATGCTTCCCGGAGGGGATGACCCATTCGTCGTCCAGGTGGGGGAGCAGTTACCCGACTCATTCGTAGATCAGCATGGGGAGAGTAGGCCCCATTCGAGATCGACTATTGAGGCCGAACTCGCATAGAATGCCGAGGTTAGCATGACCGAACCGGCCTGCTGGGAACTAGAGTGGGACGAGGTCGCTGTTCTGGATCGCAATGCCTCGACCTTGGGCTTCGAGGCCTCGCAACTCATGCGTGCCGCCGGCGAGGCGCTAGCAGAGCGCGCCACGGAGATGTCGGATGGTGCCCCCATCCTCTTTCTATGCGGCCCGGGAAACAACGGTGGGGATGGCTTCGTGGCGGCCGCTATCGCCAGCCAGTCAGGGTGCGATACCCACGTGCTTGCCAGCCACTCCGCTTCGAAGGGCGAAACGTCGAGCGAGGCTCGGAGAGCGACCTCTGAACTGGGCATTCGAATCGACGTCTGGCCGACGCGCCCCGTGGGCGAAGCATGGGGCTTGGTCGTCGACTGCCTCCTAGGTGCCGGGGCTGTCGGACCGGGGGCTAGCCTCAGGTCCCCGATTGCCGAGATCGCAGGATGGGCGAGGGACTTGGGCCGACCAGTGCTCGCTTGTGACATTCCCACGGGTCTGGGCGGCAGCGATGCGCTGAATGCCGATGCGACCATCACCTTCCACAGCCGAAAGCGCGGCATGCCCTCGGAGGAGACCGGCAATGTCACCGTCGTTCCCCTGCCATGGCCAAGGGAGGTGGAGGATTGCGGGAGAGGGGATGCTGCGAGGTATCCCCCAATCCTCGACCAAGCGAGGAAGGGTGACCGCGGGCGACTCTGGGTAATCGGGGGCGGGCCCTATCATGGTGCGCCGATTCTTGCGGGAATGGCGGCCGCAAGGAGCGGGTGCGACTTGGTTCACGTGGCTATGCCGTCTGCTGCTGCCGAGCGCGCCGAGTGGCCCTCGACCCTGATTCCGGAGAATCTGCCTGATAGGGAGATGCTCACGATGGCATCGATAGAGGCGATTTCCCACTCCTTGGAATCATCGAAGGCACCTCAGGCAGTTGTAATTGGCCCGGGCCTAGGTCGGCACGAGGACACCATAGAGGCTACGGCCTCGCTAATTGGCAAAGCGGCTGTGGGGGGAATCCCCCTGGTGATCGATGCTGACGGCATCTCTGCTCTACCTGAGGGCTCTTGGCCAGACGGACTCAAGGGCGTTGCCACCCCGCACGCGGGCGAAGCCAAGCGCTGGTTGGGAAGCGGATCCCCAGAGCGTGCGCTCTCCGGCACCTCGGGAGAGGACGCGGTCATCGTCACCACTGGCGCCGAGGACATTCTGACTGGGCCAGAGGGAAGACGATGCTTTGCGACTGGCGGCCACCCTAGGATGGCTGTGGGGGGAACCGGAGACCTCCTAGCCGGCACTATCGGGGGTCTGCTTGCGCAGGGGATGGGTGCATGGCCGGCGGCAAGGCTAGGGTGCGCGCTACTGCGAGAGGCGGGAAGCAGAGCTGCGGCTGGCACCGGACCTGGACTCCTCGCAGAGGACGTGCCGATCCACATAGCCGAGGCACTGGCGAGTTGGCTGGGTGACCTGTGATGCCGGTTAGCGAGGATTACCCATGGAGCAAGCTGCTGAGGGAGTATGCGACCTACTGCGCTGTCGGGTGCATCAACGTCATCGTCTTCTTCATCCTGTACTACTGGCTGTACGAAATGCGACTATCGGAGGGGTATCCGGCGGCCACTGCTTGGGCGGTTTCCTACTTCCTCAGTTCCTGGCAGGCCCACTACCTCCATCGCTGGCTGACCTTCGAGTCCCCAACTGGGTACACCAGGAGCCTTGTTGTCATGATGGCCATATACGCCATCCTACTAGTGGTCTCAACGGCTTCGATTGCCTATTTCGCTGATATTCTCGGCGTCAATCACCTCTACTCGTGGGCAGCCAACACTGCTGCCTTCGGCTTTCTTTCCTTCCTCGCTCTGCGGATGTTCGCATTCCCCCTCTCCGACGGGCGCATCACACGGCAAGAACGCCTCGAGGAGTTCCGAAATCGGCGTAGGGCTTGAAGTGGCCTCGTTCTTGGCGGGACCGTGACGCAGGGCGTTCGTGGCACCCGTGACTTCTACCCAGAGGACATGCGTGTGCGCAATTGGCTGTTCGAGCGCTTCAGGGAGGCGGCTCGAAGCCACGGTTTCGAGGAGTATGACGCTCCAATGCTGGAGCACGAGGATCTCTACACTCGCAAGCAGGGCGAGGAGATAACGCAGCAGCTCTACTGTTTCGAGGACAAGGGGGGGCGCAGGGTCTCCCTGCGCCCGGAGATGACCCCCTCCCTCGCGAGGATGGTGATGGCCAAGGCTGGCGCCCTACCCACCCCGATCAAATGGTTCTCCATTCCCCAGTGCTGGCGCTATGAGAGGACCCAGCGCGGCAGGGGCAGGGAGCACTACCAGTGGAACGTGGACGTCTGGGGCGCGAACGGCGTCGAGGCCGACGCCGAGCTGCTATCGGTTCTGGCAGCCTTCTTCCGCTCCGTCGGCTTGGGTCCCGAGGATCTGGTAATTCGCATCAGCAGCCGCAAGGTGCTCGAGGAGGTGCTGAATTCGGTGGGCGTGTCTGGGAAGGCCTTCCCTGCAGTCTGCGTGATCGTGGACAAAATGGGCAAGATCCCGGAGGAGGCAATGAGCGCACAACTAGCCGAGCAGGGCTTGGGTGCCGATGCCATCTCGAAGATTCGCTCCACACTGGGGTCGCAGGACCTCGACGCTCTCGAATCGGCCTTGGGCGGGGGTAGCACCGCGGTGTCCGAACTAATTGCGCTCTTCTCGATGATCGAAGCCTATGGGATCTCGGAGTGGGTCGCATTCGACGCTTCGGTGGTCCGCGGCCTCGCATACTACACGGGCCCGGTATTCGAGGCGCATGACCGCGCCGGCGAGATGCGGGCAATAGTCGGTGGAGGCCGTTACGACAGGCTGCTCTCGGCCCTCGGAGGAAAGGACATGCCCGCCACGGGGTTCGGCTTTGGCGACATGGTCATCATGGAACTCCTCGCTACAAAGGGCCTCGTGCCCGAACTCCCCACCGGCAACCAGGATATCGTCGTATCCCGCGATGAGGGCCTCCGACCTGCGGCCATGTCGGTTGCGCAGCGCCTGAGGGCGAGCGGGCGAGCAGTGGACCTAGTCCTCGAGGAAAAGCGGCTGAAGTGGGCGTTCAGGCACGCAGAGAGGACAGGCGCCGAGCGCCTAGTCATGGTAATGCCGGAGGAGTGGGGAGAGGGCAATGTCAGGATCAAGGACCTTGGTAGCGGCGAGGAGACCGACGTCAGCTTCGACGACCTGTGATCAATGATCAGGCGACCTAGTGCGCCTAGCCGCTGATGCCAGTGCCATAGCACCCATCCCCGATAACAGCCCGAATCCAGGCAGTGACCCCACTCCGGGAATAATCCCGTCTTCCTCAGGCTCCTCGTCTTCGACGACCTCTGGAGCGTCTACTATTGGGAACTGAATCTGGGATCGCATCCCGTCTTGGTTGTTCGCGTAGTACAGCCGGAACGAACCCCCGCATTTCAGCATCTGGAAAACTCCCTCGCAGGGGGTCCCCGAAGAATCCCAACCCACCTTGGAAATGGTGAACCTGATTCGCGGCTCATCGCCGCTTAGGTTCCACCTAGTGGTGTTCTCTTCTACATCGAGATCCCAGGTGATCTGTATGTCCTCGTCTATCGCGAGGTCGGGAAATGACTTGGTGGCAACCTCCACGTTGCCCTTCATCAGGGTGATGTTCAGGTCCTCGTCCTCTTCCGACTCGGCTTCAGCGTGATCCAGCCTGACGCCGAATTCGATCGATATCTTGCCAGTCGGGTTCAGGAACACGTCCTCATCGAAGTTGTACTTCATCTGGCAGGTGATGTCGACCTCCAGACGCTGGCTATCACCTCCGTCAACCTCATCCCCGAATCCGTCATCTGCGGATCCCGCTGAGCCCTCGGCATCGAAACTCTGCCAGCAGTCGGAAATGTCGTCGTTCCCCCAGAAGTACAACATCGCATTACTGGTGGATGGCTGCAGGGGATCCACACTCTGGGCGGATGCCGGAGCAACCGCTGTGGAAGAGCCCAGCAGCATGACGAGAAGTACCGCGACTACCCTCATAGTCATCGGAAACCGCACGAGAATCGCACCGTTTGAGGTTATCCCATCCCGCGTGAGACCAATCCAAAGGGCGGCAGACTACTCTTCTTCGACCCTTGGCCTACTGGCCGCAGACGCCAGCGCAAGCGCACCAAGGCCGGCGAGAAGGCCGAATCCAGGTAGGAAACCCCCCCCGTCTTCCTCATCCACGGGCCCCTCTCCGTTCGGTCCGCCCTCGGTCATATTAACCACTGGGAAATTGACAATCGCATCGTTGCCATCCTCGTTGTTCTGGTAGTACATCCCGAAGTGGCCCTCGCAGGAGAACACAAAGCACTCACCGGGAAGGCCATTGTAACCCGGCCACGAGAACTCGATTTGCAATCGTGGCTCCTCGTTGCTCTTGTTCCACCTAGTTGTGTTCTGGTCAACCGGAATGCCCCAGGAAATCATCTCATCATTGCCATTGTTGTCAACTGCGAGGAATTCCTTCTGAGCTACCTGGACGTTTCCTTGGTAGAGAGTCAGGGTCAGGTTCTTGCACTCCGAGCCTTGGTTACAATCGCCCGACCAGACGTTGACGACAAGGTCAATCTCGATGGTGCCATTGGAGTTCAGGTACATGTCCTGCAGGAAAGTGTCCTGCATCGAGCATGTGTAGTCGACCGAGACTTGCTGACCATCGCCGAATGTCTTCTCCCCGTAGCCTCCCTCTGCGGATCCCGAAGAGTCGTTGCTGTCGAAGTGGGTCCAGCAAGAGGACAGGTCGTCCGTGCCCCACAAGTGCATGTGGGGGTTGTCCACGGAAGGCTGCTTGGGGTCTTCGGCCGCCTGAGCGGACGCGGGCGCAATCGCTGCAGAGGAAAACAGCAGAATCGCAATACTGGAGGCAACAAGTCTACTATCCATACCAATCATCCNAGGAACACTCCGTTTGAGGCTTATCCCCCCTCGTGCNCCTAGTCGAACCTCTGGAAGCCGCTGTCGTGGTGCCGNTCCCGNGTCTTCCTCGCNATATTGAGCGCATCACCGAGCATGTCGGCGNTCACCANCTCCTTGNCGAGCCGNCCGTGGNCCACCCCGGTGATGATTGACATGACCTTGATCGTGTCNCCGAAGGCNGGGTCCTGCCGAGCACCGAAGATGACATTGGCGTTCGGGGACAGCCTGGCCGTCATCAGGTCGCAGACCTGATTGGCCTGCTCGAGNGTCATCCACGCGCCGCCCGTGACGTGAATGAGCGCCCCGGTCGCACCATCNATCTCGATATCGAGCAGNGGGTGGTTCAACGACTCGTGCACGACCTCCTCGGGCCCCTGNTCGCTCTCACCATAGAGCATCATCGTCACCCCGCCACCCTTCATGATCGAGCGCACGTCGGCGAAGTCGAGGTTNATCAGGCTCGGCAGAGTGATNGTCTCCACCACACCCTTGACTATCTCGGCGATGAGNTGGTCCATGATGCTGAAGGCCTCGTCCAGAGGAAGNTTCGGCACGAAGTGCAGGAGCCTGTTGTTATCCAGCACGAGAACTGCATCGGCGGCCTTGCGAACNANGTCCAGNCCCTCNAGNGCGCGTTGCATCCTCTGCCTGCGCTCCACNGTGAAAGGCGTCGTTACGACGNCTACCACGAGTGCNCCGGCCCGCTTCGCCTCGTCGGCNACGATGGGCGCNATNCCAGTTCCNGTGCCNCCNCCCAGTCCGGCNGTGACGAAGACAAGGTCAGCNCCCTCCACGATCTTGGTTATGACGTCGCGCCCAGCCTCGGCGCACCTGCGNCCGGTGACGGGGTCGCCACCNGCACCAAGGCCCCGCGTGATGTGCCTGCCCACGAGGAGCTTCTGCATGGCACGCGTGTTGTCGAGATGCTGCTTGTCGGTATTGATGGCGACNGTNATGGCNCCCTCGACGCCAATGTGNGTGATCCTGTTCATNGTNTTGTTNCCAGAGCCGCCGCAACCGCACACNAGGATGCGGGGNTCGGGGGGNCCGTAGCTTTCCAGCTCCTTGTCNGTNAGNGCAGTNGGGATNCTCCTGCGGGATCGAATATCGTCCTCAGGGGTGACCGAACTNCNTGGTGCCTCTACCATCAACCCGCCTCGTGCATCCCAGNCATCGCTGCCTATTACGCTCCACTAGTGNGTTCTTTGCCTTCTTAACCATTGAGGGGGNAAGGCTCCGGTCGGGGNCGATTATCAGACCTAGTGGAAAANGCGGGNGGNTTCCATCCGACGACTAAGCCCCTNCAATCNCCCGNNGGTACCGGAAAGCGAGATAAGGCGAAAGTCCCCCCANNATTCAGAACCGNGCTTAGCTCAGTTGGCTAGAGCACCTGACTGTAGACTGGAAACACATGGTTGTAGGCAGCCATCAGGGGGTCCCCGGTTCAAGTCCGGGAGCGCGGACCACTATGTCTTCAGGGTGTCTAGGGGGATTTGGATTTCAGGGAGCTCGAAGCCGAAGCTGTGCCGACTCGTCTTGGGTGGGAAGACCTCCCCGGACAGGGCCATTTCGATAACCTCATGCTTGGTGACCGAATCCCTGCCGCAGCCAGGCCACACGTCTACGACTACCGAGGCATCCCCAAGGTAGTCGATCCTCACCACAGGCACCTTGTCAAGTTCCAGAACCCCCGCAGCAGTCCATTTGTGGTGCCCATCAAGAATCACCATGGTCGTTTCGTCAACGATGATGGGCTTGTAGAATCCCCTATCCAGCAACTTCTTGATCCTCTCATCCAGATTTGCAGGAATGACATCCTCGTGGCCTCTGAGCGAGTCACGCTCAACGAGGTCGATATCGACGTGCTGCTCAATCACTACTTCCGCAGATGCAAGCAGGCTCTTAAAGGGGATTAAGGTCGGCTGGCCGCTAGAGGTGAGTCCATGGGTCTGCATCAACACATTCGCGAAGTCTGGAAGCAGCCGAAGGCGAATCTTCCTCCTAGGTACATCGTCACCAGAATGGCGAGTTGGCGCAAGGAGCCAGTATTCCAGCGCATCGAGCGACCGACACGGTTGGATGCTGCCCGCAGAGTCGGCTACAAGGCCAAGCAGGGAGTCGTTCTGGTTCGCACCAGAGTTCGACGCGGTGGTCTGCGCAAGGGCAAGATCCACATGAAGAGGAAACCGTCCAAGGCGGGCATCAAGAAGATCACGATGGCCAAGTCAATCCAGAGGATTGCCGAGGAGCGAACCAGCAGGCGCTATCCGAATCTCGAGGTCCTCAACTCATACTGGGTCGGCGAGGATGGGAAGAACAAGTTCTACGAGATTATCCTCATCGACTCCTTTCACCCGGCAATCAAGTCCGACAAGGACCTGGGTTGGATTGCAGAAGGATCCAGCCACCGCGGCCGGGCCTTCCGAGGCAAGACCAGTGCTGGCAAGAGAGGACGAGGCCTGCACAACAAGGGCAAGGGTGCAGAGAAGCTCCGACCGAGCCTCAAGGCGAACAAGAACCGGGGCAAGTGAACCTGCTTCGGCCGTCAGATTGATGCGCGATGCTGAGCGGCAGCCATCGATGGCAGACCGTCACGCATCCGATATCAGGGGACTACCCGTGATTATCCCCGACGGCAGGCTGCTGGGTACGGTGCACGACACGGTAATCGACGTAAACGAGTGGTCGTGCACGCATGTCTTCGTCTCAGACCCCCCCGAGGGCCTCGTAGAGGGCAGGACTCACGTGGCCATCCCATGGAACTGGGTGCGTTCAATAGGCGACGTCGTCGTCCTTCGTTGGTTCCCGCCAACCCCAATCCCCCGAAACCCCTGATTCGCTTGGCTGGCACAATCAGGAACCGAACGTGACTGCGATACCGTTCATAAGGCGAGGGCGAACGGTCGCCTGATGCGATGGGTCCATCTTGTGGTTCTGGCGATTCTTGTACTGAACTCGATGGCCTCGACTGTCAGTGCCAGTCCCAAGGGCATCATCACATGCGCCAACTCCGACTTGCCCTCGCTTCCTGACAACTGGAGCATGGCGGAGCAGACTTGCGTCAGGGTCGATCTCGGAGTCCAGGGTCCCGGCACGACCCTGTTCTTCGAGGTCTCGACCAATCAGGAGATCGACATACTGTTGTTCTCGGCGAATAGTGTCTCTGTGTATCAGAACGAGCAGTCATACCGCTCGGCTTCGGTTTGGCAGAGCGAGTCTGTCTTCGAGTCCTTCAGCGGGTCCGGTGAGTGGCATTGGACGGTTCCCAGTGACAGGGAGGAGACGAGATGGTACCTATTTCTGGACAACCTCGAACATCCTCAAGATGGGGGAGAGGGGGCACAAGGCGGTCAAGCGGCAGAAGTCTCACTCGACGGTGGGACGACTATCGCCCAGCAGTACACCCTTTCGGACTCAATCCATCGGGTGGGAGTGAGTGGCTACGCGGTAGCGCACGGCCCGTTCTCCGTGGATGAGGGCACCTTCGTGGAGATCCACGCGAGGACGATGGAGGGATACCCAGACATCTTCGTGATGACCGAATCTGCCTACTCCCTCTACTCTCCTAGCGTAAACTGGTCCTCTGCCTCGAGGATAGCTTCTGCCGACATGCTCCTCGTGACCAATGAGAGGTACCTTCCTTGGCAGGCCACCGATACGAACGGCGAGGACCTCTACGTCATCGTCGACAATCGTGCAGGACCCGGTGGGGGGGGCGCGGGAACCGCACCTGCTGGTGTGACGGTAACGATCACCCTAACCCCCGTACTCGACCCAATCATCTCCAGCGAGACCCCATTGGACTCGGTCGACGTCGGGGAGGCCATCACGCTTTCGGGATTGGAAACGCCGAATAAATCCAATCAGATTGCGGACTCGGGGTATTCCTGGGACATCGATGAGGATGGCATGGCAGATTCTACGGGCCCCATTGCCTCCCATTCGTGGGACAAGCCGGGAAACTACACCATCAGGCTCTCTGTGATGTCAGTAGACTCCAGAAGTGCCAGCTCGACAAGAGTGATCCAAGTTCTGGACATCTCCGACCCAACTGTGACTATTGGAGCAGGGGGAAAGATCCTCAAGGGATTCGGCGAGAGCATAATCCTCAGTGGTACGTTCACAGATAATTGGGGGATCGACAGCCTCGACTGGCTACTGGACGATGTGGTGATCGAATCCAACTATAGCATCACTGAACCCAGCTCTACCCTGAGTCTCAACATCTCCACAGAGTACGCTGCAGGTGATCACCACATCTCCCTTCGTGTGACGGACAAGGCCGGCAGGAGCTCACGGGACGATGTCACTGTCACCATCATCGACATCACCCCTCCTTCAATCGGGACATACCAAGAGGAGTTGGAGGCCGTACTCGGAGATCCAACGGAGTTTCGACTAATGGCCGAGGACTCGGAGTCAGATAGGCTCGAGTACACGTGGACCTTCGAGCAGGGAACCGCGAATGAGAATCAATCCAGCGGCCCCCACGTCATACATGTCTTCGAGAGTCCCGGCCCGCAATATGTCGTTTGTCAAGTTGAGAATGAAGCCGGATTGGTGTCCGTGGCCGAGATTCTGGTCATTGTCGGGAGCGGCGAGGAGGACCGAGGTCTGAGTCTGTTCTCAATCGCACTAATCGCAGTCATGGCACTCCTACTACTCTCCGTTGTTGGTTTCGTGGCATTCAACCTAGCAGTCAAACGCAGGGTATCGGATATCTCTGAGGATGAGGAGCAGGACGGCCCCTCAGAATCATCACCATCGATGGAGGCTCAGATTGCGATGTGGGCAGGTACCGATGAGACTCCCTTCCAACCCCCTTCTATGCAGATTTCAGACAGGGAAATGCCGACCGACCCAATTCTTGCGGATCTCCTCCCCGCCCAATCACCCTCCGATCTTACGGGCTCAGCACTCACTGAGGACGATGTGCTGCACGACCTCAACGAGGTGCCTATGGTTCTCGAACCCGGGGCCCTTGTAGACAGGAAGGTCAAGAGGGAGTGCTCGTCATGCAGTAGGCCGTTTGAGCTGGAACTTCCCGAGGGCATTGATTCTGCCTACACCAACTGCCCATACTGTGATTCAGAGGAGCTCGTCAACCTCGAATGACCGCGTTTCGGCGTGCTGTCCAAACCCCGATGGTCTCGAGTACAGGCAGGGCAATACCATATAGCGCACCTCTAGGAGGTGCGACTTGGACATGAGCGATGTTGAAGCCGACACTCAGCCACCTCGTGGCCCCGCGCACCTCACCCTACTTCTGACGGTCCTGTTGGTCCTCCCACTGTTCTCCCCACTTTCCAGCGTCAATGGTGAGGCCAGAATCGAATCGAAGGACTTCGACGTGTTGGACCAACTGAATGACATGCTCAATGAGCGACAGGAAATCTTGGACTCGAATTCTGTTTCGACTCTAGCTCAGCCGAGAATCGACGCTATTCTAGGGGCATCGGGGCCATCTGACTCCTCAGACCCCCTGTCCTTGGTAGGTTCAGCGATCGAGGGAGCCACGATAGCCGAGACCTCGCCCCCCAAACCGGTCCACCCAGCACCTTACGAGATGCTGATGGATCCCAGCAGCAGGCCTCCCGGTTTCGTAGACAATGTTTGGCAGACCCTGTTCAATATCACAGATTACGTGATTTGGACGCAGTATACAGACAGCAGCGGCGAAGTCACCGAACATGTCGAAGTGGTGTCGTTCAGCGCGACCCTCCTCTCCTTGTTTGACCTACAGACCGAGCCACTGCTTCATGCAATCGACATCGATGACGACGGTGATGACGATATCCAGGTCGGTCTGAAGATCTCATGGGAGTTCACTGGTGGTTGGGGTTTCGTCAGCGGACCTTCGGGCGATACCCTCTGGATCGAACCGGGCATAGTGTTCTCAGTGCAGGTTCTCGAAGGCAGTATGAACGATCCGGACTGGGATGACCTCGATTCTCTTCAGGTCTCGATCATCAAGGCCATGTCATACTCTGGTTCCGACTCAATATTGGCCTTGGGGGAGGGGGAGAGCTACATTTGGGTAATCGACTCAAGGTTTACCACGGTACCGTACGACTTTGAGTTCGAGGTTGGTATCGAGCGCTTCTACTTCGACACCTCATCAGCTGGACTCGAGTTAATCAGCATACTGACCCTGGGAATTTTTAATACTGGAACAGAGGAGGTCATTGAGTCAGGAATCAGATTCGCGGCTATCTCCGCGCCCTATGCTTTGAGGTTGGAGAACACCGGTCAGTCTGACTGTCCGGATCGCTACAACTCCTCCGAGCTCTATTCCAAGCCCTCTATCGAGATCTCCTGTGGCGTGTCCGTGGGCTTCGGTTACCTGCACCTATCCCCGCCTGATGAGAATGAAAACAGGGAACTCTGGGAACTCGCCTACATCGAAGCCAGGTTTCACCCACACGGTGACTCGGATGCAATACCAAGTTCAGCCGAGATCGTCATCCGAACCGATAGCGTTCTCCCAACTGCAACTGGCATGGAGGGCGAGCGCAGCCTTACCACCATCGAATACTGGGCCGATGAAAGGTCTGACATGCACATCCACTTCCACGAGAACAGGTCGAATCTGCCTCCATCTGAGTCGGACGACGCCTTTGGCAATGTCACCGACTCCTTGGGATGGCTCAGAGGCATGCCGGAAGGCTCCCTGTCCGATAACGACATCAGGAGAGTCTTCAGGATGCTCGGATCAGCAGACAGCCCCGAGCTTCCCGGAGGCCTACCCGAGAATCTCGGTATGATCATCGGGATCAAGAACTTCACGAGGGATACCAGTCAGAACGTCGACGATCCAACCCTCCCCATCAATCCCGCATTCCCCCCCAATAGCCTAGTAGTCTTGAGATCAGTCCAGTCGCTAGAGTCGATAGATTACACGTCTTGGTTCACTAGGGGTGGGCTTGAGGAGGATCACAGGAGAATCCGCATCACCGCGAGCTCCATTCCGACTGCAATTGCCGTATTCGGCTCATTTGACCTAGGTGACTCAGGGGAATCAGATACCTCGCTCGATTCTGCTGAGAATCTAGATTTCTTTTCCAAGATCATGGACTCGGTCATACTCAACATAGTCGATTTGTTCCTTGACGTCGGAAACGTGCTCAACGAGATTCCCTCCTCCATGGTCGAGGTAATCAGCGGGGGAATGGGGTCGGGTAGTCTTGACGGCAGGTCATTCCACCTATTGCTCACAGACAACTGGAGGGAAAGCAGATCCCTCACTCCTATTCAATCCATCAATTTGCAGATTGGGTCCTCCGACCATCCAATTGTTCCGGGCAATCACATTGTTCTAGCCCAAGATCGCCGCCTGAACACCATTCAGACCGATCATGGTCCCGTGGACCCATTAGTACCCGTCGCCGCCAGCATTTTGCTAAGCGGCCTACAGGCATTCTCCATCGTTGATTCAGGCAACTCCGACGAGCAGTCCATGAGCCTCGACACCCAGTCGAACGAATCTCTGGCTCTTACTTTCATCAATCACGACCCCGGTCGAATCAACGGGTCGTCCCACCAGTCGATTCTGCTCTCAGACCTCCCTGACAACATCTCGATTAGCATCACTCCCAGCGGTTTGGAGTACACAGCTTCGACGCCAATCGACTCAATCGTCTACACGGGGATGGAGGGGATGCAGCGCCAAGCTGCGAGAATCTCCGGATTCCCCTCGACTTTCACCACAACCTCTGGAAACTCATTCTCCTGGTCCTCCTCTTCGCCTATCACTGAGATAGAGTCCCAATTGAGTAACTCATCATCACCCCTATCGATGTCCGGAGACCACTTCCTTTTCCATAATGATCCCTCTTCCAATACCTCGTCCCTGTCTATGAGAATCTCCGGCCTGAGCGAGGTCGGTTGGACGCCGCCTCAGGAAGAGGGGGCTACTGGCTCGGCTGGCAGAGGCAGTGCATATGCTACCATCGATGGATCGAATCCATTGATGATTAACGTGGGAAGCGCACCCACCACCTATCATTCCCCCCTCACGGTCCTCGCTGAGATTGATCCCCTACCATCGAAGTTGTCATTTGAGATTCCAACCGGCTCACAGTCAGGACCGTCACTGGTCATCCCACAGCTGAACGCCTCGAGCGGAGTGTCAGGAATAGCCCTCTTCATCGGTGGCTTCGCTGAACTCGGGCAATCCGTCAACAGCGTCCTCGCTGGAATAACCACTGACATCTCGGCAGGTTCTGAATCAGGGGGGGATGGATTCTCCTTCGGACTCGGAATGGAAGCAGACGCCGATTTCGACTTAGTGGTGGAATCATTGATGGGAGTGCAGGCTATTGACGATCCAGATTGGGTTCATGGTATGTCACTGAACTCCGCTCCTTCGGGAATATCCGATGGATTCCACCTCCGAATTTGGATGCCCAACCTGCCCCCAACCATCGACCTCTCGGTCTCGAGAACAGATACTACGAACGGCCAGAGATGGGCAATCAACCTCGGTCTCGATGGTTGGAAGCCGCAGCATCCCGAGCTGATAATCGTATACAAGGGGGTCAACGGACAGGACCTCTTCATCACTCTCAAAGGCCTTGAGCAGGGTGCCTCCACCTCATTATTGCTCGATTCGGTCTTCAATATCGATACGGTGGGGGGGATCACCGAAATCTCAACCTCCACTCTGTTCGGGATGTCCACCAGGCTAGACTGGTTCCACGCCTTGCTCATAGACAGGGAGGCAGGCAGCCGGACCGAGATGATGGTTCAGGACATTCCAGAGACAGTCGAGATCCAAGCCAGCTTGGGAACTGCGGTCTCGATTGACATGACTGTCCCAGAGCAGTACAGGACCGACGGCTTCGGAGTCAACTCGATCATGCTCCAACAAATGCAGTGGATGGATGGGCTGTGGTGGCCGGCGACCATGTTCCTGACTGAGGTTCCGGGTTCGATGAACCTGACCACCGAGCCGGATCTGAATTTTGACATCACCCAGAACATAGCCTTCCAAGGAATGCCAATCCTCGACTTCTCGGCCTCTCGTGAGGGCATGTCACTGTACATCGAGGCGCTCGGTAGAGCAATCAACAACAGGGGCGATTTCGTCCTGATGGCTGAGGGTATGTCAGACAGGCTGGCAATCAAGCCAACCACGTCCTACGGCCTCAACATCAGGTCAGGAGGGGATGGCGTCGATAGGCTGTACATACGAGCAACCGACATCCCGACCATGCCGCCGATAGTCCTCGAGGAGATGGAGGCTCTGGGTGAGGACCTGAAGAGTGCGACGATTCATGTCAAGGAGGTAATCGGACCCTACAGCATAATCCAGATCGAGGAGGTCCAAGGCGGCCGCATTGTCATGTCCGCGAGGGCCTCTGCCACCATAGATGACAGGAACTTCGATCTCAGAGGCGTCCTGTTGGATGCACAGACCACGGGTGGAGTGCCCTCGGGCACGACTGTGGGTGTCAACGGTCTGGCATCCGACCTGTCCATTCTCAACATGATTCCCGGAACCTCCGGAACCACGAGTCACATCATGGCTCCCGAGCCGCTGTCTTCTGGCATCCTCACTTTGGTTGCGACCCTATGGGGGGGTGGATGATGGGTCTGTTGGAGAAAGTAGCATCGAGAAATAGCGAGGACAAGGACTCCGAGGTTGCTCACGTAATTCTCGAGAGGCTCGGTGAGGGCGCCACGGCAGTCATCACTCCAACTAGGGTGGTCTTTGCCTCGATCACCGCCTTCCTGATTCTCTCTGCCTCCTTGTTCGTGCTGGTCTGGGTCATTCCCTACGACAATGTCGATGTGGATATCGTCTACATGCAAGCAGGTTCCGGACACGTCGTGCTCGCCGAACTGGACAACAAGGGCAGCAGGACCTTGGAAGAAGTCACTCTGACAATGAGATTCCTCGATTCTGACGGAATCGAAAAGGGGCGTTCGGACTTCGCAATAGGTGAGCTCCCCGCCCATACATCCATCGCCGGCGACGACCTTGAGATGATTGTCGCAGGCCAATCGGTATGGGAGCAATACACCATCGAGGTCATTCTGAACTACCAGTACTACGGTGGCGGCGATGCCTCCGAGAGGTGGACTCACGAGGTTGGAGATTGGACGAGGGAGGTGTTCGTGGACGAGGTTCCGTTCAGCCTCTTCTAATCCAACCAATATTTCGACGTCACTTGCAGATTGCCGTGTAACCCATAGCCTCAAATTTAATCCGAAGGGGGAGTGCAGAGATGAATAAGCAAGTATCGCTGCTCATCCTAGTCCTGCTGCTCTCATCTTTCGCACCTATAGCCAGCCCTCAATCGGATTTCACCACCAACGATGAGACCCCTCTAGAGCCGCAGCTAACCAGAATCGAGATTTCCCCCGACCCAGACAGCATCAGAGATCTCGGACTTCCCGTGATACTGCCTGGTTCCGAAGCCCCAAGGCCAGTTCGGGCCGATTCCTCGATTGGGGTCTACTCTGATTCTGGCCTCTTCCTGGACACCGAACTCCCAGAACGGCTCAGGGTCCCCCGACCCGACCTAATAATCGCCCTGATTGACTCCAAAGTCAGTTTGTGGGACGCTCGTAACGAGATTTCCGATGTCGCTGATGTGGCTATTCGATCGACGATTCCTCCCTCCGGTTTCCTCGTACAAGGAACTGAGGCGGAACTAGGGGTCGTTAGTGGCCTGCCCATTGTCACTTCGAGCCACGAGGTACCCCTCGCACTGCTTCTTGACAGCCTGTTGTGGGACGACACTCCCGATGCTCTCACAGAGGTCGAATTGCTAGGCTGGAAGGATGCGGAACTCAACCGACTAGATACTCCCGGATTTGGACTCAGTGGGTCATTGAGAGACCTAGTGACCCGGTCATTGGACGAGCCTTGGACTCCGGGAGTGGGCATCCACTTTGGATCGTTGTCATCATCCGAAGCCGCTGGTCTCGCCATGCATCCTCAAGTCTCATTCATCTCCCCAGTTCTCACTCTCACCACATTCAACAACCAGGTCCGATCTCACATGGGTGTCAATATAGCGGAGACTGCATTCGTCACGGGCCTGACCGGCAGTAACCAGACGATTGCTGTGGCCGACACAGGCATCGACCACGACCACGGCGACTTCGATAGCATTACCGTTCATCGAGTAGACGTCTCGGGTGACGGTACTACGGCCGATATGAACGACGGACATGGTACTCATGTATCCTGCACGGTCCTTGGCTCGGGCTTCCGAACCAGTACCTACGAGGGGGTGGCTCCAGAGACGGATCTCTACCTGCAGGCCATGGAGGATGATGATACCGGCACTTTGGCCGGACCCGGAGTCTACACCCTACTGGGCACTGCATACAACTCAGGTGGTGCCAGACTTCACACGAACAGCTGGGGCGGCTTGGACGCCGGTGGCGACTACACCACACAATCAGAGGACGCCGATGATCGGACCTCTACTTGGGATCAATATTGGACCTATGAGGGTATGACGGTACTGTTTGCTGCTGGTAATGAGAGGGACGACGGCATCTCTCCACCGGGGACAGCAAAGAACGTGATCACCGTGGGTGCCCATGTGAACAGGTACTCATTGACTGCGGCCGACGAGATGTACTACTGGAGCAGCAGGGGTCCCACGGACGACGGGAGGATCAAGCCGGACCTAGTGGCCCCCGGGGACTATGTGAGGTCCTGTAGGTCTCAGGAGGCCGTGGACGCACCTAACAATATCAACAACCAGTGGTACGTGGAGTACAGCGGTACCTCGATGGCAACTCCCGCTGCCGCCGGGGCCTCGGTTATCGTCAGGCAGTACCTGATGGAGGTTGCCGAGAGACCAGCCCCCCAAGGAGCCCTGGTGAAGGCCATGCTCATCCTCGGTGCCGAGGACATGGGCACTCGTGACATTCCTAACGAGGACGAAGGATGGGGGAGGTTGAACCTCGTCAACACCTTGGTTCCCGATGGTGATATCGGAACGTTTGTGGATGACCGTTCGCGCCTATCCAGCGGACAGCAGGCGGAGTACAATTTCGATGTCACAAGGGCCGGTGAGCCCCTGAAGGTGGTACTCGCATGGTCGGACTATCCCGGCTCGACCTGGTCCAATACCCAATTGAGGAACGACTTGAATCTTGAGGTCACCTCCCCAGACGGGCAGGTCACATACTTTGGAAACGACTTCAGCAACGGGAAGTCGACCACAGGGGGGACCAAGGACAACAAGAACAACGTCGAGGTCGTACTCATCGACTCAGCAGCTATGGGAGTATGGAACGTCAAGGTCAAGGACTTCACGCATGGCGGTAGCAGGCACTACCAACCATATGCGATAGCCGTCAGGGGAGTCAACGTCAACGACCTGGTTCCCGACCCCGCAATAATTCCCAGTTCGTTCGAGATCTCCACCCCGATACCCCAAGTCGGAGAGGAGACTCAGTTTTCGGTCTCCGTTGTCAATCAGGGTTCTGGCTCATTCCCAGAGGTCCACGTCTCTGCCTATGTGAACGCCAATCATATCGAAACGAAGACTCTTGGGATGTCCCCCGGCGAAGATGCTGTTCTGGAGTGGGACTGGACACCGACGGGCGACGACGTGGGCAACTCCTCTGTCCGTATCGAGATAGACCCAAATGACCAGCTCGAGGAACAATCCGAAGACAACAATATCCTAGTCCGACTCGTTCCCGTCAGCGCCCCCGGGATACAGGCATCGTCCGCCACACCGTGGAAGACGCTTGGCGATGCAACCGATGAGACGACGACTTGGCCCATCGTGATGACCAACCTGGCCCTGTTCGAGACCAACGCCACCATCGATGTGTCTGACCCCGTTAGATCCAGAGACGGAGACTCATTTCCCTGGTTCAAGGCGTTCGAGGTTACTGAGGTCAACTTGGGGCCAGCGGAGTCGACAGCCGTCAACCTCACCTTGGTGCACCCTGCCCCACCGGAACCCGGTACCTATGCGATGGTAGTGACCGCAACCGACGTGGAGTACGACGTTGAGTCTCAGTTGGAGATATTCTTCTACGTTCCCGTACTAGCCCAACCCGATGTCACACTGCCCGGGGAGTCAATCTCAGTGGACTCCTTCGAGACTACCAATGTGGAAATTGAGATATGGAATCAGGGTAACGGAGCTCAGACTTACGATGTCGAACTGGCATCCCCGGCCGGATGGGACCTCGGCTTCGATGACATCGGCTCGTTTCCGGGATCCGCTGAGGGCTCGACTGGGACACTAAGCAAGGAAGCCTCGATTCCCGTGGAAATCAGCATCGAGCCGCCTGGGGTCTTGATTGACGCAGGCGCTACCTTCGAAGCCCATATTATCGTCAAATCACGAGTCAGTTCTGAGACGTGGTCATTTGCATTGCCTCTCGTCATCGAAATCTATGATTCCATCCAGTTCACTCCGACTTCCGGTGGCATCCAGACAGGGATACCCGCCGATTCCCTGCACGAGATAACCCTGCAAATCGTCAATCAGGGGAACCGTGAGTTGCTGCTCACGCCGATTGACCGGGCGCTTCCCGGGGGATGGACGATTTCCGGTGGATTGGACAGTGTGACAATACCGCGGGGCTCATCTACTGAATGGTCCTTCTCGATTAAGGGAAACGGATTGGCTGCAGGCGGTCCGGTGGAGGTCAGGTTCCTGACGGACGACGGGTTCTCTGCTGATTGGAACACGACCCTCCTAGTAATCTCCAGTGCTGTTCCGACGATTTCCTTCGATGAGGTGGTCTTCGTCAACGGCTCGTCGGTTGACAGCTCCAACACCCCACTGGGTTTGGGAGCCCATCCAGTGGGGGCACCTGGTTTCGACATGGCTTGGAAGGTTACCAACGACGGTACTTCGAACTGGCAGCCAAATGCCAACATGGAGCTACCTAGCGAAGATTGGACCTCTATCTGCTCGGTCAGCCCACCGAAGATTTCCCCCGACCAAACAGCCACTGTATGGTGCACCATAGTCATCCCAGTCTACGAGGAAGCGGGCTCCGAACCAGAGGTCACCCTCGTCCTCTCGGAAGGTGGAATCGAGTCAAGACACACCATCTCCCTATTGGTCGAGACTGTGAACGAGGTCATTTGGACGCTACAGAACATGAACGAGGCCCACGAGGGATACTCTACGACTCTGTACTTCGAACTGCAGAATACCGGCAACTCAGTGGTCTCGAACCGACTTGCCACCGAGGGGCCCACTAGTTGGGATATCAGGATTCTAGATGGCATCCTTGTCACATTGCAGCCGGGAGAGATAAGATCGGTGCAGATATCCTTCATCCCAAATTCTGGTTCGGATGGGGAGGTGGTGCTGATGCTCGCAGATGCCGAGCACGTATCGGGCCACAGCACCAGCCTGCAGATTGATGTGATACCCGACGACTCGAGCGATGGGACGCTGACATGGGTGTTCGGGCTCGCAATCCTCCTCATTGTCACCCTCGCCGGTGCCGCGGCCCTACTCTACCAGAGGAATGGTGGCACCCTCAAAGCACTACTCGATCGGACGCCATCAGTCTGGAAGCAGAGGGAGTCACATGGTCATGACGCTCATGCCTTGGACGAGGGGGAGTTGTGGGATTCCGAGCCGGAAACCGAGGCAGAGTCAAACCCAGGGGCCGATTCAGACCCAGAGACCGAGCAGAGCGAACCGAAGTTGGAGCGCTTCTCGGAGTACCCCGGATGGCTGTGGGATTCGGACAAACAGGAGTGGGTACCAGATCCCAATCACCAGGCAGAGTGAGCCCAATATAGCCAACGACCTTCTAACACGCCTATCAGAACCGTGATATTTAGCGCACGCAATGCCCGAAGTCCTTAGAGGGGCCATTGAGTCGGTGATTCGATGAGAAGGCCAGACTCAGCGACCATTTTCACCGCCCTCCTGCTCGTTTCACTGCTTGCTCCGACGGTGCTGGCTGCGGCTTCTCTACAATTGGCGGCGGACTCATTGGCTAAGGAGGCCACCACGGACGACCCGGCCGAGTACGCAATCACAATCATCAATGACGGTGACGAGGATTTGACGGTCTCTCTCAGCACTTCGCAGGCTTCGGACTGCAATGGATTCACCTCGTCGATTGACACGGTCCCCTTCTCACTGAACGAAGGTGATTCGGAGGAAAAGACGCTTTCAGTGAGCGTGAATGACCAGGCCTCGGGCGAGTGCGAGACCACCGTCACCGCAACGGGGGCATATCCCGGCGGGACAGCAGACGCGGACATCAAGGTGACAACGTCAGCTGAGGGTGGTGGCCAGTACTCCGTCACACTCACTCACAATAATCCTGGAAATGGCATCATCAACTACGACGGTGAGGATGATAACGCTAAGTGGACCGTCGATGTCGAGAATAGTGGTGAGCAGGACAACCAGAACATTCAGCTCAGCATGACATCATCCAGCGACTGTGATTCAGATGGCTTGGATGCCACAGTGGATCCGCAGACCATGACCCTGAATTCGGGCGAATCAGAGGAGGCCACCGTGACAGTGGATCTACCTGCTGGGAGCTCCACTGAATCAGGCAACCACTGCTTTATCCTAGAGGCGACCATGACCAGTGACCCAAACCCGACTGACCAAGCCAATGACAGCATCCCCCTCACTCTGAAGATCCAGGAGGTGAAGACCTGTGACTCATCCCTAGGGTCATCCTCCCATACGCTGGACCCGGGGGAATCGGCAGACAACTTCTTCTCTTTGGTTAACACCGGCAACACTGCGTGGACAGTCAGCGCATTCGCGATGGCCGAGGGATACGACATCAGCGATTGGGTGGACTTCGAAACCCCTACCAGCAGGCTGCTATCTGAGACGGGCGGAAACCAGGACTCGACCACCTTCGACTTCGTCATAACTCCTGACGACTCCATGGAGCCCGGCTCTATAGACGTCTACATCCAAGGGCGTGCCGGCAGCAACGTAGGGTGCGAATCCCTCCTCAGGGTGAATCTAGGTCAAGTCCGAGATGCTTCGCTATCGCTCACCCAACCGACTCTGAGCAACATCCAGCCGGGCGCCTCCGCGTCGACCTCAATCCAAATCACGAACACTGGGAACGGCCAAGACACCTACGCATTGGGTGTCAAGGACCTCCTTCCGGGTTGGCATGTTGAACTGTCACAGACCACTATAACCGTGAATGGCAGGCACTGCACGACTTCGTTAAACTGCGATAGGGAGTACGTGCAGGCGCAGATTACGGTCCCAGCCAACGGCAAGGCCGGCATAGAGTTCCCGATTATGTTCACAGTGAGCTCATCCGGACTCACTCATGATGAGGCCCCCGTCGTAATTACGGTCTCCCCGGTTCACAGTGCGAGCATGTCCCTCACCTCAGATTCCCAAACCGGAAGGTTCACTCAATGGGTCGCCTATCCCATCGACTTGACCAATACTGGCAATATCCAAGATTCGTTCGGCCTGAGCTCCTGCGACCCCGATATCAATGACACCTGCGAGCAGACCAAGTGGTCGACCCGATTCAAGGACTCTGGCGGCAATGATGTCACTCTGTTAACCATTGATTCGGAGCATACCAAACGCATCTATCTGGAAGTCCTGGTCTCGGACAATATCGATAATAAGTCGGAGAAGTTCGAAGTCAGGATCGGCATCGTCGGGACGGAGATTCTGCTTACTGACAAGGTGACGACGACCGTCTCCATCTACAACTACAGCATGGCCGTGGCTTTCGAGAGTCCAGATGACGATCCGGCATTGATGAGCTTGGCCTTGCCACCAGGGGGCACCTCATCGCTGTCATTCTGGATCTCCAACACCGGTGATGGTGGCGCCGACGAAGTCGTGGTCTCAGTCTCAGGAATGGACTCCTCTGTCCTCCGGACTATCAGCGTCGACGGCTCCCAAGTCGAAGGGGACATCAGGGTTCCCGCGGATGACCGGGTTCTCGTCGAGATTGAGTTCGAAGTCCTTGAGGGCATAGAGAGCGGAGTCTCGGGGGTATTGAGGATAGGAGTCACTTCAAAGAAGAATACCGCCCAGACTCCTTCTTTCGTCGATATAGCAGTGGACATCAGAACCATTCACGATCTTCGCTTCACACTGGAGTCCCCAGATGAGAAGGAATCCACATATCCAGAGCACTCCGAATTCATCCTCTATGTCTCAAACTATGGCAATACGGAGGAGGATGTCGAAGTCCTATCCAGCGATTCGCTCAGGGGGTGGACGGTCGATGTGATCAACGACGAGTTCAAACTGGATCCGGGCGAGACCCGCGAGGTCAAGGTCAGGGTGACGCCTCCGAGTGAGATGATCGATGATGATGATTACACTTTCACTATCACAGTGCAGCCGAAGGACCTTCCTGTCGCAGGACAACCAGTAGACCTGACGGCTAGGTCAACGTTGGGACTAGGCTCAATCTCCGATGAGATGCAGGAGGTCCTAGCCATTGCAGTCATTTTGGTGGGCTCACTCCTCGTCCTCTACCTATTTGTCCGCTCGCGTTCCGAGAACCGCCTATTGGCCGAGTCGCTCTACGATGAGAATGATGACTGAGCAGCGCCCTTGAACCTTCTTCGGATACTCTTATGTCCGAATTTTTGGTCGCCGACCTTGCCGGTCCCTTCGGGACCGAGTGTGATTGAGATGTCCACCGTTACCGAGATGTACCTTCCCGTGGCTGTCATGACCCTCGTTGGAATCGGCTTCCCCGTAATCAGTTTCTTTGCGACACGATTCCTCAGACCGACTAAGAAAGGATCCGACAGCTCGAAGACGAGGTCGATTCTCCTACCCGGTTACGAGGTCGACCACAGCCTATACCTGCGTCGTGAAAGCACATACGAGTGCGGTTCCGACCCGCTCGGCGATGCCGACATCAACTTTCACTTTCAGTACTACTGGTATGCAATCGTATTCCTCGTCTTCGACATCGCATTCATGTTCCTGGCCTTCGGTGGCGTGATTGCAATCCAGAAGGGCGGTGCGCTCGATGACAGCGAAGTCATCAGCGCGCTGCTGACGATGACCATCTTCATCCTCCTGATGGGACTGGGTGTTTGGCACGTCTTCCGCAAGCGAGGCAGAATATACATCTGAGGTGATTTGATGGATGACGATGGACAGAACTACTCAGTCTTCAACAGCAGGATGCTGGTTGACACGGTGGGTGACATCACAGACGGGGCGATGAAGGCAAGCCGAATCAAGGATGTTATAGGCGTCCTCGCTGGAAGGATATTCAACTGGAGTCAGAGAAAGTCTCTCTTCCCCCTTCACTTGGGGATCAAATGCTGCGCTCTTGAGATGGCTGCAGCGGGCGCAAGCAGATTCGATGCAGAGCGCTTCGGGGTCTTCTTCCGATCCAGCCCCCGCCAGTGCGACGTCCTTCTGGTAAACGGCCCGATTAGTAAGAAGTTCGCCGACCCCATAATCAGGCTCTGGGAGCAGATGCCCGAGCCCAAGTGGTGCATTGCCATGGGCGAGTGCGCAATCTCCGGCGGCCCTTACTTCCAGTCCTACAACATTCTCGAGGGCGTGGATACCGTCATCCCCGTTGATGTCTACATCCCAGGCTGCCCACCACGACCGGAGGCACTGATTGACGGCTTCGACATGCTCCGACAGAAGATCGTCCGCATCGGAGCCCTCCCTCACGACGGTAGGCCAGCCTCCCAGAAGCCGATCATCATCGGAGATGACTAGGAGGGCCAAGCATGGGACATATCGTTTCTACAGAGACTCAGAGGTCGGCTGCACAGGACCTAGCCGCAGCTGTCTCCGAAATGGATGGTATCACAGCCGAGGTTTTGGAGAGGAGCAGCGGTACGAGCCCGCGTAACGTAGTCGTGGTGAACTGCCCCCCCGAGCGGTGGCGTGTCTTGGCCGAGAATCTCAGAAATACTCAGGGAGTGGACTACTGCTCAATGATCACCGGCATCCACTGGCCGGAGGGAGGGCCCGAAAAGAACTGGGAGGTCATTTACCACTTCTTGCGAATGGCAGTGTCCGATCCTCCTGTAATCGGCGGCATGGTCGAACCCATTATCACAGACCCGACGAAGGTCGGGGGCATCAGGGTGCCCTTGGAGATTGAGGTGCGCATCAATCTGCCTGAGACCAGAGAACCTTCCGTGGCATCGGTTCAGGACATCTGGGTCGGTGCAGATTGGAACGAGAAGGAAACCTGGGACTTGGTCGGCATCGACTTCGAGGGCCACGTCGGAATGCGCAGGGTTCTGCAACCCCACGAGACGCCAACCGGCTTCCACCCACTTCAGAAGCAGCACAAACTACGCTACCACGACTTCGAGGAGATGTATGACGATGCACAGGGCTTCCTGCGCAAGCCGTCCGATTCGGGCAAAATCAAGTGAGGAGGTATTAGATTGGCGGAGATGTGGATTTCGATGGGCCCCCAGCACCCCATGACGCACGGTCTTTGGACCCTCAAGGTCAAGGTCGATGGAGAGACCGTAATCGACACTGAGCCAGACCTCGGCTACATCCACCGCGGCGTTGAGAAGATATGCGAGGCGCGTGACTTCACCCAGATTACCACCTACTGCGACCGGCTGTGCTACGCCAGTGCCAATACTTGGTCACACTCCTACATTTACGCGGTAGAGGATCTTCTGGAAGTCGAAGTCCCCGAACGCGCCGAGTACATCCGACTAATCGCGGTGGAACTACAGAGAATCGCATCCCACCTGATGTGGTTGGGTGCCTACGGCCCCGACACCGGCAACCTGTCCATCATGGTGTGGTGCCTGCGCGAGCGGGAGATGATGATGGATCTACTCCAAGAATTGAGTGGCTCGAGGATGCACTACAACTTCCCTAGGGTCGGTGGCGTCAAGCGCGATCTCCCTCACGGCTTCGCCCAGCGGGCCAGAGCCAAGGTCAGCCTCTTCCTCAATAGGATTCAGGAGTACGAGGCCCTGTTCGACGAGAGCACTATCTTCCTCATCAGGACCCAAGGGGTTGGGTACGCAAAACCCGAGGAAATGGTTAACCACGGCGTCTCCGGTCCGAACCTCCGCGCTGGGGGTGTGAACTACGACGTCCGTCGCGCGCATCCGTACTCGGTCTACAGCGAGCTCGACTGGGAACCGCCAGTCGAGAGGCCGTCAATCAAGGGGGCCGATTGCTATGACAGGTACAGGATTAGGATCGAGGAGATGCGCATCAGCGCCCTAATGGTCCTTGAGGCTCTGGAGAAGATTCCCCGTGGTGCCGACACCTACCACGAACCTGGCGATCCCGCAATCCTAGCGAAGGCTCCCAGCAGGGCTCCCGAGGGAACCTCTGGCTTCCACCACTTCGAGGACAGTCGCGGCGAGTCTATGTTCTACCTTGCAGGAGGCGGCGAGGCTCGCGGCAAACACCCGTACCGCGTTTCTATTCGCTCGCCGATGTTCCTAACCATACCATATGCATCAAAATGCATGATTGGATACAAGGTTGCAGACATCCCGGCCATCATGGGCTCGTTCGACCCATGCATCGGAGAGACGGACAGGTGAGATGATGCCGAGCAGTGACTGGTTAGACCTCAGGGGAGGGGTGGAGAGGCTCGTTGGTTGGTCAATGGATGGATTGCACGATGTCCTGCCGTCCGAAGACGTCGATTTGCAGATGACCATCTCACTCCCCGAGGGGATATGGCCGAATGACATCACCGTTGGCCCGATATTCAACCTCCAAGAGGAGTTCGCAGTCATGCAACCCGGGTTGGAGGCCCTCTTCAACGCCACAATCGTGTGTTCGATAGTATTCACAACAGTCATGATGACTATGCTGCCAATCCCCTACATCGAGCGGAAGTTCATCGGACGCCTGATGGACAGGCTCGGTGCAACGACCACCCTTCGCAGCCTCTGGGTTGGTGAGAGCGGCGTGACCGCCGGAGAGTGGTGGAATCAACTCCCCTTCGGCATGGGCGTGCCCATAGGGTGGGCCAACAGGCTGCTAAACTCAATTTGGGGCAACGACCATCCTCTGGAGACGGTCTCGAGAGTCAACAATCGGAGCTATCACGGCTACTGGTTCCTGCTACCGGGTTTCTTTCAGGCCTTCGCGGATTTCACGAAGTTCGCTGGCAAAGAGCATATCGTGCCGAAGAACGCCGACAAGGTCGTCTTCGAGGTTGCCCCCGTCATCATCATCTCCACGACCGTACTGGTTTTCGCTTTCATCCCCTTCGGGCCCCACTTCTACATCGCCAGCCCCGAGCTATCAACGATTTTCATGATGGCCGTCTTCGGGGTCGCTCCGCTCGGGGTCTTCTTCGCCGGCTGGTCATCCAACAACAAGTACACCCTCATCGGGGGAATGCGCTCCGCAGCCCAACTCACTGCCTATGAAATTCCCCTGCTTATCACCGTGCTCGGTGTCTGCGTCCTCAGCGGCTCCTTCAACATCATCGAGATAGTTGATTTTCAAATCAGTGAGGGCAATATTTGGAATGTCTTCATGATGCCCTTGGGAGCTGCCCTCTTCCTGATTACCATGATCGCGGAGGTCGAGCGCATCCCGTTCGACATGCCCGAGGCCGAGGCTGAGCTAGTCGAGGGATGGTGGACCGAGTACGGTGGTCTTCGGTGGGGCTTCATGTTCATGGCCGAGTACATGCGATCGTTCGCAGCGTGCCTCCTGTTCACTCTGTTCTTCCTAGGTGGTTGGGAGGCGCCCTTCCAAGGAACTCTAGAATGGCTTCCCGTGGTTGGCAGCATCTTCGAGCTCCTCTTCTCGATCGTGCCCGGAATAGCGTGGGTTCTCGGCAAGTCCTGGCTTCTGTTCGCTGTCTTCGTCTGGATTCGAGCCTCCCTCCACAGGGTACGCACAGACCAGATCCTCGAGTTTGGGTGGAGGTGGCTGCTTCCCCTCTCAATCTTCAATCTGGCCATCGCGATCTTCCTCAGGGTACAGGTCTGGGACGACGGCTGGGGCATTATCGCCCCAGTCGCTATGGTCCTGTTCGGAGTGCTGGGCTTCGCCATCCTAGTGGTCGACGAGGACAAGGAGGCCATCGACAGCATGCGTCGGCCATACAGCACCTATGCCGTCGTCAAGGCCTCGCCTGGGAGCCACAGGGACTCGGAGGTGAGGACATGAGCTACCACCCTCATGGAACCCCAAGCTTCCGGAACCTCATTGTCCGCCCCATGTGGATCACGATGAAGACCGCTCTGCGCACGGTGCCATTCCTCGGTAAGCTCAGGTTCCTGAAGAATGACTACCACGGCCAAGCAGCGGACATGATCGACGATAGAACAAGGACGCGTGTGGGCAAGGCCCACCCCAGCATTAGTCAGAGATTCGCCGCCGACCGCGAGACGAGCCAGCTGATGCCTTTCGTCGAGAGGCCCGTGACGGTGATGTACCCTTACGAGAGACTCGAGGACCTCGAGCCTTGGCTATTTGTGCCCGGAAACTATAACGGCAGAATAGGAATCATCTGGGAGACTTGCACAGCGTGCAAGGCATGCGTGCGTGCATGTCCCAATGACTGCTTGCACATGACCTCCGAGACGAGGGTCAATGTCCTCGACACCGCGGACAGCGGTCATGAGTTGCACGGTTATGGAAGCGAAATAGAGGCTGGAGGCCTCGCAGCCAAGCCGAAGGAGGAATTCAATCAGATCGCCGAAGGCTTCGACCTCGTCAATGACCACGGTGCTGCCCCGCAGCAGTACGACTTCGCAGAGGTCATCGACATCACAGGTGATATCGCCACCGTGCGTTGGTCGGACGGCTCCGGAAACGAGGACGTCGAACTCAAATCCCTGAAACCAGCAGAGCAGGACATCGTCTCAGGCCGAATTGATCTGGGTAGGTGCATGTTCTGCGGCCTCTGCATGGAAGCATGTCCCTACGAGTCCTTCTTCATGACCAACGAATATGACGGTATGTCGGGTTTCACAAGGGATGATCTCAGGATGGATGCTGATAGGACGAGGATCCTGCCTGTTGTTCACCAGGAAAGGGTGGACATGGAGCTCGCCAAGCGAGTTGAGAAGGAGAAGGAGAAGCGAGCCAAAAAGGTGGCTGGAGCGGAGGCTTGATTCGATGGCCATTGACTTCGAGTCCCTAGTCTTCGTCATCGTCGCCGGCTCCGCGATAGCGGGGGCGATTGGCTGCGTGTTCGCAAATAGAGTCGCCCATTCCCTCCTATGGCTCATGCTGACCTTCACTGCCGTGGCTGCAGTCTTCCTGATGGCCAATGCCGAGATGCTGGCAGCCATTCAGATTCTCGTCTACCTGGGGTCGGTGATGATTGTCGTCCAGTTCGGCGTCATGCTCACTCGCAGAAGAATACAGGATGTTGAGATCTGATGAGGGCGCTGTCGGGGATGGCTGGGATCGGCGTCTTCGCCTTCATCCTGATTCTGCTCAGGGAGGTGATGGAGCACCCCATGTGGGACGAGACTGGAGAGGCGCCGACGACCCTCGAGTTCGCGAACGCCCTCTTCAATGACTGGTCCGTCGCCGTCGTGGTTCTCGGCGGGCTACTCGCCATGGCGATGATCGGTGCTTCCTATCTCGTGCGCGATGAGCGACTGATCAACCTTCTATGGGATATGGGGGGCGAGGAGGAATGATCGATCCCAGTTGGATAGCGGGACTGGGCGTCATCCTGTTCGGCGTGGGCCTTCTCGGCACCTTCTACCACAAGAACGCGATCGTCGTGCTGATGTGCATCGAGCTGATGCTCAATGCAGCCAACCTGAACTTCGTTGCAGCCGCCGCCCACTACGGCGACGTAGGCGGTTGGGTATTCACCGCCATCGCCATCGCCATCGCCGCAGCAGAGGTAGCCATCGGGCTAGCCATCCTGCTGTCGATGTACAGTACCCAGGAGACGATCTTCCTCGATGAACGTGCGAGCAAACTGAAGAACTAGGTGGTATGATGGCGAAATCTGGCAACGAGTACAACCTCCTTCTGCCACTCGCCCCGGTGCTCCTTGTCGTGCCGGCCCTCTACCTATTGGGCATGGAGTCAAACGAAGCGGCATTCCTCATCGTGCTCACTCCATTCGTCGCTTTCCCTGCTATCCTAATCATCGGACAGATCTACAACGGCAACGAGACTTGGAAGTACAAGTTGAAGGAAGGGGGCATCATTGGGCTCGGTGCCCTGCTGGTCTCCCTCACCGTGACCCTCTGGATAATGTTCGATTACCTGACTGAAGCCGTACACTTCGGGAACGACAGCGTTGCGACCTGGTTCGATTGGATTTCCTTCGAGGTCATGCAATCGGACTACACCATGACCGAGACGAGGGTGCTTGGTGTGGGCGTGTGGATTGACTCCGTCACCCTGATGCTGCTGTTCGTGGCCACCTTCCTGTGCTTCCTGATCTGCTGGTTCAGCCTGGGCTACATGAACACCGACCAAATCAACGAGGACCGAAACCACCGGTTCTACGGCGAGTTCGTGCTGTTCGCTCTGGGCATGTTCGGGATGGTGCTCGCTGACAACTTCCTGTGGCTGTTCGTCTTCTGGGAGATCATGGGACTGTGCTCCTACCTGCTAATCGGATTCTACTTCTGGAAGGAGAGCGCAGCCAAGGCGGCGAAGAAGGCATTCCTGACCACTCGTGTTGGCGACGTCTTCCTGATGGTTGGGCTGCTAATCCTCTACGACATCTACGGCTCTCTGGAGTTCGCGGTAGTCTTCGACGACCCTTCCACTGGCGTGAGTGGAGTGGCCGTAGACTCAAACCAGCTCTTCTGGGCGCTGCTGATGCTATTCATCGGCGCTGTGGGCAAGTCAGCGCAGTTCCCGCTCCATGTATGGCTGCCCGACGCCATGGAGGGCCCCACCCCTGTGTCTGCCCTTATTCACGCAGCAACGATGGTGAATGCGGGCCTCTACCTAGTCGCTCGGATGGTGCCATTCGTCGACGTGAGTCACCACGGCGTCGCCGGCCTCGAGGACCTCGGGCTGATTGTGGCTTACATCGGAGGTATCACCGCCTTCATGGCCGCCTCGATCGCATTCGTCCAGAACGACATCAAGAAGGTCCTAGCCTACTCCACGATGAGCCAGTTGGCGTACATCTTCACTGGGCTCGGCTCAGCGCTCTGGTTCTACAACCACGGTGATCACCACGCAGCCGCATTCGTGTTCGGGGCTTCGATGTTCCACCTGTTCAACCACGCCATGGCCAAGGGCATGCTGTTCATGGCTAGCGGCTCGGTCATCCACGAGATCCATCACTCCCATGACAACCTCCATCACGGGAATCACGGACACGATGACTTCGATCCGCAGGACATGCGCAACATGGGTGGGCTGGCATCAAAGATGCCAGTCACGGCCACAGCGATGATGGTCGGGTCGATGTCGATAATCGGCATCCCGCTGATTGGGGGGTTCTGGTCGAAGGAAGGCATCATCGCTGAGACATGGAAGGCCTACCTTGAGGCAGAGCCGCTGATGTTTGGCCCTGCCATCCTGATTCTCCTCACCGCTGGGATGACCGGATTCTACATGTCACGCATGTGGTTCATGACCTTCGCGGGCGAGCCCAAGCACGAGGTCGCCGAGCATGTCCACGAAACCACCCCTTGGATCAAGGAGCCTCTGGTCATCCTGTCTCTCATTAGCGCTCTAGGCGGCTTCACGCTCGCGCTTCTGGGAGTGATTGACTATCTCTCAGCGGAATCCAGCCATCTCTCCATCCACGGGGAGATTAGCAGCGCTGTAATCCATGAGCTCGAGCACGCCTTCCTACCCGATGACGCGAATCTGAGATTGGTGGGGTGGACGACCATCCTCCTCTCACTGGTTATCGGGCCCATCTACGCAGCACGGGTCCACGGTGGTAGGCTCGCCGAGGGCGAGAAATCCAACCCCATGGTCTCCTGGCTGGTCCTCCTCTCTGACAGATTCGGCTCCCAGGACGTGACCGAGATAGCAGATTCCAGCCTTGCCGAGGCGCTTCAGAGGCGCCTCTACTTCGATGATATGTACGAGTGGGCCCTCGCCAAAACCGCAACCCCTCTCGCTGCCTTCGCCGCATGGTTCGACAAGAGAGTCATCGACGGCTTGGTGAAGCAGGTAGAGGCAAACTCGGTGTTTGGATCGATCCAGATCCGAAGGGTGACCACGGGCAAGGCCCGCGACTACATTCTGATGACCGCNGTCGGCGCCCTCTCGATCTTTGCACTGGCATGGGGGGTGAGTGGCTGATACTGACCATTCTCGCACTGAGCCCAATTGCAGTCGGCCTGACTCTGCTCCTGCTTCCGCTGTTCCTTCCCGATCAAGCATCTCAGGGTGTCAAACGGGTTTGTCGGAGCGTAAGCCTGGGTGTGGCCCTCGCGCTATTCCTCATATCCACATGGGCTGCCATGGCCTCAATCAGTGAAATCAACTGGGTGGACATACGACTGGGTGACTATCATCTCGAGAATACGCCTGTGGACCTCATCCCATACATCGGAGTGTCATGGCACGTCGGTGCAGATGCACTCTCATTCCCGATGATATGGCTGACTTCGATGCTCATTCCCGTGTCCATGCTAGTCGAGTGGGACTCGGAGAGAGGNCATCACTTCTTCCCTCTCCTGCTGGTCATGGAGGGTGCCCTGCTGGGAGTCTTCGTGGCCCTTGACCTATTCGTATTCTACGTGTTCTGGGANTTGACNCTGATTCCGATGTTCTTCCTCATTCTGATGTGGGGNGGNGANGACCGCCGCTATGCNGCGATGAAGTTCTTCATCTACACCTTCGCGGCCAGCGTCNTCATGCTGATNGGCATACTGGTGATGTACTTCCACACCACNGCCTCGACCGANACCGGCCACACCTTCGANCTCCTAGCCATGCTGGCCAATGACAACCTGATNCCATCCGAGGGNCTCAGGCACCTCGTNTGGCTCCTTCTCCTGATTGGNTTCGCAACCAAGATGCCCAGCGTCCCCGTCCANACCTGGCTNCCCGACGCCCANGTTCAGGCTCCGACCGCNGGATCCATGATTCTGGCAGGAGTNATGCTGAAGATGGGGGCCTACGGCTTCCTGAGGGTCGCGGTCACCGCNTTCCCAGAGCTCCACTGTGNTGTTCACCCCNCTGCTGATCGTGCTCGGNATGACCAGCTTGGTGTACGGNGCNTGGGTATGCATGGGGCAGACCAACCTCAAGCGCATGGTAGCATANTCGTCGGTCTCCCACATGGGCCTGATATTCCTNGGAATTGCAACGATGCAGCCACTCGGNATCGCCGGGGCCCTGTTCATGATGTTCGCNCACGGAATCATCAGCCCNCTACTNTTCGCNGTGGCNGGCGCCTTCAAGCANCACTANCACACGCTCGANATNGGGTCCATGCGGGGCATGGCCCACCACAGCCCGTGGCTTTCGGGGCACATGATGNTGGGCTGGATGGCCAGCCTCGGCCTNCCNCTGCTCGCTGGCTTCGTGGCCGAGGTGGCCGTGATGATAGCCTTCTGGATGACCTTCGGATGGCTGGTCNTACTNCCGGCACTGACGCTNATCNTCACCGCTGCGTANTACCTGAACTCGATGCAGAGGACNATCTTCGAGTCNAANGACCCNCATCGAGGAATCCTTCCNGAGACNCTCCACGGNCAGAGNCCACGTGACATCACCTGGCACGAGAANGCNGGCATGNTCGTNCTGGCGGCTTTCACNGTCCTGTTCGGGATTATGCCGTTCATCTTCTGGGACATGATGTCCTATTGGAGTGGCGAGATGGTCACTGAGCTGCTCGCTGAGGCCATGAGATCCAAGGGGGTGCTTCCCTGAGTTCNGAGTTGGANGGGCTGNCCTACGACCTAGTGCTGCCNGAGATAATGATGCTCGCCGGCCTNCTGGCCATGATCCTGATNCCGAACTTNGGNGANGCNAGGATGAGGCTGCCCCTCACGAGCCTCCGCGTCCCCATNCTCTTGGGGGGAACAAGGTTCGNCCTCACNCGGGATCCCCGCATTCCGAATGCGATAGCCCTTGTCTCCTTGNCTTCCTCNGTGNNCNTGTCTGCCTCNATGCTCAACGNCGGGNCGTCNGGGGACTTCGGNAACGTNCTACATGNCGATCGCTTCAGCAGCCTCCTCACNGTNATNTTCACCTCAGCACTGCTNCTGGTCGCTGTAGCNACCATCCACAGACTNCCCACCGACCCGANTGCGAGAGCNCCGAANAGANGTGATNGCCCCNGNGNCGAGGCNGGCAAAATCAGCGCTCTTTACGACAATAGAAGGCAGGTNGACTTCCACATCCTGCTANTNTTGGCCGGNTTGGGAATGTCATTGATGGCGAAGTCANCGCANCTCTTCATGCTCTTCGTGTGCNTGGAGCTNGCNTCTCTCTCNTCCTACGTCCTAGTCGGATTNCACAAGGAGANTGACGTGGGCGGCGAGGCGGGAGCCAAGTACTTCATCGTCGGTTCTGTGGCCTCGGCTGCTGGCATCTACGGCATGTCCNTGCTCTACCTGTGGAACGGTGANNTGAGCATAGNGGGNCTGTCCTCATCNTGGGATGCGATGGAAACTCTCGATCCGTTCGCNGTGATCGGNATAGGCCTCATGCTAGTGGCATTCGGATTCAAGGTCGGTGCNGCNCCCTTCCANCTTGCCATCCCAGATGCCTACTCCGGNGCCTCCTCCCCNGTAGCAGGNTTGCTGGCAACGGCCTCGAANGCCATGGGATTCGTCGCTCTGATGAGGGTNCTCATCATCATCGCGATGCCTTCGANTGGAGAGGNGTTCTGGATGGNGATAATCGCCGCAATCGCTGTGATAACCATGACATGGGGCAATCTNGCNGCGCTTTCCAGCGATAACCCGAAGCGNATGCTCGCGTATTCGAGCGTGGCNCATGCAGGNTACATGCTGGCCGCAATAGCAGCCATTGGAACNGGTCTGGGTGANTCCGATGCNAACGCACTAGNGNTCACNGCGGTGCTGTTCCACCTNNCCATACTCGTNCTNTTCAAACTCGGCTCCTTCCTNGTCCTCTCGGTCATCGAGACCGAGGGAGGCAGCCACCGCCTCGAGGGTCTTCACGGATTGGTCCGCCGCGACCCCATAATCGCGGCATCCATGTTCGTGTTCATGCTCTCCCTAGCGGGGGTCCCGCCGTTCTCGGGCTTCCTATCGAAGCTGCTCATGATCAATGGNATCATCGACATNACCGCGGGCACNGGGAGCCTCACNAGCACCGCTGTGCAGTCTTGGGNCACNAGCGTNAGNCCCGCCTTCTGGNTGGCCGCNGCNATCGNAGCAAACAGNGCACTATCACTGTTCTACTACCTCAGGATAGNGCTGGTCATGTTCTTCGAGGTGCCCGATGACGCCACNCCCATCGAGGGNGCCATNCCNCTNAGGGCNNCCATCGCAATCTGCGCTGTCCTGACAATCCTGCTTGGGATAGGCTCGCTNAGCGAGGCTGCCCTTGNTGCTGTGAGCNGCGCCGCNGANGCCNTCCTNGGCCNTTGAATNNNAGGCTCAACTTCACATAGGGGCCGCTCGACCCGNNCCCATGGCCCGTAGGGAGGAAACCGTCGACACAGAGTTGCTTGCGCAACTNGAGTCGAGCGGCGANCGCATTCGCGTNCCCCTCCCNAAGCGCAAGGTCAANGAGATGTTCGCNATTGCAGACCAGATTCTGGGNGGACGCCGTGTGNGGTCGNTCTGCGAGGANGGNGAGACCCGNCTGGCNAGGATACCCGGNAAGATGCGACGCCGACAGTGGGTCCGCGAGGGCGATCTNATNGTGATNCAGCCGTGGGAGTTCCAAGATGAGAAGGCGAATGTGTGCATGCGCTACACGAAGACCCAATCCCTNTACCTCTCTCGAAAGGGNGNNCTTCCNGAGATNGTNGANCTGTTCGGCATGACCAGGGAGGANGAGGCAGNCCAGTTAGACGAGGAGGCCCCGCCCCNCGAGGNCGAGAGCGAGGGNGNNGAGGAAGAACCCNCCGNAGAGGTCGNAGAGNCNNTCAAGGATGATGGTGACNAGGANGATATCGACTCGTTCTTCGGGTGAGTNAATGCCTCGNGAAGGGGATTGGGACGAGGANCCCGACATCGACAGNNTGCTCAAGGCCGAGAAGAAGCACGAGTGGATCTCCGANCCTAGGTTCAAGCGGATGTTCAACGANATCGAGGACGCCCTCCAAGGAGTCATGGGCAAGGGCAANTACGATTGGGTGGACAGGAGGGTATTCGACCAGGTATTCGACCGTTCGACGCTGCTAGCACTGCACAAGCTGATGCAGCAGGGCAACATCGAGACCATCGACTACCCCATTGCACGGGGCAAGGAGGCCCATGTCTTCCGNGCGACCTCCAAACAGGGNCCCCTCGCAGTCAAGATNTTCCATACCACCAATGCGGTATTCAAGGGNCTGGCCAAGTACATCGACGGNGATCCNAGGTTCTCGGGCCTCTCTCGGCGCCACCGGGAGCTCGTCAACATCTGGGTCCGAAAGGAGTCNAGGAACCTCAAGAGGATGAGGAAGCACGGCCTCAGAGTTCCGGAGCCGAAGTCCAACCTGAAGAACGTCCTCATCATGGAGTTCATCGGGACCGATGAGGCGGCAAGCCCGAGGCTGAAGGATATCGAGCTTGAGGACCCCATGGGGGTGTTCGAGGACCTACTGGAGATGGCTGCGGTTCTCTGGCAGACCTGCGACCTCGTGCATGCTGACTTCAGCGAGTACAACGTCCTCTGGNACGACGGCCAGCCATGGATTATNGACGNNGGNCAANCCGTCACCACCAGGCACCCGAGCGCCAAGGAGTTCCTAGTCAGGGACGTGACCCGNCTNACCGATTGGGTNGGNAGGCAGGGACANGAGATATCGGTNGCCGANAGCCTNGTCAGGGTTCTGGACGACCCGGTNCCGAAACTCGCCCCCCTCCCNAGCGGGGATTAAAGCAGGGCGGCGGNTCNGGNGCTGTCGTGGAGCATCTCTGCCGAGTGCCNANGGANNGNATCGCGGTTCTNATCGGCAANGGCGGCCAGACACGCAAGATGATCGAGCAGGCNTGCGGAGGCGAGATCAGCGTGAACTCCCATACNGGNGANGTCTCCATCNANTGGTCCGAGGACACTGACCCCATCAAGAGGATGAAGATGCCAGANGTNGTCACCGCNATAGGCAGGGGCCTTGCACCCAAGCGTGCCATACAGCTCATCGAGGATGANATGTTCCTGCGAATCTACGACATCCGGGANTGGGTCGGNCGCCAGCCGAACCAGACGCGCCGTATGAGGAGCAGGNTGATTGGCACCAACGGCCGGATACGCAGCCTCATCGAGGAGATGTCGAACTGCGAGATTGCGATNTACGGNTCCACGGTGGTCGTGATAGGNGACNGAGACGGATTGGCACTCTCCACCCCTGCCATTGAGGGCATTCTNGGNGGNTCCGAGCACAGCACGGTGCTCTTCGGCTTGGAGCAGGACAGGAAGAGGCAGAGGCTNCGCTCCAAGANCCTGGAAACCTTCGAGGAGCGCGNGGCAGNGGACTCGGACTCGTTCGACATCATGGTGCCNGGATTCACCGAAGCACGCAGGAGGAGGGCAGAGTCGGAGCCCCTCGNGNTCGAAGACGGCGAGAGCGTGACTTTCGGCGAGGAGTGACGAAACCGTCACGCATAAGCGGGNCGNGCCTCTCGTTGNCTCGTGCTCAACNGNCTGTNNACGTGGTGGNGTGACCCCTCGCNNGGCTTTGACGAGATGTANNNCTGGGANAGGTGGGCCGTCAACGCCCTCTCCTTGACCCTCCTCCTCATCTTCACGGGGATCGGGCTCGTGTGGGCNGGCGTCGANAACCCGCTCTCCGAGGCNNTGTTCGAGTTCTTCATCGACCCAATAAGGGGGGAGTCGGTNGGNGACTCCGGGTACAACACNGTCAATACGATGACNTACGCGCTGGTTNTGGGNCTGTTTGTANTNGCTCTTTCAGCNTGGCTCAGGNGCCTCGGCATNGACCCCAGCGACGCTAGCGTGCTAGCNCTTCTACCNTTCATCACATGGGCGGCATTCGGCGAGGTCGTCGAGGACGCTGAGATGTTCGGCCCCGNCCTCGCTCCGTACTTCGTAAGCCCTGGAATCCACTTCCAGGCCGCCTTCTGGGTCATACTTGCAGGAGCGGTAGGNCTCTCGTTGGANCGAATCAAACTCCCCGAGGAGNNNCAGCAATCCCACGTAGAGGCACTCGCATCCATNCTGATCCTNACGCAGTTCATCTTCTACGGNCCCTCCATATCCGANAAGGTNGGCGATGATTTCGCCNTGTGGCCGATGCTGCTAGGGGCCGTTGTTGCCATAGCATTCGCCTGCACATCCAAAACNTCCACGAGNGCGTTCTCGAACGTCCAGAGAATGGTNTACCTAGTAGGAATAGGNGGCTCCCTNGTCTTTCTCGGGGCCTTGGTCTCCCATGCGATTNACAGCCCNCCCCNAACGGACAGGCTNTGGCCCCTCNTGGTGGTAATCGNCCTACCNTTGCTCNTCTGCTACTNGATGTACTCGTACGGNAGGGAGGCNGCGGANGAGNTGGCCGGGCACGGACTGGTCGCCGGCATCCTTCCNCCGGGATGGANCGAAGAGAGATACNNGGNNTCNGAGTNCCCCGAGAAGGACATGATNGAGAGCCTGAGACTGAGGGCCTCNANGGCGCAGCCGCTGATATTCCTCGCTGTTGCAGGCCANCTAATGGATGGGNTGGCGACNTGGATNGGCATTGACTTCTTNGGNTATAGCGAGAAGCACGTATTTTCCTCTGGNATCATCGACTTGCTGGACACCGCGTTGACATTCGCCATAGTCAAGCTAGGTCTNGGTGCGTTGATCTGGTACTTCTTCGCCATAGCCAATTTCGAGCANCGACAGCAGCANCTGCGNCTCCTAATCGGGGTNGCCATGCTGGTCGTGGGCATGGCTCCCGGCCTCAGGGATGTCGGAAGGCTCACTCTGGGCGTGTAAAATCGACATCTANGATGTCGNGCCCATTCAATTGAAGGCTCGCGNNCTGTCNGAGGGGGCTGAGAGACGTGGATAGGCTGCCCACTAGAATCGACCGAGCCACCGACGAGTTCGAGGCTCGNCGCGANTCNAANCTCGNGCTTGNCGAGGAGCTGAAGCAGAGGCTCGACGCGNCTAGAAGGGGNGGTGAGGACCGACACNTCGAGAGGCATAGGGNNCGCGGCAAGCGCCTACCCNGNGAGAGGATNACCGAGGTCTGCGANCCCGGGACGCCGTTNCTNGAGATGTCATCGCTAGCTGCAGGNGGGCTCTANGANGGCAAGGCGCNCTCCGCTGGCGTGGTAACCGGAATCGGGGTGGTGCACGGCAAGGAATGCATGTTCGTGGCCAATGACGCCACCGTCAAGGGCGGTTCNTACTACCCCATGACCGTNAAGAAGCACGTCAGGGCCCANGAGNTNGCNGAGGAGAACAACCTGCCTTGCNTCTACCTCGTNGACTCNGGNGGCGCCTTCNTGTCCATGCAGGACGAGGTNTTCCCCGACAAGNTGCACTTCGGGCGCATCTTCCGCAATCAGGCAATCCTGTCNAGCAAGGGNATTCCACANGTNGCNGCCGTGCTNGGCTCCTGCACTGCCGGTGGCGCCTACATNCCGGCAATGTCGGATGAGTCGATCATCGTCAAGGGGAACGGTACGATTTTCCTAGCGGGCCCNCCGCTGGTCAAGGCGGCCACNGGGGAGGAGGTCAGCGCTCAGGACCTAGGTGGNGCNGANCTCCACACCTCGGAGTCNGGGGTCGCTGANCACTNTGCCGAAGACGAGGCNGAGGCGCTGAGGATGGTGCGAAACATCGTCGAGAACCTCAACGTCGCGCCNAAGCACAGGCTCGATGTCNCCCAGCCCGAGCAACCTGCCCACGAGGTCGAGGATCTCATGGGCATAATCCCNAGGGACAACAGGACGCCATACGACGTGCGTGAGATTATNTCGAGGATCGTNGATGGCTCACGATTCCANGAATTCAAGCAACGCTATGGGAATACANTGGTCTGCGGCTTCGCGAGGATTCACGGCTACCCTGTGGGNATCNTNGCNAACAATGGCATCCTNTTCTCGGAGTCCTCGTTGAAGGGGGCGCACTTCGTCGAGTTATGTGGCCAGAGAGGCGTCCCGCTGGTCTTCTTGCAGAACATTACCGGATTTATGGTCGGGCGGGACGCGGAGGCTGGCGGCATCGCCAAGGACGGCGCCAAGTTGGTGACNGCGGTATCGTGNGTCCCGGTGCCCAAGTTCACCGTCATCATCGGCGGCTCCCACGGNGCGGGCAACTANGGCATGTGCGGCAGGGCCTACGACCCNCGCTTCCTATTCATGTGGCCCAACGCCAGAATCAGCGTCATGGGCGGCGAGCAAGCCGCGAGCGTCCTGTCCACNGTGGGCAAGTCCGACCCGGACCAGATCAGGNCCAAGTACGAGACCGAGAGCAATCCCTACTATTCCACAGCNCGNCTCTGGGACGACGGCGTAATCGANCCCAGGGACACNAGGGACGTGCTTGGACTATGTATCTCGGCCAGCCTCAACGCTTCNATGCCGGATATGGGTTATGGCGTATTCAGGATGTGATGGCATGGNCATGAGCGACGACAGACCGGCANCCGAACTTTGCAGGNTCGACATCNATGGGGCCGTAGCCCGCCTNACACTGACTCGNNGCGAGGTCCACAACGCGCTGAACGCNCAACTTATCACAGAGATTACCGATGTGCTCNCTTGGACCGCNGAGCGCTCNGTNGGCTCAACAGCNGNGCTGCTNGACTCGGACGATGCGAAGCACCTNCGTGTCCTAGTCNTAGAATCCGATGGCAGGAACTTCTGCGCTGGCGCTGACATCAACATGATGCGTGAGGGNGGCACGAANGGNGCNGAGGAGAACCGAGCCGATGCCGAGNGACTGGACCGTCTGTTCAANGGANTGTGGNCCCATCCCTGCTTCACCATCGCCTCCGTGCGAGGAGTGGCCCTNGGAGGGGGGGCNGGGNTGGTCGCCTGCTGCGATCACNCNATCGCNGCCNCANACACGCGCATCGCCCTATCAGAGGCAAAATTNGGAATTCTACCAGCGGTCATAGGACCCTANGTCTACCGACGCGTCGGCAGNGCNCAGTTCCGGNGNCTGGCCACTCTCGCAGGCACCTTCGAGCCCGAGGAGGCCCTGATGATCGGGATGGTCGANCGGNTCGCAGCNAATNCCGNGGAGATGGAGAGNCTAGTCGATGAGGCCATCGCGATGGTGCTCACCACGGGCCCGATGGCCGTCACCGAGGCCAAGCGCCTGACGGACNCCTTCGACCGTTGGANGGGNACGGANGAGGAACTGCGCGAGTGGGCACTNGACAAGACCAGCGAGATGCGNGCCTCCGACGAGGGCCAAGAGGGNCTAGCNGCCTTCCTNGAGGGNCGNAAGCCAGCCTGGTCATCAGAGGATCAGGACGGCTGAGCATGCTTCCAGAGTGGATGAGNGAATCGCCCCGGCCCTTCGCGANGGTCCTGGTNGCCAACCGCGGCGAGATCGCNGTTCGCGTGCTGCAGGCAGCGCGCGAGGCGGGCATGGGNGGGGTGGCGGTNTTCTCCGACGCCGANGCCNNCTCCCTCCATGTNGAGGTGGCCGACGAAGCAGTCCACCTGTCCGGGGACACNCTCGANCAGACNTACCTCNATGGGGATGCCATCATCGAGGCTGCCANNGGNTGNGGGGCGGATGCAATACACCCCGGTTACGGCTTCCTCTCCGAGCGTGCGGACTTCGCACGCGCGGTCGAGGCAGCNGGNCTTGTCTGGATNGGCCCNCCCGGGGAAGCGATAGAGACCATGGGNGACAAGGTATCGGCNCGNCTTCTGATGATTGATTCGGGGGTNCCGGTAATCCCGGGGGAGGAGTTGGCNGTGGAGGNGGACGCCGACCACCTCGGGGTCCTCGCTTCCGCGGCNGCNAGGGTCGGCTACCCCCTNCTGCTCAAGGCGAGNGCGGGCGGAGGNGGCAAGGGNATGCGNTCGGTCAGCGAGCCGAGGGCGCTGCGCNCGGAGTACGAAGCGGCNTCCAGAGAGGCCTCNGCAGCCTTCGGNGTCGGCACCATCTACATCGAGAGGCTGCTCACNGGNGCACGGCACGTCGAGATNCANGTCATGTGCGACCAGCATGGNGGCGCCATACACCTCAANGAGCGCGACTGCTCCATCCAGCGACGGTACCAGAAGGTCATCGAGGAGGCTCCCTCNCCNGCTGTCTCCCCCGAGANTCGCNTGGCAATGGGGGAGGCTGCGGTCACAGCGGCTAGGTCAGTGGGCTACGTCGGNGCCGGAACNGTGGAATTCCTGCTGTCNGGCAACGGGCAGTTCCACTTCCTAGAGATGAACACCCGGCTGCAGGTCGAGCATCCGGTCACCGAGATGACAACGGGCATCGACATGGTCCNGAAGCAGTTNGAGATCGCNGCGGGCCTGCCGTTGGGCATCGANCAGACCGAGGTCAAGCAGAGCGGCCACGCAATCGAAGCCCGAATNTACGCCGAGGACCCCGGGAGGGGATTCCTGCCANCGATNGGNCGCCTCGTGACGTGGCAGGCCCCAGTGGGNCCGGGAATCCGAGTTGACTCGGGGGTCCGTCAGGGCGACGAGGTGACCATCGACTTCGACCCGATGCTNGCCAAGCTCATCGTNCACGCTCCAGACCGTCACGCCGCCATCAGAAGGCTCGATACAGCCCTAGCCGATTTCGTGGCCCTNGGGGTNCAGACCAATATCGGCTTCCTGCGCAGGCTCGCTACGCACCANNCCTTCCAGAGCGGCAGCGCAGACACCGGCTTCCTCGANCAGACNCCNACCGAGGAGCTCTCCGGGCCCGAGCCTGACGAAGGCACNCTCATTGCGATTGCAGCCGCNGCTCAGAGGTTGGGCGTCGACCGCTCACGAGCGGNTTTCACGGAAGCNGTCGACGAGNACACNGGNCATGCCGGAGATCCNTTCAGGACCCTGAGGAGGACCTTCCCCTGAGGTGATNCCATGGAGTGGAGCGTTGCAGATGGTNCTTCGAGNTACAGGGCCACCCTCGAGGAGCANGAGGGNGGGGTGTCGATNNCGANCCTCACCAGGGACGGCTTGGAGATNGCCCCACCNGATGTCCTCGTGTCNACNGACGACAAGGCGGGAAGNCTCCTAGTCGAGNTCGACGGCAGGCCGAGGCTCGTCCATGCGGCCAAGTCGGGAGATTCATGGTGGATTCACTTGGATGGACACTCTCACGTCGTCCACTTCCACGAGCAGGGCAGTGCGGGCCTATCGACCAATGCGGGCAGCCTAACGGCGCCGATGCCGGGAACGATCCTCGAGATGCTGGTCAAGCAGGGACAGCGGGTCCGCGAGGGGCAGNCCCTGCTAGTCATGGAGGCCATGAAGATGGAGCACAGGATCCAGGCGCCGAAGGCGGGCGAGGTGACCAAGGTGCACTACGAGCAGGGNNANNGGGTCGACATGGGCAGCGTCCTNATCGAGATCGGCGATTGANNGACTCANTNGACTNGTATCCCGTTNNANCGTCANCTGGCTAATATCGGATATCAGCGNCTCNTTGGCCTAGTGAGTGCNACNAGNANCAGGGCNCTGAGCGCNATCAGCANAACGNANNCCATCGGCNNNNCNTCCTCCCACCTATCGGCGTCCAGNGGGTAGNNNTCCGAGTTGTCGCCGTGNCTGTCGCCGTCNGAGTCGTGCTGCTCCGANGCNTCNTCNGGNAATGNGTCTAGGTTGTCNCCAACCCCNTCTACGTCCGTATCNNTGGACTCCTTGGGATTGTGCGGGAANNCATCCGAGGTTGTCGCCCACACCGTCNCCGTCCGAGTCGNTNNTNTCGNTGGNGTCCATGGGAAAGNCGTCNAGNTTGTCNCCCACNCCGTCCCCNTCNGAGTCGGANCGTCTCGCTGGCGTCCATNGGNAAGGCATCCGAGGTTGTCNCCNACNCCGTCCCCGTCCGAGTCGGTGCTTTCGCTGGCGTCCATGGGAAAGGCATCGAGGTTGTCGCCCACACCGTCTCCGTCGCTGTCCGCCCACTCTGTGGCGTCCATGGGAAAGGCATCGGAGTTGTCGCCCACACCATCGCCGTCGCTGTCCAGAGTCTCGTTGGCGTTCATCGGGAAGGCATCCACGTTGTCTCCCACCCGGTCTCCGTCGGCATCCCCCCACTCGCTGGCAACCGCTGGGAAGGCGTCTGCGTTGTCTCCCACCCCGTCCCCGTCGAAGTCGGAGCTCTCATTGGCATCCATCGGGAAGTCGTCTGCGAAGTTGCCGACGCCATCCCCATCATCGTCACCCCACTCGCTGGNGNNCATCGGGGAANGCNTCCGAGTTGTCNCCNANNCCNTCNCCATCGNNGTCGGNNCNCTCCGCTGGNGTCCNTCTGGNAAGGCNTCNGAGTTGTCGCCNACCCCGTCCCCGTCNGAGTCGNTGGTCTCCAAGGGATCATCGGGGAANNCGTCNGANTTGTCGCCGACCCCGTCNCCNTCNCNGTCCGCCCATTCGTTTGGATTGTACTGGAATACGTCCTCGTCGTCCCTGACCCCNTCCCCGTCNGAATCCCGGNTGAAACCNNTCAATGCCCANGGAATCGTNGTGTTGGGAAACTGTCCCTCGACNAAGGCCGGGGCATGGCNTCCCTCGTTTATCCTCCAGAGCGCTACCCTATTGCCCTCCACGCAGTTCAGGTGTTCGAGCATATCGGTATCGTTGACTCCCGCTGGCGTGTCTAGGTCGAGCTCNCCCATGTTCGTGTAGTCNCTGTCACACCCGGACCTGTTGGCCCAAGATNCCACAGTGCTCTCGGCCCCGGGNTAGTAGTTCCACTCGTNGTCCCANGGGTCGTGGTCNTAGCCGCCTTCGTAGTAGATNACCNAGTCGAAGGTTCCGTGGACCTGGAGGATGTTGGGNTGNCCNGTGTCNGCGCAGTTCTCGTCGAAACNGTCGAATGTGGACCCCGCGAAAGAGACAATCCCCCTGATTCTGTTNCCCTGCTCGCATGCCATCCTGTGGGACATGAAGCCCCCGTTCGAGTGCCCAACGAAGACNATCCCGTCAGGATCGGCGCCGTATAGGGAGACCGCCTCGTCAATCATGCCGATTAGCCAGTCGACGTCGTCGACTTCCTGGTCCCAGTAGTTGCAGCAGGCAGGAGTGGCGTTCCAGAAGCGCAGGGCAGTCGGATTCATCGTGCCATCTGGGTATAGGAGCAGGTGCTCGTTATGCAGCACNCTGTCGAACAGGTCGAGGTATGAGGCCCCCCAATTTCCGTTGCTGCTGTATCCGTGGAGCGACACCACCAGTGGAAGGGGNCGNTCGTAATCGTGCCCTCCTGGNATCATCAGCGTCGCCGTGCGGTTGCTCGGACCTAGAGTGGCGTAGTTGTACTGGTCGTCGTACTCTATAGGNCCGTACTCCTCGTCAGAATCGTCCGAGGAGCCAGTCATCATGGTGCTGGTTTCGACGTNCGAGGNGANCTCGGTGGGAACGTGCCACGAGGAGCCAAGCGCCATATGTCCGAGGAGTAACGAAACGANCACAACNCTCAGANGCATGCCTGNGGCCCCCGACATCNCAGCAANAATCTATCCCACTGCCAACTCAGGGCCAACTCAGTGGCCGGCCAATGATGCCCNATCAGAGTGANTCNAGGGATTCCTTCCCNCCCATGTAGGGTCGAAGCACCTCGGGAATGGTGACTGAACCGTCCTCATTCTGGCACTGCTCCATGATGGCGACCAGNGNCCTGCTGGTTGCGATGGCNGTCGAGTTCAGCGTGTGCACCGCTGAATTTCCCTCCGNCGTGCGGAAGCGGATNCGCAAGCGGTTGGCTTGGTAGTCGGTGCAGTTCGAGCACGAGACCACCTCCTTGTACGCATCAGCTCCGGGCAGCCAGGCCTCGAGGTCGTANTTCCTCGCTGCGACCGTCCCCATGTCACCCGTGCAGATGTTGACCACCCGGTAGTGGAGTCCGAGGCTGTCCCACATGTCAATGGCGTTNTGCAGCAGGTCCTCGTGATGCCCCCACGAGTCCTCCGGNTCGCAGATNACTATCTGTTCGACCTTGGTGAACTGGTGCACTCTCCAGATGCCCCTGTCAGAGAGNCCGTGCGCTCCGACCTCGCGGCGGAAGCAGGCCGAGACGCCAACNAATTTGATCGGCAACTCGGTCGGCTCGACAATCTCCCCCATCCGCATCGCAGTCAGCGGGTGNTCGCTGGTCGCGATGAGGTAGTATGGATCCGGCTCTATGCCGTACATCACCGTCTCGAAGTCGNTGAGATCGGTGACGCCCTCGTAGGCCTCNCGGTTCATCATCAGCGGCGGCTGCANCAGCGTGTAGCCGCGCTCCATCAGGAAGTCNGCACCATACTGCTGCAAAGCCATCTCGAGGCGTGCGAGGTCACCTTGTAGGAAGTAGAAGCGGCTACCGGCGACCTTGGCCCCGCGAGCCTGGTCAACCCATCCGTTCANTTCGACTAGGTCGTTGTGATTGCGAGGCTCGAAGTCGANCTCGGGCTTGTCGCCGTGGGTGCTGCGGAGAGTGTTCTTCTGNTCGTCCCCGCCAACCGGCACGTCGGCATGCAGTATGTTGGGNANGCTCATCCGCAGCGCGTCGCGTTGAGCCAAGCAATCNTCTGAGAGGNCCGANANNTCNTCGATCTTCGCCCCTANGTCNGCAACTTCGGCNATAATCGCCTCGGCNGCNGCGGAATCGCCGGACCTCTTCGCCTCGGCTATGCCTCGNGCCGCCTCATTGCGCTGCCTTCTCAGCTGATCGGCATCGTACTGCGCCTTGCGCCAGGACTCGTCGANCCTGATGACCTCGTCGATGGCATCGTGAGCGAGGCCACGACGGTCGTGGTCTGCTCGAACGAGGTCTGCATGCTCCCTGAACATGGACATGTCAAGCATCGTGACCGGCCTTTTGGCTTGGTTACCGCCCTTCAACTCATTGGGCAACCATCACAGGAATGTTATGTCCTGCCAGAGTTGGTCGATTCCGAGGGCTATCGNACCCGANACGAGGTAGCCAAGGATGCTGCCCCCGTTAAGCAGNGGCAGCCCCGCCTGTGGCTTTCCCCGTGCGACCTGAGTCATCAGGGCCATGTAACCCACTAGGCCCCCGACCAGCGTGCCCATNCCCNCNAGCATCGGNCCNANGTGNACNGGANNNGNNGGNTCGCCCCAGAAGTCGAANACNACCGGCCCCGTGTCNGGCAGGAAGGTAATCGACGAGATGACCAGAATGCCGGGGAAGATGACGTCTCCCAGCCCCATGAACAGGGCATCTCGCCCCTTGGGCTTAGCATTGGGAATGGGCTTGTCTACCATAGGGCCCACCCCGTCCACTTCGATTGCAGGCTCATCCCGCCTCATGACATCGCCCTCTTGGTCGAGGAAGGTGTATCCCGACTGCTTCGGGGCCACCAGAAGGACTGGCAGCTTCAACCCAATCATCGTGTCAGCCAATTCCAGCATGTGCTTGCTCTTGTTGACAGCCCAATGGTCGTAGATGGCTGCCATGACCATGAACAGGATAATCAGAACTGGGACGAAGGCTATCCCGATCATCGTAATCACTCCGGCTCCGACCAAGACTCCTACGGTGTTGACTACGTACCACTCGGGAAATTTGTAGAGCAGAATCATCATTCCCACACTGATGACGAGTGCAGAGACTTCCACCAATATCCCACTTAGTCCGACAAAGAATGCCACAACAAGGACGAATGGCTCGATGCAGATTAGCAGGCTGTACCAAAGTGCGAACATAATGAATGCCTTGATCAGGGTCTCCATGCCTCTACGGGCGAGCCAAATTATCGCGACCGTGAAAATGAGTATGAATCCAAGCTCCAGGAATATGTTTCCTGCTTCCGTCGCACCCTCCTCTCCGAATGCCCTGAAGACCTCGAAATTATATCTCGGCTGGATGAAGATCCCGATCAATATCGATGTGGTGAACATGGCAGCCATGCCCGCCATCGGAACCCGCTGTTCACGTATGGCGTCCAGCACTTCAGCGAACTCGCCATCCGCCATATCTCCCACGACCTTCAAGGCACATTTCACTTTGACCCAACCATGGCCTCGACCCGCGCCCCCGACATCAGGGAATGGTTGACGGGTCGAATAGGGGCTGGTGTCAGGCTAGGGCTGTCGACCTGCGCCGAGATGCTCGAGCGCATCGGACACCCCGAGCGAGCCTTTCCCTGCATCCATGTCGCCGGTACCAATGGCAAAGGCTCGCTGTGCGCCCACCTTTCGTCGATGGGCTCGCGCAATGGCCATCTCATCGGATTGTTCACCTCACCGCACCTCGTCACCGTGGAGGAGCGGGCGAGGATAGATGGCCGACCAGTAGAGCCCGACCAGTTCGACAGATACCTAGAGGAGGTGAGGCAGGCCAGCCTCATCGAGCCGGCTATCCACCCGACTTACTTCGAAGCCACCTTCCTCGCCTCCTTGCTAGCCTTCGCCCATGCTGGGGTGGACCGAGCAGTCATCGAGACGGGTTTGGGTGGTCGCCTGGATGCAACGAGGCTGGTCGAGGCGGACCTGTGTGCGATCACGACGATTTCGAGGGATCACACTGAGCTGCTAGGGGATGATCTCGGACAGATTGCGGCCGAGAAGGCCGGCATCCATCGTGAAGGGGTGCCCCTGCTGTGCTTGCACCACGACGATGCGTCGGTCCGAGACGCAATCGAGGGGGCAGCTGGTGCAGACGTGGATTGGTGCCATACCGTGTGCGACGATGCACAGGGCGTAGCCCGTGAGCTCGCATCGACAATCGCCGAGCGCTTAGGCTGGTTCGAGCAGGAGACCGATGTCAAATGGGCTGGGCGAACCAAAGATTCCTTCGACTGGTATGCCGAAGTCGATTGTCGAATCAGCGCTGCCCACAACGAGGAGAGCCTCAGCCATGATTTACGAGCCATGGACGACCAGAGGTACGTTCTGCTGCTGGGAATGACTCAGCGGCACGACCTGCCATCAACGATGTCTGCCTTCGAAGGCGCCAGCAACTGCGTTCGCGCCGTAGTCACAGAAGTTCACGGAGGCAGGAAGCCCACCGCCTCCCCGCAGGAGATTACCCGTGAGCTAGTCGGCCTCGGTCATTCGGAAGTGGAAGTCTCACCCGACCCCCTGACGGCCATGGACAAGGCGGTGGGACATGCAGTCGAGCTTGATTGCGTGGTCTATGTCACAGGCAGCGTCTATCTGGTTGGGGAACTCCTTGGGGAGCTCGTGCGGAGGGAGGGGCTGGATTTGTGGGACACCCTCACCATCCACCCGCCAGGTACTAGGACCGAAGGATGATTACCTAATCACCTGCCACGCGGCCCGTGAGCGAGAAGTGGGATCGCCGGTTCCTAGAACTGGCCCAGCATATCTCCGAGTGGAGCAAGGACCCATCGACCAAGGTGGGTTGCGTGGTGGTCGGGGAGGACAGGGAGATACGCTCGACAGGATTCAACGGCTTCCCCCGTGGAATCGAGGACGACTCGGAGAGGCTTGAAGACCGCGAGCAGAAGTACCCACTGATATGCCATGCTGAGGAGAATGCTATCATGCATGCGGCCCGGATCGGCATCTCGCTCAAGGGCAATACGGCCTATGTCACATGGCCGCCGTGCTCTCGCTGCACGAGGTCCCTGATACAAGCCGGTGTCAACGAGGTTGTATTTCCGGCCGATGTGGAGGTGCCCGAGCGTTGGCAGACAGACTTCGACATCGCTATCGCAATGATGAACGAGGCAGAGATTTCGGTTCGTCAGGCCTAGAGTTCTGACCAGATCTGCTCGACCTTCTTCTCCAGATCAACAATCGTCCCATCGTTGATCACTAAGCAATCAGCCATGCTAGCCGTCGCATCTAGGGCTTGGCCTGCTTCGTCATCAGCCCGGGCCTCGGCCTCCTCCTGTGCAACGAAGGTATCCCTATCGCTAGGGTCCCCGAATCTAGAACGCTCCTGGAGGCGTTGCCAGCGCTGGCCCTCGTCCGCCCTGACCTCGATGAGTACGAAGTCGCCGCGGGAACGCAGCGCCTCGACCTCAGCAGGCGTCCGAATGGAGTCGACTACGGCATCTTCCCCCTCGAGAGTCTCGAGGAGCATCTCAGCCAGCACTCCCGGGCCACCCTCCCGACGCAGTTCTCTGCCGCCTTCGATCAGCGCCTCCCTCGTGGCCTCAACGCCCTGCTTGGCGAGCCACGAGCGAATCGAGTCAGAGCAAGACACGCTAACCAGTCCTTTGGCAGCGAACCAGCTCACCAGAGTCGACTTCCCGGAGGCGTTCCTGCCGGTCAGACCGATTAGCATGAGGGGGCTGGGGGGCCGGCCGTGAATATTGGTTGCGTCAGGACCAGTATCTCCGAGTGCGTGCGTAGTTGAGCTCGGCATCGTGGATTGAGCGTAGGAGTTCGACCCTGTCGCCCTGTGTGTGACCCCTCAGGACCCTCGTAGCGGTATCCCCGGCGATGCCCCTGCCCATCAGGCAGAGCACAGCCTCGAAACCGTGATTCCTCACCAATTCAGCGTTCTTCGACATTCGTGAGCTGACCTTCGGGTCCCTGCTCTCCGTCCATTCTACGAGTAGGTCCTCCATACGCTCGGGAGCACATGCCATCATGCTCCCTCCGCAAGACGAGCAAGGCTCGATACCCTCTTCCATCCGCTCCACCCTCCTCCTGCGTTTGCCACCACAGTTCAGGCAGATGAGCACAGCGCGCTCATTCAGAAGCCGTGCTTCGAGCCGCTCCCTGAGTTCCTTGTCCGACCAGGATGGCAGCAGCAAGTCCCTCTCGCTCCTAGGGGAGATGCCGAGCCTGCCCGGCGGGGTGTGGGACAGCTCCACAGACCCATCTTGAATTGCTCTCAGCAGGTCTGTGGTGGCATCGATGTCCATGCGCTCGTGGAACAGCTTGTCGAGAGCCTCCTCGACCACAGGCGTGCCACGATAACGCTCCATCAGACCCTCGATGTTGACCCTCCTCGGGTTCACTCCCTTGCTGAGCACCCCCATCTTCCTCGAGACCTGCACCATCCTCCAGCGAATCGCCCGCCCATTGGGTATCGTCATTCTGAGTATCGAGCCAAGTGCTGCGGGGGGAGTCTCCAACAGCCACCCTATGACATCCCGGGCATTGGTACCCGGAACTTGGAATGCGATGCGATATGGGTCAATCAGGGTTCGACCCATCTTGCCCTCTCGCATCGACCCCATGGCTTGGATGAAATGGCCTAGGGTCTCGTTGACCCTCGAGCCTGCGCAGGTGTTGAGCGTCACCGTGCCTTCACGCTGCTCGACGGTCAGGGACACTGCGTCGGGCAGCTTTCCGGCGGTCTCCAAGTGCTCGGCCACCGCACTGACTAACAAGTCCCTAGCCGTGTCTGAGAGTGGATACTCACTGAGTTCACGAGCCTCGCCCCCCTCTGGAATTGCGCCTATCGAAACCGCTGCGCTCCTGCGGAGGCGGCCGACCTCCTCGGCGACCTCCTGGGGGACCGGAGGCATCTCGCCCGCCCAAACGGGGGCTGATCCATGCTCCTTCACCGGAGCCACCGAAAGCTCCTCGGCCTCCGGGTCAGCGTCGATTATCTGCCAGGTCCTCCCTGCCATCACAAAGCGGCGAGCCCTCCCCTCGTCAGCACCGTCATTGCCCAGAGAGAGCACGAAGGCCTCGTCGACTGAGCCCATGACCCGACGAGTCACAACGTCCCTAACGCGGTACGAGAGCTCGTCTGGAATCATCGAGAAGTGTTCTGTCCGCGTCCGGCCAAGCCGCCCAGACGGCGAGAACCAGCCTCCCTTGAGAACCTCAGGAAGCCCGGGGAGCAACTGCCCCCTCCATCTGCTCCGATTCGCCTCTGGATGATCCTGGTCCCAAGGCGGGCGCTCTGCGGGCGCATCCCCATCAGTCTGCGAGGAGAGGGCCTCCCAAAGTCTGCTGGGCCAGGTGAGGGCATCCGAGTCCTCAGGTCGCTCGACCAGTCTAATCATCCAACGATCATCGAGGACCCTGAGCACGGCGAGAGTCGAGTCATGGCCCCATTCCTCGAAGATCGAGCACCTCTGGATGATTTCGGTTGCCTCGGACAACGGCACCAGACTCCTCTGTATGGCCATCTGCATGAACTGGTTCGCTGCCACCACCCGTGGCCCTGTCCTCCATTCGACACCCTCTAACTCACCGGCAATCGCCCGTCGTGCGATTACCGAGCACTCCGCGACCTCATCGACCTCCCATGCCAACAGCTCCCCTCGTCCGGTACCTCCAAGACGGTGCTCGGAACGCCCGACCCTCTGCAAGAGACGGTCAACCGACCTCGGGCTCTGGAGTTGGTGCACCTGCTGGATGGTGCCTATGTCAATACCGAGCTCGAGGCTGCTGGTACAGATCATCCCGTGAAGATCGCCTTCCCTCAGCGACCTCTCCATCTCCCTCCTCGTTTCTGCAGCAAGGCTACCATGGTGAACGCCTAATCTCAACTCGGGCGCTATTGAAGAGAGGCGCTGGGCGACGGTCTCCGCAGTATTGCGGGAGTTGACGAAGACCAAGGCTGGCGAGTGATCCTGCAGAGTCTGGGTCAGCCTCCTGAAGGCAGCCACCGAGCTTGGGGAGACGGACCATTCGACGGACAACAACTCGTCCTCCCGACTCACCGGCTCGCAGTGCACCACGACGTCGGTGTGCCGAGGTGATGGGCCGATAATCGGCTCAGACCGGTTCGAGAACCACCGGGCGACCTCGCTTGGGTTTCCTACGGTCGCCGATAGGCCCACCAACTGAATGCTCTCGCTACCGAGCTCCTTGATCCGCTCGAGGCCGACGAGCAACTGCGAGCCCCTCTCAGAGGACGCGAGATCGTGGACCTCGTCTAGAACGACTGCCCGGACCCCAGCCAGATGCTCCCTCAACCGGCTTCCCAGCAGCATAATCTGCGCTGTCTCCGGGGTTGTGACTAGGAGTTCGGGAGGCGACCTCGACTGCTTCTGGCGCTCTTTCTGTGTGGTGTCCCCATGCCTGACCCCAACCTCGAACCCGAGCGGGGCGAGCATCTTCGCAAGCCTCCTGTCAATATCGCGATTGAGGGCCCTCAATGGGGTGATGTAGAGGATGGACAGTCCGGTCCAGCCCTCGGACAGAGCCCGCGAGATCAGAGGCAGAATCGCGGCCTCCGTCTTCCCGCTTCCCGTAGGCGCAATCAGCAGTCTGTCCGATCCCTCGATGAGGTCGGGGATACCAGTCTCCTGAATTGGGGTCAAGGACCATCTCATGTCCTCGACGACCATCCTGACTCTGGGGTGCAGCAGGGTGATGGCGCCTACCATGAATGACCGCCGGTGCCGCATGTGGAAAACCCATCCGCCTCGAGAGACAATAAGAAAACGCCCGGCGAAAGGCACTAACCGTATGAGTGTGGCCCGAGGGTTGGTTAAGATGGCGCGTGCGAAGGCCAAGAGAGTAGGCCCACTGAGGAAATGGTGGTACTCAAAGAGCGAGCATCACTTCCAGGTGTACACCCTAACTACTGTCTTCTTCTCCGGACTAATCCTATACTGCTTCCTCTTCCTCTTCTTCATGGATGGGGTGCAGTCCCTGCAGAACGACGGCAAAGACAACCTGATCCCATTCGTTTGGCTGGGGTTGCTTGGCGGTTCCGTGGCACTCTTCATCGTAGCCCCAGATTTCTTCTACTTCCTCGGTCAGAAGCAGATTCTCGAGGACATTCTCGACCTAGACTCGAGGCCCGAGGTGCTCAGGAGGAGGAAGGAGGCCGAGCAGGCTGCAGATCTTCTGGGCTTGAAGTACCAAGCCAGACTGAAGGGACTCTACGAGAAGCTCGGAATCAAGGTCGGCAAGAAGTACAGCATGGACGCGCTCCCCCCTAGGGGGTCGCCAGCAGGAGAAAAGGCTGAGACTAGTCCCGACGAGGAGGAATGAGGTGTCATTCCAAGACCCCGTTCAACCCAAACAACCCCCCGAATCATTCCAAGAGGGGGCAGAATGGTGGATGAGGGAGGCGGCTCTCGCTATCGGCCTCGTTGTGCTGATACTCACCTCGATGTGGATAGCGACTGGTATCTTCCCACCCATGGTCGTGGTCGAATCCGGCTCAATGATGCACGATCTGGAAGACGGCTCGATCGGATCCATAGACCCCGGAGACCTCGTTCTGGTGATGAACCCCGCAAGGGCGGACATCGTCACCTACGCCGAGGCGACTCAGAAGGGGAACGATGACTTCGGCTACGAGTCACACGGCATGCCCGGAGATGTGATCATCTACAGGAAGAACGGCGACTCGCAGACCCCAGTAATCCACAGGGTGCTACTCAAGGCGGTTTCCAACGCATCAGGGGGGTGGGACGTCCCCGGGACCCCCCTAGTAGGCGTGCAAACCATCACCACCACTCTCGACTACCCCTGCAACTTCCACGGCAACCTGACCATAGTGGATTGGGAGCCACCTCACGAGGGATACCTGACTACTGGTGACAACACGATCACCAACGGATGCAAGATTGACCAACTCGCCGCAACGGGGCAGGATTACAGAAACGGTCTCAAGGACGAGAACGGCATGCCCGTCACGGCGGTCAAGGACGTATGGGTGGTTGGCGTCGCCTCGGCTGAGCTTCCATGGATTGGCGCAATCAAACTGCTCGTCTCTGGTACTCAGGAATCGGTCACAACGAGCACATGGTACAATCTCACACTGACCATAGCCCTCATTCTAGCGTCTCCTCTGATTTTCGATTCGGCAGTGGCTAGGATTCGAGTATCTGATGAGGAGGAGTGACTCTACCTAGAAACCCCGCCCTAACCCCTAGACTCAGCATTAGCGCGACACTAATCATTCGTTGAGTTTAAATTGGACCTGAATTTGCGACGGATGCAATATTGGGGACTGAAAATGGAAATTGGAATTGAACCTATAGGAGAGATGGTGCTGCTAGCAATGGAGAACGCCCCCGAGAAGACCGAATCCGGTCTGCTCCTGCCCGAGGAAGCCCGTGAGAAGATGAACGTCGGGCTGGTCCAGGCCGTTGGCTCCGAGGTCGAGGGAGTCGCCGTTGGAGATCGCGTCATATACCGCCAGTACAGCGGTACCAAGATGGAATGGATGGGCCAGGACTACCTGCTGATTAAGGAAGAGGATATCCAGGCAAAGGTCGTGGGGTGAGAAGATGGGTGCGAAGAAGATCATCTACGGCGCGGAGGCGCGAGAGAAGCTGCTCGAGGGAATCGACACGGTCGCCAATGCGGTCAAGGTAACTCTTGGCCCTGCCGCGAGGACCGTCGTTCTGGAGAAGTCATGGGGCAGTCCCTCCATCATCAACGACGGCGTCACCATCGCCAAGGACATCGAGCTCGGCGATCCTTTCGCCAATATGGGCGCCAAACTAATCCAAGAGGTCGCCAGCAAGACCCAGGACAATGCCGGTGACGGCACCTCCACAGCCTCAATCCTAGCCCAGAGCCTATGCCACAACGGGCTTGACAACATGGAGTCGGGATCGAGCCCTGTGGAGCTCAAGGCCGGTTTCGAGGATGCCATTGAGGCGGTGGTAGAGTCTCTCAAGGAGCGGGCAGTCCCCGTCGAGACCAGCGAGACGATCAAGCAGGTGGCGACAATCGCATCGAATAACGACGAGGAGATAGGCGCGCTCATCTCGGAGGCCGTGGATGCCGTCGGCCGTGACGGCGTCATAACCGTGGAGGAGGCCAAGTCTATCGAGACCTCACTCAACGTAGTCGAGGGCATGGAGTTCAACAAGGGCTACATGAGCCCCTACATGATTACCGACCGAGAGAAGAGAGAGGCCGTTCACGAGAGCCCCCTAGTGCTGCTCACCGACCACACCATCAACTCCGCTCAGGACCTGCTGCCATCGCTCGAAGCGAGCGTGCAGCAGAAGCGCCCCCTGCTCATCGTATCAAAGGACATAGAGGGAGAGGCCCTAGCCACCCTCGTCCTGAATGTCGTTAGCAGGGTCGTGAAGGCAGTCGCAGTCAAGGCGCCCGGCTTCGGAGACGAGATTGCCGAGCAGTTGGAGGACATCGCCGTCCTCACCGGCGCCAAGCCCCTGCTCAAGGACCAGGGCGCCGATCTCAAGGCGCAGGGACCCGAGAGCCTAGGAAGCGCCGACCGTGTCATAGTCGCCAAGAACAAGACCACGATCGTCGGTGGCGGCGGTGATGCCAAGGCAACAGAGGAACGCGCCGAGCTGCTCCGCGGCCAAGCCAAGCTCGCGACCAGCAAGTGGGACCGCGAGAAGATCGAGAAGCGAGTCGGCAAGCTCACCGGTGGCGTGGCCGTGCTCAAGGTGGGTGCTGCGACCGAGACCGAGGTGAAGGAAACCAAGGCGCGTGTCGATGATGCGCTCAACGCCACGCGTGCAGCGATGGCCGAAGGGGTCGTCGCTGGCGGTGGCGTGACACTGCTACGTGCTCGCGAGGCTCTCAAGCCCCTGTCAGACGAGGCTGACGGTGACCGGGCTATTGGCATCAACCTAGTCTACGATGCTTTGGCCTCACCGACTTGGCAGATATCCCAGAACGCCGGTGCGGATGGTGACGAGGTCATCAAGCGAGTCTTGGCAGAGGACGATGACAACTTCGGCTACAACGCCCGCACGGGAGAGTACGTCGACATGATGGCGGCAGGCATCCTCGATCCGGCCAAGGTAACGAGGAATGCCCTCCAGTCAGCCGGATCCATCGCTGGGCTAGTGCTGACCACCGAGACCCTGATTGCCGACGATCCCGATCAGAAGGAAGCCACCCCTGCAATGCCCGACATGGGCGGCGGAATGGGCGGAATGGGCGGAATGGGCGGAATGGGCTTCTAGGCTCTCTCGCCGGCACGATCTCTGAGCAACGCAGGCTTGATGCCACAGAGCGACCTCGGGAGGACGCCTCAATGACGACGAGGGGTGACTGAGCTTCGGCGCTGACGTGCCCTATGAGTACCGAGAGGCACCGAAGAGCACGCGAATTGAAGTCATACGGGCTTCTCCGATGCCCGATGAGGGGCGTTTCCAAGGCACTCTCACTCATCGCTCTGCTACTCCTGTCGATGCTCAGCAGTGGCTGCATGGCGCTCTCCATGCAGCGTGAGATAATCGAGAGTTGGAGGGACCCACCGGTGCAGATAGACAAGGAGGTGACCGCCGGTTGGTCGGAGACCTTCGATACGGGTGCAACCCTCGACTCGGTCATCTACGAGAATGAGACGGAGATCCTGTTCGACGAGACGGTCTCGGAGCTGACCATCAACTTCAGGGTCCAGTTTCCCTATTCGAGCACCATCGAGGACTTCATCGGCAACGACACGAACGAGCTCCGCTACGTCGAGGCCAAACTCTGGGAACCTGGAACCAAGGCTGCGGGGGGCGACCCCTTCTGGGAGGTTCGCGCCACCCAGGACTACCCTCTGGAGCGCTTCGAGTGGCGAACTGATTTCATCGAGGGTGCCTGGATTCTCGAAGTGGAGGCCAGAGGGTACGGCGTCACCGCCCCGGTTGAGCAACTATCCTTCCACGATCACTTCGACCTCTTCGCCACCATCACCAAGCCCTGTGTGCGCTTCCCGCAGTCCCACGAACTCGGTGAGTGCACCTTCCTCTCAGACTTGGACGACTGAGCGCCCGCCCACCGAAAGCGCTGCGCAGCGCTTATGAGTCATGGGCAGGTCGCCGCGCTGCTGAGGAAACCGAATGGTGGAGAGCATGTCCCCCCTAGTGCCGCTCGACGTCTACGAGCGGCATGCCGTCCACATTGGTACCAACCAGAAGTCTGCTGACATGAAGCAGTTCCTAGATACCCTGCAACAGGATAGCAGTGGCCTGCATTTGATTGACGTTCACCAGACTGACGCGAGAATCCGCATCGTGGCCAAATTCCTCTCCAACTACGAGGCACAGAGGGTCCTAGTGGTCAGCGCGCGCCAGTACGGTCAGAGGCCAGCCCGGAAGTTCGCCCAGTTGATTGGCGCCAAGCAAATCGTCGGCCGATTCATCCCAGGCACCCTCACCAACTCACGTTTGCGTACGTACATCGAACCCGAGGTGATACTCGTGACTGACCCCGCAGCCGATGCACAGGCACTATCCGAGGCGGTCAAGTCAGGCCTACCGGTCGTCGCTATCTGTGATGCCAACAATAGGCTGCGCAACGTCGACCTCGCCCTGCCTGCCAACAACAAGGGACGCCGCTCGCTGGCTCTGGTCTACTGGCTTCTTGCTCGGGAGATCCTGAAGGCTCGGGGCACAGTCTCCAACGATGTCGAGTGGGAGCTCTCAGAGGACGTAGCGAACTGGGAATCGACCTTCTGAGCACTCGACGCCCTCAAAGGCGAGCACTCAGCCCGATTATCATATGAACAATATGGCACCGCCGCTGTTCCTCGCCCCGATGGCGGGCGTGACCGACCTCGCCTACAGGCTGCTAGCCAGAGAGTGCGGAGCCGACGTCACGGTTACCGAGTTCACAGCAGCCTCGGGGTTGACCCGCCGCAACGCGCATTCGTGGCTGAAGGTTGAGAGCGATGTGCGAGAGACCCCTTTCATCGCGCAGATATTCGGAGGGGATGTGGCCGAGATGGTCAGAGCTGTGGAACTGCTTCATGACAGGGCTGATGTCATAGACATCAACTTCGGATGCCCTGCTCCGAAAGTCTGCCGCAACGATGCTGGTGCATCCCTATTGAGAGACCCAGACCGAGTCGTCGAGATGGTTCGCGCTTGCATCGAGGTCGCCAACGTTCCCATCACAGTCAAGATGCGTCTAGGGACAGGCAGCGGTCCCAACACCGCCCTCGAAATCTGCAAGAGGCTGGAGTCCGAGGGCGTGGAGCGCATATGCGTCCACGGGCGGACCATGAGCCAGCGCTATGCTGGTGAGGCCGACTGGTCGCAGATACGAGGGATTATCGAAGCCGTAGACATACCAGTGATCGCCAATGGCGACGTGGTCGACGCCGTTTCTGCTGCCGCTTGCCTCGATGTCACAGGCGCCGTGGGCTTGATGATTGGTCGCGGCGCAATCGGGCGGCCGGCCGTATTCCACGAAATCAAGCGCGACCTAGGCTGGTCGGACGCCCCGCCCCCCTGGGGTGAGGACGATGCGGCAGTGGCGCGCCTGTGGTGCTGGAACAGGTACTTGGAGCTCAACGAGGAGCTATACCCCCCTCAATCAAACAAGAACCTCAAGCGCCATGCCGTTTCTTTCACCAAAGGGCTTCCCGGTGCGTCCGCGATGCGAGTCAAACTGCACAGGGAGGCCGACCAGGGGACGCTGGGGGGAATGGTCACCGACTATCTCGAAGAACTCGCAGCAACCAATCCCATCGCTGCGTGATCAATTAGCCTGCAATCGTTTCGTCAAGGCGTTGGGCAACCGTTCTCAGACGTCTGAGCGCCCGGTCCGCCCGGCGCATCACGCGCTCTGCGACCTGTGCTCCGTCGGCACCGGCGACCCTGATGCCGAAAGGCATCCTGCCACCGAGGGTATTGAGGAGGATTCGCTGGTCCTCGATGGGGACGGGAGCGAGGATGGACTGCACCTTCTCGGTGTTGAGCGAGCCCTTCTTGGCACCATCCAGAAGCGCCTTGGATATCGATTCGTCCAGCCTCCCAAGGCCCCCGCGCGACATCAGCCACTCCTCTCCGCGTCCGCTGTGCTGCCTCATCAGCCCGGTGTAGACGTCCTGTGAGATCCGATCGACCATGGGCGCGCGCTCGATGAGGGCTGCGCTGCGCATGCGCTCCACAGCCCTTTGGACACGGGAGCGACTCTCAGAGAACCGGTCGGCCAAGGAGAGGATGGTCATCGGGTGCCCGCTCGAGGAAATCTCGCACAGCAGATTGCGGGCCAGCCTGTCATCCTCCCTCGAGCGCCCGCCGTTCAGACCGAGGTCTGCGACCAGGGCGTCTATGGAATCACCGGCGTCACTTCGGGCTCCCGGCTCGGCGATGCTTATCGCGAAGCCGACCTCCTCCTCGGCGGGTATGCTCATTCTGGTTTCGGAGGGCTGCACCAGCCCGGCAAGCTCCGAGACTCTCAGTTCGAGGACCGCCCTGGCCTGGACGGACACGAGCCCGACGGCTGCGGACACTGACCCGCCCCTCAGCACGTGGATGTGCCACTTGCCGTCAACCTCGGTTGAAACAAGGCCGCACGACCTCAGCTTGGCCATCTGGTGGTGAGTGCCGGTGTGTGACAGGCCGCTGGCATCGCCGAGGTCCCTAGTGTCCCACCCCCTCAGGGGGTCGGCCAGAAGCGCATCACGCATGATGCGGTGCAGGGCGCTGTGCTGCTCGTCGTCGCCCCACCGGTCAACCCTCCTCCTGATCAGCCCCATCGAATCGAGGATCCAAGTCAGGAGGACGTCGACATCCCTGCTGCCCGTCGGCATCGGGTACTCGATCAGCCTGAGCGCGAACACAGATAGCGCGCGGATTACGTGGCTCAAGAGGCTTGGCTCGGGCGTGAATCCGAATCAGGCGTATTCCTGACGGATTTCGAGCCACGGGTAGTTGACATTGGAGTATCGCAGACCCTCTAGGTGAGGTGCTAGGGACAGTCTGCCGTGGCTGACGATGCCACGTCGCCTGAGGACGGAGACAGCCGAGTGCACGGTGGCCCGCGAACGGTCGAGGTCGCGTGCGAGTTGGGCTTGCGAGACGGGGGCCGGGGAGTTGGAGAGCCGATTCACGATATTTCGCTGGACCCCGGACAGGCCGACTGGGAGCATCGCGGCGGCCGTGGCCTCGTCGGTGACTCCCGTGCCCTCCAGGATCTCGACCTGCGCTGGCGCGCCGGCATAGTAACAGGTCCTGCCGTTAACTGGCACGATGGTCACGGTCCGCTCCTTGATCAGAACGCGGAGATGATGCCTGAGGGTGCCGTTGGCGGCTCCTAGCTGCCTCTGCAACTCGCGGAAGTGAATGCCCGGAGAGCGTTGGAGGGTGCGAATGATCCGACCTCTGAGCGGATGCTCCCAATCATTCTCATGGGGCGCGGAGAGCGTTCCCTGGGCGAACGGCGGAGCGAGGAATGGGAATAGGGAGGGGAGCCCCATGGAGCCGCCGATTATGGCGGTCACGGCATCGGCGAACCAAGGGTGGGTGGTGCGCCACTGCTGTATCAGTGCCATGCGCTAAACTCTGCATTCTAGGCTTTAAGGATGCGTCCGGTTGAGTCGTGGATGCTCATGCTTCAGATGCTGTGGCGAGTCACCCTGCCCTGCTTGATCTTCATGTACCCAACCAGGGGGCTTAGCAGTCTGCCTGCATCCCTACCGTGATCGGTCAGTCGGTACTTCACCCTAATCGGGGGCCCGTCCTCGACGATCCTCTCGATGAGGCCGGACTCAGCGCACTTGGTCAGCTTGTCCGAGAGCGTCCTGCTGCTGATTCCCCTCAGCAGCTTGCGCATCTCGTTGAAGCGGCGCTCGCCGGCTATGTACAGGGTAGCGAGGATCTCGACGGTCCATCTGGAGCTGAAGATCGAGAATGCATCGACAGCGGCATCGACCTCCCAGTCGATGTCGAAGCTCTCGTTGTCGTAGTATGACTCGAAGATGCTGCGAATGTCGACTCCGTTCTCCTTGACGTCATTGATGGCGCCTTGCACTCTCTTGTAGTCCTCTTCTGATATTGCCATGGGTTGTTTGGGCATTGGAACCAAGTTGCGAGAAGGGTATCTAGTGTATAAAACACATCATAGTGTAAGTACGCTTACTCATGGGTTAATATAGCCTGACCGGGTGGCTTAGTGTGAAAACCACACTAGGTTTAAGGAGTAAACTGATTATGGACAGATGGCTACAAGAATGGACGAATGAAGTGATGAGAGACTGGGGCAAGGAAGAGGGCGAGAGCCGCTCGGCAAGGCCAATGAGCGAACTGGTAATTCGCGCGATCGCTGAGTATCGCGCACCAGCATGGACCCAGTCCCCACGAAGGTGAGTGATTTGGTATTCATGGGGCTGCAGGCCATCTCGACCTGTCCCTCGTGCGGCTCGCCCTGCCTGGTGTACCAAGAGTACCTCACACCCAATCTCAGGAGTGCTTCTTGCATGACTTGCGGGGTAGTGTCGCTCACGTCTAACGGTTAGTCCGAGTTGCCAGGCTGGACTAGTTGCCACGGTAATCCGGACGTCGCCCTTCGATGAGGGCTGATAGCCCCTCGAGGGCGTCGGCGGTCCCGAATATCCCTTCGAGGCCGTCAAGCTCGAGCTGCAGGCCTGCTCCGAGGTCCTCACCGGTGGCCACGGCCTGATCGAGCAGGGCGCTTGCGGCCTGCAGGGCCAGTGGCGCTGCCCTTGAGAGCGATTTGAGCTGGCGCGCGACATCGGGGTCATCGACCTCGAACCCGGGGGGAGTACCGCCCGAGGCGATTGCGGTCATGTTGTCATCGGAGTAGAAGGATGCAGCGAAAGAGGCCACTGGGTTTGATGCATCAGCGGGACGGCCAGGATACCTCTCGCTCGGCTTGCCCGCCGATACCAGATCGGATACGGTGTTCGGGATCCCGGGCGACTCCACTAGGTGGGTCAGAAGGCCGAGTGCACTCGCTGTGCGGGCATCCATGAAGCTGCCTGCGAGTACAGCAAACCTTGCCGCCTCGATACCGCAGATTCGGACGGTTCTCTGAGTTCCCCCCAGCCCAGGGTAGATTCCGATGCTGGTCTCGGGGAAGCGAATCTGGGTACGTTGGGTCCCCACCCTGTAGTCGCAAGCCAGAGCGAGTTCCAAGCCACCGCCGAGAGCCAGTCCGGTGACTAGGGCGATGGTGGTCTTGGGACTGGATTCGATGGCGTTCAGCACCTCGTGCCCATGAGCGGTGAAGTCGTAAACCTCCTGGAACGAATCCTGGCGGATCTTATCGACGAAGAACTTGACATCAGCCCCGGCGACGAAGGCCTTGCCAGCGCCCTCGAGGACTATCGTGCTGATGTCTTCGCGACCGTTCAGCTCGTCGATCGCATCGCCCAACTGGCCTACGAGGACGACGTTGAGCGCGTTCATCGTCTCCGGCCTATTGAGGCGGACAGTTGCGATGCCCCCATCTATCTCGACGTCCACGTACGAGAACTCGAAGGGGGAGTCCCTTTCAGCGAACCAATCAGGCAGTTCCAGAGCCGCCTCGTCTGCGTAGGACCGAGCCATCCCGACGGCTTGGACAACGCCAATGCTGTTGGCTATCTCGAAGGGACCGCGCGACCAGCGCAGTCCTACCTTGGCACCGCGGTCGACATCCTCCATAGAGCAGATTCCCTCATCAACGATCTGTGCGGCCACCGTGAAGACCTGGCCGAGCAGGCGCTGCCTGATTAGTCGGGCAGACGCCTCGTCGCAATCGGTTTCGGGTCCGATTTCCCACATCCCGCCCAGCTTGACCAGAGCGCGCAGGCTCGAAGTGCTGGCATAGCGCGGCGTGGCCAACTGCTCGGCGAGGTAGTCGGTGGAGTGGAGGGCGATGGGGGGCCCTGTGAGGTTCATCAAGGCAAAGGGCCCCAGCCCAATGCGGAAGGCATCGCAGGCAACCGAATCTATCTGCGCGGTAGTCCCTATCCCTTCCTCGAGGAGCATGCAGGCCTCGTTCAGCCAAGGGACGAAGAACCGGTTGACTACGAACCCGGGCCTATCCTTGCATACGATGACGACCTTCCCCATTGTCTTGCAGTACTGCTCCACCGCAGCTAGGGTCTTGGCTGATGTGGTGGTTGCTGGAATCACCTCGATTAGTCGGTTCTTCGCGGGGTGGTAGAACCAGTGGAGGCCGATGAAGCGGTCGGGCCTGCCTGTGGCTTCGGCCAGAGCGTCTACCGATAGCGAAGAGGTGTTCGTTGCGAGTATGGTGTGCTCTGCGCAGATCTCGTCGAGAGTGGCGAAGACCTCCTGCTTGATTGCGAAGTCCTCGAACACCGCCTCGGTCACCAGATCAGTCTCGGGATCGATATTTCCCGTTCCCACAACGCCGGTGATGCGCCCCTTGATCGTCTCGACGTCGGCAGGGCGGAATATCCTGCGCTCCAACGCCTCGTCGAGGAAGTCCGCGATGATCTGGTGCCCGCGATCGACCCACTGCTGCTCGCGATCGACCATTTGGACATCAAAACGCTCCTGAGCGCTCTTCTGGGCGATGCCGGAGCCCATGTTGCCTGCGCCGATGATCGCGACGGACTGGATGGCTCGCACGAGCCGTCGAGGGAAAAGCCGGCCATATATCCAACGGGGCGGGAAACACGATTTTGAAACGGGCATTTCCAACTGATGCCGCTGGTACAACACTCGTCAGTGGAGGATGTCCCACAGCCGACGCGCATGCGCCTCCGGTGAGAGATCGAGTTCCTCGATGCGTGCACGTCCGGCAGCCGCCCAGCGTGCTCGCGTGTCATCATCGGCAGCCTCCTTCAGAGCAGCGTGCCAGGTCTGCGCATCGTCACGGGGCAGCAGCCTGCCATTGACGCCATCGACGATGGTGTCCCTGAAGCCCCCCTCGTCGATGAAGAGGGCCGGGGTACCCACAGCGAAGGCCTCGATTGGGGACAGGCCGAAGGACTCGGAATGGGCCATGCTGACTATGGCGCGTGCCTCGCGCATCAGGCTGACGAGACTCGGCGATGGAAGTCGAGGTGCGACCCACAGTCCTACTCCGCTTGCCTCAGCGTGGGCGCGAAGCATCGCAATCGAGTCCCCATCACCACCGCCCACGTGCGCCAGCGACAGTCCTGTTCCCCGTAGCATGGACACTGCCTCCCATGTGCCCTTGGCCCAGGTGGCTCGACCGACGCTGACCACGTAGTCGCCCTCGGCGTCGGTGTACGGGTTCCTCCCGTCTCTCGACGGGTCGGCTGGGAACTCAGAGTAGTCCACGCAAGGCCACAGCACCCCTGCATCGATACCATAGACATCCTTGGCGCGCTGGGCCGAGAAGCTGGAGTTGCTGCTCACCATCGACCCAGGGCGCTCCACCAGGCCCCTAATCATCGTCTGATCGCGACGCCTAGCCCTCGAAAGTAAGGACTCGGTCAGAGTCAGGCTCCTCTTGGGTGTGCCGTCTACCAGCCTGTGGAGGGTGTCCTCGTACAGTCCCCTGTGTGGCTCCAGGAGATGGAGATGGGTCCTGAGCCCGCTAGGTACGTGATCCATCAGCGGCAGGCTGCCATCACCGCTCACCAGATGCAGGGCATCGGCCTCCGAGACCACCTCGGCCAGCCCTTCGCAGGAGGACCAGGCCTTCGAAGCAGTGCTGCGCCCGGTGTCGAGGACAGTGGACAGATGGCCCTTTGGCAGCTGCCACGGCTGGTCGGGGCCGATCACCCGAATCCCCTCGCGAATGCAGATCTCACTCAGTTCGGGAACCGGGTGGATTGTGGCCATGCGCACCGAGAACAACCTGTTTAAGGCCGGAAGCACCCTCATCAGGTCGCGCTCGCCGCCCCCCAAGGTCCCGAAGGTGCCCTTGGCCACAAGCAGTACCGGCTTGTCGGCTGCCTCCCCCATGCTAATCCCCCACGACTCTTCGATAGACCTCGAGCACGCTTTCAGTGACTGAAGGCCAGAGGTAGGACTGCGATGCTGCGATTCCCCCGAACCCCCATTCGGCCAGCCTGTCCGAGTCGGCCAGAGCCATCTCGGTCATGGCCGAAGCTAGTGAGGCTGGATCCCCCATTGGCATCGAGAGCCCGGAGCCAGCCTCGTCGACGAGCTCCCCAAGGCCGTTGACATCGGCCATCACGACCGGGGTGCCGGAGTTCATGGCCTCGAGCAGCACCGTTGGGAGCCCCTCGAACCTCGATGGGATGACGACCGCAGTCGCGTTCTCGTACAACCACCGCTTCTCGGCTTCCGAGACCAGTCCCAGAACCGAGATTGCATCCTTGCACTTGGCCTGCGCGTGGCATCCGTCCAACCAATCAGCCAACTCGCCCGTCCCAGCGATCGCTAGATCGAAGCCGGGGTCGCCATCGAACGAATCCATGGAATCCATCAGCACATCAACCCCCTTCTGCTCGCTGAGGCGACCGACAAAGGCCAACAGGGGCCTGCCTGGGTCCCTGCCTGAAAGCGCTACAGGTGCCGCGGCAGCATCCTCGACGGGTGAGAAACCGTTTGGAATCACATCGAGGCTGCCCTTGACGCCCTTGTTGCGCAGCAATCGCTCGAAGTGAGTAGTCAGGACTATCCTCGCCTCAGAGGCGTGCAGCGTTCTGCGTCCCTGCAAGGCCCACCTGACTCGTTTCAGCAGCCTACCCGCTGCAGTCCTCTTGACGTAGTCGTTGTGATAGGTTGTCACGACCGGCTTGCCTGCGCGTCGTGCCTTCGCCAGGGTCCTGCGAATCAGCATCGGCAGGGTGTCGTGAAGGTGGACTACGTCGACGTCACCGAGATCGAGGCCTCTGACCGAGACCACGGGGTCGACCCCCCCAAGCACGCGGCTGGGCGGGATGCGGATTACGTTGACACCTCCTCGTTTGAATCGCTTCTGATTGTGGGCAGGGACATCTGTGCACCAGACCGTCACCTCGTGCCCCCTGCGCACCAGTTCCCGACCGATTTGCTCTACGTGCTGATTGCCACCTCCTACGTGGGGCCAGTACCAGACGTGAACCAGCAGGACGTGCAGCGGGCGATGCGCTTCCATCAATCCCCGACCATGCTCCTCGTTTGAAAACACCCGTACCCCTGAACAGTGCCAGCATCCTCGTTTTTAGTCCGAAAGCCTGCTCTCCGCCCATGATCAGACGCGCAGTCCTGGCTGGGAGCCCGGCAACGGGCTCGGTCACCGGCTACAATGCCAACCACGCAGTGTTGGAGCGCCTGCTCGACAAGGCCCGGGTACCGGGGTGGACCAAGGCGACCGTGGTGGAGGGCGGTGAGGGCTCGCGCGCCCATTCCAGGAAGGTGGCAGGTGCCGCCACGGACGTGAAGGCGGACCTGCTACACATCACCAACCAGCATCATGCGCATCTAGTCCCGAGGGCGTCGGACGTACCAGTCGTGGTATCGGTCCACGACCTGTTCGACTTCCGACCGAGGTCGATGGAGGCGGGAGATGTCGCAGTACCCCTGGGTGATAGGAACCCGTCCACTACCCGAGCCGAGGAGATTCATGGCACTAGGGTGGGAATGGGGCGTGCCGACCTGCTGCTCTGTGCCTCGGAGATGACCCTAGCTGACGCTGAGTCACTATTCCCAGACACACGGGCAGTCGTGGTCAGGGACTCGATCGACGAGGAGCACTGGGACCCGATTGCCAACCAGCGGCCGAGGGAGCTGCTGGGGGGGCACGACGAGGAGGGCAAGTGCCTGATTGTCTCGGTCGGCGGGCAGGACCCACGATGGCGCAACCAGTTCGTCAGCAGAGTGATGGGCATGATACCAGAGGAGGTTAGTCGGGACATCCACCTCATTCGCATAGGGGTCGAGATGCTCGATCGAGAGCAGATCGCGGCGGCCTACCAGAATGCCGAGGCCATGCTCTACCCAGGTGTCTCGGTCGGCTTTCACTGCCCCCCCGCCGAGGCGATGGCCGCCGGTTGCCCCGTTCTCGCCTCCGACCTGCCGACCCACGACGAGCTACTGCCCGCCGATTGCCTGCTGCCGGCCACCGACCCCGACGCATGGGTCTCGGAGATAGTTGCTATCCACTCCGACTGGAGGCGCGCCGGAGGCGTCTTGCGGCACGTGGACGAGCGGCTCGTAGCCCACGCGGCTTCTACCTCTGGCAGGAATGCGCACGGCGAAGTCCTGGGAAGGGCCTACGATTCGTGCTTCGCGGATAACTGAGGGTCACCTTCATGGAACCCTCAAATATGAAAATCCAGAGTTATGGTATGATGGAAACCCCCGATGTGACCACTACCAAGACCCGGCGTCATGACATCGATTGGCTCCGCGTAATCCTGTTCGGGCTTCTCATCCCCTTCCACGTCGCTATCGGGGTGTACTGGTCGACATACGGGGAAGAGATCAACCCCAATATCGTCGATGAGATCAATCCGAATTTTTCCGATCTGAGCGATGAGGAGAAGTCGGAATTCGTTGAGCAAGGAAACGACTACACCACCGAGTCGGTTGACTTCACAAGCATGATCCTGCACTGGATGCACCAGTGGAGGCTAGCTGGGCTGTTCATGATCTCTGGGATGGGGACCGCCTTCGCCTTCCGTCGCCGGACGTGGGGGGTATTCCTCAAGGAGAGAGTCACACGGCTGATTGTGCCGATGTTCTTCGGGGCATGGACGATGGGCTTCGCTGGCTCCGTCATCCTCGGTAATGAGGACATGAGCCCATCGGGCCTCACCCTCGGGTTCCTGTTCGGAATCATCTGGAGGTCTCTGGTATTCTGGGTTCCGATATTCGGCAAGCTAATCGCACTGGGTCACCTTTGGTTCCTGTGGAACCTGTTCCAGTACTCCGTCCTGCTGACTCCCGTCTTCCACGTGGTGAGGAACGATCCGGACGGCCGGCTGGCACGGTTCCTCAGGGCCTCTTTCAAACTCCGCGGGGGAATTGGTGTGTTCGTGCTACTTCCGCTCGTCCTGAGCCTCACTGAGGTGCTGTTCAAGCCCTGGTTCCCAGGCTTCATCGGCGTGGGTTACGAGTGGTTCTGGTTCCTCGTCTTCTTCGCCTTCGGCTACATGTGCATAACTGCCAAGGACGAGTACTACGAATTCATCGAGGGTCGCAGGACAGCGATAACTGTCATGACCCTACTATGGACGGTTGCCTTTGTCTGGTTGCGTCTCGAGCAGCATCATACCGGCATCCCCTACGTCGATGGGGGGTGGCTGGAGAACAAGATAATCCACAACAGGATGACCATTCTCGCCTGCGTGATTCACAGCTTCCACGCTTGGTTCTGGTGCCTGGCCGTTTTCTCATGGGGCGCCCACCTGCTCAACAAGCCGAGCCAGAATCTAGCCTATCTCAACCAAGGGGTCTACCCGTTCTACATCGTCCACATGCCCCTTACTTTCTCGGGACTCAGGGTTGCGACAGAGCTCGGCCTCCGGGACTATCCTGCTGTGATCCTCGGCACTGCATTTGTGGTACTAACCTGCTGGGCCTTCTTCGAGGGCGTGCGACGGACTAAGGCCACGAGGTTCCTGTTCGGCATCAAAGAGGTGCAGAAGACCCGTCCGCAGAGTCCTATTACATGTGGGGAATAAGTGCATATACGGAACCTAGGTCGGACGGGCATGCTCAGGGTCACGAATCTAAGGAAGGGTTTCGGCTCGGGCCGTCGTAGGCTCGAGGTCCTGAAAGGAGTCAACCTCGAATTAGCACCAGGCGAGCTAGTCAGCATGATGGGACCCAGCGGATGCGGCAAGTCGACCCTGCTCAATGTGATCGGGGGATTGCTCGAAGCAGACTCCGGGACAATTTCCCTTGGGGAGTTCAGCTATGGTACCAGGCCGCCCAACAGGGTCGTGGACGTCCGCCGAAGAGGTGTGGGCTGGATCTTCCAGGACTTCCACCTTCTCGACCGGCTGAGCGCATTGGACAACGTGACCTTCGC
>PBMR01000007.1 GCA_002722735.1 Methanobacteriota archaeon
GGGCTGGTTCATGGTGATAATGATGGTCAGCTGGGTCTCGCAACTGCTCTACCGGTCCCTGTGAGGCTTGGTAGTCCCTCCCGGATTCGAACCAGGGTCACGAGATCCAGAGTCTCGTATGATGGACCGCTACACCAAGGGACTGGCAGCGGACGGAGGCGGGCTGGATATTTCAAGAAACCCGAGCATCTGAAGAGACGCCTCAATCGGTTCGGAAGTGGGCGTTGACGCGCTCCAGACTCTCTCGGCTGGGGCGCATCTGGTCCCCTGGCAGGGCGATCAAAGGGGTGTCGGTCAGTTCGAGCACATCGGTGGCAGTCGGAACGTCTGGCTCATAGTAGAGCAGACCGGTGACGTGGCGATTCGCCCGTCCGGCCTCGTGTACGGCACGCAGGGCGGAGAGAGAATCGCTTGAGTCGTAGTCCGAGCCCACTGTCTCGAGCCTGAGAGTGGATCCGTCGAAGAGCCGGATCTCTTGGTACTCGCCCTCGGGGACGTCGACCTCCTCCATATTGGGGAAGTGGGGGATGTAGTCGAGGATGTGGAGGACCTCGTCGTTCGCCTTGACATAGTTGTAGGACCGGTACGACTCGTCGTTGTTGGCGAAGGTCACGCAGGGTGAGATGACATCGACCACAGCCATCCCCCTATGGCTCATGGCCGCCTTCACCAATGCGGTGAGCTGCTTCTTGCTGCCCGAGAAGGAGCGTGCGACGAAGCCGCATCCGAGGTTGATTGCCATGGCGCACAGGTCAATGGGGGGTTGCTGGTTGGCAGCACCCTTCTTCTTCTTGGACCCCTTCTCCACGGTGGCGCTGTACTGCCCCTTGGTAAGGCCGTAAACGCCGTTGTTCTCGATGATGTACACCATGTCCACGTTCTTGCGGATGGCATGGATGAATTGCCCAATGCCTATGCTGGCAGTGTCCCCATCCCCCGATACCCCAATGAACGAGAGGTCCTTGTTGACTAGGTTGGCGCCGGTCGTCACTGAGGGCATCCGACCATGAACGGTGTTGAATCCGTGGCTCTTGCCCAAGAAGTAGGCCGGCGTCTTGGAGGAGCACCCGATACCGCTCATCTTCGCGATGCCCTCGGGCTTGATGCCGTTCTCCCACGCGGCTTGAACTATCACATTGGATATCTGGTCGTGGCCGCACCCCGGACACAGGGACGACTTCCCCCCTGCGTACTCGGACTTCTCGAGATCTATTACATTCAGTCTCATAGCAGTCACGCAGCCACCTCCTTCAGGGTCTTGAGGATCTTGTCTGCGTATACGCGCGCTCTCGGAGGCAGCCCATCGCTGTAGGCGACGCTGTGGAGCTTGGGCACTAGGTCGATTGGAATCTCCCTGCGCAGGATGCCGTAAAGCTGCCCGTCTCGGTTCATCTCGAGGACGATGTTGATGTCATGACGGCCGATGAAGGCCTCGACCTCGGGGTGGATGGGGAGGGCCCTCACGCGACAGGTGCTGACGGAGAGTCCGGTGGCTTCGAGGATGTCGTCGATCTCGACTATCGTGTTCTCCATCGAACCGTAGAAGACTATGCCAACCTCCTTCATTTCTTCCTCGCGGATGACTGGCGCAGGAAGATGCTCGCGGGCCCCGTCGATCTTCCTTCGCAGGCGTCCCATCATGTCCTCGTACACCTGAGGGTCCTCAGAATAGGCCCCATCCTCGTCGTGCCCCGTCCCTCGGTACAGGATCGGGTCGAGACCGCTTCCGGGGAGGGTCCTGTACGGAATCCCATCGCCATCGACGTCCCTGTACCTGCCGTAGTTCGCTATGGCGTCCATCTCCTCTTGGGTGTGGATGACCTTGCCCCGGTCCAAATCCTCGTCGGGATACTGGAATCCCGAGGTCGTCCATCGATTCATCCCCAGATCGAGGTCGCTGAAGCCGAAGACCATGGTCTGGTATCTCTCGGCGTAGTCGAAGGCCCGCCAGCCATACTCGAAGCACTCGTCTACTGTGCCGGGGATGAGGACGATGTGCTGGGTATCCCCGTGGCTTACCTCATAGAGCATTGAGAGGTCCCCCTGCTGGGTCCGTGTCGGCAGGCCAGTGGAAGGTCCTGCTCGATTGACATCCCAGATGACCCCCGGCACCTCGGAGAAGTAGGAAAGTCCGATGAACTCGGACATCAGTGAGACTCCCGGGCCGCTCGTGCAGGTCATGCCCCTTCCGCCGGCCCATCCAGCCCCCACTACCATTCCTGCCGCAGCGAGCTCGTCCTCTGACTGAATCACAGCGCAGGTCGAGCCTCCGTGGCCGTCGTCTCGGAGTTTTGGAAGCCAGCCGATGATTGATTCAGCGACTGAGGAGGAGGGGGTTATCGGGTACCATGAGAGCATATTGATGCCACCGTAGATAGCACCCAAGGCCGTTGCTTCGTTGCCATCGATGAGGAATGTGTCTGGGTCCTTGTCTCGTGCTTTGACGGATAGGGGGCACTCGAAGCCCCAGTTCTCCTCAGCATAGAACCTCCCTTCCGAAATGGCGCGCATGTTGAGATCGATTGCCTTCTCCTTGCCTTTGAACTGCATAGAAACGGCGCTCGCGATCGCGCTTTGCTCGATTTCGAGGAGTTGTGCGAGAGCGCCGACGTAGTACATATTGGACATCAGGCGAGCCAGTTTGGGATTGATTCCTCTGGCCATCTTGGTCATCGGCATGCCCAGAAGGATGCAGTCATCGCGTTCCACGGGGAGCTTGACGTCCTCGTTGTAGACGATAATCGTCCCAGACTCGACTTTCTCCAGGTCCTCCATCCAGGTATTCTTGTTCATGATCACTTGGATATCGGTCTTGTCACCGGGAGCCTGATAACCAGCATCGCTAGCCCTGATGATATACCAAGTAGGAAGTCCAGAGATGTTACTCGGGAAGAGGTTCTTGCCGCTTACCGGCACCCCCATTTCGAACATGGAATGCATCAGTATGAGATTGGAAGACTGAGACCCAGTGCCATTTGCCGTTGCGATATTAATGACGAAATCGTTGGCGGTCTTTCCCATTGCTTTCGTTTCCCCAGCGCCGAATCACTCTCCACCGGTCCGTTCGCAGAGGGCATGGCGTTGAGCCGTGGTCTTATGGGTTACCATGAGAAAATCACTCATTTTCATCTCGTCATTCATACGCTGGGATTTTCAATGATGTTGCGGTCGCCCGGCCGATGCCCATACCCGAGGAGTTGCAGAAGGCGTGGGACGAGGCTGTCGAACTGACCGAGAATAATGAGCCAGGTAAAGCCCTGGATGTCCTGAGATCAGCATGGGAGCTCACCGAGAACGAGGCTCAGAGATCGAGGACCCTGAGGTACGCTGCGGACGCCGGCACGGAATTGGGGTTGATCGATGAGCCCAACCAGAAGCGCCACTGGCAGAAAGCCCACAAGAACTACTCCAAGGCACTGGCCTTCGATCCCAAGAACAAGGAGACTCGCAGGAGGATGAACAAGCTTGCATCGATGATGGATGAGAAGGCCATCTCCCTCGGGCTTGGAGTACGGATGTTCGATGAGGGCAACCCGACTCCCATGGGTCTCCTTGCCATGATGGTATCCCTCGCTCTGGTGCTGGTTTCGTTCAAACTAGTCGCAGACTTCCTCGCCGAGGATGAGTCCAATCCGATAGTCATCCTTGACGTGACATACGCCGTCGACGGACAAGAGGTGAAGGGGCAGATCGAGATAGAACTCTACCGGGACGATGCCCCACTCCATGTGGAGAGCTTCGTCTCCCACGTGGAGGACTTCCGGTACGACTTCACCGAGTTCCACAGAATCATTGACGGTTTCATGATCCAGGGGGGCGATATCGAGAGAGAACAGGGCAGAGGGGGTTATTCCGCCCACTACTACGGCTGGTGCAATGGTCAGCAACTCCCCCTCGAAGATTGCTCCTTGGAGGACTGGTCAGTACCATATGAGCATGAGAATGGACTCAAGCACACGGCGGGCGCAATCGCCGCTGCTCATGCAGGCCTCAATACGGACGGCAGCCAGTTCTACATCGTTCCAGACGATGGTCAGGCATCCCACTTGGATTGGGAGGAGGGCAAGGATTGCTCTCAGGAGTCTTGCCACACGGTCTTCGGATACGTGATTTCGGGAATGGAGCACGTCAATGCAATGAGCGAGGTATCCACCGATGCCAATAGCGCCCCGGTCGAAACCGTCCATCTGGTGACGGCCCAACTCAAGTCATAGTCCCTCACCCACCTGGGTAGACGGTCAAATTCAAGTACCACGCACGGTGGATTGTAAATTGGTGAATAAGTGTCTACCACCGACCCATTCGGAACTCTCTCCACCTTCGAAAAATCCGATGGCTCCACTGCTTCCTTCGTGGATTTGAATTCCCTTGAGAGGGCAGCAGCCTGCAATCTGAGCAGCCTCCCAGTATCGATACGAATCCTTCTCGAGGCTGCTCTGAGAAAGTGCGACGGCTCCCTTGTGACCGAGGACGACGTCAGGCGCATCGCGGCATGGTCGCCGACCATGACTCCCGCAGAGATTCCATTCAACCCCAGCAGGGTACTTCTGCAGGATTTCACCGGAGTTCCCGCCGTGGTCGATATCGCTGCCCTGCGAGACGCGATGGTGGCATTGGGCGGCGATCCTGAGAGGGTGAACCCCCAGGTCCCCGTCGATCTGGTGATCGACCATTCAGTGCAGGTCGACGTCTCGGGTCTCTTCCCGAATGCGCAGGAGCGCAACCTCGAGATTGAGTATGAGCGCAACCTCGAGCGCTACAAGTTCCTCAAATGGGGACAACAGAGCCTTGACAACTTCCGCGCCGTTCCCCCCGGACGCGGCATTGTTCACCAGATCAACCTAGAGTGGATTGCGAGCATTGCTCGGGAGGAAGGCGGAGTGTGGATTCCCGACACCCTTGTCGGCACTGACTCCCATACTACCATGATTAACGGACTCGGCGTCCTCGGGTGGGGCGTCGGGGGGATCGAGGCCGAGGCTGTGATGCTCGGACAACCGATTTACATGCTACTGCCTGAGGTCGTCGGATTCGAGCTCACGGGCGCCATGCAGCCCGGAATCACAGCCACTGACATGACTCTGCGAATCGTGCAGATGCTCAGGGAGCACGGCTGCGTCGGCAAGTTCGTCGAGTTCCACGGAGCAGGCCTTGCGAGCCTGAGCCTTCCTGACCGTGCGACTATAGCCAACATGTCACCGGAGTACGGCGCCACATGTGGCTACTTTCCCGTCGACCAAGTCACTCTGGATTACATGCTGCTATCTGGTCGCGAGCCATCTCAAGTCGAGGATGTCAAGCGCTATCTGGTCGCTCAAGGACTGTTCTATTCCGACTCGACCCCCACACCGGAGTTCACTTCAAATCTCACTCTTGACCTCGGTACTGTCGAACCCTCTCTCGCTGGACCCAAGAGGCCCCAAGACAGGGTCGCGCTACATGACATGAAATCACACTGGAGAGCCAGTCTGAATATGCCAATCGGATACGATGGGCACGGCGTGGACCCTTCTCGTAACGATGCCACCACCCCCATTGCGGGACTCGACTCGCACTTGGGTCACGGGGACGTAGTCATCGCTGCCATCACGAGCTGCACCAACACCAGCAACCCGAGTGTGATGATTGCTGCAGGATTGGTCGCTCGAAACGCGCTCTCCTGCGGCCTCTCAATCAAGCCTTGGGTCAAGCCGAGCCTCGCTCCCGGCAGCCGCGTGGTGACCGAGTACTACGACGCGGCTGACCTCAGTGATGACCTCTCAGCCCTCGGCTTCAGCGTCGTCGGATACGGTTGCACGACGTGCATCGGCAACTCGGGCCCCCTCGATGAGGGAATCGTGGCTGCAATCGATGACTCCGACTTGGTGGTCGGCAGCATCTGTTCAGGTAACCGAAACTTCGAGGGGAGGATCCATCAGAAGGTGAAAGCGAACTACCTCGCAAGCCCGCCCCTCGTGGTCGCCTACGCACTGGCAGGCACACTTGACATCGACTTCTCGAGCGAGCCAGTCGGTCACACTGACTCGGGTGAACCAGTCATGCTCGCTGACATCTGGCCCAGTGACGACGAGATCCGCTCTACCATCGAGAGGGCGATAGATCCGGAGATGTTCAAGACGCGCTACGAAGACGTCCTGTGCGAGCCACGCTGGGATGCCATCCCCAGCGAACCAAGCGCTCTCTTCAACTGGGACGACAAATCCACCTACGTTCGTCTACCATCATTCCTGCAGGGGATAGAGTCCGAACCCGCCCCCATCGAGCCGATTCAAGATGCCCGCGTCCTTGTCAAGGTGGGCGACTCGATTACCACTGACCATATCAGCCCCGCTGGAGCGTTCCCCCATCATGGGCCAGCGGGACAGTATCTGCTGGACAAGGGGGTCCAGCCGCAAGACTTCAACTCGTTCGGGAGCCGCAGGGGCAACCATGAGGTGATGGTACGCGGGACCTTCGCCAATATCAGGATGAGGAACCAGATTGCCCCTGGAACGGAAGGGGGATTCTCTACCCACTTCCCCACCGGGGAGGTTACCACGATATTCGAGGCAAGCAATAGGTATCGTGACGAAGCAACCCCATTGATCGTGCTCGCTGGTTCGCAGTATGGCACTGGTAGCAGCAGGGACTGGGCAGCTAAGGGGACCCTCCTACTCGGTGTAAGGGCCGTCATCGCGGCCTCCTATGAGCGAATCCATCGATCCAACTTGGTCGGCATGGGCATCCTCCCTCTGGCCTTCAAGGAGGGGCAGAACGCCGAGATCCTGGGCCTTGACGGAACGGAGGCCTTCGATATCCCAGCCAGCGAAGACCTTGCCCCGTTCTCCGAGATCAGCGTCACGGTCAAGAGGGGGGAGGAAACCGAGTTCTCCTTCGATGCCATTGTCAGGTTAGAGACCCCAGTGGAGATCTATTACTATAGGAATGGGGGAATCTTGCAAACTGTTCTTCGCAACCTAGCAAAAGGTTGAACGCACAAGCCTCCGCAATCCCAGTCGGTGATGAGATGGATGAAGACGAATCAGAAGAGGAAGAGGGGTTGCCCGGACCGCCTCCTGACCCGTCTAGAATTCCCTCTGTCGTCAGGGCAATAGGGGATTTGGATGTCGAGGCTAGGGCAGAGGAGAAGGGAATCACCAAGCCCTCAGAGCCCGATATCAGGGCTATCATCGAGTTCTTCGAGGAGATAGAGCCCCCCGAGCCGCTGAGCAACAACCTCTCTGGCGATCCACTCGCTGAGGCTTGGCTCCAGATTCTACTCGGCCTCGTTGTAAGGGAGCACGGCCAGTCATCGCTTCCCATTGGAACCATCGAATTCGTGATTGGGGAGAGGATTAATCGAGAGGGAATCGATTTGGAGATCTTCTTGGACCGCCTCTGGATGATGGGGCGCCTCGAGAAGGTCTACGGTGGAGCCGAGGTAAGCTACTCGCCCAATCCAAGTTGGCTTGAGTCCCAGTAATTCACGGTCGTGAACGGGATTTGAGGGACATTCTTGCGATGCCGTGAAATCACCATTAGGCAATACATAAGAGAGACACGAAAGTCCGAGTCGGTATGGCTCGTTGTTCAGGGGCTTCCCGTCACCGTCTTGGCGAACGGAGGGCCGTGGCCCTTGTGTTCCTCATGCTGACCTCCCTATTCGTTGCGATGGCCCCTCTGGCCTCGGCATCGCACACCACCCAATACGGGGTGCAACGCGACCCACTGCACATCTCGATAGGCGACTTGAATTGCGATGGTCACAATGACATCGCGTCGGGCAGCGGCATGGGTCACTTCATCAGCTTCCTCTACAATGACGGCTCTGGTGGATTCGGAGACCGTCAGGACGTGCTAATCTCGAACAACGACTCCTTCAGAGCTGGATTCAGGGACGTTGCCGATGGCAACCGGCTCGAGATAGCCGACGTGGATGGTGACGAGGTCAATGACGTGATCTACTACCAGCAGAACGCTAGGTTCACCGACGAGTCCTTCGTCAGGCCCGCCAACCTCACTGTGCTGAAGGGGGAGTGCGACAAGAGGGTGAACGGATGGGAGGAGATGTTCGAGACGATTACCGTCATCAACCCCTATCTTTCCGACTTCGATGTCGGCGACATCACCGACGATGGGTACGCCGACGTGGTCTTCGTTTCGACAGACTCCACTTTCGCCAACCAGTTCATCCAGATATACAAGGGCCCCGACTACACCCTCCCCTCCAATCAGCACGCCCCCATTTCGGTCCCTCTCACCAATGGGTACTACACAGCAGCAATGTTTGGGAACTGGAACGAGGACCTACAGACCAATCCTGTGACGGGGGACCCACTTCCCGGGGAGTGCGAGGACCTTGACATCTGGCTGCTCAGAACCCCACCCTTCAACGCGGGTGTGGGCTACTCTAGGGGGACCTTCGACAACATGACCGTCCTCGAGTATGACTGCCTCACCGGGACATACCCCAATCCGATGGACCCGACCTCCACCGGCACCATGCACGACTTCAAACTCGACGTCGAGCATGACTACGAGCTATTTGGCATCGACATCGCGGACACCACTCCTGATGACGATACTAACGAGATTGACTTGATAGTCGCTGTTGATGGCATCACAGGCAACCTGACCTACGCAACCAAGAGCGGCGGCAACTGGGACACCCAGAACTACGTCCCGTACGGCAATTACATTGGTGCCTCAGTTACCATCTCGGATGTCAATCGTGATGGTGAGGTCGATTTCTTCGTTCCAACATCGATCACGCTCCTCGACACCCAGGAGTCGACCGTTCAGAACCAGACCTACTTGCTCCGCCCCAATCTCAGGGCCCTCAACACCGTCCAGATCCTGCTCGCCGACCCGAATGGCGAGGGTTACCTGTCCCCGCTATCATTCGATGTCGGGCGCCGTCCGACAATGGCCGTGCCCGGCCAGCTGCAGGGTGGTGATAGCAGCGCACTGGAGGTGGTCATCGGGCAGGCGGACTACACCTACAGGTTCTCCAACAATGCGATGTGGCTCGACACCATGGGGTACGCCGGACAGGGCGACTACCTCTCAGTACTCGCTCTCGACAACTACGACCAAGGCATCACCCGAGTCACCATAGAGCCCTCGGTGATGGACCCTGCAACCTTCCAGAGCATAGTGGGCGAGGGTAACCGATGGGTGAATGTCACCGTGAAGAACACCGGGCTGATGCCCATCGCCAGCGGCAGCGTGGATGTCGATCTTGAGGTCAGGGAGGTCCTAGGTGGCACGGATACGGTCGTCTACCACAACGACTTCGAATCCGAATCGGCAAACATCAACCTCGCCGGCGCCCATTTCCAGAAGTACTCCTACACCGGTGAGTACTCGGCGGGAAACTCCTCGTGGCACATCGACGAGGACCGGTTCTGGGTCAATGGCACCACCTACTATGAAGGGGATGTCGTACACTTCAACAACAGCGACTACCAGTGTGGGCACAATGGCACATCCTCGTGCAGCACTGTGCCGGATGAGGACAACGAGTCCTGGGATGAGGTGGCCTACCTCCTATGGGAGGCTAGGCAGAACCCGACCAACTTCTTCTGGGCGGGCGTTGATCACCTCGAGGCCGACGGCAATTACAGCACCGGCTACTACAACCACATGGACGAGGCCCTGATCCTCGAGGACGTCGATCTGTCCGGGGCGAATGCTGCATTCCTGGACCTCGATGCGATATGCAGCGCTGGCTTCTTCCAGCTGTTCCTCGCCGAGCCCTACGACGTGATCGAGCGTTGGCTGTACGAGGACTCGTGCAGCATCGAGGTCTGGAGCGCTGGCACTGGCTGGGAACCCGTCTGGAGGTACGGCGGCTGGGACAACGAGCGGAAGTACCGCATCGAGGAGCGTGTCTCTAGCAGCCCCGACCCAGAGTACAACGACTACAACGGGGACTTCTACGGTGACTGGCAATCCTCGTTATGGAACAACTACACCGAGAGCGGGGGAATACGAGAATCTTGCGCACTCTACTACCTCTACTACGTCATTTGCTGGGATGACGGGGAGTTGGACCAAAGGGCCAACTCAATCGACCTAACGCCCTATGCCGGGGAGGTCATCGACATCAGGTTCCGCTTCCGTAGCGGCCTCGAGGGCTCCGTTGGACCCGTCGGTGCGGCAGACTTCTCGGGGTTGGACGGCTTCGCCTTCGACAACATCACCATCAGGAAGAGGGACGTCTCGTTTGGGGACTCCACCGTCGAGAGCCAGACGCTGACACTGAGTGATGCGGCTGCAGGCGAATCCCAGACTGTGCAACTAACCGCTGACTTCGTCGACAACACGACCTACTACGTCTCCGTCACCCTCTCCGACCCCAGTGGCTACACCGATCAGGACGATACCAACGACCAGAGCCGGTTCCAGCTTACCGTCAGGAACCTGTACGACCCCGGTCTCATAGAGGGGCCGTGGCTCGACCTCGTGAACGGGGAACTGTACGCCTCAGGAGAGAGGGACATTACCATCGGTGTCCAGAACTGGGGCAATACCGTAGTCGACTTCGAGGTCGAGGCCAAGGTGTTCAACGCCCTGCCCCGTCTGATAGCCGCAGAGGACTTCTACTCTGCCTCGGGGTCCGGACTTTCGATGTGGGAGGATGATGAAAATGAGAATGGGAGCAGGCTTGATGACTCCTCGGGCTCCAACGAGATGCTCCCTCAGAACCAAGGCGTGTTCAAGAACCAGGCCTACTGGCTCGGTCACCCCTCGGAGGGCTATGGCGATAACTGGAACGAGACGATGACATTGGAGCCAATCGCAATCTCAGATGGCAGTGATGGGCACCCACAACCAGACTTCACCTTCCTGACCTTCGACTACTTCGCTGAGGGGGACCACATTGCAGACAGGAACGGCAATGTCCAGGCGGTTCGCGACTTCTCCTACCTCGAGGCGTCTTGGGTCAGGGACGGGGAGGTCTACCAAGGCGTGATCTATGGGAGTTGGACTGACTTGAACGCCAACGGACTGCGCCCGGGATACAACGGTGTCAGCAATACGTACTTCCATTACTGCGAGGATTTCGACCAGAACGGGCTCTACGAAGAGGTAGAGTATGCCGGAGACCACTCGGGCGGAGTTGGCCAAGACGGTTGGGTGCAGTGGTTCGACTCCGAGGACATGGTGGGAACCGCCCGGATTGACCTGACTCACGTCCACCTCCTGAATACCACTAGCCCCGACTCCTTCGCCTGGACTGACGAGTGCACCACCCTCGCTGGCTCAGATGTGACCTTCACGTGGCGCTTCTACTCCAACGACGACGGCGTCAACGGCAACGCGGGCTTTGCAGGCTTTGCAATCGACAATATCCGCGTCGATGACTACACCTTCACCGACGATGGAAATTACACTGAGAGCGTTACGGGTATGGATGCTGCACACAGGCGAACCATCAACATGGGCACTCACGACTTCGTGAACGGCCTGTACAGAATCGACCTGATGACACTCTACGACAATACCGACAACACCTCGAATTGGTTTGGCAAGCCCGAGATGAGCGTGGCGAACAACGTGTCCACTATCCTCTTCGGCATCGCCAACGCCGACATCACCCTACTGCAGCCCGATGTGATGGACTGCGTCACCGACACCATCTACGAGTGTGTTTACGCATCAAACCCCTCTGGACAGGCGTCCCACAGTTTCTCGGTCCCACTCTTGAATGGGGTGATTGAGGGCACCTACGTTCTGACGATGAAAATCATAGACGAGGATACTGGCCAGACGGTGTACGAGCAGGTGTCCGAGAACGGGCCCTTCTTGCTCGACCCTCATCAAAGGGGTCAGGCCAATTGGACCTACCCCTACAACCAGTGGTTTGACGGCCATAACTACAACATCAGCTTCTACGCCACATTGGGTGAGGATGGGGAGGAGTCGGGCAACGAACGGTTCTTCGAGATCGAGTTCTATGATCACGTTGACATCGCCATCTTCTCCGACCCAACTGACCAGAGCAGGCTCCAGCGTGTCAAGACCGACTTGCAGGCCATGGACAAGACCTACACCCAGTTCGAAGTGAATGACTGGAACGCCTACGGAACGGAGGATTGGCTCGAGCACTACTCCAAGGTCCTGCTCCCATGGCAAACAGACTACAACGTCGAGTACGGCGACTACTACGAGCTGTTGGGCACACCCAACCCCCGGAACTCAGGCCTGACTCTCACGGAGACCCTGGTTGACTACATGCATGATGGTGGCACCGTGCAAGTCCACCTGGGACCCTATCGCAGCGAGTATCTGAGCCTAGGGGCCGACCCCGAGAGACTCCCCTTTGACATGGACATTGTGATGAGGGACTACGTCAATCTGACAGTCGATCGCAGAATCCAATCGAACAACCTAACCTTCGTGGATCCCTTCCATCCCATCATGTCCGGCATCAACACCTCTGCCTTCGCAGGCGTGAATGGCGGCTCCCACGTCGCGCTCTCCGGCCTAGACACCAACCAAGTCAACGCTGACAACCTGCCACTCGCCTGCAGCGACGCCCCCCCCGGGGAGAGCGAAGGCGGTAGGGTGAGCGATGGTGGCACCTTCCATACGCTAATCAGGGACAGCGCTAACCCCAGCCAGTCCCTTCTCTCAGTGTGTAATCACTACCTGGGCGGACTCATCGTCACCACCATAGATGTCGAGAATCCCACTGTTTCACAGTCTTACGGGGACACCAACTTCCCATTGCTGTCTAACATGCTGGATTTCCATCTCACGCCCTATCCGAATGGCTTCGAGATAGCAGGCGAAGGCTTCGAGATAACCATCGACGGGCAGATCCAGCCCATCGACGTCCTCACCGCGGCCTATGAGAGGAAAGCGATAGAGAGCAACGCATCGCTGCAGTTCGGCTTCGAGACCAACGTAGGGGGCATCTTCGCAGACTGGACCATCGAGTCGGCGAATAACGAGACCGTCACCGGATGGGATGGCCAGACTCTGGGAGATGACAACTGGCACGTGCACCAAGACGACTCGACGAACTCGATCAATGCTACTTTCTGCGTCCCAGACATAGGCGCCGACCTCGGCTGCAAGATCGATGCGGAATGGAAGATCTGGCTGTACTTGCACGATGCCGCAGGCCACACTAGGATTACCAACGTCTCCGTCTACACGAACGATATCGCCGCCGACGACTCGGCCCCGGTGGCGCAAATCGACATCGTGCAGGACGAAATCAGCACTGAGTTCCTTGAGTTCATTGGATCCCAACCGACACCGACCGGAGATCAGGACAGCGACGGGAACTGGGTAATGATCGACTCCCCCAAGTACAGAGTCAGACTCACCGAGACCGGCACTACCGACATAAAGTTCTCAGCTGCAAATAGCAGCGATATCGGAACTGGCATCAAGACTTACACTTGGTCTGTCAGTGGCGATGGCAACCAAGATCACCAGACCATCCTGCCCAAGAGCCAATCCGACTGGCATTACACCTTCAGCAACGTCACCCCGAACAATAACCCCATCATGCTCGAGCTCGTTGTTACCGATCAGAGGAACCTCGACTCGACACCCCCCTTCAGGATATTCTTCGAAGTTGTCGGAGAGCTCTTCGGGGACGAGGAGCCCGAGGTTGAGATGGACAGCATATCCACTGCCGAAGGCCACCGATTCGACGCGCTCGATGCCGTTGAAATCCTCAACATCACTGGAGTAGTCGTCGATAGCGACGAAGGAGACGAATGTGACGTCACTGTCGAGGTAGCTCTCGATGACACCTCTATCTTCGACAAGGGAGAGGCTACCAAGACCACCCAGAAGGACCTCGGCCGCTACGACAGGCAGTCAGGCCTGTGCGACGGGGACTCCTACGAGCTCTCGCTGAACATCTCTCATCTGTATATAGAGGGGGACGGAAACGCAGGTTTGGTCTACATCAGAATCACTGAGGGCTCCTACGTGGTCAATGACCAGATCCAACTCTACACTCTGCCCAAGCAGATAGACCCCTGCGTTGCCGACCCCGACTCCTGCGCCGATGACAGCAGCGGTGCGATGGGAATGGTCGTGATGGGTGGTATCGCTGCAATCATCCTCTTCCTGGTCGTTCTAGTCACGCTATTGGTCCGCAGCCGTGGTCGAGCCCCCGAGGGAGATTCGGTGGAGTCCTTCGGAGGGGTGGAGCAGATGGACCCGGTCGAGGCCTACGTCCAGCAGCTCTTGGCCCAAGGCTATGACGAGCAGACGGCACGCCAGTACGCTCACATCGAGACATACGTCCAACAGCTCATTACCCAAGGCTATGACGAGCAGACGGCACGCCAGTACGCCCAACAGTACTACGCCCAGTACTACGCCCAGCAGAAGGGTGGTGGGGGCTGACCGCTCAGAACGGGACGTGCAGTTCCCACTTGCCCGATATCTTCTCACCTGACTTCTGAATCAATGCAACCCTCTCTTTGAATGCAGGCATCCTATTGCCTAGGACCGAGTTGTACAACTTCGAGCCCCTGACCTCCTCGGGGATGCAGACCTTGCCAACGGTGGTCTCGCAGTCCAGGGCTCGATCTAGGTCCAGAGCGTGGCGGTTCAGTTTGTGTAGCAGCCCCATTGAGAGCCTGCTGATTCCGAAGTAAGATGCTAGAATCAGGAAGAAGACCATAGCCGAGCCGAGGGGGGTGGAGCCAAAGGCGTACATGGCTGCGGAGCCTAGGAGGAATACGATTGGCGCAACGAAGGTCAGCAGGAAGAAGGTCTGTGAAATCGGCTTCCTCCTCCTCATCCTCCTGATGATGTCCCATCTCTGGTCCTTCTGATCCTGTGGGGCGAAGGCACCGTCCGCCTCTTGTCTCGCTGCCCTCTCGACCATTTTCCGCACTCCTTCCACCCGCGCTTCGAGACGCCTATTAGGGGGGATGTCAATGTCTTCGCCATACAGAATCTCCAGCCTGTTCGCACACGCATCCAAATAGCCGAGCCGCACTAGTATCGCCAATTGCTCTATGAGTGGGATGATGTCTCTGGGGGATTCACCCCTCCTGCTTTCCCACCACTCCAGACCGTGCTCCAGCATCCCCAAGTGGTCAATTAGGAGAGTTCCACCAAGTTCCCAAGCACGAGCGTTGTCGGGATTCAGATCGACTACCTTTCGCAGTGCAGACATCGCCTTGGCGGTCTGAGCAAGGTTGGGCATTTCCTGCCTTCCCCGTGCCGAAGGGGGAAGGCTCCACTGTGCGATAGCCATCCATGCATCTGCATGCGAGTCATCGATATAGACGACATCACTAGCCAGTGAGGCAGCCAATTCCCTGTCCCCGTTCTGCTCGGCTTCCAACGCATCGAGCCATAGCATCTCTGCGCTCTTTACCACAATCGCTGCAGTGGCAATCCGATGAAGAATGCTGGGGTGGGCCACCTCAATCAGCGTCGGCCCCTTCTCGGACCTCTTCCCTTCGGATTCCTACGAGGCCCCCCCCTCTTGGGGGCCCCTCGTCGCTTGCTAGGGGCCCTCTTAGCACCACTCCCCTTGCCATGGTGCTTGGACACATGCCTGCTCCCTCTACCGCCCCCACGATCCCGATGCAGCCCGCTCTGCCTACTGCTAGACTTACCTCTTGCACGACCCTGTCCCGACCTGATTCGAGGGGCGATCTCGATCGGTGAGCCAATCGCTGCCTTCGCATCAACCCCTCTTTGTAGTGGGTGGATGTGAATCAGTGGTTCTCCGATAGGTCCCAAAACCGTCTCCACCCTCCCCAAGATCTTGCCTCCAGTGATTCTGATGCTCGTCCCCAATCGGGGGGCCCTTCCCTCGAAAGACGCGAGCAGACCGTCTTCGTGAGAGGCCTGTGTGACCCGTCCAGAGAAGCTCATGCAATCAATCCCGTCGACGCGTGTACATGAGTGCAGCGACCGTGGCTAGTAGGAGTGCTGGCAGACCAGCAGCAGGCAGCAAGCCCCCCTCCTCATCGATATCGGGTTCGCAGGCCAAGTAGGGGTCGGCGCAGTCAGGCTTTCCCTCGATAAACAGGAAGGAGTTGTCAACGTCTTGCAAAATCGTCGTGCATTGGGCTGACTCATCGCAGCCGGTTATACCTACTGAAATTGTACCAGATTCGATGGCCCCCATATCGAACCAATCGCTTTCCCATGTGTTTCCACGGATTCCCCCCTCTCCCGCTTCCTGCCCATCGATGGCTATCGAGAAGGACACCGACTCTCCATCGGGATCACTGAACTGGCCCGCGATTCTCCATAGGGTGCCATCCCAGTCAGTGGAAGTGACGGTTATCAAGGGGGGTGAACCCTCCTTCATGATTCCCAAGTCGTAGATGTGTTCCATTGGATGGCTCTCCGCGTGATAGGCCCTAACCCACACGAACGCGACCCCCGGAAGGATATTTGTCGAGGGGACGTCTATGTCTGTCTGGGAGTCGATTGTCCTCATTTCCAGATGTTGGGGTTGACCATCCTGAACCAAGCTGACTTCGACCATGATGGTCGGCCATCCAGAGGAGGGGTAGATGGTGATGGGATGGGGGTCCATGAGAACCGACTCGGAAGTGGCGACTGTGAAAGGCACGCCGAAGCTCCAAGTTCTGTTGCCGGATGACTGTCCGGCCCCATCAGTCGACTCGCAAGTGACCTCGACTACCCCTTCAATGGTCACCCAGAGGGACCGGTCGATGCTCTGGCTTATTCCCCCCGAGCCCCCGGTTATGCAGGTGATTCCCAGTTGTGAGACGCCAGACTCGTCGGTGAACCACGTCGATAGGGTCTGCCACGAGACCCATTTCGTTTGTCCCTCTTCAGCCACAGGGAACCAAGAACCGTCCTCTGGCGCAGCATCCGTCCAAGCGGGCGGATTGTCGACAGGCACGGGGGAAGTGGTGAAGTCGGCGAAGAGATCCTCGCCGTAAGGCCAAGATTCCCTTTCGAGGCTAGGGAACAGGGTGTAAGTCAGTCCGCCATCCTCATTCTGGAGCAGCTCGTGAGTGGATGAGCCATCGCCAATGCAACTCCCCCTCAGGGGTGCGGAATCGCCACTGGGGCTGGTTTCTTCGGGGCCGACGTACCTTCCTTCGCATTCCTCCCAGAGATCGAGCCTCAAATCAGGTATGTAGGGGAATGTGAAGTCAAGCCTCGCATTGCTCATGTTCGAGGAGTTGAAGGCAATGGTGAAGTCATTCGGATCCGATATCCCATCAATCTCCAGCGTTGCATTCAACCAGAGTACGATCCTGCACTCGTCAGCTCCTTCTGACTCGTTGATTTCAACATCACAGTCACGTTCCACAGCGGGACGAACAGGAACCTCATAGCAGTCGTCCTGATTGAAACTCTGGCATTCCCTGCCTTCGGCGTGTCTCGACGGCACACCGTTGAACTCATCGACGTTCATCCCATCGTTTCGCCAAGTGGTGTTCTTCCAGTCAACACCAACCCCGCCCCTGTGAGCGGCTCCGTCTCGGATGCCGATTCTAGTGATGCTGTGCTGAAGGCAATCAGCTGCAATGAGGATTACAGCACCGACCTCGTCCGTAGAGATCCACTCATCCCCTCCGGACGGTACGATGCCTTCTAACCAGGCATCCAGGTCTTCTCTGATTTCATCTGCCAGTGTCCAGTTTATCCAAGCCACTGCCTCGACTTGAGCCGTTTGCCAGTCCTCATCAACTCGGATGTCGAAGTTTGCCCGGTCGTAGATGAACATGTCCTCGAAGGTTATCGAGCTGCACTGATCCTCGATAGACCCTCCTCCACCGAACTGATTACGGCGCTCTTCGACCTCGTCCAGAGGGGCTGAATGCTTCTGCAGTGGGATGACCGAAATCACCATGATGAATGTGAATACGAAGGCGATTGCAGCCGTGTTCCTGACCTTCTCCACCGAGTCTGTGGCTATTCACTGGGACATGATACTATCGGACGACTAATGCTAGTTTAGGGTGGCCTAAACTTCATATATTAATCGACTTTCGCAAAGTTTAGGGCGACCTAAATATGAATGAAAACAAGACATTTGCAAATTTGATGATTGGAATAATGCTTTGCTCATTTCTAACAGGATGTTCCGGGACTGAAGATGCCGGGACTGAAGATGATGTTATCGACCCAGAACAAGAATTGGTCATAGCGTTCGAGGTCAAGGCCGACTACGAAAACATAGACGAGAATCCCCGGATTCTGGCAGATTACCTAGAGGATGCCCTCGGCGTTGATGTCGAACTCTACAGTGTCGACTCCGAAGGGGCAATCATTGAGGCTCTGCGATTCGGTCATGCAGACATAGCTTTCATGGACGGAGGTGCTGCATGGGTCGGTTGGAAGGAGTACGATCTAGAAGCAATGGCAGCCGATCAGAAGTCCGATGAAAGGACCTACTACTACGCTCACGCATGGGTGAGGGCCGACAGCGAGATGGCCGCTGCCCATCTTGATGACGACCCCAGCACAGACCCCTTCGCCCTTCTTGAGGGCAAGACCTCCTGCCATACTGGGTGGCTCAAGTCAGCGGGAATGCTCCTCCCCATGGGCTATCTAATTGGTAATGGATACGCGGAAGTTGTGGGCGATCCAGATGACGTTGATTCACTTAGGAGCACAATCTACAATTTCTTCAGCGAGGACGCGTCGATTCCAGATTCAGGAACTCCATATTACGGGTACTCCGGCGCCGTGAAGTGCCTATCAGAAGGTGTCGGAGACGTAGCCTTTGCCAAAGATGGCACAGTCGATTCTTACTGCGATAATGACGTTGAGTCCGACAACGAAGAATGGTGCCTAGAGAGAGATAAGTACGTCGCACTGCCTGCCTTCGGAAAGGCCCCCAGCCATCCCGTGATGTATAATCCCGAGATGTTGGATATGCAGACAAGGACTGCAATCCTCAATGCCCTGATGTCACTAAACTATGAGGAATATGTCACGAATTACACTACTCAAGGGCAGACTTTCACTGGATGTTATGACGAAACCATCCACGTGATTGATCAGGAATCCCCTCAAAACACGTGCGGTTCTGAGATATTGGCGAATGTACTCAACACCCCTGGAATAGCAAGAGTGACCTCACGAGAGCACCTAGGTAGTTATTCAGAGATAATCAAAAACATCCCAGGAATTTCAACGTATTACGGCGACAAGTTTGACATTGCTTAATCGATTGAGAAGAATGGTGTCCCTAATGAATGAAGATGAGGGGCAGCAAAATGACGACTGTGTTGTCAGGCTGAACGGGGTTGTAATTGGATACGACTCAAACGACCCACTAGTCGGAGTACCCGACCTCACGATTAGATCAGGAGAGATTGTAGCAATCACCGGAGCATCTGGAGTGGGTAAAACCACACTTCTGAGGACCATTGCGGGATTGGTAAGACCAATCTCTGGTACTTTGCAGGTCTGTGGCGCTACACTCCCAGCTTCACCTCTGCGGGGGACCGTGGGATACATTCCCCAGAGACTAGGTCTGGTGAGGCACGCCAGCGTAAGACACAATGTGATGCTGGGGGCTAGAGCAGGGCACACTCAATCACTTACCATTCTACCGTCTTCTGACGTGACACAGCATGCCATGGATTCAATCAAGAGAATGGGCCTATCAGATAAGTCAAACGAACCTATTCGTAGACTTTCAGGGGGTCAGCAGAGGAGGGTGGCAACAGCCAGGACATTGGCTCAGGCCCCCAAACTAATCATGGCCGACGAGTTTCTTAGCGAGTTGGACGATGAAACCTTGAGCAAGGTTCTATCGGAAGTAATCGATTATGTCCGTACCAGTGGCGCAGCACTAATTGTGGTCGAGCACGATGTCTCCAGAGCTAAGTCAATGGCAGACCGATTGCTAGTAATCGATGATGGCCAAGTCAATCCCTTCCTATCGGAGCCGACCGCATTGGAGGTCAAGTCATGATTTCTGGAATCAGCAAGGCATCTGCATACCTTTTGCTCGTACTCGCCTTTACCATATGGATACTGAATGGTTTGGTGGATGATTGGGGTAGACTTTCTGGCAGTGGGGCGAATCTGGTAACATTTTTCCATGAATCATTGTGGCCTCCAGATTGGAGTGTTATAGGGCCCCAAGTTTATCCAGTTTGCACAGCATACCCGATTTTCGACTTCACATGTTCGACAGCCTGGATAGGTATGATGGAGACAATAAAAATCGCATTCGTTTCTACCGTTATGGGGACAATAATCTCACTACCAATTGGAATTTTAGCTGCTAGGAATCTAAACTCAAAGATAGTTTCGTACAGTGCTAGACTCATTCTCGCAGCAAGTAGGAGTCTCCCAAGCATAATTTGGGCGATCTTTTTTGTTATTCTAGTTGGTTTCGGTCCCCTTTCTGGGGTTCTGGCAATGACAATCTACACAGTGGGATATCTCGGCAAGCTTCAGTATGAAGCAATCGAAGGAATGCCCAATACGCCATTGGAGGCTGCCAGTTCCATGGGTCTGTCCAAGTTGGAAACATCCCTCGGGGTGGTGATTCCCGAGTCAGCAAACCATTTGATTTCACAGGCCATCTTCATGTTCGAGTACAACGTAAGGCATGGCACGGTAATCGGCATAGTCGGAGCCGGAGGAATTGGATACCACATCAACCTCTACATGAAGTTCCTCCAATATGACAAAGTAATCGCCTACCTGATCATCATCTTCGCGGTAGTGATTGTGATTGACTTCCTCTCGATTTACGCTCGCTCCTTCTTCAATGAGGAAGGTGATGTAAGGAGGCCCCCCTGGTTGGGAGTGCTGCTGCCCGCGGATTTGGCCATTAGGGTGGGGCGGGATCGCTCGCAGTGATTCTGATGGCACCATCATCGTAGAAAATCTGGATGTTGTCACGGACTTTGAAGGTCAGCGCTGCTAGAGCTTCGTAGACCTCCCGCTCCTCGACCTTGAATGCCTCAGCAGCCCTCTTGGTTGACCAAGCCACCTCGACGAAGTTGGACGCAGAGATCCACTTCAGCAGCCGGAGCTCAAAGTCCGTGAGATCCTCTATCGCCATCCTATCTCTCGGATGGGAGCGCAGGCAATCAACCCTGCCCCCTCATTGGCTGCCGTAGGCCTCTACCATCAGCCTGATTGACTCCTCAACGCCGAGCTCCCCATCCAGCAGGCTTCCAAGGGAGTGGAGGAATGGGGTTTGATGCCCCAAATCCTCAGATCTTCTGAGGAACATCCGTGTTGCTCGTACCCCTTCTGCCACCATATGCATCTCTTTCAGAGCCTGCTCTAGGCTCTTGCCCGAGCCCAACTTCTCCCCGAGCGTTCGATTCCGGCTGCGAGGGCTGGTGGCGGTCACGTACAGGTCACCTATTCCAGCCGGCCCGAAGGCGGTCTCGGGACTGGCCCCCATGGCGCCTAGCAGCCCAATGCCCTCGCTATACCCAGAGAGGACGATTGCGGCCTTTAGATTATCACCCCCTATCGATTCCTTGAGCCCATCCACCAGCCCACAGGCAAGCGCTACGGTGTTCTTGTACGCTCCCCACAGTTCAGCGCCCAACGGATCCTCTGCTGGTGTCAGGATCAGTGAATCGGTAGAGAGGCGCTCCGCAACCCGCTCCGCCACGCTCCTGTCATGACACGCCACCAGGGCGTTGGTCATCACCCCGCGAGCCACTTCCGCTGCTATGGTGGGACCAGTCATCACGACAACCGGATTAGACTTTTCAGCCGTTGCAAGCCTCTTTTCTATCGCGTTCGAGATCATTCCCGAACCACCTCCATCTGAGGGGGCAAGCCCTTTCGCTAGATCGATCAGGAGGTGTGACGGACGGAGATGGGGAATTAGATCATCGACCACCCCCAGTATGACGCCGCTAGGAAGTGCCAGGACTAGAATCTCGCAGATCTCCGTGACATCGACGATCTTCATGGTGGATTGTAGTCGAGGAATCTCGTAGCCAGGCAGGTACTTCTCGTTCTCATTCTTCGTCATAAGGGACTCGTACACTTCTTGCTCTACGGTCCATCCCAGTACGTTGTGACCATCCTCGCACCAGACATGGGCTAGGGCCGTGCCCCAATTGCCTAGACCGAGAATGCCTATTCGTGCCATTCGAGCCATCTTTGAGGCGAAGCGGCCCGGTTATGACACTATGGGGGTGTGTATCGTGCATCCGTTGCCTTCTTGGTGAGGAATTATTCGGACGATATCAAGCAGGGGTACCCGAGTGGTCAAAGGGGCTGGGTTTAGGTCCCAGTGCGTAGTGCTTCGCAGGTTCGAATCCTGTCCCCTGCACCATTCCCCGGTTCCTTCCAGTTGCGTTGCATTGAAGTCTCAAAGTTACAGCGCCAGTTCAAGCAGGGGTACCCGAGCGGTCAAAGGGGCAGCGTTCAGGTCGCTGTGCGTAGTGCTTCGCAGGTTCGAATCCTGCCCCCTGCACCACTGTGCGCACTCTATCCGAGCCGGATTCTCTTAGACTTCAGCATTGCAAACTTCCTTCTCTTCCAACTGACCAATCGTACTCCCATCAAAGAGATGAATATGGAGCTCAACAAGATCACAATCCATGTCCTCTCCCCGAATGGCCTTGTTGGATCTTTGGAGAACTCACCCACGCCAGTCCGATGATCCAACTTACCGTCCTCCTCATCGGGAATCCCATCATTGTCATCGTCGGGATCGAAGAAGTCAACTTGGCCGTCACCGTCGGTATCTAGGACATCAACGTCCAAGAGTGAGAATCCCCCTTCCTCTTCTTCAACCACGATTTCCCCCTCGAAGAGTGGGCACCCGAGTCTGTTTCCGGGCAACGCCAACTTGTGAGCGAAGTTCTCGAAGCTAGAGTTCAATCCCTGTTCATCAGGGCATTCGTCTCCGTTATCGCCAATCTGATCGCCGTCTGAGTCCATCCACTCGAACGGATTGTTGTCATCCCAGTCGAAGTTGTCACCAAAGGTATCGCCATCATTGTCGAGCCACTCTGTTGGGTCAAGAGGGAATACATCCATAGCATCATCGAAACCGTCTCCGTCATCGTCGGTGTCGGCGTTGTTACCGATGCTGTCGCCGTCAGTATCAATCCATTCCGTACTGTCAAGCGGGAACGCGTCATCCAGGTTGACAAACGGGTTGTTGTCAACATCGTTGACACCGTCGTTGTCGTCGTCCTCATCGGCATTGTCACCAACGCCATCCCCGTCGAAGTCCGACCACTCCTCTGGATCGTTGGGGAACACGTCGAAGGAGTCTTCTCTACCGTCGTTGTCGTCATCGGTGTCACTGTTGTCCCCCGTCCCATCCCCGTCCTCGTCCTCCCACTCGTCTTGGTTGTAGGGGAATAGGTCAGTAGTGTCGTTCACGCCGTCGTTGTCGTCATCACTATCCAGACTATCGGGTATGTTGTCCCCGTCGAAGTCGACTGAGACCTCTGGATCGAGTGGATCGAAGTCGTAGCGATCTTCGACACCGTCACCATCGTCATCCAGATCCGTCACATCTGGAGTCATGTCACCGTCGAAGTCGGGCTTGCACAGATCGAAGTTGTTCGAACCGCGTTGCACAGTCGAGTTGAACGGAGGGCAGGCAGTTTGCGAGTCAGCTAGGAACTCGTCCACATAATACCCAATCGATGCTATGCTGCACGATTCCTGCCCTCTCAGGCTTGAGTAGGTTCCCTTGATGCAACCGGTCTGATTGAGCGAAGCCTGTAGCGGGACATTGTACCCCCTGCCAGCGAGAATGCATGAGGTCTGTGACGCACTGGGCTGGAATGTCCCCGGGGAGCATGGTATCTGGGCGCTCGACCCATGTTGCAGGTCAATGTTGGCTGGCAACAGACGATCCACCGTCGTTCCGTCTCCGATCTGCCCGTTGGCATTGTAGCCCCAACAATAGAGGGTCGCATCATCCAGAATGGCACAGGAGTGCCGTTGCCCTATCGAGATCGAAAGCGCGCTCATGCCTGCAGGTAGGGCGACGCTTTGGGGGATCAAGCTGTCAAGCAGGTCCCCACTCCCGAGCTGCCCCTCTGAGTTCCCCCCCCAACAGGAGACGCTGCCGCTGTCGAAAAGGGCACAGCTGTGAAACATCCCCATCGAGACTTGGGTGGCAGATTCTGACTCGATCAATCCCACTGTGGAGGGTGCGAGGCTGTTAGAATTGTTTCCATTACCCAGCTGCCCATAGGCATTGTATCCCCAGCAGAACATGGAACCATCATTGAGGCCCACGCAGGTGTGGAAGGAGCCAGATGACAGCGTCACAGCACTGCTATTCACTGGTAAATCGATTTCCGTAGGTGAAATCCGGTTCCCGGTACTGCCGTCCCCCAATTGCCCATGCCAGTTGTTGCCCCAGCACTTCACCGTCCTATCATCCGTTATTGCACAGGTGTGGTACGAGCCCGAAGACATCGATATGGCTGTATTGCCGTCACCTAGCCCCACAGAAACCGGACTGAGGCTGTTCGTGCTGGTCCCGTCTCCGATCTGTCCGTTACTATTCTCTCCCCAGCACATCACGCTCGAATCATCGAGCACAGCACAGGTGTGTGACTCGCCAGCAGACACGCTCGAAGCAGTTCTCCCCGAGCCGAGGTCAATACTGACCGGGCTCGTCCTCTCAATGCTAGTCCCGTCCCCAAGCTGTCCGAACTCGTTACTGCCCCAGCATCGCAGCGATCCGTCATCGAGTATCGCGCAGGTGTGGTAAGACCCAGCAGAGATTGACACTGCCGACTTGCCCAACGGAAGGAGGACGGTTCCAGGGGTTGCGTGTCCCGACCTAGTCCCGTCACCAAGCTGCCCGTTCGTGTTTTCACCCCAACACTTCATCGAACCGTCATCCAGGATGGCGCAGGTGTGATGGGATCCGGACGAAATCTGAGTCAGAATGGGGACATTGTAACCGGGTTCGGAACCATCGCAGACATCGACAGAAATCGCACCGGTGTCCGGGTTGAAGGTACCGCCGGGGCATGGTGTGTCGATTGCAGATCCTGGCGTATCGACGTAGTAACCAGCTCTCGATGGGTCGCACGAGGTCTGACCCGTACGCTCTTGGTACGTGCCAACCTGACACTCCTCGTCGATTGTAGCCCCGTCAGTATCGACGTAGTGCCCAGGCGTGGCTGGCGTCATCACGAGGCTACCCTGATTACTGACGAAGAATCCGACAGTCGCTTGCCTGCAGATGTACCTGCCATAGGAACCGGCACTGCAGTCAGCGGCTCTTGCGGGGTTGTCATCATCCACGTCATCCACTCCAGAGAAGCCATCACCGTCACCGTCCTGGGGTTCATGCGTGTCGAAAAGGTTCAGCGTCCCGTCACCGTCCAAATCTCTCTCTGCGGAATTGATGTACGTCCAGCGAGGCAACTCGACCTCTCTAGGTGATGACCCCATTGTTATCGAATCCGAATCCTCCCCACCCCAGCACCTCAGAAGGTCGTTGCTAGCAGTGACACAAGAGAAAGAGCCTCCAGCGGAAACTGAGATTGTACCTAAGCCTGAATCCAAACTAATCGTTGCAGGCGAGGTCGCGGTAGTGGTGGTCCCATCCCCGACCTGGCTGTCTGAATTCGCACCCCAGCAGTGCAATACTTGAGCGAGGTTGACCGCACAGGAGTGCTCGTCTCCAACATCAAAAGAGATCACATCTGCAAGAACTGCTGATGTTGGCGAGTCCTGGGAAACCTGATTCCCGCTCCCAAGCTGGCTCTGGCTATTGCCACCCCAGCACTTGAGATTCTGGTCTACCATCAAAGCACAGGTATGCGAATTCCCTGCCGAGACAGCGACAACATAGCCCCCTGCATCGACCACAGACGGAGAATTGCTGTCAATATGTGACCCAATTCCAAGTTGCCCTTCCCCGTTCTCGCCCCAGCATTGCAGGCTCCTGTCATCTAGTACCGCGCAGGTATGGCTGGCTCCAGCAGAGACAGCAAGAACCTTCTTTCCATCGGTGAAACTGACTGGAACGGGGTTGCTGCTATCTGAGTTTGACCCAATGCCAAGCTGACCGTTCGCATTGTCTCCCCAGCATTCCAAACTGGCATCTACCAGCACTGCACATGTATGCCTCAGACCCGAGGAAACCTGGACAGGGAAACCCCCCAGACCGACGGGCACAGGAGAAGGGGAGCCGTCTGTGGACCCATCGCCCAACTGCCCCTTGTTGTTCCTCCCCCAGCACTTCAGGCTCGAATCGTCCAGTGTGGCGCAGGTGTGGTACGCCCCCGTGCTAACCGACACTGCCGTCCTGCCGGTGTCCAGTGCTACGGTGGTCATAGTCAGCCTGTCTGTGGTAGTGCCATCCCCCACCTGTCCAAACGAGTTGTCTCCCCAGCATTGTAGGGACGAGTCGTCCATTATGGCGCAAATGTGATTCCCGCCAACAGAAACCGTGGTCTCGGTGAAAATGGAGCCAGATTGGAAACCAGCACTGTTGAGGGTATCGGAAATCGGGTGCCTCATGTCTGTGATCGCGAGTCCGTCGCTCACAGCAACGTAGTAGGTTTGCGGGCCATCGGCAACGTTGGCGCCGCTGACAATCACCTCCCAATCACCGGCATCCGGACTTTCTACGGTCACTCCAACCAAGTTGTTTACATCGTCGTTAACGTAGTTGTAGGTATCGCCGCTGGGATTCTTCAGGAATATGTCTAGGTCGTTGATTAGCTGCTTGCCCGCCGAGGGCGAGTTTGGCGGGTCGTTCCATGAGAGGACCACGCGGAACTCCGAGAGGCCGACTGGAACGGTCAGCCTCATCGAGTGACTCTCTTGGGTTGTGATGCTGATTCCGTCCATGAAAGAACTCTCTACAGTCCCCTGGAGATCAACTAGTCCCCAACCCTCATGGGGATTCGGCGCGACGGCTGTAGCTCCGTTCTTGCCATCACCGCCGGTGCTGTACTGCCCTTCCATATCGTGGGCCCCAGATGCCAGCATGGCCTTCACCATGGCCGATGCTGGGTCATTGGACTTGGTGAATTGGTCAGTGTAGCCCTGATTGTTGAGGTGCTCCAGAATCAGTGCGGTCGATCCTGCAGTAATCGGGGTCGCCATCGACGTTCCCTGATTGTAGCAGTAGTTTTCGAAGCCAGTCCCAATGCAGCTGGCACCGGCTTCAGCGGACCTGGTGGAAATGATATACGTCCCAGGTGCCACAAGATCGGGTTTTATCCTGCCATCATCGGTCGGCCCGCGGTTGGAGAACGCAGCGAGACCCTCAATGTCGTTCGCGAGATAATCGCTGCTGATTGGTGAAGCCCCCCATTTGTCGCCGTTCGCGGTGCCCCATGTAGACCCAGTCAGCGTCGGTCTGAAGTTCTCCGAGGCACCTATTGAGAGAATGTTCTTCGCCGTCGCTTGCCTGTTCATGAAGGCTAGGTCGATCTCGCCATTCGAGTTATCATCCGATCCATCATTGCCCATGGCGTAGAGAATGACCATGTCGTCCATCTCATAGGCCGCCTCGTCGACCATCAGAGTGGATGAGCTGTAATAGTTGGGGGTGCTTCCTGAAGGACCGGTGCCCCAGGAGTTAGTATGGACTCTGGCTCCGAAGTCATAAGCAGGAAGGAAGAGTTCGTTTTCGTAGTCGGATGGGGGATATAGAGAACTACCGCACTTGATTGCTTGCATATACAAGTTAGCTTCGGGAGCCATCCCGGCGAAGTTCTCGCCATCTGGAAGGGAGCTGGAACCATCCCCCAGGACTGATCCAGTCACATGAGTGCCATGCCCATGATCGTCGCTGGGCCCGTCGTCATTACAAGAACCATGGAATGACTGGACTGAGGCAATCCTTCCTACGAAGTCAGCAAGAACGCCGCTGGTCACACCATTTTTCGAGTCGCAGTCTAACAGACTGGCAGCGTAACTCCCCGTACTGCCACATGCCACTGTCGTATCCAAGCCGGAGTCTGCCACCGCAACGATAACTCCCGAACCCGAAAGGGTGTTCAGCGGACCACCCATGTTCGACGGGTCACCGACCCAATCGACATTGAGGATTCCTGCGGCTTCGTCGTTGGTCAACTGCACGGGGTAGTCTGGTTCCACCCACTCGACGAACTCTTGGCCCACAAGCCACTCTATCCCCTTCTCGTCTGCAACCACCTTGGCCAGCCTACTGGCGTAAATCTCTCGCAAGTCGACAGGACTTGACAGGATATCGGCCTGATTGTAATTCCCGGAAAGTAGGACGTTGATTACGAACATGTCGCCCTCCATAATGGCGTTGGATTCCTCCATTCCCCAAACCAGGGGTAGCATATCGGGGGCGAGCTTGTCGGTAGGATCTAGTCGAAAGGCCCCCATGACTCCGGCTTCCATCAGAGTCCCAAGTGAAAGGTCTGGAACATCGCAGTGGAATCCTTGAGGTGAGTAAAAGGTCCGGCACTCAATTCCCAATTCGCCGAGGTCATCCTTCCAGTTGCTAGGTAGGGGGTACTCGTGCCCTAGGATATGCCATCCCGAAATCACACGTTCCCCGGTAGTGGTCTGCCAATCCCCGAGGGGGACATAGGTCGCCTTCCTGTGGTAGAGCAAGGCCTCACCGACGCCGTTCGAATTCCACCATCCATGCGAGGGATCGTTAATTTGGGGGATGCCCAATTCGCCAATGTAGGCTCTCGGCCCGTTCTCTGAGACTCCTGAAGACCTCGAATCTAGAGCAACCGTCCGCGGCTCTAGGGATAGTACGGCGACAGACAACAAGATGGGAAAAAGCATCAGCGCTGTGAGGAGGAGGGACAGGTGAACCCGAGCCCCGTTACCACTAGGCATGATTCTCCTACTGCGTAGGAGGACATTAAAATTGCCATCCAGATGAAGAAATTTCCCGTTGGAGATGGGGAATCGCTTTGTAACCTGGGGGGGCGATGATCTCGCATGCCTCAAGTGATGTCAGAGAGACATTGCAAACAACAGATATACCCCCATCATCCTATGTCCTCACATGTCGAGCGACGATGGTCCCCCGGGTTCCCCTGAAGCCTCTTTCACCGACATTGGGGGGGGCACTGGGGTATCAGGGGGGGAAACCGATGATGATCGAGTCGACTTGGAACTCAAGAGGATTCGTGATAGGAGGATCAATCCCGAAAACAGCTTCATGGTCAACACGATTATCCCCCAGACCTTCGATGACTACACCCTTGTTTTCGGCTTGGTTGCCGGGGCGGTCTTCTTCGGCTCTGTCCTCCTCACCTCGTCGGGGCTCTTGTTCGAGGACTCAATCACGCTTGACGACACGGTCTCAGGAACCTTCCTCGATCCGTCGGACTGCATTGACATGACTGGGGAAATTTGGTTCGAGATTGGGGTCGACCAAGACCAGGACCTCCACGTTCACAGCCAAAACGCCCCAACTTCGGCATCATCCATCATGCTACTGACACTTTCCAACGGCTCCGAACCAATTGTCCTGGGCGTCGGTGGCATGGGCGACCTATCGCTGACCGTGGACTACGACTCCATAGCGGAAGGGGGGTATGACGTCACCATTGAGATGTTCATTTGGACTGACGATTCTACTGATCTCTCCAACCTCACAGTCCACGAGTTGACCTCGCTCGCTCGCTCATCCGAAGCGAGCAGTGACATCCACGTCTCGAAGGAGATTGCAATCCTCCTTGAGAGCAGGGAGACCTCCTCGCTGTGGGGGTCCACGGAGACACACAAGAAGATGGAGAAGTTCGATGACTCCCCTAGGGCCTGCTGGACAGTACAGCAACTGGGTGGCTGGGGATGGGTGCTCATGGGCGCCGAGTGGGTCGGTGGCAGGGAAACTGCGATGCTCACCGGCGGCAGTTTCTTAGTGCCACCGTGGTACATGGCAATCGTCTCCTTGGGGATGTCAATCTTCTTCCTATGCGTCCAGTACCCACTAATGCACCGACTCTACCACAGAGACGCCGACGACCTTCTCTCGAGCGAGCAGGTGCGACGCCTGATTGGGAGGACCGTCGCATCGGCGAGTGAGAGGCTTCACATCCGTCCCGACTACGATTCGATGTTGATCCAGGATAGGGCGATCTCAGTCGATGTCTACCTTACCTACAGGACCACGAGGAGGACGATAGTTAGCCCAATCGACGTCAAGGCCACCATCATCAAGGATATACTCTCGGAGTTCAGCATTTTCGGTGAGATGCGCCCGCTGCAAATCAAGACGGTCTGCACCGATTCCAGACCGACTGAGGTCCCGGGCTGGCACGCCTACCAGTTCACCACCGACTCTGCAGATGTCCCAATGGCTGAGGACTACAGCGACTTCTTCGCTCGCATGGGACGATTCGGGAACCTCGAGGAGGCGTTCCATGAGAGCATGGCTCGCTGGTTCAAGAAGCATGACGTGGCAGATTACGGAGCGGCCATCATGGCCGATGAGGACGCCGTCTTCGCGCGCGTGATCTACCGTCCGGTCATAAGGTTCGCTTACTTCCTGTTCAAGCCGACCTACGAGCACCTCCAGAGGGACTTGAGGCAGCAGTTGCAGTCTGACCTTGGAGGCCTGATTGACGGTCGGACGCTCGTGGTCAGCGCTAGGAACGAAAAGTCAACCATAGCAGACAGGGCGGTGGCCGGAAGGGTCGAGCAGGGTACGGCGGAGATGGCCGGAGAGGCGATGGTGGCGAGGCGCGGAGGTATTCCCGGAGCCCTGCTGCAGAACCCGTTCATGGGCGATATCCTGTCCTCGGTCGAGTACGTCGCCCACAAGAACCGCTCCCGAATCGACCGCTACGGCTTCTGGGGCTTGATCGTCTTCGTGTGGATCCCCTTCATGGCAAGCGGCGTGCTCGTGGGCGCGATGCTCGGGCTGGTAGCCCGCATGCGCTTCCGGAGGGTACTGGCCGCCTGCTTCATCGGGGGCACCGCAGCCTCGGTTACATGGGCCTATACCGCGAGGGGGATTATCGAGTTCATGGAGCGCTACCACGCCGAGGCCTTCATCCCGTTTGTCATACTACTGGCGATTGCCTTCACGTGGCTAAAGATCAGGGANAACAAGAGGNACCGGAGGGAGGAGCTGTTCCGAGACTCCATGGCCTTCTTCGCAGGAGCCGCAGAANCATGANAGNNTGCAATNNTTTGCAATNAGANGGGACTTNNGTTNGNAANGTGGGTGNTGAATATTGGNGCANCCACTAGTCGACATNAGGNGGNTGGAAAGGCATTACCACATGGCTTCAGGGANCGTCAAGGCCCTAGACGGGGTGGATCTGGAGGTTTTCGANGGAGATCGCATCATCCTNCTCGGACCGTCCGGATCCGGCAAGACNACNCTACTNAACTGCCTCTCTGCNCTCGACACCCCGACCAGTGGCTCCTACTCNTTCNATGGCAAGGATGTGCCCAAGGGNGCNATCTCAAGACCCCGAACCAGATTATTGACNGGACNGAGAANCATTGATTGGTGGTTNAGNCNNNTCGANTCCNTGGTGATGTACCCNCTGGAGTACTTCACNCACTCCAGGCCAATTGCCAAGGCNAGCGAGGAGATGACCACATTCAGGAGNGAGAACATCGGATACGTNTTCCAGTTCTTCAACCTCCTNCAGGACCTCACGGTACTGGAGAACCTCNTACTGATACAGGAATTGGCNGGNGGACGTGACGAGGAACGTGCAAGGAGCCTNCTCAGNCTAGTCGGNCTNGAAGAGGAGATTGACCGATTCCCCGCCGAGATCAGCGGCGGCCAGCAGCAGAGGGTCGCTATCGCCCGCAGTCTGGCCAAAAGCCCACGCCTGCTGCTCGGAGACGAGTTGACCGGCAACCTNGACTCGAATACCTCAGCCATGGTNATGGAGGTCCTCGTCAAGGCCTGCGAGGCCGAGGGAATCACCTGCGTCTTCGTGACTCACGACGAGTCCCTTATCCAGTTCTCCACTAGGGTGGTCAGGATAGACAGCGGTGTGATAGTGTCGGACGAACCGGTTGGGTGAGGNGCCCCGTGTTCGCTCTNCTGACNAAGCGCCTCGCAAGGAGCCTGTGGCGCAAGAAGATCATGNTNNTCGCTGTCNNCCTGATGGTGACGGTCGGCGTTTTGGNNGGGATTTCCTTCGCTTCCTACGCCCACACAGCCTCAGGGATGTACGGGGNCATCTANGCAGACACGGATGATGGAGTCAACCTTCCCGATGTCTGGGTCGAGAATCCGAGTGGGACTTGGGATGAGGACGACTCCGACTCGATNTGCGAGGACATAGCGAACCAGTGGCCTGACTCCGAACTAGTTCTGAANGAGTGCGAGCCTCGNATGAGGCTCGACGGNCTGATGTTCCNCACNGACNAGGAGGGCNAGGAAAAANCCNTCCCGGCNATTTGGCATGGCNTCGANGAGGGCTACNTCGACAGGGTCTGGTTCCCCGACCACGACTGCTGCTCNGGACANNCCGCTTCCGAAGACGACGAGATAGTCATTGACGTGCGNGTGGCAAAGGGGATGGACATCGGCATTGGGGANNNNATNTCCATCGGANCCGGAGCCGGGAGGATGGACTTCACGGTCGTGGGAATAGGCCTTCACTCCAACCACCTCTACTTTGCCCAGGAGGGAATCCTCTATCCTGCCGNACCCGGCACCTTCGCAACNGGCTACCTNTCCGCCACAGGCCTNGAGCGCCTAGCCAATATCAGTCCGGGCTCGTCCAATCTGCTGCTGATTGACATCGTTGGCACGCCCGATTACGATCTGCAGTCGACCACGGAGAACGAGGGGGAGGAACTCAGCGCGNTGNTGGACANCATCAGNTCGATCTTGAACGAGGCCGACGACACNCNCTNGCTGGTCTACGANCGCTCNGGAGTCNACTCTGTAGAGNTCCTACGNGCTGACGCCGAGGGTGCGATGATGATGTACANCCCAGTCACCGCNATGATCGCCATCATCGCNGGNATNACCATCTTNCTGAGCCTCCAGAGGCTCGTTCAGTCGCAGGCGAGGGAGATTGCGATCCTNCGAACCCTGGGCATTCCCAGAAGTGCCATAATGCCGGGTTACATCCTCNTGCCNCTGGTNATCGGGCTCATCGGCAGTTCATTCGGTNCNCTGCTGGGGGTANTCGTGGGAGCCCCGGCGATGCTGGGTTTNTACGAGGANATNATCGGNGTCCCGATTCTNAATCCANCGGATGTGACTCCTCTCATCATCCAGATAGGAGGGATTTCGATGANCGTGGTCATGATTTCTGGCATCCTTCCAGCCNTTCAGGCATCAAGACTCCAACCCCTNGAGGTCATGCGAGGGCAGCATGAGGTCAGNNTCTCGTCCAGAGGCATNCAGAANCTCACATCCAGACTCCCTGCCACAGCCGGCCTAACCATCAGATCCAGTATCAGGAAGCCGACCCGACTCGCCTTCACATTCATCGCTGTAGGACTCTCAATGCTACTCTTCGGCAGCATGACCCTGATGATGGAAACCATGGAGGACATGACTGTGGGGGGGATAAAGGAGAGACAGAACTGGGACGCTCAGGTCGTCNTCCCATTCGGAGGGGAGGCGGCGGTCATTGACTGGGCCGATGAGAGGGNGGCTGCTCACGAGTCGGTGCTGATGTTCCCAGGGAACCCCGAGGGNGACTCCAGATACCTGCTCGCCTANGGNTTGGACACGCTNTCGATCGAGGATGANGCAATGATGGTCCTCGACCTCAAGGAGGGCAGCATNCCAGCAGNCGGTTCAGCCACCACNCANATTCTCATCGACGAGGGCCTGCACGTNTTCCTGGANTGGGATGTGGGGCAGACTCAGACTGTGATGTTCGGCTCATCCGCCAAACAGGTCGAGATNACGGGAATAACGCAAGGAGAGATCTCTCGCACGATCTACTTNCACAGGGAGGATCTGGCGCNGNTCATCGGAATCGAAGCNACCTCGNTCNTGATNGNNCTTCCCGAGGGGGTGGAGGTCGACAGCGAACTGGGNGACATCTCCTTGGGNATAACCCAGAAGGAGGACTTGNTACGAACATTCGAGTCACTCCTTGAGCAGCAACAGGCCGCCTTCGGCGCAATCCTCTTTTTGGGCATACTCATCGCTGCCGTGGTCCTNTTCAACACNCTTCTGTTGAACCTCGCAGAGCGTGATNCGGAGATCGCCACNCTGAGGGTACTGGGCGCCCCGATACGNCGCATTCGCTGGATGATGNTCGGTGAGCANCTCGCCATCGGGCTCNTTGGGGGNNTCCTAGCATTCATCTTCACCATCNTNGGNACTCAGGCACTGNTNNACTCATTCGTCCAATGGGCNTTCTTCTTTACCGTGCAAGCNGATCCNTACGTGGCAGCCGAGNTGATTGGANTCGTGGTNCTCGTCTCGGTTTTACTGACCCCATANGGGACNAGCAGAATCCAAAGGATGGAACTGGTCGAGAAGGTCAAAGACCTCTCGCAGTGAGGAAGGCCCGTGCGCATAGTGACTTGGAACGTCAACGGCATCCGTGCCGCCATCCGCAAGGGCTTGGATGACTTCATTGAGGAGATAGATGCAGACATTTGGTTACTTCAGGAAGTGCGTGCACTTCCTGAGCAGATTCCAACCGATTGGTCTCTTCCTGACGGGCACGAAGTTATCTGGCATCCGGCCGAGCGCAAGGGGTATTCTGGTGTTGCTACGATGTCCCGGGTTGGGCTGGAGGAAANCGGTCGNGGAATAGCAACCAAGCTCGANCCCGAGGATGCNGAGGGGAGGGTTCTGACTACCAACTGCGGCCCACTGACGTGCATNAACATCTACCTGCCCAATGGCGGCTCCGGACCNGAGCGCCAGGCCTACAAGGACGAGTGGCTCGANGACCTCCTGCCNTGGAGCANGCAGTTCCTCGATTCNGNTGAGCCCGTGGTCCTAGTGGGCGACCTCAACATAGCCCACACCGAGGACGACATCTGGAACCCCAGCGGAAATCGAACTACCTCGGGCTTCCTCGATCATGAGCGCGAGTGGTTCAGCCGCTTCCTAGCAATCGGTTGGCAAGACCTGCATAGGATTCACCACGGATCACGAAAGGGCCCCTACACTTGGTGGTCATTTCGTGGCAGGGCGAGGGCAGAGGATCGTGGTTGGAGGATAGACTATGTTCTAGCCAATGCCGCTGCAAGACCCCTGTTCAAATCCGCCGAGGTGATACGNGAAGGCGGCCTTGGTGTGTCTGACCACGCTCCTCTGATCATNGANCTCGATCTTTGATNCGCTTCCTGATCGGAGGGCATCACGCGTCACCTTTCAAGTGGTGAAGCGTTGGCGACGATACATGGCCGAAACGCTCTCCGAGCGCCTCGAGCGCCTCCTGCCCGGCGGCAGGGGGGTATGGGTTCCGATGGACCACGGCGCCTCAAGGTATCCAGAAGCCGGCTTGGGGGATACGGACGCTGCCGTTGACGCTGCCATAGCCGGCGGCGCAGACGCCGTCGTCCTCCAGAAGGGGGCTGTCAGCCACCACGTCGAACGAACGGGCTGGGGGGGCTTTGTATGCCACGTCTCTGCTTCCACTGTCCACGGTGGCTCGCGCTCCCAAGACAAGGTCAGCGTGGCTACAGCCGGAGAGTGCCTCTCGCGCGGAGCCTCAGGCCTCTCAGCCCAAATTAACCTCGGAGAGGATGCTGAGGCAGACATGATCGAGCGCATGGGCTCACTGACCTCTGATGCGCATCCCCTCGGACTTCCAGTCCTGGGGATGGCATACCCTCGTGGCCCCAACCTCGTGCTCGACCCGACCGACTCCACCCATGGCATCGCCCATGCTGTCCGCTTGGCATGGGAACTGGGATGTCATATCGCAAAGGTCCCGTGGACCGGCTCTCCAGAGTCATTCTCCGTCGTCGTATCTGCCGCGCCGATTCCGGTCCTCATCGCTGGTGGGCCTAGGGGCGCAGACTTCACTGGGCTATTGGGCATCGTCGAGCAGGCGATGGGCGCAGGCGGAGCCGGGGTCTGCATTGGGCGCCAGGTATTCGGAGCCGAGGATCCTGCAGCCCATGTCAGGGCTCTCAGCTCGATAGTCCACAATGGGGAAAGCGCATCCGAAGCAGCGAGTCATCTGGGGTGAACAAGTGGAACTCTGGCTCGATGCTTCAATCGCTGGGCAGGAAGTGATGAATGGTGCCAGCCGTATCTGGAAAGGCAGGGCTCACGACGTAGCAGAGGTGGCACTAGACGATTTCCGGTCCCAAGAAGAGGCACTCTCACTCATTGGCATGGTTCCGTGGGTATTGGTCAGATGCTCGGATTGGACGATGATACCCCTTGAGAACCTCGTTGCGGCATCCAGAGGCAGTGGTACTAGGATAGCTGCTGCGATTGCCAACGAGACCGATCTCACTGGTGCCGCCTTCGCCCTCGATCATGGGGTTGACGCGATACTCGTAGCAGACGACCTATGGGGGCCAGCTAGCGAGGTGGCGGGACTGCCGGGGGCCTCCAAAGACACCCCCCACTCGCCCCCCGCGAAAATCTCCACAGCCGAAATCACCTCGATTGAGAGTGGAGGAATCGGCGAGAGGACCTGCATCGACCTGACGCAGAGACTGGACGATGGCGAAGGCATGGCCATCGGTTCTGTTTCTGGATTGCTATGCTTGGTTCATGGCGAGACCGTCCCCAGTGACTACGTCCCCACTAGGCCGTTCAGGATCAATGCGGGAGCTGTCCACTCGTACGCTCTCATGGCTGACGGCTCGACCAAATACCTCAGCGAACTCAGCGCTGGCGATGATGTAGCCATCGTATTGCCCGATGGTTCGCAGAGGCCGGCTACCATAGGCCGCCTCAAGATTGAGCGTCGGCCATTCCTCCTGATCAGATACCTCTCGCAAGAATACGAGGGACAGATCATCGCCCAACAAGCCGAGACAGTACGCCTAGTGACTCCGGGTGGTGGATATATATCAGTCACCGATGCCGCTGCTGGGGATGAGATTTCCGTTCTGAGCGACCTGCGAATGAGGCACATGGGACTCGCACTCGAAGGGGGGACGATTGAGAGATGACCGTACTGGGGGTTGGAACTGCCAACGGAGGGGTCTCCATCCTCCACGCCCTTGGTTTGGGCAAGGGCTGTGCGGTGGGTGTGGATCTGCTGACTACCGTAAGTCTACTCGATGAGTCATGTGCAGTCGAGGATGACGACCACGGTTTGCTTGATTCCGTACTGGCATGCTGGCGCTTAGCCGGACTACCCTCTGCTGACTCGTACGGATGGATCGTCGATAGTGAACTTCCAATGGGTCAAGGTCTCAAGTCCAGCTCATCTCTAGCGTGTGCTGCTCTACGAGCGCTGAACGAGTCTTCGTGGGCCGGCCTATCTGACCACGAAATCGCAGATCTAGCTGTTGCTGCCCAGAGGAGGGCCAAGTGCACTCTCACAGGCAGTTTGGATGACGTCTGGGCTGCGCTCTGCCCTGGATGGAAGCTAGTCGATCCGGAACAGAAATCATCCGAGTCAGTATTGCTTGAGGGCGACATGGAACATGGCCTGATTGTCCTACTCGGGTTGCGTGGAGGGAGGAAGTCCAGAATCGAACCCGACTCGTTCAATCAGTACCATCAGCTCTTCGAAAGGGCCATGGCTTCTCTTGCCAGCGGTTCTCCACTGGAGGCCCTGTCCGCCAATGGGATGGCGGTGGCCGCAGCGACCGACGACTTCGAAGCCCTTCGATTATGCAATCTTTGCATCGCCACCGGGGCCATAGCAGCCGGTATCAGTGGCTCTGGCCCGGCAATTGCTATTATCTGCTATCCCCAAGACTCACAGACCCTGATCTCAAACCTATCCGATGCTGGACTCGAAGTCATATCAACAAGGTTCGTCACCTCGGAGACTATCAGCGAGGAGGTATTGTGATGGGAATGACTCTGGGTGATCGGCTACGCGTGACCCTATTCGGCGAGAGCCATGGAACCTGCGTTGGAGCACTCGTCGAAGGAGTCCCTCCGGGTACTCTGATTGACCCAGCGACCCTAGCGAGTTACCTCGCATTGCGCAAACCTGGACGAAGGGGGCTTACGACCCGTTCAGAATTGGACGATTGTGACATTCTATCTGGGATTTACGAGGGGAAGGCAACTGGCTGGCCCATCTTGATGATGGCACGAAACTCGGACGCCCGCTCTTCGGATTACGAGTTCCTTCCTGATCATCCCAGACCCGGGCATTCCGATATGGTCGAGACCATCCGCTCTGGTGGTACGAACGATCCCAGGGGCGGGGGTTCGCAGTCCGCTCGCTTGACCCTAGGCCTCGTGGCTGCCGGAAGTCAAGTACGAAGCATGCTGGACTCTGCTGGCTGGTCGTGCAACGCGCATTTGCACAGGATCGGTGAGATTGCCACTAGCCCGCTCTTCGAACTGGACCTAAACACGCCCTTGGATCCCGATAGTGACATGGGGCGACTGAACTGCAGGGATCCTGAGGCTGCCTCTCTGATCTCCGACTATCTGGATTCCATCCGCAGGGATGGTGACTCCATAGGGTCAGTCGTCGAACTCCTGATCGAAGGCCTCCCCGTCGGAGTCGGTGAGCCTTGGTTCGATGGCATCGAGCCAGCATTGGCGCGTGGTCTGATGGCGATTCCGGGTGCTCGTGCCGTAGAGTTCTCACATGGCTTCGAATCGTCCAGAATGCGGGGGTCGGAGCACAACGATGCATGGCTCCCGGGAGGTGAATCGCCCATTCCTACAGGGTCCGACACCGGTGATGCTGATGGGGCGCTGGGAGGACGTTCAACCGGAGCGCCTATCCGTGTGAGAGTCCACTTCAAGCCTCCGAGCAGCATTCCAAGAGAGCAGTTCACATTGCATCTTCCCAGCAATGAGGTACGTGCTCTCAAGGTTGGTGGCAGGCATGATCCCGTCATCGGGCCAAGGGCCGTTCCAGTGGTGGAGGCCGTTGCCATGCTTGTGGTTTGCGACCTTGGTATGGTGGGCGGCTTCCTGGGCGATCAGGACTGACGTTCGAGATACTGCTGAATCTTGAGTGGCAGGTTGATTGCGAACATGGATGCGATTATCATGAAGACCAGAATCGTTCCCAAAGCAACCCCGTAGACACTAGTCAGCTCGACACTCTCCTTCAGCCTGTTTGCCGCTACTTGGTCGAAAATGCCCACGAAGGCCGGTACGATGAGGTTGATGAAGAGGGTCAGCATCGCCACGAATCCTGCAATCGTAGGTGTGATGCCCAGAGCTCGACTGTATCTGCCCGAGATCTTGTTGACGTTCATCACGTATACCTCCCCAGTTCGGATGGAGGTATCCAGAATGGAGAATCTGATGATCCCACTGGAGATCTCGATGTACATGACTAGGAAGATGGCATAGAGAATCAGGAGAATCTTCTGTACAACCTCTCCCTCGGGCAGGAAGCTCAAGCCAAACTCAACCTTGCTCCCAGCGAACCTGATGGTTACGACGATGAGTGCGATGTACGACGCCAGCATCGCACGTTGATCACGCTGGAATATCCCATAGAATCCTCCAACCAGACCAATCAGTATGAGCCCCAGATGAAATACCATGCCCAATACATCCATCCCGACGATGTTCGAGACGGCGAACCATGCGGTCCCGGACACAGGAGTAAGCATGAATGTAAGGAAGCAGAGGATCAGAAGGGCAGCCGAGGACCATACTTGCAGTGAGACAACCATCCTGTCGGGTGCTAGAAAATCCCTCTTCGCCACCACCGGTCCACCGAAGATGGTCTCGACCCAGCTTGGTACGAGTACTTCGGGAACGGCGTCTTCGGGTATGTCCGTGCTCTTCTTTAGTGTGCCAGCGGCCTTTCTACGACTGGGGGCTGAAGACCGGACCACTTTGCCCTCGTATAGGTTAGAGGTATCCACAGGTCCCTTGCCTTCGACCTCCTCTGCCATTATCCCACCTCAGAATCCCCTTGCACCTGCGAGTGCTGTGTACAGAAGCATGTCCGGCTCCCAATCCATCACATACGCCCCCAATCCGCGAAGCTCGGTCATCAGGATGTCACGCTCGGTCTTGAGGACCTCATAACCCGTCCTGTCGAGCCTCCTAGCATCGAACTCGAACTCGAGGCTGCTAGGGGAGAGGATTGTGACCTCGAAACTCCTAGCCCTGAGGTCACGCACCGCATCTACGATAGTAGGGTCGTCCTCGAGGGGCGAGAGGATGATGATAGGGCTGCCCCGGTGGATATGGGGCATGATTCGATTGGTGACAATCTTGAGCGGAGTGTTTCCCTTAGCCATGGCACCGGCTAGTTTTGTCAGAAGTATGTACAACTGCTTCTTGCCGGTGTCCCTGTCGACTGAAACTATCTCGTCTCCATAAACCACCAGTCCGACGGAGTCACGTCGAGAGAGGAAGTACTGGGCGAGACTCGCTGCGGCTCGGGTGCTGTAGACGAGCGAGTTTCGGCTGACTGGGCCGGTCTCACTCACCTCTCTGCTGTCGACGATGAGAATCACGTCACTGACTGCGTCTCGTTCGAACTCATTCACCATCATCTTCCCATCCTGCCGAGCTGTAGCTTTCCAGTTGATCTTCCTCATCGGATCCCCAGGGAGGTACTCCCTGAGGTTGTAGAAGTTCGATCCTTCACCGGGGTTCCTGATGTTCACAGCTCCGGTGAAAATTTTCGGGACCCTGCTTTTGATCATCGCATCCTTGATGTCTTCCATCTTGGGGAATACGAGGAAGTCATCGTAGAGTTGTATCTCACGCTCGTTGTGGAACAGCCCGAACTCATCTTGGACTCTGATGCAAACTGGACCAATGGTGTAGAAACCCCTGAGTGGGGCCTCGATGGTATAGGAGATTTCGGTCTCCCTCTGGGGGCCTATCTCCATCAGCACGTAGTTAGCACCCTTCTTTATTCTCATAACCTCGGGCACGCGATCGCGCAACTCTAGGACCTTGGAGATGTTTGAGCGATTCTGCAATCGCAGTGTTACATCGATCTCCCCATCCTCAAAGACGCGAGCAGCCGATATCTTGCGCAGGGCGGCGATGTTCTGGAGTTGGATCCCCTCGTCTATTTTCGAGTCCTCGATCCTCCTCCCGGTAGAGGAGACGTCGCCGTGGGCAGTCCTCATCGCAGCCCATGTAAGGAATGAGAGAAGTACGACAGCGACGGTAACCAATTGCTGGTTACGCAGAACGAGGCCCAAGAGGTACATGGCGATCGACAGCGATGCGAACATCGCTGACTTCCTGCTCCATGCCATTGCTCCCTACTCCCGAATGGACTCCTCAGACCGTCGGGACGGGGACCTGACGCAGTATCTCCTGGATGACCTTGCCATTCTCAAGCCCCTTGATCTGGTGCTCGGGCTTGAGAATCAGCCGGTGAGCCACAGCAAGTTCCGCGACAGACTTCACGTCATCGGGTGTCACGAAGTCCCGGCCTCGCATCGCTGCGGCGGCTCGACCAGTCTTCAGTAGTGCCTGTGAACCTCGAGGCGATGAGCCTACCAAAACCCTCGGGTCCTCTCTGGTCCGTGCAACGATCTCTACCATGTACATCCTTATCGCGGGATCAACGTAGACTTCCTCACAGGACTGCTGCATCTTCACGACTATGCTCGGCTCAGTGATGGTATTGACCTCAACCGCGTCCTTCTTCCTAGCAATTCTACGTTGGAGAATCTCGTCCTCGTCCGCCCTGTCGGGATACCCGACCATCATCTTCATCATGAATCGGTCGAGTTGTGCCTCGGGCAGCGGATAGGTGCCCTCCTGCTCAACGGGGTTCTGGGTTGCCATGGTGAGGAATGGTGCAGGCAGCTTGTGAGTGACTACACCAATCGTGACTTGCAGTTCCTGCATGGCCTCAAGGAGAGCAGCTTGCGTCTTGGGTGGCGCTCTGTTGATTTCGTCGGAGAGAAGAAGGTTGCAGAAGATGGGTCCCGGCTTGAAGGTGAACTCGCCCTTCTTCGCGTCATAGATATTGGTCCCTGTGATATCGGCAGGGAGCAGGTCAGGGGTGAATTGAACTCGCTTGAAATCGCACCCGAGAGCATCAGCGAAGGTATTCGTCATTAGGGTCTTGGCGAGCCCAGGGAAGTCTTCGAACAGGAGATTCCCGTTAGAGAGGATATCCACCATGACGTTGTCAATCACGTGCTCCTTGCCGACGATGACCTTCTGGACCTCAGTGCTGATTGCCTGCCCCATCGCTCCAGTAGCCGACAATACCTCATTCATCTTGCTCGATCCACGAGCGTCCTGTGCCTTTTTCGCGAGCGCCCTGTCATGACCTTCCGAAGTCGGTGCACGCGCTCCCTCTGCTGGTTGTGTTGCATTCATTTTCGCCTCTCCATTGTCAGTTTTCCTTTCCCCATCGCCTAATGGCCTGCATGAGCCTGCGCAACTCTTGGGGCGAGTACGTGCGGCTTTGGCTATAAGCCAATTCCACAAGGCGGGGGTCCCCGATTAACGCCTGAACTTCAGGCGGAGGCTTTGCTGCCATCTGATCACGAGTAAGATCGTTTTGGACCCTTATCTTGGTGAAAAGGGCCTGTTGAACTCGTTTACGATAGGTACTGGGATCGAGTTTGTTGGGTCTCCTGTTGAATCTAGTTAGATCAAAAACGTGCCTCCAGTTCTCCTTTTCAGGCACAACCATCATCGCTACGAGGAGCAGGAGGCCCACATTCAGCACGACGAGCCACTTTAGGAACTCGTTCGATGTCAACAGGACTACAGTCCCCATCGTCTCCACGAATGGTGCCGAGACCACCCCAGTAACATGACGGCTCTCGTCGAAAACAACCTGAAAGTTTGACTTGTCACCAGGGGAACCGCCCTGTCTCACCTGAGCAGAGAGGTTGACGTTATCGAATTCCATCATGTCATAGACCAGGAGGCTGAAGTATCGCTCATTACCACTCCACTCGTTGTTGTTCAGAATCTCCTTGGTCCAGCAATTGTTCAGAGTGTAGTCTCCCACGGATTTACAATCCGTGCTGAGACCTTCTTCCTCAGCAACATCGAGAGACCACAGGAGATTCGAGAACACCTCCTCGTCAGACACGAAAACTATGCTACCGGTGACTTCGAGTTCTCCCAATCCGGTTGAGAATGCCCCCCTCTCCTCGATTGGCAACTCGTCAAATACCTCGATTCCCGGGTAGTCGAACCTCATTACCAGCCGCAAGTCGCCGGGAGCCGGGTTCAGTGGGTCCGTGCCGTCGCCACTGCCCACAACGTCGATGAACGCCGATGTGGACGCCTTGCCCAAGGTCATAATCTTGCGATGACCGGGGTCCTCGGTATCACGGAGCAGTGGCTCGAACCTCAGACCTGTGGGGGACCTGAACATTAATGGGATGCGGCAGTCGATTGGGTTGTAGTTCTCGATTTGGAAGGCCGTGCAACCCTGCATCATCGCACCAGGGGACATCTTGTCGATGTCTTGCATTACAGATGAGGCGCTCCAGACGTTCTTCCACGATATCGTGGGTGTCTGACCTAGTTGGTCATGAACCACCCAATGCTGCTTCTCGTCCAGCATCGGGTCGTTGAAGAAAGTGACCCCGAACTTGTTGGCGAGCCTATTCGCGTTGGTGTTGTCAGCGGCCACGATGACCTTGCCACCCCGCTCTGTGACGAACTTGTAGATCTCATCTGCCTCGGTATCGTCAATGGGCTTTTCCGGCCCTATGATTGCGAGCAGTGTCCTATGGGGGTCCTTCCAGTCGTTCACCAGCATGGGTGTGGACATTGTGTTCGCAACGAAGTAGCGCTCTTCCTCTGAGAGCGTGTCTCTCATGTCGGACACTTGGTAGAGCTCCTCAACTTCGTAGGCAGAGTAGGCCGTGTCCTTGCCCATGACGAATAGCATTGGAAGCAGAAGTAACAATGCTGAGGTCACCGCCAGCGACGAGATGATGTAACGGTTGAACCGACCCTCCTCTTCTTTGTTGTCAGACATTGTACCAACAATCCCAGTTCAGTGAGGGCAATAACTCACCAATAGCATCAGTCGCGACCAATGAATCACGGTTATATGTTGCTGAGTAAAGTGCGTTCCCATTGCCACCAAAGTAGCCGCAGCCTCTTTTTTACCTAGTTTCGTGGTCGCTTGGAGGTCTGAGGCAGGGCCGCGATGAACCCGAGGAGTGATATTAGCAACCCGGGGGCTGGAAGGTTGGAGCTTAGAACCTCCTCGGGGTCATCTGGATCGTCTTCCTCTGGAACCCCCTCATTTGTTGGTGGGGGCTCTACAGAGACTCGCACTTCATCACTCACTACAACCGATTCACCAGAGTTCATGGCCCCGTTGGAAGAGATTGTCACCGTGATGTCGCAGTGCCGTTTGGGGTGGCTCTGTGATGCCATGACCTTCAGATTGGCCTGTTTGGCCTTTCCAGGCATTATGTTGCCCATCATCAGCTCATCGAGGCCATTATCAGCGGTGAGAAGGGGGCAGTCGTCAGAGACTTCGACGTCCCCCACCTTGTCTTGGACGTTCCCTGTGTTGGTGACAGATACCCTTAGGATTGTATCCGTACCAGCATTCATTGGGCCAATAGGGTCATCGACGTCAATGCTCAAGTCATAGATCGTGGGAATGACGAGATCCCCCTCCTCACTCTGCTGTGTGTTGAGTGGATCAGGGATGCCCTGCCGCGCAATGACCGTCGCTGTAATGGAGAACGAATCCTCCTGCCTCGCTTCGAAGTTGAACACGTCGATATCACTCACCTTTAGGTCGAACGTCTCGTTCGACCCGGCGGCGACGGTGGCACTCTCGGGTGCATCATGCCCCCCCTCGAAGGGGATTTCGTACTCAAATTCCAATTCTATTTCCACTAGTCCGGAGTTCTCTACAAAGAACTCGACCCAAATGGTGCCATCCCTGGAGATTTCGAAAGGCGTCTCCGCATCATCCCCGAGGTATATTATCCCTAGATCCCATGCGTCGAGATCCTGCCCCATTAGAGGACTTGCTGGAACCAGAAGGGCAAGTATTGCCACCGAAAGCAACAGCGAGCGTGCGCTTCGCTCCATCACCTCACCAGTAGGCCCCTACTCGCTCGCTTTGTTAAGACCTTGACCATCTTTCGTCTGTATGTGGGGGAGAACCAAGTATTCAGAACCGGTTTTACCGCCTTTCGGATGGATTCTGCCAACGCTTCAACACTGGCCTCGCCCTCCCAATGATCTAGCACGGCGGAGGCCTCTTGGTGCAGTACGGGAACGACTCCCAGACCTGTTGTCGCCACTCGCAAGTCTATTGGGGACCCCCCCTCCCCCTTCCATGCGACCACAACGCCGGCTTCAGGAAAGTCCCAAGCCTCACGCTGCCTGAGTTTTTGATAGTCCCCTTTCCACTCTGATGCGTCTATTGGCAGTTTCAGGTGGGTGACGAGCTCTCCGGGCTCAAGGACGTTTTTTGTGATGCCATCCTCTTGGAAGAACTCTGAAAGTGCCATGGAACGAGTCCCCCTTGGTGAGGTGAGATGTACTGATGCTCCGAGGCACATCAGTGCTGGAGCGAGGTCGGCTTGGTAGGTGGCAACGCAGCGCTCGTTCTGGTTGGCTATGACCCTACAGTTGGCTCCGCTCCCGCAATCACACTTGTGACACCAATCTATCGACTCGCGCCATTCTTCAGACTGGTTGAACCAGAAACACCTGGTATCTAGGCAGATGTTCCCCCCGACCGTTCCAGAGCGTCGCAGCATGACACTGGCAATCTTGCTGGAAACATGGGAGATCAACGGATGCACGGTTTCGGACTCCACTAGATCCTGGAGTCTGACCATAGCGCCTATGTGGGTGTCTGAGAGTTTGGAGAGTTCCGAGACCCTTGCTAGGGAGATGACGTGAGACTTTGCATTCAGGTGCCACTTGTAGTTGGGCAATAAGTCGGTTCCGCCTGCGACCCAGTCAAACTTCTGGTCTGAGTCAGTTAGCGCGCCGGAGATGGCCAGTGCTTCATCCAAGGTTCGAGGTGTATGAAGCGAGAACGGAGGCATCCGCATCAGGAATCACCCCCGTATCGTCGCTCGGCATGCTTCCACGCACTGCCGGCCAAGCGGGGGCTGCCGATGTACTCGGCGCTCGGTGTCACGCTGACAACCCAGCCCTCATCCTGATCGTCCGCCGGGATTTCCGGGTCGAACCCGAATAGTGCTCCGTTGTGGTATGGGGTGGGGTCCGAGTCAGTGCTGCGAGCACGGTCACGCTTTTCGTGGTTTGCGGCACGAGCCTCCAGGGTGCCTTGTAGGCCCGAGAACTCCAGCCTGGGGGAGGGTAGGTCCAGCGGACAGGAGACTCCTTCTTCCTTGCAGCGCCCCTCGATCATCTTGTGCAAACGATCTGGCGTGATCGGCAACTCGCTGGTTCTGATTCCTACTGCGTCGTACACGGCGTTGCACACCGCGGGCAGTATTGGCAGAAGAGGGCCCTCTCCGGCCTCCTTGGCACCGAAGGGGCCCTCTGAGTCCCTCGACTCGACGATAATAGGGACTATTTCAGGCATCTCGTGAACGGTCGGAATCTTGTAATCAAGGAGGCCGGGGTTGATCAGGTGGCCGTTTCGGCTGTACTTCATCTCCTCGCTCAGGACCTGGCCTAGGCCCATGTGGCAAGAACCAATCATCTGCCCCTTGACCGATAGGGGGTTGAGGGCCTTGCCGCAGTCGTGAGCGGCCCACACCTTGAGCACCCGGGTCTGACCGGTCTCGATGTCGACCTTGACCTCGGCGACGTAGGCCGAGAAGGAGTATGCGGGGGAGATTCCCGCGCCGGCACCCTTGTGAACTCGTCCCATTGGTGGAGTCCGGTAGGAACCAGAGGAAACAAGTGCGCCCCTGTCCTCCTGCGCCTTGTGCAGTGCTTCTAGGTAGGACACCCCCACTGCGGGTTCTTTCTTACTGTGGATGCGACGGTCTCCGATAACCAGACTCTCGACGGGCGAGCCAGTAATTTCAGCAGTCGCCTTCAATAATTCCTGCCGAATCCCCATAGCTGCGGAGATGGCGGCGTTAGCGTTCATGAAAGTCACGCGAGACGAGTAAGATCCGAGGTCGACAGGGGAGGTGTCCGTCTCCCTGCTCCGAATCCTGATCATGTCGAGGGGCAGGCCGAGTACCTCGGCCACTGACTGGGCAACTACGGTGTCAGAGCCCTGTCCGATGTCAGCAGCCCCGGTGTGGACGGTTACCCCTCCATCCATGTCGACCTTGAGGTGGACCGTGGCGTGGGGGAACTTGTTGGGTTCCCAGTGAATTGGCAGCCCGCTGCCGGAGATGAAGAAGCCGCAGCCGACGCCGATTCCGTGCCCGTCGGGCAACTTGCGGAACTTGTCGTCCCAGTCAGAGGCCTCCCTTACGCGCTCTAGGCACTCACGCATACCGATACTGGTCACTCTGAACCCTGTAATCGTGGCTGAGTGAGGGGGTAGGAGGTTGGCCAGCCTCAGAGTGAAGGGATCGACACCCAGCTCCTCGGCGAGGCCATCCATCCCGACCTCAACGGCGCAGCGCGAGTTGACAGCGCCATGGCCACGCATTGCCCCGCTCGCCGGCTTGTTGGTCCATACCCTGGCTCCGGTGTAGTGGAATGCTCCGATTTCGTAAGGGGCGGTGTGCAGGACTCCGTTGTAGTAGGTGGTGACGTGACCGAAGGAGGCGAAAGAACCGCCATCGATCAGGGCATCTGTCTCGATGCCGCAGAGCCGACCCTCGGAGTCGGCGTGCAGGTTCATCTCGATGCGCGAGGGATGGCGCCCACGATTTACCCAGAAGACCTCTTCGCGGTCGAAGTTGATTCTGACCGGTCTGCCAGTCTTGCGAGATAGAATAGCAGCACACATCTCGTGAGGGAATGGATCGGATTTGCCCCCGAAACCCCCACCGACGAATGTCCTGTGGACGTTGATCTGGTGCATCGGGATTTCCAGCACGTCAGCCAGCGCCCTGTGCAAGTAGTGCGGAGCCTGCTGGGGGGTGAACAGTGTCAGCCTACCGGACGGGTCCCAATTGGCAACCACGGCGTGGGGTTCGGTGAACCCGTGATTGGCACCGGCGAACAACCAGCTCGAGTGGTGGCTGGCGACGGCGTTGGCGGTCATTCCCTCGATGTTCCCGAACTCCTGGAAAACTCTCTTCTGGATATTCGACGAACCGATGTGATATTCGCCCCTGTCATGGATTGGTTCGGCAACGTCATCCAGCCCCCCCCTCATGTCGTGGACTGCTTCAAGCTCCTCGTACTCGACTTCGATGAGGCGTCCAGCCTCCCTCGCAGTAGCCTCGTCAACGGCAGCGACACAGGCAATCAGGTCACCGACGTGGCGCACCTTCTCGCGAGCCATAGCATGCTCGTCCTTGGTCACGGGCAGAACGCCGAATTCTCCACTGGCATCTTGCCCGGTAGCCACAGCGATTACCCCGGGTAGCTCCATCGCAGCCGAGGCATCGATGGACAGTACCCTTGCGTAGTGGTGCTTCGAGCGCACGATCCTGCCAATCAGTTCTCCGGGTAGGCGGATGTCGTCACCAAACTGCGCCTGACCAGTGACCTTCCAGCGACCATCAATCAGAGCCGTGGGCCTGCCGATGCTCGAACCGGTCACGAGGTCGTCATGCCTGTGACCACCAGCCCCCATGCCGCTCACTATGGCATCCTCGTCGCGAGGCTCGCTGAACTTGCTGCTGCCGCCAGATCCCGGTCTGGGGAAGGGCAGCTTGCCGCCCTGCTGCCGGTACCCAACTACCCTGCCCTTGTCCTCAGTCATGCAATCGCCCTCAATCTCCTCCGTAGCCCGGATGCGGGTCGCTCTTTGCCGTCGTCGAATCCGCGCCCCCTCTTCCAGAAATGAGAATCTCGGAAGCAGCCCGAACCGAGTCGACGATCTGCTGGTAGCCGGTGCACCTGCAGAGGTTCCCCTCGATGGCGGTCTTGATCTCGTCGTCATCCGGAGTCGGATTCTCCTCCAGAAGCGCGGAGATGACTACGAGGAAGCCGGGCGTACAGAAGCCGCACTGGCTTCCCCCGAATTCGGTAAAGGCTTCTTGGATTGGATGAAGGTGGTGGCCGTCTGCGAGTCCTTCGACCGTGGTGATATCGCTTCCGGACGCCTCTTGAGCAAGAGTCAGACACGATAGCTTCGGGGTGCCGTTCACAATAACGCTACAGCATCCGCAGGTTCCCAAATCGCAACCACGCTTGGTACCGAGGCTACCCACCTGGTCCCTAAGCACGTCCAGAAGGATGGCATTGCTCTCAATTGGCACGGAGACGGTCATGCCGTTGACAATAGCGGACCACGGCACCCTGTCAGACAGAGGAAGCATAGGTAGCCGATACTGCACCATGTCATGCCGACACAAGCGCAACCATCCTTTGAGCATTCGGTAGGGGTGGCCGTTGTATTCAAACCAACTCTTCGGCCACTCTCTTCATAATCTCGGTCTCGACCCTCTTCAAATGCTCTCCGAGTGTGCTTCGGGCAATGTCCATCTCATCAGCAAGCTGCTTGAGGGTAACTTTCGAGTCATGTTCGTAGTACCCCTTCCGAACAGCAAGAATCAGCACCTCCCTCTGCTTGGGTGTGAGGAAATCAGACCATCCGTTGCGATTCTCTGACTTGAAGGTCTGAACGCTGATACTGTCTGGGGGCATGACGGCTCGAATAAGTCCAACGAATCTACGTATCGAGTCAGAGCGTCCCGTAATTCGGAGCTCCAATCCCCGTTTTGAGTCAATCCCATACGGTGGGTGTACGTGAATGTTCGAGAGCTCGATGGCAGTCTTTGCGAGAGGGTGCGTGCATAGAATGCTGGCTAGTATCCCATCCTCGTCCTCCTCATGCTTCTCCAGCACCTCAAAACTATCCAATTCGGATAACTCATGGAGTTCGTGCCCCTCGCGCATCTTGACCTCAACCAGTTGGGTGACACCATCCTCCCCTAGTGAAAGGTGACCTAGGACTTCGAGACGTTCAGCCATTTCCACGATGCGAGCAATCTCCTTGGAGCCACCTAGTGAGGTGATTTTCCATCTCAGGAGAACTTTTCTCATAGCACTGGGGGGCGAACCACGACTTTGAATCCGTCGAATCGATCAAGTCCAATATGCCTCGCGAATCGCTTGGTTGGCTTCCATGCACATCACGACGTCGCTTGACCGCTGAGTCATCGATGCCGTTCCATTCAGATGCTCAATGATGGGTAGCACGTTACTCTCGTTTACCACCCCCCAACCTACTTGGGAACAAGGTGCGATTGGTGATATTGGGGTGGTTCCCGAGAGCGGGTCCCAAGTTGAGAATGAGGGATACCATCCGGATCGGTTGAGCGCGTTTCTGAGATCGTCGTTGGTAAGTGTGAAGTTGGTGCCATTAACCAGCAGTCCGTCTCTGATGGCCGGATCCGCTCCCGAGGAGTCATCCCCGAACTCGGCTCGCAACCGCATTAGCACCCCTGACAGCAATCCTGCAGTGCGTGGTGTGGCAAATGAGGTTCCGGAAGTCTCGTGGTATCCATCAATGTCGTCGTGGTTCGGAAGCACTTGCGTCCAATCGGCCGCCACGTCGGGATACGACCCGCTCATCGTCTCCTTCTGGTCGTCCCCCTCCTCTGCGTATCCCGAAACCCCGATGCTCCAGGGGGGGCCGGCAGTAGAGTCCTGCACTGCGGGCGAGGGGGAGTTGTCTGCCGCACCCGTGTGGAGCTTCTTCTTCTGGATGACGGCAACCTTGGTGGCATCTTCTATTCCGGGGACTGGTACCGAAAGAATGGGCCCGAAGCTGGTAGTTATGATGTCTACGAGTGGCTGGTTTGCCGCTGCGAGCACCGCGGCATCGCTGAAACCTTCGACGAAGAAAATCACGGCATCCGGATTGGCATTGAGAACCGCGCCTGTGACAGCGCTACCATGGCCGTCGGTTGGATCGTCCAGAATGGGGATGTCGGTATTGTCATCGGGGGTGGTCCCAATTATCCGAGATCCTTTGAACCAGACGATGTCACCCGCCCCGATGACATCCCAGCAACTCTCCCGGTCAGCTTCGTAGCGCTCCTGCCAGGTGCCGTTCTTCGCGATTTCGCAAACCATGTTCACCCCCATTCCGTCAAGTAGCCAGTTTGGGTAGGAATCGTTCATTGCGAAGTGATTGTGATAGACGTTAATCCCTGTGTCTATGGGTGCGACCACACTGAAGGCACCGAAGTGAGGCGGCTCCTCTATCACTTCTGGGGGTGGCTCTTTCTCCCAGAGGCAGCCGCTGAAGGGTGCCGAAATGACGAGAACGACCATGAGCACTGTCCACAGGCGCACGAACTAGTCGCAACACGGTCGCGATTTCAGCCTTCGGCTGGATTGACCCCTCGTTCCAGTGAGAGCAGCTCCGCGCATACAGACAAAGCGATTTCCTCTGGCGAGTCAGCGCCGATATCCAGGCCGATGGGGCATCTGACTGAATCCACCGCCTTTTCTGCAAGCCCAGATTCGATGGCCGCCTTCCTGAACGAAATCCACTTGGATTTGGATCCTATAGCACCAATTCTAGGCCTTTCCGACTCTCCGCGCTTTTTGAGAAGCCCAATCAGCATCTCCTGATCGACAGCCCAGTCATGCCCAAGCAGAAGCACGTCCGAGAATCTGCCTAGCGTTTGCTCGTCCTCTAAATCCAGGAATTCGGCGACGGAAGAAGCATGCAACTCACTTGCGGCGGGATAACGATCCTCCGTGGCGTACTCGGGCCTGACATCGAACACACTGTGGGCCCAATCCAGAGTGTCACTAACGGTGACTATGGAGCGGCAGACATGCCCACCCCCTATGATTAGTATGTGTGGCATCGGCTCAATGACCTCCATCGCGACGGTTACGCGACCCCCGCAGAGACTGTCCAACGCCCTCACTTCTTTTCCCTTCCCATCCTTGTAGAGGACAAATGTCTGCACCTTGCCTCCCTTTTTGCGTGAATGCCCTCTGTCCTCGCTTAGCAGATTGCTCAGCGCGTCTTCGACCTCGAGCTCCAGACCCGCCCCCCCTACAGTGCCGAACTTCGAACCATCAGACGTCATAGCCAGTCTAGCCCCCGGCTTTCCCGGTACGCTGCCCCTTGCCTCAATCACCGAGGCTATGGCAACCCGCTCACCGACATCGAGCCTATCCAGCACCCATGTTAGGACAGCACGGGTCACGTCCCTGAGAGAGGGTTGTGTGCCTTTGTGCTTGCGCAGGGGGGGGATTAGCCGAAAGCGACGTCGAGTACCATCATCACGGCGAACCCCAACATCACTCCCATAGTAGAGATGTCCCCATTGCCCCCTCTGTGGGATTCCGGAATCAGCTCTTCTGCGACCACGAAAATCATCGCACCTGCTGCGAAGGATAGGGCATAGGGGAGAATCGGTGTTGCGACGATTACCAGTGCAGCCCCTAAGACGGCCGCTACAGGTTCGACGGTAGCGGATAACTGCCCCCACAGGAAACTGGACCTCCTAGAGAGTCCCTCACGCCTGAGTGGCAGAGAGACTGCAGCGCCCTCCGGGAAATTTTGGATGCCGATCCCTATTGCCAGAGCCACTGCGGCGCCCACGGTCGCACCCTCGAATCCCGAGGCGGCCGCACCAAAGGCGACACCGATGGCAAGCCCCTCTGGGATGTTGTGCAGTGTTATCGCCGAGACCAATAGCATGCTCCTGCGCCAGCTGTTCTCGATGCCCTCTGCCTCTTCGGGGGGGGCTCCGGGATGGAGGTGAGGCAGGAACATGTCAATCAGCCTCATGCAGATCCCCCCCAGAAGGAAACCAACGAGCGCTGGGAACCAGACTGGAAGATCCCCCCCCTCCGACATTTCCAGAGCAGGGGAGAGCAGCGACCAGAAGCTGGCAGCTATCATCACTCCAGCTGCGAAGCCGAGCATCGCATCGAGGACCTTCCTGTCCAGTTCCTTGAAGAAGATAACGAGAGCCGCTCCGGCCGCGGTGAGGAACCAGGTGAATAGGCCTGCTATCAGGGCTTGTTGAATCGGACTGAAACCCTCGATGAAGCCAACGACATCCATATTATGTCCCTCCGAGAAGCCAACGACAGAAGAATATTTTCGCATCAACCAACCAATCACAGTTCGGCGAGAGAATCTGATAGTTCGATCAAATCGTTCGGAGAGTCAACGTTCAGGTGCAGGAGCGGATCGTTGACTTCGAATCTTTCGGGCTCCACCAAGTCGCGCAGAGGGACATCGGAGGGGGAATCCCGAATTCTTCCGACGTCATCTGCTGAGATAATCAGAGGATGCCCCCCCCTCCCGTCTTTCTCCGGGCAACGGGTCCGCTCGGAAGAGACGAGCGACCTCAGGGTGGAGTCCGAGAATCCTGGACGGTCTATTGGGGCTACCAGCAGCCTGTAACCAGTCCCGATTTCAGCATCGAGTTCGGCGATTCCGATTTGTAGGGTTCCGGTTCTACCGGTATCCGGGCTTGGGTTGACAAGTACCTTGCTGGATGGGGCCGCTTCCGCAATCTCCCTCTCGATGTCCGATCTCGTAACCACTACCGGCGATAGCCCATGCGCCGCCAGTCTGCGTACCGTCAAGCCCACTAGGGTCTCCTCTCCGATCTTGACAAGTGCTTTGTCTCGCCCCATGCGTTCGCTTGATCCAGCGGCCAAGACGATGCACTCGACTCGTGATTCGACCACGACCGTAGGGCAGAGTCGCCCGTATTAGAGGTATAGAATGATGATGTAGGACAAGTAGCCGAAGATCATCGTCGAACCGATGCCCTTGCCGATTTCTCGTTCCCCCAATAGCATGCCAGCAATGGCTCCCGAGGTTGCTAGGACTACCCAGACGTCCCTCTCGGCAAAGGATCCGGAGATTCCCAAGCCCCCACCGATGATAGCCGTCAAACCGAGTATTCCGAGGATGTTGATTACATTCGATCCGAGGACATTGCCTATTGCCACCCCGCCCTGACCGCGCAGACCGGCTACCAGGGTCACTGCCAGTTCGGGGAGGGATGTGCCCAAGGCTACCATTGACAGCCCGATCACCGCTTCGGAGATGCCGTAGCTCTCAGCAATTCCAGTAGCACCTTTGACGAGCAACTCAGCCCCAATCCAGATCATCCAACCCCCCGCAATGCAAGATGGTATGGCCAGATCCAAGCGATCGGGTAGCCAAGAGTGGCCGACCTCGACCTCCTCTCCGGTCCTAGTTGCATCGATGTATGCGTACCAGTAGTACCCCCCTAGAGCGATAACCATGCCGAAGCCAACCATCCGCGATAATTCCCCAATCAACACAATCGCCAGTAGAACCAGAGTTGCGACCATAACCGCAACAGAGTCCCTCTTGATTCCTTGATCCGGGTCGGAGCACACCCCGAGGACGGCAGCGGTTCCCAGGACTAGCATCACGTTAGCCACATTTGAGCCAATTACGCCACCCACAGCAATCTCAGGCGAATTTTGCTTAACAGCCTCAAGTGCGACTGCAAGCTCGGGCAGTGACGTACCTACAGCAACTACAGTGAAACCGACCAGCAGAGGGGGAATCTGGAGTCTGCTTGAAATTCTAACTGCACCTTGTACAAGCCCCTCGCCCCCTCCCATCAGGAAGATGAAACCTATCAGGACGTACGCTGCATCCACATCGCATTCTGCCGAAGTGGTACACATGACTGTTTGCTAGGTGAGCTCGAGAATCAGGTCAAGCGCATGCTAACTCGATATGGCGCGAGACCAGTTCAGCCGAAGGAATCGTGTGATCCTCCAAAGTGGGGGAGAAGGGCACAGGGGTGTCTAGAGCCCCAATGACCACGGGAGGGCATTCCAAGCTCCAGAAAGCCTCTTCGATGACTCTGCTGCTGACTGTATGCCCCAGTCCCCCTGACCACTGCGACTCCTGCAGGACAAGCAGTTTTCCCGTACGACGAACCGACTCTACACAAGTCCTCGCGTCAAAGGGGACGAGCGTCCTGAGGTCAACGACTTCGACCTCAACACCCTTCTTGGAGGCCTCTGATGAAGCCTCCAAGGCAACGTGAACCATCGCCCCCCAGGTAACTATGGTCAGATCCCTGCCCCCACGCACAATTCTCGCCTCACCGACAGAGGTCTGGCCCGCAGAGAGCCTCTGGTGTACGGATTCAGTGTCAACGAGCTGGTTGACCGACTTCCCCCACCCAGTCTTACCCCCTCTCAGACCGTACAGTCCGATGTGCTCTAGGTAGACTACCGGATCCGGCAAGGCGTGTGACTCGACCAGCAGGTCGTACGCGTCCTGAGGGGTGCTGGGGAACACGATAACGAGCCCGGGGTCGTTGATGAACCACGATTCGATCATATTGGCATGGAAGGGGCCACTGCGAGTCTTGGCTCCCAGGGGAATCCTCACGGTCATTGGAACCTCGCCGCCCCACCTCCACCGGAGTTGGGCAGCGTTGTTGATCAATGGATTCATCGCAAGAGCCGCGAAGCCACCAAATTGGATCTCGGCCATGGGGCGCATCCCACCTAGTGCGGCTCCGGTAGCGGAATGGATTATGATCGCCTCGGAAATGGGCATGTCCAGTAGTTTGTCCCGATGTCCCTTTGCCTTGAGAGGGAGGGTCATGCCGAAGGCCCCAGCAACCTCCATGTCCTCTCCCATGAAGACGACCTTCTCTCCGTACTTCTCGGCAACAGCGGCCATTCCATTCTGGATGGCCCGACTGTATGTCCAGGAATTCGGGGCCTCGGAGAATTCCATTGCCATCTCACCGGGGGCGAGAGGGGCTTCTCCACAGCCCCCCTCGAACTGAATCCTCTTGAGTTGCTGATCATGGCTGGGCGCATCGTGCAAAGAGGTGACACCCTTGGTCACCGAGTGCCCCACAGGCCATTCCATGTCCTCCAGTTCAGCCCTCGCGGCCTCGACCATCTCCTCCTCTTCTGCTGCCATTTCCACTAGGGAGCCCTCGCTCGCACCCAAGTGAATCAGGAGTTCCCTATGTTTGGGAACGGGATCCTTGTCTGCCCAGTAGGAGAGCAGTCCACGGTCGACGTAGCCAGGTGGATTGCCACTTGCAGCACCCAGATAGAGATCATCGTGGTGGTGCGCGTGACCGGAGCCCCGCATCGTCTCGACGTGAATCAGGGTGGCTCCACCACCAGCCATGGCGAATTCACGAGCCACCGCTGTAGAGGAGTAGAACTTGGCTGGATCCGAGCCGTCGATAGTCCATGAGGGGATTCCCATAGCGTGCCCCTTGTCGCCGAAAGTCTCGGCTCCAGACTGGCATGAGACGAAGGTATCCAGTGCAATCTGGTTGTTCTGTATCATGTAGCAGATGGGGAGGCCACGGGCTCCGGCGAAGTTCATCGCCTCCCAGAACTCTCCACTGCTGCTGCAACCCTCGCCCACTGGAGCGAGGTGAAACCTGTCGATCCCTAGGCGCTTGGCGGCCAGAGCCAAGCCCGTGGATGTGGCGCTACCCACGGGAAGCGGTGCGGTGGGAGGCAGGACTCCCTTCTCCCAGTTACCGATATGCAGGTCCCTGCCACCACTTCCCGGATGACCGCCATCCATGCCGGAAGCGGATTTTCCCACTTGGGAAACCAGTACCTCGGAAGGGGTCTGACCCATTGCTAGCGCGAGTCCGAGATCACGGATCATCGGTGCCACGATATCAGCTCTGTGACGTTCTTCAGGAGGTAAATCGACAGCCCTCCTTAACGAAGAGGCACATGCAGCAATGCCCTCCTGCCACGTGGAACGGAAGCCCTTGCCACCGAAACTCCCACCGCCCGGAGTCGGCAAACCTGCGCCGAAGAGGTCCTTCAGATGCTCGTCTACCAACCTTGTCCGCGTCATCCATCGCTGCCATTCCATCCGTTGTTCGAGTGTTATGGAGGAATAGTGCGCAATTCTTCTCAAGCACAGAGAGACATCCAGCAAGAATCGCGCAGCACGCCGATTTAGGTAAAGCCCCCCAGACCTCATAGGAATAATTTCAGCCTTCTCAAGTGTTGCTAGTTGTGGTCCCAGAAGACGATCTGCCAGATGCTCACTGATCTTATCCAGCAGACTGTTCGAGAACTCGTGGTACCCCCTCCCATCGAAGGTGGCAGGTGCACATCCCATATCCCAGCACTCCGCTATGGCATTCAGATGCCCGTCGTGTCGTTCAGCGATGAAAGTCAGCAACTCCCCTCTTGCCACACTGGAGCCAAGGGGCCGTGGAAAGGACAGTGGCGTACCCGCCCTCCAACCAGCACCCCAAATGACAGGCAAATCTGCTTGAGTAACCGCCTCAAGCAATTTGTTCGCCTCTCTGCCAAAGCGCTCAGACCGACCCCCCTCTCCTCTGTCCCTACGCCCTACTTCATCTTCCAGCTCATCCAAGCCTATTGCTGACCCCCTCTCCCAAATCTCGACGGTTCGCAAACGTCCCTGACCGGAACCGGAGCGATTGAGCGTCACTCTGATCCTTTCATCGCAGTTTCCGCACCTCCTGTCGAGATGGTTGATTCCTGCGTTCCTCGTCTTCCATACTTGATGCTTCGAGCAAGAGGGACATCTCCAGATGCCTTGACGTGCATAACTCATGTTGGAGCGATGGAGCATTAGTACAACAATTAATCGGTAGTTTAAGTCTAATTTAACCACAACTAATCAATAATATTGTAAATCAGTAGCCAAAGTTTCACAATAATGTGTGTAATACAATCAATATTACCACAAATAAACATTGTATTATTGGAATAATTACCACAATTAATATTTAGGAAAACTGGAATCTACGGTTTCTGACCATGCATAGATGCCCCCACTGAGGTTGTAGACCATGTTCCCCGGCCACCCATTATCCGAGAGAAACTGGGCTACAGCAGTGGACCTGCGTCCAGTTCTACAGTAGATGACCACATCCCTGTCCTTTGGAATTTCCTCGATCCTCCCGGGAATCTGGCGATGTTGGATTCGCAGATCGGTGCCGTCTATCGAGACAATGCCCTCCTCGGCTGCCTTGCGGACGTCTAGGAGAAAAGGCATCCAACCGTTCTCAAGGCGGCTAACGTAGTCCGTAGGGCTAATTTCTGCGAACAAAGATTCTTTTGGCTTCTCGAGCGATGAAATTCGCACCCTATCCGGGCCGGCAGAGAAAGAAAGAGTGCGCATTTCCATAGTTAATGCGTCTATGGTGAGGAGCTTGCCACAGAGCGGGTCACCAATGCCCAGAACCGTCTTGATAGCCTCCGTTGCCTGTATCGTCCCCACAAGTCCGGGAAGCACCCCAAGAACTCCTGCCTCTGCGCAGTTCGGGGCAAACTCAAGTGGTGGGCGTTTGGGGAACAGGTCGCGGTAATTCGGCCCATCATCAAAATTGAACGTCGAAACCTGCCCATCGAACCTGTGGATGCTTCCGAACACCCATGGTTTGCCTAAAACCTCACAAGCATCTCCTATCAAATATCGCGAATCGAAGTTATCGGTCCCGTCCAGCACCACATCGTATCTCTCGATGATGCCGAGGGCGTTGTCATGATCCAGCCTCTGCTCGATTGCCTCCACTAGGACGTCGGGATTGAGGTCTGAGACTCTCCTTGCCGCGGAAGACGCCTTGGACTCTCCAACTGTGGAAGTGCTATGGATGATCTGCCTCTGCAGATTCGATAAACTGACCACATCGTGATCTACAATCCCAATCTTACCCACCCCAGCCGCTGCGAGATACAGCAATGCTGGGGAGCCAAGACCCCCCGCACCGACAACGAGAACGGACGCCTCCAGCAGACGAGATTGTCCCTCTTCGCCGACATCTGGAAGGACGAGATGCCGAGCGTAGCGCTCTCTCTGAGCTTCATCAAGTCCATCAGGCACGGTTTGTCGAGGGTGTGTTCTGTCCAAGTGTGCTTCGGTCAGACTGACTAGTCATGGCACGCCTGGTACGAGGAGCCGAACGGATGCAACAAGGAAGCCAATTCGCCCCCATGCCCTTGTAATTGTCTTGGCCAACTCTGGGGCAATGTCCTTGCGGAATAGCAACAGGAGCAATCTGCGGATGAAATTCTGCTCAAGGAACGAATCCGGCTTTGGTATGCCGCGTAGGTATCGTTCGAGGTCAGTAAGTATACAGAAACTGTCCCTGAAAAGCCACAGAAGCTCGGTTGAGCCGTAGATGATCACGACCCCCCAGAGCATCCAATCGTGGGGGCCGAGCCATGCGAAAGCACAGTAGAGAGTAATGCTGGTATGCAGGAGGTATACCCCATCGGCTATTTTGTGGCTCAGCCAGTTCCTTTCCTGCCAAGTGCTGGCGTCACCGAACACGTCGACGCGATCCATTACAGGGCCTCAGCACTGGTCTTCCAACCACTTCTCGGCATCTATGGCTGCCTGGCAACCCATTCCAGCGGCTGTAATTGCCTGCCGGTAGCGCTTGTCGACGACGTCGCCAGCGGCAAAAACTCCGGGCACGCTAGTCATGGTGTTCTCACTGTGGACGATATAGCCCTCTGCGTCGGTCTCGATTTGATTCCCAAGGAATCCGGTAATGGGCTTATGACCGATGGCAATGAAAGCACCAGTGCATGAGATCTCCTCTATCGAGCCATCTCTGGGGTCCTCCATGATGGCCCCAGTGAGGCCGTTGTCGTCAGAGAGCCATCTCTTCACCTGTCTGAATGTCTTAATTTCGATATTTGGATGACTGGCGGCCCTCTCGTACATCACCTTCGAAGCCCGGAACCCCTCACGTCGGTGGACGATGGTGACCTTGCTGGCGAAGCGAGTCAGGAATGTGGCCTCCTCCATGGCCGAGTCCCCTCCGCCGACGACGATAACCTCCTCCTCGCGGAAGAAAGCACCATCACATGTGGCGCAGACCGAAATCCCCCTGCCCTTCTGCGCATCCTCACCCTCGACTCCGAGCCAGACAGCCTCGGCCCCGGTACAGACGATGATAGCCTCCGTCCGGATTTCCTCCCCCTCGACCCAAACGCCGAACGGTCGCTCAGAGAGGTCGACCCTCTCCACGTTCCTGTCTTGCACCTCAAGCCCGAAGCGCTCGGCTTGTTCTCTCATGTGGGCCATCATGGCAGCCCCCTCCACTCCTTGGGGGTACCCCGGGAAGTTCTCAACCTCGGAGGTGAGCATCAGTTGGCCGCCGGACATATATCCGGCGAACATGAGGGGGTCCAAGAGGGCCCGGGAGGAATACAAGCCAGCAGTGTATCCAGCAGGTCCAGATCCGATGATCACCAATTTGCGCACACCGTCGTCCACGAGCGTCCCCAATGGTGGGATGTCCTTCAACCCTGCCTCCGAAAAACTTCCGAAAACAACTCGCACCGCTTTTCAGACTCAACAATTATCTGTCTCCTATCGATGGTGCCGGCTAGGTCGCATGCGACTAGGGGAATTGGGAGATTATGGGAACTGATTCGCACGTGCTCTGGTTTGGGGAGGTGGGCCGCGAGGATGCACTTTCAGTGGGTGGAAAGGGGGCCTCCCTCGGAGAGATGTTCTGCAGCCTGAGCAAATCTGGGGTGTTAGTGCCGAACGGCTACTGCACCACATCGCATAGTTACCGGGAGTTCGTCGATGCCGAGATCCCTCGGGGAATCTGGGACCAAGTAGTAGAGATCGAAGGACTGGATGACATCAGAATCGAGGCTATCTCCCAACTCACGCTTGCAGAGGCACTGCGGGTATGCCTCGAAGGCGCCGACCAAAGTGACTCACTGGGGATGCATGGTAGGGCAGAGCTGGCCAGGGCCCTGGTTCTCGATACGCCGGTCCCCGATTCGATAGCCAATGCCATCGGGGAAGCGTACAGGGAATTGTGCGTGCAATATGGCAAGGGAACTGACGTGGCAGTCCGTTCCTCGGCCACGACCGAGGACTCAGAGGATGCATCCTTCGCAGGCCAGTATGAGTCATACCTCAATATCAACGGCGAGGCCAACGTTGTCCTCCATTGGAGAAAGTGCGTAGCCAGCCAGTTCACCGAGCGAGCCATCTGCTACCAGCTCGATAGGGGGATGGACCCCCTTGCCAGCCCCTTGTGCGTCGTAATCATGAAGATGGTCCGTTCCGATCTCGCTTGCTCGGGGGTTATGTTCACCATCGATCCGGACTCTGGTCACGATGGAGTCATCCACATTGCCGCCTCATATGGACTCGGCGAACTGGTCGTACAGGGAACGGTCTCGCCTGATACCTACACCGTGTGGAAGGGGGGGCTGGAGAAGGACAAGCACTCTGTCGTACACAGGCATCTAGGTAGCAAGGAACAGAGAATGGTCTACGCCAGCGACGGCCTTCGAGCCACCGTTATTGACGAGGTACCCTTTTCGGAACGTCGTGACTGGGTCCTTGATCATCGTGAGTGCAAGAGACTCGCAGGCATGGCGCTGCGCATTGAGAAACACTACGAGATGCCAATGGACATCGAATGGGCCAAGGACGGCATCGACGGCAGCATGTATATCGTACAGGCCCGCCCCGAAACCGTCCACGCCAACGAGACTAGGGGGATTGTCCGGTACGAGATGGATGCAGGCCTAATTGAGCGATTGAAGCGTGGTTTCGTTCTTGCAAAGGGTCAGGCTGTTGGCATGCGAATAGGGTCCGGACCAGTTCGCACCTACCAGTCATACCAGGAGGTCCTGGAGCGCCGACGGTCCCTCCAGAACAGGCTGGCCGATGGCGAGAGGATTGAGGACTTGACATGGGGGGAACTCGTTTTTGAGAAGGGAGACGTCCTTGTCACCGAAATGACCACTCCTGACTGGGAGCCGATGATGAAGGAGGCATCACTGATAGTCACTCGCAAGGGGGGGAGGACTAGCCACGCTGCGATCATTGCCCGCGAGTTTGGGATTCCTGCTATTGTCGGATGCGCGGATGCGCTAAGCCTGGATAATGGGCAAAAGGTGACCGGCTCATGCTCGGAGGGGGATACCGGATACATCTACGACGGAGTGCACCCATTCGCTATTGTCGAGTACGGGGTCGACACATCGACCCCCCTCAAGACCAAGATCAAACTCAACGTCGGATTCCCCACCAAATCGCTAGTCGACTCACAACTGCCAGTTGAGGGGGTCGGGCTGGCACGTATCGAGTTCGTGCTCTCCGGAGAGATAGGCATCCACCCCCTAGCCTTCGTGCATCATTCCTCTCTCAAGAGATACCTCAGGACCGGCGAAGTCCCCCCTCCTCTGGGGCCCTTCGCTCGGAATCTTGAGGATGAGCCCTTGGAGACTATCAGGGAACTCGTCGAGGCAATCGAACGGCGATGCTGGAACTACGACCACCCGAGGGGACTCTTCATCGACAAGCTGCGCGAGGGAGTCGGCCTGATTTGTGCAGCCTTCCATCCACGTCCAGTCCTAGTTCGTCTCTCGGACTTCAAGTCGAACGAGTACAGGGACCTCCTCGGCGGGCGCGTCTTCGAGCCAATCGAGGAGAATCCGATGATTGCTTGGCGCGGGGCCTCTCGCTACCTCGATCCGATCTTCAAATCCGCCTTTGAGATGGAGTGTGAGGCCATGGCCTCAGTATTCCATGACTTCGGCCTCGAAAACCTCCAGTTGATGGTGCCGTTCTGCCGCTCTCCAGAGGAGGGTGAGGCGGTCAAGAATCTGCTTGAGGAGCATTCCATCGGACCCACCAGTGGGGTGCCACTATTCGTAATGGTCGAACTGCCCTCCAACATCATCGAGGCAGAGGCATTCATCGAGAGAATGGGGCTGTCCGGTGGCTCAATCGGCACCAATGATCTCGTTCAGACCGTCTACGCTGTGTCGAGGGATGACTTGGAGGGATACCAGCATCAGGTGGATGCTCGAGCCCCCGCAGTCAAGTCGATGATTCGCAGCGCCATCGATGCGTTCACATCAAGAGGGCTAGAAATCGGCATCTGCGGCCAAGCGCCAAGTGACTACCCGGACGAGTTCCCCCCCTTCCTCGTCGATTGCGGCATCACTTCCATCTCAGTTACCCCGGACACTGCTATGGTGGTGCGCCAGACTGTGCTCGAGGCAGAGATGATGATTGCCCAAGGTATCGAGATCGGTGAATAATCACACCCTCGCGCTGCCGATAGGGTTTCATCAAGAATCCCTGCCCTACGGGCATGTCTTGGAGGGCTGCCCCGCCGCCAGCGGACGATGAGGAGGCGATTCGTGAGAACCTAGAGTCTTGGGATGCGTTGGCTCACTTGCATGCGCAGGGTAGCGGTGCAGAATTCTACCGAATAGAACAATGGCTGGCAGGGGAGTCGAAGTTGGCCCCATGGGAGATCGAGGAGATGGGTTCGGTCGAGGGTAAGACGCTGCTCCACATGCAGTGCCACATAGGGACCGACACGCTGTCATGGGCACGCGAGGGCGCACAGGTGACCGGCCTCGACTTCTCCTCGAACGCTATATCCGAGGCCCAGCGATTCGCCAACATCCTCGGAATCGATGACTCCAGGTTCATCGTCAGCAGAGTCAGCGACGCCATCGAGGTACTGGAGGGGGAACGCTTCGACATACTGTACACTGGTCGTGGGGCATTGTGCTGGCTTCCTGACCTAGACGAGTGGGCACGAGTGTGCGCTACGCTGACAAAACAGGGGGGGGTGCTGTATCTCGAGGAGAGCACTCCAATGCTTAATGCGCTCGATGTGGAGGAAGAATCTGATGGATCTCGACTGGTTCTGAAGTACGATTTGTTCAACGAGGGCCCGGTATCAGAAACCGGTGAAGGCAGCTACGCTTCCGAGGAGGCTGACATTGAGCGCACTACCCACTGCTGGGAGTTCAGGTATGGCACAATCATGAACGCACTTATTGAGAATGGCTTCCGCATCGACCTCCTCAACGAGCGTGACGAGTTATTCTTCGACCCTTGGCCCGAGCTCTTCGAGCCCTCTCAACCGAATTATTGGAGGCTCAAGAAGGGACATGTGGCATTCCCCCTTTCATTCACCCTCAAGGCGTCGAGGCTATGATTACTCGACCATCGCTGCTACCGCCCCGACAGCGGCTCTTGCATGCGGCTCCAGACGTGGCCCGATGTGCTCTGGTTCGGCACCGGGCCCGATAATTCCGAGCCCTATTGGTTTATTGTGCTTGATTTGAAGCTCGATGATAGCCTGGGTGACCGACTGACCCATAACCAGTCCGTGATCAGTCTCTCCCCGCTCGATAATTCCGAGAACTATGGCGCCTTGGATGCCCTCATGTCGAAGCAGCCGGTCAAGCGCCAGAGGGGACTCCATCGAGCCCGGAACCCAAACTACCTCGGCAACTTCCCAGTTCTTCGACGCAGCCTCGTCCTTGGCGAATTCCAGCATCCTCTCGACTTCCTCACGATGGAAGGCTCCGCACACAATGCCCAGATTCACGAATCGCCCCCCATTTCGAGTTGATTCTGAGGGGCAGGGTAATCGGGTGGCGAGAGAGACAGCCCTCTCATCACCGTCTCAATAACCGCCTGAGTCCTATTATCCACCTCTATGTTGACGCTGTCACCTACGTCTTTGCTACCTATCGTAGTCACTCTCAGGGTCTCAGGGATGATGTGCAGTGCGAAGTCTTCTTCTGAAACCTCGCCTATAGTCAGGGACATTCCATCGATACCGATGAAACCCTTCTCAATGATGAAAGGCAGAACATTGGCCGGATTCACCACCAGCAGGTCCAGCCCCTCGCCGCGCTCTTCCCTACTGATGATTCTCGCAGTTGTCATGACGTGACCCGACATTATATGCCCGCCGAGCTCATCGCCAACCTTCAGGGATCGCTCAACGTTGACCATCTCCCCAGGGCCGATCTCCCCAAGTGTCGTCCGCCCCAAAGTCTCCTCGATAGCATCAAAGCGGACTTCCGTTCCATCGATGGACACAACCGTCATACAAACCCCGTCCAGCGCCACGCTTGCACCAATCAGAAGCCCTTCGCAGAATCCATCCATGTCGATAATCAGAGTACGAATTCCTTCATCATCATCAACTCCGGTAACCGGTGCGGTGCCAGCGACGATTCCAGTGTACATACTAGTTAGTCCTCCTCGTAGGGGCCACCTTCGTCACTCGGCCATAGGTCTAGAATTCGAGAGATGATTTTCCTAGTCCCGTCGAGGTCGTCTGACAGCCCCTCCACGCGTAAAACCTCGATGTGCCCGTAGCCATGCTTCGATAGTCCTTCATGAATCGATTCTATTGAGTGCTTCTGATCATATCCGAGAGCGATTAGGTCGGGCTTCACGGTCTCCAGAATCTCGAAGATGGGGACTTTGGGAGGATTTCCCACAATGGCCTGATCCACGGGCTTGAGCCCTTCGACCATTCTTCGACGCAGTTCCTGACCGGTGATGGGCTCGTGCTTCTGCTCACGAACAGTATCATCGTGTGCCACGACAACTACGAGCTCATCGCCCAGTGATCTAGCCCGCTCGACATAGTGCAGGTGCCCTGCGTGGAGCAGGTCGAAGATTCCGACAGCCATCACCCGTACCATGGTCCCAATCCTCCAGTTGTTTTCTCTGCCTCAATCCTTCGCATCCATCACCCCGGTGATGTCGCTCCCTGTGATCATTGGTACGCCGTACCGTGCCGCGTAGCGCCGGGCCTCGTCGACCGAGAGCGCACCATCACCGTCTGGCTCCAGCATCTCGGCTCCGATTGTGCATGGAGTTCGACCCGCAAGCCTAGCGATTGCCACGGCTAGTTCTGTATGTCCTTGGCGCGTCTTCAGGCCTCCCGGTGATTCCCTGCATACTGGTATGTGCCCCGGTGTCCTAAATTCTGAGCCCAGAGCGGTGACCGCAGCATCACTGCCGAAGCCCCCCTTCATCAGATCCCGGGCCAACTCGCCGAAGCGCCTGGTGGTCAGGGAACGGTCCTTGTCGGTGATTCCCGTGTATGTCTCGCGGTGGTTGAGGGAGAGGGTGAAGGCTGATCGAGTGTCATACTGCAAGTCATCAGTGATCAACTGGCCGAGCACCGGGTACTCTGCCACCAGCGCCTTGTGCGCGTGGATATCCTGTAGCCACGGAAGTCCGAACAACTCCCCTACCTCGTTGCCTATGGCAAGGAAGAGCAGCCCTCCGCAATCCCTCCGCAGCCTCCTCATTACCTCGGGGGTTGCTGCTGTTGCAGGCCACAACAGATCCGTCTCCCGTTCCCTGAATGCCGAGTCGAAAATCATCACTGGCTTGCCTGCGGCGAAGGCCGCTATCGCTTTCTCAAGGATGGACGCCATGCTATGCGGAGGGGCCATTGATACCCGATATTTTCGGTCGCAGCACATATCTATGCGTACGGCCCCCAAGGTTTCATGGCACCCCAAATCGAAGCCTCTGCACCAGTCAGAGTGGATCTCGCTGGGGGCTGGACCGATGTGGGCCCGTACTCCGATGACTTCGGCGGCGAGGTGGTTAACTTCGCAATCAATCGTTACGTACGTGTAACAGGAAACCCCGGCAGTGAAACGGGGGACTTTGAGAGCAACTTCGAGATTCCTCGGGGATCTGGCTTAGGGACCAGTAGCGCGATGAACGTCGCTATGGCCGCCATAATGTCATGTGGCGAGGACAAGCCTCCGGAGGAGTTGGCCGAGATTGCTTTCCAGATGGAGACTAATGGGGGCAATTTCTGTGGCAGGCAGGACCAATGGGCCTCGGCCAGGGGTGGGTTCAACCACCTGCTCTTCTTTGGGGACTCAGTCGAGATAATGCCCTTCGAGCCGATGCGATCAGCTAAGATTTGGCTGCGTAAGCACCTGCTTGTCGTGTATTCTGGAACCAGCCGATGCTCCGGTGACATCCAGGACTCCGTTTGGGTGGATTACGCGAAGGGCAATCCAACAGTCATCGAAGGCCTTCACAAGATTCGTGCCGCGGCACGTCCGATGGCCAATGGCCTGCAGCAGGACCGCAGAAATCTCGTAGTCCAGTCCTTCAAGGATGTCTGCGAGGGGGTCGACATGATCGACACCTCCTTGCACGACCCCTTCAGAGAGGTGGTGGAGCCACTACTCGAGAGTGGCTCCATAGCTGCCTGGAAAGCGCTGGGGGCAGGTGGTGGGGGATGTGCTGCCCTTCTCTGTTCCCCCTCGGGTAGAGACGATACCATTGCCTCGGTTGAGGGGGCCGGCTGGGAACTCATCGAGTGGGATTACGACGGCGAGGGCGTGCGAATTGCCCATTGAGTTGCAAAGTCCGAATCCTCAAACAGGACCATGGGTCCGTAGGCCCATGAGCGGACGCCGTGTTCTCCTCGCTTCCTTCTTGGTGCTCACACTAGTCGCGCCGCTCTCCGCCTCCTCCATCGCACCCGAGTCGAACGAGAGGGGTGGCTACGATGCCGATGGCGAGTGGGCAGTTAGCGTGGAGTCTGAGATCCATGCCTCATGGTGGATGCACTGGAGCAGGGACAAAGACTCAAACTCCCTAGACGATCGCCTCGAGTGGCTGCTCGAGCAGCCCGCGGAGGTTCAGAAGGACTGGTGGCGACGTGCGCCTGCAGGCAGCGCTAGGGTCTTCGTGGACTACGACCACCATCCCTCCGACGCAGACGTAAGGGCAATCGAGAATATGGGGGCCGAGGTCACTTTCAGGGCGAAGTACCTAGACACCGTGGCAGCGACAGTGCCCTTCGAGATCCTCCTCGATCCCGAGGGCGTGCGCGCTCTACCTGGCGTGGTGATGGTCGAGGATCTGGGCCTGGCTGAGCCCGACATGCACGAGGCGGTTCCCACGATGGGTGTCGATGACGTCTGGATGGATCTCGGTCTGGATGGGACGGGCTCCGTGATTGCGGTCCTAGATACGGGAATCAGGGGTGACCACGAGGGCCTCAACGACATGGATGACGACCCCTTCACCTGCCTAGACGACCCTCCTGACCCACTCGACCCTGACCCGGGGCCGATACCGAGGGACTGCGACCCGAAGATCATCGCGTTCTACGATGCTGTCTTCACCGACGAGGAGCAGGACCCGTCTACTTCCTACGACTCCAGCACCCATGGGTCCCACGTCGCGGGCATCGCCGCTGGCACCGGAGGCGGCCAGACCGACCCCGAGAGCGGCCTACGCTACGTCGGAGCCGCTCCCGGAGCCTACCTGATCAATATCCTCGCCTGCTGCGACGGCGACATAGAGGATGTCATAGAGGGCGCCCAGTGGGCCATTGACAACAGGGACAAGTACGGCATTGACATCGTAACCTCCTCCCTGGGCGAGCAGCAGTTCGAGATCCACGTCGACAACGACGGAAACTCCGCCTGGAGCCGACAGATGGACATGGTGGTCGAGGCTGGCATCATCACCACCCTCTCTGCCGGCAACGAATTCGGAGGCGCTACCTTCGTCGGCTGCAATACCATAGACAGCCCCGGCGACGCGCGCCTGCCGATTACGGTGGCGAGCCTGGACAAGGACCTCAGCCTCGCTATCTACAGCAGTCGCGGGTACACCTCGGACCTCCGCGTCAAGCCGGACGTCGCCACCGTCGGCTCCAGCATCATGGCGCCCGACGCTGCCACCCAGGACGGCTATACAAGCAAGTCCGGCACCAGCATGGCAACCCCTCTGATGGCTGGCATTGCCGCCCTCATGGTCCAGGCCAATCCAGACCTCACTCCCTCCGAGTTGAAGGCCATCGTCTCCGACAAGGCGATCGAGCGGGAGATCTCCCTGTTTGGGGATGCGGGCCTCAATGACTGCAGTCTGCTGGAGACGAGGCCAGACAACGAGTTCGGATACGGTCAGGCCGACCCCATTGCCTTCGTTGAGGCCGCTGGGAGCATTGACCGGTCCCTGAATGTCTCCATGGAGATCCACTCGATGGCTGAGGTACTCAACCAGAGCTACCTATCGGGTACCGCCTCGGGGGCGTCCCCCGGTCAGGGCGAGGTACAGATCCGCGTCGGTGGTAGCCAGTGGAAGACAGCGGAAGACTCCTCCCCGTTGGGCGACTGGGCTCAGTGGGGGATCAAGCTGGACCCACACAACGAGTCTGGAAACACGACCATCTACGCACGTCTGATTATCGATGACGACCATATTTCTCCCGTGGATGCCCGTAGGGTCATCCTTCTGGATATGCAAGCATCGGCGGAAGCAACCGGTTCGAGCAACTCGAGAATTCTGATTGTCGGGCTGTCGCTAATCTTACTGCCACTGTTAGCATACGTGCTCTACAACAGAGAGCAACTTGTTGAGGAGTGGTTTGACGGACAGAGCCTGACTGAGAACAGACTCAGAAGGATGGTTTCGCTCTGCGTCCTCTACTTCGCCCAAGGCCTCCCATGGGGGTTCGTGACTGTCGCCTTCGTATCATATCTCTCGGACAACGGGTTTACCCCTCAAGAGCTTGGTACGTTGCTCGCTACCGTCGCCTTGCCTTGGACCTTCAAGTGGATTTGGGGCCCCGTCATCGACACGTTGAGCCTACCGCAATTCGGTACCCGCAGACTGTGGATCTTATTCGCCCAGTTTGGAATGGCCGTCACAATAGGGACCCTTCTATTTGTCCCGGACTTGACGGGTCATATTGACCTAGTGATCAAGCTAATGTTCGTGCACAATATTTTCGCTTCTCTGCAGGACGTCAGCACCGACGCCCTCGCAGTGGATGTTCTTCGGGATGACGAGGTCTCGAAGGCGAATGGGTACATGTTCGCGTCCAAGCGAGGAGGCATGATAGTCGGGGGCGCGGTTCTTGGTGGATTCGCCAAGACGATTGGCATCAAGGGGATGCTCTCCATCCAACTGCCTATCCTCCTTCTGATTATGGTTCTTCCAATGTTCCTGTACGAGAAGCCAGGCACCCGCCTCTTCCCATGGTCAAGGCCCTCTGATCAAGATTCATTAGATTCTGGATCCACGGATTCTTACGGGGAATCTGAATTTGAAGTGGATCAGATGCTTTACTGGGAGGAGCCAGAGGAGTCCAGGTGGTGGGCGGCTCGGGCGGTGGGTAGGTCAACGTTTGACGAAAGGATCCCACTAGCAGCCCTGCTGACTATCGTATCCCTTGCCATCTTTGTCGCCGGACTGATCTTCGCGATTTTTTCAGTTGACCTGACCGTTCCACTATACACGACAGCAAAGAAGATTGCATTCTTCGGAATCGTTCTGGCCATTTTAACTGCCTTTGTCGCTAGAGTTGTCTCAATACCCCGAGTGGTGAACCCATTCTCGATATTGCCCCAAGGTTCTCGTAGGACTCTAGCACAGACAAGCTTCAATCTCACCAAGGCATTCCACTTGAGATCCTCTTTCATGCTGATCTTCTTGTGCCTCTTGTCCGAACTGTACCTTTTCATAGACCCAATCGTGATTGACATATTCATCAATCGAGCAGGGTGGGAGCAGGAGGATTACAATGTCATTGTTGGCGGTATCGTCATCCTCGCAATCATGACCGGCCAGATTGCAGGGGGCATGCTGGGGGAGAAGTTCGGAGTCAGAAGGGTGGCAATGATCGGCTTCACATGTCTTGCTGTGTGCAATGGAATGCTGGCGGTCATGGAGCCATTCTGGACCAATACGGTGGTAATGACGACATATCTGATTATCCGGGGCCTAGTCAATGGGGTGGCTTGGATATGCGTGATTGCGGTCTGCATGAAGATGACATGGAGCAAGGTCGGGGGGACTCAATTCACCGCCTACATGTCCATGTTCAACCTCTCGGGGGTAATGGCATACACCTTCACTGGCAGGATGCTGGAGATATTCGACAATGATTACAGCACTACGATATACGTGGGGGCAGCACTCACCATGTTCACCGTTTTCTTCCTAGTTTTCATCGATCCAGAAGAGTGCAACAGAGTTCTCGAGGAGAAGGATGCCTTGGACGGTGTCCTTCTGGACGATTTGGGAGAGTCGGGATGGTGGTCCGATGAAGAAGGAGGCGGTGAGCCTGTCGCAGCTTCGTGAGATAATTCAAGGGACTGAGACCGACTTCCTGGTCTTCACCCAGACCAACTGCCCCTACTGCTCACTTGCCTTCAGGGTCCTCGAATCCAAAGAGCTGACCTTCACCGATTTCAATCTCGATAATCACGATGGACTCAGGCAAGAGGTGGTCAGTCAGACAGGACATCGAACAGCTCCTGTAGTGTTCGACTTGAGGGGCGAAGAGCCGGTGTTCATAGGGGGCTCGGACAACCTTCTCGATTACCTCTAGAGGCTCCACGTCTCGGTGATGCCGCCCGCAATAATGACTCGCAGGAATGCAGTGCCGGTGAATGTCGCTGTCAGGGTGTACTCTCCCGTGGGGTAGGGAATCGTGCCCAAAGTACCCATCTCGCTTGCCCCGGGCCCCCAAATTCGCTCCAGAGCAGATACGGATAGGTGATCCCTGAGGGTGAGTGAGATGGTGGAGGAGCCGCTGCCGCACTCTGCGTCAATGAAGTAGACCATCTCGTCCCACTCGCCATCACTAGGGTGGTCACTGACGAGGAATGTGTCACGGAACTCCACGTCTATGCCGGGGTCCTCCCATGTATCGCTAAACAGGTCCCCTCCCCTGACGAAGTAGACGTCCCCGGTATGCCCAGAACCATGGTCGGCCACCATCATCCTGAGTTGCTCCGTTCCCGAGGCATCCGTCCAGATGAAGGAGGAGAGGTAGCCGACCCCGCTGTCGTACACATAATCCAACCGCGAGCCGTCGGACGTGGCACCGGCAATGATGGCCGTGCCACCCGTGACCCCCGTCACCGATGCGACCCACTCAGTGGAGAATAGTGTGAAGCCCCATGACCCCCCCTCCTCTATAGGGAATGACAACACTGGCTGGGCCACCCCGTTCTCGAAGGCGCTCAGGTCAGAGTGCATGACTCTTCCGAGGAATGGATTGTGGTTGAGGACGGAGTGTCGTCTGGCCTCAGTCAGGCTCGAGATGGCCAACATGTAGGCCGCACCACTCTCTTCACTATCGCTCGCAACGACGAGCCTAGCGGTATCGTCGCTGTAGTCTGGAGTCGAGAAAGTGTAGAGCCACCAGTCCCCAACCTGCCAGGTCGGGACGTCAATGGAATCGGAACCAATCTCGCCATCCGAGTCCGCGCAGCCCGCCATGCTCGCCACGAGCACGAGCATCGCCAGGGCCAGTGCCGGGACTGAGCGCATGATATGCCGTCCTCAGCCTCGGCCAAGAGGCTGACGCTGTCCAGAGCGCTCAGATGAGTCCGGGCGCGATGACGACTGAGACGATAGACATCAGTTTGATCAGGATGTTCAGCGATGGCCCGCTTGTGTCCTTGAACGGGTCCCCTATGGTATCGCCAATGACAGCGGCATCGTGAGATGAGTCTCCCTTGGCAGCGCCTTCGATGTGCCCTTGCTCAATGGCCTTCTTCGCGTTGTCCCATGCGCCACCTGCGTTGGCCATGAAGAGGGCCATGAGGACCCCGGTCACCAGCGCGCCAGCAAGCAGGCCGCCGAGGGCGGCCGGGCCGAGAGCGTAGCCGACGATTACTGGGGCCGAGACCGCAGTCAATCCTGGCATCACCATCTCGCGCAGGGCAGCCTGGGTAGAGATGTCTATGCAGGTCTTGGAATCGGGCTTGACGCCTTCTCTGCCTTCCAGAAGCCCCTCGATCTCCCGGAACTGCCGACGAATCTCAATCACCATCTCGCCGGCTGCCTTTCCCACCGAGGTCATGGTCATTGCAGCGACTACGAATGGCAGCGAGCCACCGATTAGCAGCCCGATGACGACCATCGGGTCTGTGAGGGTTAGGTCCGAGGCCTCGAGTTGGGCAGCGGTACCGAAGGCGGCGAAGAGCGCGAGTGCGGTGAGAGCGGCACTGCCTATCGCGAAGCCCTTGCCGATGGCAGCAGTGGTGTTGCCGATGCTGTCGAGGCTGTCTGTAATCCCTCTGACATCAGGGCCTAGCTCACTCATCTCGGAGATGCCGCCCGCGTTGTCAGCCACCGGACCGTATGCGTCTACTGTCATCGTGACGCCGACCGTAGCAAGCATGCCCATCGCGGCCATCGCGATGCCGTAGAGCCCCAAGTCGCCGCCGCCCATCACATCGTTGGAAACGAAGATGCCCCCCGCGATGAGGAGTATCGGCATGAAAGTGGACATCATGCCTACGGAGAGTCCGGCGATTGCGTTGGTGGCAGGACCCGTCTTGGACATCTCCCCAATGTGGGGGATGGCCTTCACGGGAATCCCGAAGACGGGCTCTATCCCCGTGTAGAACTCGGTCACGAGGCCGATGAGGATTCCGACGATCGAGCCAGCAATCACTGCCTGCATCGGTTCTGTACCGGTTTCCAGCCCCAAATAGCCGATGCCGAACCAGCCCGCGGCCCAAAAGAGAGCTGCACCAATGAAGGTCGTGTTTCGAAGTGCTGCAGCGGCATCGCCCCCCTTGAACGCCTTCATGCTGAATACGCCAATGATTGAAGCGGCGTATCCCACGAGTCCGAGGAAGATTGGGAGGGTGATGTAATCGGAGTGCATTCCCGAGGCCTCGGCGATCACCATGGCAGCTATGATCGAGCCTACGAAGGACTCGAAGATGTCGGCACCCATTCCAGCGACGTCCCCAACGTTGTCACCCACGTTGTCGGCGATGACGCCGGGGTTGCGCGGGTCATCCTCGGGTATTCCTGCCTCGACCTTGCCGACGAGGTCAGCACCGACGTCAGCAGCCTTGGTGTAGATGCCACCGCCCACGCGGGCGAACAGGGCTATCGAGGATGCGCCCATGCCAAAGCCGGCGATGTTCTGCACCTCTGGGCCGGTTCCAAGCCACATGGCCATCAACGAGATTCCGAGCAGCCCGAGACCACCGACTGAGAGCCCCATCACAGCGCCCCCGTTGTAGGAGACCTCCAGAGCGGCTGGCTGGCCGCCCGATGCGGCAGCCATGGCGGTACGCCCGTTGGCGCTGGTGGCGGCCCGCATCCCGCTGAAGCCAGCTACCACGGAAGCCAAAGCGCCAGCTAGGAAGGCGAGCACGGTCTGATTGCCCGTATCGGGGTTCACGAAGAGCAACCCGGCTACGATTGCGATGAAGACTGCCAAGTATCGGTACTCGGCAAACAGGAAGGCCATCGCTCCGTCCCTAATCTGCTGGGTGATGTCAGCTACAGTGGGGTTGTCAATCTTAATTTTCTCTATCTGGGTGTAGAGCAGCACAGCGATTGCAAGTCCTAGTGCTGCCGTTCCAGCTGCAATTTCCGGTATGTTCTCGATCATGCTCTCACCTGTGTCGACCCGGCGACCCGAGTTCCGTATATAATCCGAATCCACCATATTCGGAGGTATCGGGCAATCACTCAGCAACCAGTCGTGACCACGGCTGCGAATGATTCGAGAATACCGGCCCCATCGTGTTCCTGCTGGAAAGCCATTAGCTCCTCGCGAGTGATGTGCCCCCAATCGAAGGCCCGCTCGATACGAGCCTTGGCCGCCTCGGGATGGAACTGGACGCCCCAGACCGGCAGGGGCAAACCATCCTCGTCGTTGACTCTCACGGCGGTGACGCCATTGTGATTCGTGCTACCCAGCAGGGTGCAGCACTCCGGCACCGACATCACATGGTCCCTATGCGTGAAGAGGACGAGTGGCGAGCCCCCTTCGCCCGAACGCCTCGAGGCGAAGAGCTCGTCGGACCCTCCCTCCTCAGTCAGATCAAGGTCCCAGACACCGTTGGATAGCGATTCGGACCTCTCCACGGTCGCTCCAAGTGCCTTACAGAGGAGTTGGTGGCCGAAGCAGATTCCCAATGTGGGAATCCCCATTGCGATCGAGGACCTCAACAAGGAGGCACCGCAATCCATCCAGTCCTCCCAGATTGAGACGTTCCGACGTGACCCGGAGCAGATGACCGCATCAGGTGCAATTCTGCCCAACCACCCTGTAGTCAGTGCGTCCTCGCCGTGCAGAGGCATGGCTATTCGCCTGAACGAGACCTGGTTGCCACTCATATCGACTTCGCATTCGGCCCAGAAATCGAAGTCATCGTCCCAGTGGGGGACATCCTCCTTGGTGATTGCGACCTCACCAGCATCCTGAGCACGCTGACCGGCTTCCCCGGACTGCATCTGAGGAGTCACCAGTAGCACCTCAACACTTCCCGAGTCAGCAAGAGGGCGTACAATCTCCTGATTCCCCCCGTGTCCGAACTCCGAGCGCTCGACCAGCAGGTCGATGAGAAGAACCCTTGTTCCGTCTCGCATGCCTCCCCGAGAGGGCAAGCGTTTGAAAGTCCCCCGCCCGAGAGCGCTACAGGAGGGGGCGCATGGTAGACAAGCAACTAATTCTGGACTCGGTTGGTCCCGTCCAATCGGTATTGGATGCTCATGAGGGCGTGGTCAACGTCGTAGACACTGCCGATGGGGTGATAATGATCTCCCTCGAAGGCGGCTGCTCAGGCTGCAGTGCCACTCCGATGACTGCGATGCAGATATATTTCTCATTGATGAAATTGGACGAGGTAGAGGACGTCGTTTTCGTCAATGGCGAGCTTCCCTCTTACATGCGCTCCTTCATCGATGACAAGCTGAACTCCGGGTAGCCTCATTCCTCCTCTCGACGGCTCCTCCTGATTGAATGTGGGTTCGCTTCCCCTTGGACGTCCTTGCCCTTGATGTTCATCATTGAAGCGAGAGCCACGATAACCGCGATGACAGCGAAGGGCCTAGCGACGTTCCTCGAACCCCAGAGATATCCACCAGAGTGGTGTTGGGCGAACAGCAAAACGGCAGAAATGAGGCACATGGCAGCGATGGTACGCTGGACCAGCATCTCGTGTTCGGTCGTGCGCGAGAGCGTTCCAATCGACATCCAGAGAATCACTGCGAGCCCGCAGAGGCTGAGGGAGGCCGTCTGAATTGCACTCACGTAATCCACATCCGTCCGCAGCCGTATGGACTTGATTATATTCTCCCAGCTTGAATAATCTCTAGTAGCCCCACCACTACCGAACTTCATGACAAATTCTCAGTTGCTTGCTACTGCTCAGTTCGACAGGAGGCCGTTTCTCTACTGGTGGTTGATGTCCAGTTTCATGCTTCTAATCACAATGGTCGGAATCTTTTTGATACCGGTTTGGCCCGTCTTCGGGTACTTCGCCCATAAGAAACAGTACGAAAACCTCGGGATGGATCTGACGGATCGCTCCCTAAACGCCCGCAAGGGATGGCTGTTCAAGAAGCAACAGAACATCCCCCTCGATAAGATCACGGACATGGCCGTAATCGAGGGGCCGATCCTCAGCGCCATGGGTCTCTGTCACCTAACAATCGAGACCGCAGGGGGCAGTGGCGGTGGTGGAAGCGCTCAACTATCTGGTGTCTCCGACGCCCTCGGCTTCCGCGACCTCGTCCTCAGGCAGCGCTGATGGAATTGCGCACAAGGGGATTGAAGCTACCTCGATGCTGCCCCAGACCTCATCTGCCGAGACAGTTCTAGTGGGGATCAGGGATATCCCGAGGCGAATCGAGGCAAATTCATCCGAAGAATGAGGGTTTCTGTGAAGCCTCCACGGGCAAGCCAATTAAGCACAGTCTTACTTTACGGTCCATGGGGACCTCCCCAAGGTCGCGCTGGTCTAACCGTGACGACTCCTCCTATCGAAAGCAGGGGGACGAACGTCCCAAATCCAAGCGAGCCCCGATTCATAGATGGAGTGGGGGGCGCGGCGATGCCTCATCTTCCTTCTTGCTGATCGGGCAGGTAACTAGCATTGTCGCCCTAGCTTTGCTCTTTCTGGGGGTGAACGCTGTCGAGGATGGTGCTGGTGAGGGAGAACTTCTGGATGAGGGCACCAGCTCGACAACCTCCACGACCGACGAGGGTCTCCCTTGGGGGATGGGGTCGAACGCACTTGTGGTGACCTTCGGTTTCGGAATGATCTCTACTCTGACCCTGTTCAGGGTCACGCTCTCACGAAACTCGCCGCGACGACGCAAGCGAATGGCGAAGCTGTGGATCCTAGCGATGTTGGTAGCGGCTTATGCAATCGCCTTCCAGTAGGGAGGTCGTATGATGGCCTACCAACGTAATGCCCTTGAGCATTGACCCTATGCGGCTGACGGGAGAAGCCATGCATCCTGTAGCAAACCTGACTGTGGCAGTCGGCGTGGTCGGGCTATTCATCAGCACCATTTTCGTCATCACCGGAATCGAGTTTCCTATCGATGAAGCTAGCGATTCGGATGATTCAGAGGTCACATTTGTGTTTGGCGGCGTGAACGGGACTTTGTACTTCAATGACTCGTTAGGCACCGCTAATCTCGGTTGGGCGACCTACGTCTTCGGCGATTACATCGACCTCGACGAGGACGGGATGTGGGACTCGTGCCAAGACCTCGAGATACTGGTGTGGCCGGTAGGCGCAGAGAAGCCCTCTGACGTCAACCACACCAACAACACCTTCAATTCACAGTGCGAGAAGGGGTTCGAGAGGACTGGATTGGTCGATTTGGTCTACGTAGGGCAGATCTGCCATCATCCCGTCAATGAGTCAGAATCGCAGTGCAGCAGCGGGAACTACAGCCTGGAGTCCAACGATTTCATCAGACTCGTCGAGGAACACGAGGAGGAACTGGAACCGGAATCCTTCCTCTCGGGTCTGTATGAGATGGCCATTGACGGAATCAGAACGGGCCATACTTCCATGTGCTGCTCAGTATTGTTATTGGCCTTGGGCGCTGTTCTTGGATTGACTATGGGGGATGAGGAGGAAGCCGTCGTCGTGAAGAGTTCGGGGTCCAAAGCTGAATGGAGGGCATACTCCCTCTCACAGTCTGAACGAGGTGCAGACGGTCTCCCAAAATCATTCAGCCGCCACCTATTGGCTCGCAATCAAGACAGGAAACCTCGGAAGGGGAACGTGAGAGGCGGCGTTCACAAGGGCGGCGGGGTCTTCTTGGATGGGTGGACCGAAGCGGACTCCACAGCGGCATACAAGAAGAAAGTCGAAGACAAGAGGAAATGAGGGGAGCATCAAAGCAGGGGGCTGAACATGGCTAGGAAACCAATCATCACCACGACCACGATTGCGCCTCTGAGCGCCCAGTACAAGGACTGCAGCAACATACCACTGTAGGTCCCTGGCTCCTTTCTGAAATACTCGGGCGGCCCGTCCTCGTCCATGTGAAAACCTACCTCTTGACGGCCAGCGGCTGACGCCAGCCCTGCCCGAAAGCCCTCTCGCTTACTCTGGGTGCCGGGGGCATCTGCCAGCGCTTGTGCTCGCTCGCCTCGAGGTGCTCGTCCACCCATGAGACCGTAGATTGATCATGACCTGTCGAAACGATTCTGCCAGGCGAGGCACCGTCCTCTATGAGGGCCCTCAGAATGGCATCGAGGATGTCGTACGGGGGGAGTGTGTCTTGATCAACTTGGTCGGGTGAGAGCTCTGCTGAGGGGGGCTTAGTCATCGTGGATGCGGTGATGGGAGGTGATCTGCCCGAGGACTCAGCATCCTCATTTATCGCCTTCGCCAACTCGTAAACCTGAGTCTTGTAGAGGTCACCCAGTGGCGCGTATCCCCCGTTCATGTCTCCGTACAGGGTGCAGTATCCCACGGCCAGCTCGGACTTGTTGCCCGTGGCCACGGCCATCGAGCCCCTGGCGTTCGCCGCCCCCATCACCAGCATGCCGCGTATCCTTGCTTGGAGGTTCTCTGCGGCGACGGGATTGCCATCCTCAAGCTCGGCTGCTAGGGTCTCCTCGGCCTCCTCGTGGAGATCGTTGATCGGCATTGACAGCAGTTCGATTTCCAGGGCTCGCGCGGTCGCGGCCGCATCGTCGATGGAGTGCTGGCTGGAGTGCCTGCTTGGCATTGAGAGCCCGAGAACGTTCTCTGGACCAATGGCCCTCGCTGCTATGGCAGTGCACACGGCTGAGTCTATCCCGCCTGACATTCCGAGAACCAGGCTCCTTATTCCGGACTTCCTGCAGTAATCCCTGAGACCGCAAGTGACTGCGCATAGCAGGTCTCTGCCAGCCTCGGGAACTTGAGGAAAACCGTTTTCGACGATCTGGCAGCTGCAGTCACAGCCATCGTGAGGCGTCGCTGTTACTAGGGAAACCCACTCCGATGAAGCAGGATTGTCTATTTCGAACAGAAGTATGCCGCTACACCAACCAGGGGCTTGGACAATCGCCCCATTGGGCCACGCCACCACCGAGCGGCCGTCGAAGACCAGATCATCGTTGCCACCCACTTGGTTGCAAAGGGCGAAGGGATGGCCCAGAGTAACTGCAGCAGTCCTAGCCAGAGTCGCTCGCTCTCCCTCCTTGGCTAGGTGGTAGGGGCTTGCAGACAGGTTGACTGTGAGGTTCAGCGGACCAACGTTCTGCTGCCATTCAGCCAACTGCTCGATGGGATCTGTGCGGTAGTCGCTGGGGACGTCCCCTGCATGCTGCCACGCGTCCTCGCATATGGTCACCCCGAGGTGCATGCCCGCGGCGTTAGCGATACCAGCATCGAGGTTCGGCTCGAAGTAGCGGGCCTCGTCGAACACATCGTAGGTTGGGAGCAGCTGCTTACGACAGACCACTTCGCTCGAGCGGGCGGGTCCGATGCGCATCGCGCCGTTGGCCGGCTTGGTGCGCTCGGCGCCAGAATCAATCGGCGTCCCCACTAGTGTTGGAATGGGGGATCGGACCGCGCTAGCAGCGTCTTGGCACCGCTCCACGAACCCTTCCTCGAGCAAGAGGTCGCGCGGAGGATAGCCACACACTGCCAGTTCGCTGGTCCAAGCAAGCACAGCGCCTCTTTCAGCGGCTAGGGCACTTGCCCGTTCGATCTCAGCGACGTTGGACTCGATATCGCCGACTATCGGGTTCAGTTGCAGGAGTGCGACGAGCCCAGCCATCAATCCTTAGGGGGGAACGGGGGCATTCAAGGTTGCCGGGCCTCGCTCAGTGGCATGCCACTCCGAACTTCTTGAGCCGCCAGTAGTTGTACGGCCAAGGTGTCAGGAAGCCGACGAGAAGCATGAAGGGAATTGCGATGGGGTTCATGCCCAGTTCGCCCCCAGTGAACCACAGATCCGTGATCTCCATCGCTATTTCCATCATCAGCATGGAGATGAACGACATTCCTAGTGCGGTGGAAAGCGCATTCCCGAAGTCCATCTGGCTGCGCATCAGTATTCCAGTCTCCAGCATCACGCTGGTTATCAGGCCGTTTATGAGGGGGAGAATCAGGAGTAGGTAGTAGAGGTTGGAGCCAGTCACGACCGAGGCGCCTATCGAGAATGCGGAATAGGCGGCCAAAGTTCCGAACTCGCCTATGGAGCACCCAATCAGGCACCACTTTGTGTTGTGAGCCGACTGTAGCCACATCGAACCATCCCCCCAGCTAAACTCCATGTCCATGGACTCGCCATCCGCGGAGTAGCCAACATTCGTGATGGCCCCCACTAGGGCCGGCCTGCCCACCCCATCGTGAGTCACTATCGCTTGCCCCGTCTCGTGAGAGACTTCAGCGCCTAGTACCCCTTCCAGCGATTCTAGCGCCTCCCTCACCCTCCCCGAACATCCAGTGCAGGTCATTCCACTGACAGATATGGTTGCAGTGTCGGACACGCTCTGACCGTTCAGACGGCCATTATTGAAACCTGCTAAACGATAAATCTGCCCTATGGGCAAACGAGGCATATTCAATACAGCGCCATTGGTCGAATGACTCGATGGGCGTACCCAATCCACCCGGTGACCTCGACCCGGTCGCCCTAGAGAACGCCTTGATGGAGACCTGGAACGAAGAGGGGACCTTCGAGGCGACCATCGAGGCTCGCCGAGACGGTGCCAGCCCTTTCACCTTCCTCGAGGGGCCGCCCACGGCAAACGGCCGGCCGGGCATCCACCACGTCATCTCGAGGCTGTTCAAGGACATGGTATGCCGATGGAAGACCATGGAGGGGCACATCGTCGAGCGCAAGGGGGGCTGGGACACCCACGGCCTGCCTGTCGAGATAGAGGTGCAGAAGAAGCTCGATCTGATGTCCAACGAGGCAATCGAGGCCTACGGCATGGAGGCCTTCAACGAGCAATGCAAGGAGAGCGTATGGACCTACGAGGAGGCTTGGCGCGAGATGACCGAACGCATGGGGTTCTGGATCGACATGGACGACCCCTATGTCACGCTGCACGACGAGTACATCGAGTCGGCCTGGTGGTCGCTCAAGCACATGTTCGACAAGGGCCTGCTGTTCCGCGGCCACAAGGTCCTGCCGTACTGCCCCCAGACGGGGACCAGCTACTCCACCCACGAGGTATCGCTTGGCTACAAGGAGGTCTCGGAGCCTGCTGTCTACATCAAGTTCGGACTCGTCGATGACGATGCCTCTGTCCTCGCTTGGACGACAACACCGTGGACCCTGCCCGGCAACGTCGGCCTAGCCGTCGGCCCTGATGTCACCTACTGCCGCATCCGCATCGTTGAGCCGCCCTCGGGCTCATGGGACGGGCGCGGTGGGGCTGAGGTCGGAGAGGAGTTGATTCTCGCCAAGGACCTGCTCGCTGATGTGCTACGCCATCAGATCGAGGTGATCGAGGAGTTCCCCGGCTCGGCATTGGTAGGGAAGGCCTACCATCCCCTGTTCCCAGACGCAGTCGATAGAGGGGATTCCGAGAGCGCCTGGACAGTTGTCGCAGCAGACTTCGTGACCACGACTGACGGGACCGGCGTGGTCCATACCGCAGTGATGTACGGCGAGGAGGACTACAACCTCGGGATGGAAGTCGGCTTCCCGGCTCAGCACACAGTTGGCATAGACGGCGCCTTCGTCACCGGGACCCATCACCTGCTCGACGGTCGCTACGTCAAGGACTGCGACTCGGACATCATAGACCACCTCTCCGACGAGGGGATGCTGTACCGCGAGCACACCTACACTCACGACTACCCTCACTGCTGGCGGACTGACCACCCGCTGCTATACTACGCGATGGACAGTTGGTTCGTTCGCATGACCGCTGTGCGNGATGAGATAATGCAGTACAACTCAGAGGTCGAATGGGCTCCGGNGTGGACCGGCACCAAGCGCATGGGGGAATGGCTCTCGAATATCAAGGACTGGGCNATCAGCCGCGAGCGCTACTGGGGCACCCCCNTCCCGNTGTGGATNTGCCCCGACTGCGGCCACGAGCANTGCATCGGNAGCATCGAGGAGATGANCTCGATGAAGACCGACGACTCGCCCGTGCCTCCCGAGNTACACCGGCCTTACGTNGACGACGTCAAGCTGCACTGCCCCTCGGACAGCTGCTCGGGCGAGATGGTGCGCGAGCCCTACGTCATGGACTGCTGGTTCGACTCGGGCTGCGCCTCGTTCGCGCAGTGGCACTACCCGTTCGAGAACGAGGNCAGATTCTCCGGATCGTTTCCAGTGGACTACATCTGCGAGGCTGTCGANCAGACACGCGGCTGGTTNTACTCTCTGCTNGCANTCTCTACGGNGGTGTTNGNCAGCACCTGCTACCACCGCTGCCTCTCANTAGGNCACATCCTCGACAAGGACGGCAAGAAGATGAGCAANTCGAAGGGCAANGTNGTCGACTCGTGGAACCACTTCAACAAGGAGGGCGCCGACTCAATCCGCTGGTACATGGCCACGCAGAGCGCACCGTGGTCCCCTACCAATTTCGACCCTAACGGGGTCCGCGAGTCCTACGCCAAGATGTTCCTCACACTGTGGAACGTCTACCGNTTCCACGCCGACTACGCCGCGCTAGACGGTTTTGATGCGGATGACGNGTCCGGNTTCGTTCCTGTCTCAGAACGTAGCCCGCTCGACNGCTGGATTGTNTCCAAGGCATNGGGCATGGCCGACGAATATCACCAGCACTTCGCCGCTTGGGACTTTCACAAGGCCGGACGCTGCCTCGAGGCCTTTGTGATCAACGATCTCTCCAATTGGTACGTCCGGCGCTCACGCAGGCGCCTTTGGGACGAAGCGGACAGCACCGACAAGCGGGCCTGCCAACACACTTTGCACGAGGTGCTGCTAATCGTTTGCCGCCTGATGGCGCCGGTCTCCCCATTCACACCAGACGCCATCCATCGNGGACTCNCCGGTTCCTCNGTCCATCTGGCTGACTGGCCCGTCGGCTCGCNGCTGGTNGAGCGCAATCTNNCACCTCGTGACCACGCGCTCGAACAGGAGATGTCATTGGTTCGCGAGCTGGCCGAGACCGGCCGNCGCATCAGNGTCGAGGCGGACCGCAGACAACGCCTCCCGTGCCGATCGGGATGGATTNTCGGAGGTCCCGACNTCATGAAGTTCCACGATATCCTAGCCGAGGAACTCAACGTCGAGGTTCTGACCACTGAGGACGATCTCGACGCATTCCAGAAGATAGTGCTGGCTCCGAATCGCAAGTCTCTCGGTGCCAAGTGCCGNGCCGACCTACCTTCCGTGCTAGCGCAACTTGACCTAGCAGAACCCGATGCTCTGCTGCTCGAGATAGAGGCCGGNATCGCCGCTTTGGCCGGGTACGAGATAACGTCCGATGACATCGAGGTTAGACGNGTCGAGAAGGACGGTTTTGCGGCTCGCACNCTNTCGCACGATGCCGGAGACGTCTCCCTCGTGCTCGACATGGACATCGATGCCGCCCTGCTCTCCAAGGGNTTNGCNAGGGATATCATTCGGCGCGTACAGGCCAAGCGCAAGCAACTTGATTTGGATGTCGAGGCGACTATAGGACTCTCGGTGTGGGTNGACGGCATAGATCTCGCCGAACANGACTGGGGGCATGTGAAATCCGAGACGCGAGCAGGCACAGNCTCGCTCAATGAGGGCAAGCACCCNTCCGACGCGGAGTCNTTCNAGGTCGACCAAGCNAATGTGAAGTTCTACCTCTCGTAGCCAAAGGCGTCGAAGTCCTTCCTGAAGCGCTTGTGGATTATTCCCTTGACCTCNTCNGTCAGCANTTCATCGGCGTTTGTCCCGTGTGACTTGTTGAGTATCTTGAGCNCATGGAACTCGTAGCGCTTGCGAATCTCCTCGTAGTCTTCGGGGAGGTTCTCAACCTTTCCTACGTGGTCCATCTTCGCACCACGGGAGAAGATGATGCTGTGTTGGGTCTTGAAGTGCCTGTCACACAAGAAGTCTGGGAGCCGTGTGACTTTTCTGACGTAGTCTTCGAACGAGTCATCGTTTCGAAGGTAGCCGAATAGGTAGTTGGAGTAGAGGAACCGTGACTCATCTTCTATGTTGAACTTGTCTCGATAGCTGGAAACTAACCTCTCATAGGGATTCCTGACGAATGAGAATGCGTAGTAGGCGCGCTTGGCNCGGGGTATTCTCTTGTGCGAAAACTCNCGGGTGTGGTAGTGGATGGAGCGGCCGCGAGGGAACTCCCCTGCCATNGATGTCTTGATNGAGGAACAAGCAGACTTGGCCACNCTCGCATAGACCACCNCCCTGTNNTCAAAGATGAAGAAGTCNGACGAGTCNAAGTTGCCGTGCAATAGCACGTGCCCCATGTCCCTGANGAATTGGTAGAGATTCCNCAGGGTNAGCCTCATTCGTNATCCCTCAATGAGAGTGGCCTATCATATACAGTTGGGCCACTGGNCCGTATGATTTGGGAATTAGCAGCTCCACACCGAATAGNGGATCNGGATCAGTAGAGTCATGGTAGGCGATGAANGCNCCGCCATCTGGNAGTATGCCCATGCTGGCGAAGTCGAACCTGATATCGTTTCCAGCTCCTGAAGTAGAGTCCAGGTCACCCAGTCCCAAGTAGGTCAGAACGTCGGGCTCGAGGCTCAGGGAGAATTCTCTGACGTGGAACGCAACGTCCACGTCAGGACCCTCGGCACTTTGGTATCGGACGTTTAGGACGAATAGNTCGTGGACCCCGNTGGNATGNAACTCCCACTCNTCCAACTCGGAGGNCACTGCAGACAAGTTGTAGGTGCGATTCTGCCACGTNTCGCCCCCGTCCCAGGACAGCATGTGCTGGACGACAGTCCCTTCAGCGATNACGCAGTGCAGGGCNGTCGACGAGTCGAAGGCACAGTACTCCGAGGGCAGGGACGAGCCGTTTGCCGTGGTCGCNGTCCACCAGTTCAGNGAGGTNTCTAGGAATGCGTCGCTTCCNTCGTCNAAGTANCTTGGGAAGTACAAGCCTCCGCNGGGTACNGGGAAGGCNCGCATCTCCTTGTGGGGCTTGGTGAAGTCCCACTCCATGCCAAGNTGATCGAAATCGAGGTTGACCTCGATCTCTGCGAGNTCCTCGTCCCTGTCCGGGAAGTCGAAGTTGTAGTAGTTCAGNCCATCCACGGAAATCTGCCCGCCTCGGTTGGCNACTTGGTGCCAGAAGTTGCTGATTACCAGGCTTGCATATTCGCCACTGCCGTAGANCGTATTGACGGGTCCGACANCCTCNACCTGCCATGAGCGGTCGTAGAAGGCCTCNGGTGGNCGCGCATAGCACCACTTCCACTCAGCATCGTCCTGATCGTANAGGAAGGCGTAGAATTGGTCGGCACCTGTGACGGAGGGATAGGGGAACCAACCCATGGCGATNAGNTCCCCGGTAGTTGTCTGGACGATGCTTCCCTCGCCCANNCCCTCGGTCNCCGGNAGNGTCATCTTCACATTGCGGCACTCTGGCCACGTCGGGGTCACCCCGGGAACGTACTCCTGCCAGGTATGGCCGCGGTCAGTGCTCCAAGTCGGGTACTCGCCTCCGAAGTTTAGGATCCACCCNTCCTTGGTCGCAGCTAGGTAGTGCTCNCAGCAGTTGCCCCCATGCGCNTTCCCGTANACNGTCCAAGAGGAGTTGCCCCATNTCTCGTTTTNCAATGGGTCTGCAACGGTGAAGTTCCGGGNATCCTCGTAGGTGTTGGGNGGGTCGATGTAGTAGTAATCGACATCCCAGGGNATGGNATCATCACNCNCNCCNCCTCCNCCTAAGCANCCTGCAAGGGTCATTACCGCTGTCATCGCTATCGCAGCCAGTGGGNGGGNCACCCTCGCAGATGGCATNGCATGCCTGTCACAGNGGGGCTATATCGCACTTTCACAGATTCGGGACGGGAGGCGTAGGGTGGTGACGTCCAAGTTCCAATGCCCACCAGATGCAAATTGCCCGTGCGAAGAGGATATCGAGGAGGGGTGCGACGCCCCCCCCTATCGGCAGCTCCGAAGAACTTCCCAGATTAAGCGTGATTGCAGCGATCCTCTCGTTATCGCTGATGGTGGTGCTTAGAACTTCGACTAGGCATGATTGACCTATCCGAGCCGCCAAGTCGGACCTTCTGGCCCGTCCTCGACGACCACGCCCATCGTGGAAAGCTCATCGCGAATCGAATCAGCACTTCCCCAGTCCTTGGACTCCCTAGCATCCTCACGCTTGGAAAGCAGCGCTTCCACACATTCAGCAATCTCCGAGCGGGCGCTCTCCTCTTTCTTCAGAGAAGCCGCAATGGACCCCTCGTCCGGTAGCAGACCCAGAACCCTCCCTGCGAACTCTGACAGCCATCCCACTACTGCAGACACCCCTTCATCAGGTTCGTTCGAGTCTAGAAGGCCACGCAGATTCCTTACTACTGACTGAACCTCAACAATCGCGACTCTAGTGTTGAAGTCGTCATCCATTCCGGTCGATAGCCTTTCTGCGGTGGCAGACAGCTCTTTGGAGGCAGACCAGTCACTGCTGCCGAAGCGGGATAGGCCCTCGCTGAAGGCGGCGACGAGCCGCCGCTGGTGCATGCATGCATCCTCCAGCATGATCGAGTTGAACTCGACCGGCTGGCGATAGGGGGCATTGATCATGGCGTATCTCAACTCGAGCGGGTCGACTTTCCCAAATGCGTCTCTGATGGTCCAGAAGTTGCCCAGCGACTTGCTCATCTTCTCCCCGTCGACATTGATCATCCCGTTGTGCATCCAGAACTGGACCACTGGCTCATGACCAAGGCAGCATTCGGACTGGAATATCTCAGCCTCGTGATGAGGGAACATCAGGTCCGAACCACCACCGTGAATGTCGAAGGCCTCCCCTAGGTGGCTGAGCGACATGGCCGAGCACTCGATGTGCCAACCGGGCCTCCCCGATCCCCACGGGCTGTCCCAGGAAGGCTCTCCTCTTTTGGCCAACTTCCACAGGGCGAAATCCCGATGGTCCCGCTTGCCCGACCCAGTATCGGCTACGCGCCCACCAGCGCCCGCCCTGACCATCTCGAGCGTCTGACCTGTCAACTGACCGAACTTCTCCGGCGCGGTATCAATCTCGAAGTAGACCCCATCGTCACCAACATAGGCGTGCCCTCTGTCAATCAGGGTGGTGACCATATCGATGATTTCCGGGATGGTCTCGGTTACTCGAGGATATGCATCAGCCCGTTGGACGTTCATCGCATCCATCACTTCGAAGTACTCTTCGATATGACGGTCGGCGACCTCGAGGAAGCCAACCCCCTCCTTGTTCGCTGCATCGATGATCTTGTCGTCGATATCGGTGAAGTTGGTGATGTAGTTTACTCTGTACCCACGCTTCCTCAACCATCGCACAATGATGTCGAAGGCTATCGCCTGGCGGGCATGGCCGATGTGGCTGGGCGAGTAGGGGGTGATTCCACACACGTAGATTCCGACCTCTCCCTCGACTAGGGTCCCCAACTCCCTCTTCTCGCGGGAGCGCGTGTCGTAGGCCCTGACAGGCATCTTGTCATCGTCGGCACGGCTGACGCGCCTTCAACCCCGCGCCACTTGGACGAGCGCAGAGTACAGAACGTCATGCCCGATGCGTTCGGGATGCCATTGGACGCCTAGGCAGAATCGCAGGTCGTCCCTCTCCACGGCCTCGATTAGACCATCGTGCTCGGCATGGGCCGTTACGCGGAGGGAGCCCGCATCAGCGACCCCCTGGTGATGGGTCGAGTTGACCGTGAAGCCCAATCCCATGAGGGCGGTAATTCTCGAGCCCCCCTCAGTAATCACCCCATGCTCGGTCACTACGCCGTCGTAACCGCCGTGCCCCTCGAATCCCGACGTGGAATCGAGGTGCTGATGGAGACTGCCGCCGTGGAGCACGGACAGCAGTTGCATGCCACGACAAATGCCCAGCATCGGCATGTCGCGCTCCATCGCTCCTTCAAGCAGGATAATCTCGGAGGCGTCTTGCTCGGGGCAGAATCCCTTCGTGTCCGGATCCGGATTTTGGCCATGAGTGGATGGATCAAGGTCGGGGCCCCCGGCGATAACGAGGCCGTCTATCCGGTCCAACAGCCCTTTCGGATTCTCGCTAGGGGGGATGATGACCGGCGTGCCCCCAGCACGGAAGATAGCCCTAGCGTAGGTCGAGGGCAGAATGGCCGATTCCATCGACCAGTTGGCGAAGCTGGCCTCTCGATAGGAGCAAGTCACCCCAATGACGGGCATTGTGCCGTCAGCAACCATAGAATCGTCATGCGTGGTCGAGACTTCAACTTCGCGCTGCTTCTATGAGTGCGTCGAAGATCTCGTGCTGCCCTATCATCTCTGGATGCCACTGAACGGAGATGCAGAATTTCTTGCTCGAATCTTCGACGGCCTCGATCAGACCGTCCTCGGTCCTTCCGACCACATGTAAGTCGCCGGCATCTGCGACGCCTTGGTGATGTCCGGAGTTTCCTGATATCCTAGTGCCTATGATGGATGCCAGTTTGGAATCCGCCTCGATATGGACCCCGTGTTCAGACCATTCCCCGTCAGTGGCGCCGTGCTGCTCGAATCCAGGCGTTTCAGGCAGGTGCTGGTGCAGCCTGCCACCATGTTCTACGCAGTACAGCTGGTGGCCCCTGCACACCGCCAGGAGAGGGAGATCACGTTCCAAGGCTACCCGCATCAGGGCCAATTCAGAGATGTCCTGCTCAGGACGCACGTCAACGGTCTTCGCGTGGACCTCTTCGTCATAGAGATCGGGGCTGATGTCACGCCCCCCGGAGATTACTATGCCGTCGAGAGAGTCGAGCAGCGAGTCGGCAACCTCTCCTTCGGGGATTAGTACCGGCATGCCGCCAGCACGACGAATCGCCTCGGGATAGTTGTGAGGCAGCATCACGACAGCCTGATCACGAGTCTCGTAGTCGCGCCTATTGACCGAGGTGGTTATCCCGATGAGGGGGCGCATCCTCATGCCTCAGCAACTATGGCCCTTCTGGATAGAATCAGTATTGCGAAGGCATGTGCAGACATGACCATGGCGAGGGGCACGTGGAGCCAGCCCCAATCTTGCCAATGCCCCGACAGCATGAAGGTTCCAACCAAGAACTGAACAACTCCAATCCCGGCAACTGCGAAGGCGTTCCCCTTCAAACTGGAATCATCCAATCTCGTTTTTACCACCACTACCGGCATCATGACGGCTACCAGGGTGGTCAGGTAGGAGCTGTGCTTGTGCCCCCAATCGGTTCCGTTCGTGAGTTGGGCTCCAGAGGCACCCTGGAACAGTATCAGAACCAGCAGGAGTCCCGCCATGGGCCTTACCATCTTTGAGAACTGCTCGTCCATGACCCTCGCACCCCATGCCCGAAATAAACTAAGCCTTCGCCGAACCAGTCCGAACCTCGGCATCACGCTTCTGAATCTGCTCCCATAGAAGCTCGGCCACATCCATGACATCCATGTCAGACCCCACGGTGTCCAGGCCGTCCTTGATCATGATCGAGCAGAAAGGGCAACCCACAGCGACCGTATCACAACCGGTTTCGGAAATCTCCTTGGCGCGAATGACGTTCACCCTCTTGTCAGAATCTTCCTCCATCCACATCTGGGCGCCACCGGCCCCGCAGCAGAACGAGTCCCGACCGTGATTCTCGATCTCCACATCGATACCACTCATGACCCTCCGTGGTTCTTCGATGATTCCTCCAATGCGACCGAGGTAGCAAGGGTCGTGGTAGGTGATGCTGCGCCCCTTACTCGTGGCGACTTCGTTGAAGTACGGCAGTTTGCCCTCCACCTGTAATTCGGCTAGGATCTCCGAGTGGTGGAAGACCTCCAACTGGTCGCCGCCGTAGTCAGCGTACTCCTTGCCCAGTGCGTGGAAGCAGTGGGGGCATGAGGCGATGATGCGTTTGACGCCCAGCTCTTGGAAAGTCATCATGTTGGTCTCGGCTAGCATCTGGAACAGGTACTCATTGCCCGCTCTGCGGGCTGGGTCGCCCGAGCATCCCTCCTGCATCCCGAGGATTCCGACGTCTAGCCCTGCCTCCTTGAGCAGGGAGATCGTCGAGCGGGCGACCTTCTGATTGCGCTCGTCGAAGCTCGCTGCGCATCCAACGAAGTAGATGTACTCGGCCGGCTCGCCGATTTTTATATCGAGGCCGGCAGCCCAGTCGGCTCGCTCGTGCACCCCGAATCCATAGGGGTTCGAGGCCGACTCGATATTGCCCATAGCCGTGTTCAGGATCTCTGGGTACTCCATGGTCTCCATCATCGCGTTTCGACGGAGATCGGTCAGCTTAGTCACGTGCTCAATGTACAATGGGCAGATGTCGACACAGGCGCTGCATGTGGTGCACGCCCAGACCGCCTCCTCGGTGATGCGCTGCATCATCGTCTCCTCTGGATGCTTGCCGCCCAGCAAGATCGGCGCGTGCTCGTTGGCGTAATTGCGAATGTCGTGGATGACCTGCTTCGGGTTGAGGCCCTTGCCTGAGGCGTATGCGGGACAGACATCCTGGCAGCGCGCACAAGAGGTGCAGGACCAGCCATCAATCAATTGCCTCCAGGTGTACTGGGTGTAGGTACTGACTCCAAAGGAGTCAATGTCCAGGTCATCGAGGGGGACGGCCCTTCCGTCTTCGCCGATGGCCATGGGTCGCATCTTGCCCATCGGTTCGGTGTCGTGGAAGAACACGTTGGGGACCGCCATCACGAGGTGCATGTGCTTGGACAATGGAATGAGCACGAAGAACATGCAAATCGAGAAGATGTGAACCCAGTAGGAGATGACGACCGTGCTCTCGGATGGCCCCATCCCGGAGACCCAGTATCCGATGGGCTCCCAGAATCCCGAGGGATCGTGAACTGATTCGACTATGAATGAGGTCACAGTGATCGAGAGTATCAGGAGTAGGATGACGTTGCCCTCCAATTGGGGGGTGCCTCTCATCTTCTCAGGGGTGAATGCCACCCTGCGTACAAGGGCAGCAACGCATCCGAAGAGGGCCATGGTGTAGCCGAGCTCCACCATCCCGTTCCAAGGCCCGTTCAGCATCTCGGGAAGAATTCGGTCAGAGAAGGCGTTCGCGGTAGCCAGGTCGAACATGTCTGAGCCCAGCATCAGGAATCCCCAGAACATCAGAACGTGCATTGTGCCAGCCACGCGGTCCCTGAGGACTCGCTTCTGGCCCAACCAGCCGGAGAAGAACTCCCACAGTCGAACGCCCCACGAGCCGAAGCGATCGTCAGATGCCCCTAGCAGCACCAGGCGAGTCGCCTTCTGCACCTGGTAGACGAAGAAACCGATCGATAGGCCGGCGACAACTAGCAGGATGTGCCAGCCCTCTAGGGGGCCGTAGGTCTGCAGGAGGGGGTGTTCCACGGCATCGACCTCAAGCCAGGCTTAGCCTGACATTGACATGGAGTGGCAGCACGCCCTTCAATCAACCGCCGCTCAGTCTTGAACCCAACACTCATGGCCCCACAGCGCAACGGTGGGGCGTGGCCAGCGCCTTCGCCCCCGGCAAGTGCATCCTGTTCGGCGAGCACGCCGTGGTGTACGGCCACCCCGCCGTCGCTGTGGCCATCGACCAGGGGGTGCGAGCCAGCATCACTGAGTCCCTGGAGTGGAAGCTCGAGGGGATGCCTTTCGACCCTTCCCGTCACCCCCACATCACTCACATCATTCAGAGCGTCTTCCATTACGATGGCCCCCCTCTCACATTGGATGTCCAAAGTGGACTCTTCTCGGCAGCGGGTATGGGCTCATCAGCAGCCCTATCGAACGCGGTGGGTGCTGCGTTGCACAGTCACCTAAATGCTGACGAGCCCCTTGACAGTGTCAAATTGGCTAAGCTGGCGCATTCGGCCGAGGCCACCGCTCAGAAGGGCAGGGCGAGTCCAACTGACACGGCAACCAGCGCGCTGGGTGGTTGCGTGGTCATTTCGGGGGAACACGTCGAAGGTACTAGGCATGTCTTCGATACCAGCCTAGTCACGCCCGAGGGTAGAAGGGAGTGGTCAATCAATGTCGTCGACTTGTCTCCGAGGGTCCGTGAGGCCTGGTTGGTTATGGGGTACACAGGCGTTGGTTCGCCCACTGGGAGGATGGTAGCCAAGGTCGCCAAGCTGCTGTCAGAAAGCCCCGAGCGTTCTGAGGATATGGAGGACATTTCACGAATCACCAGGGCTGGTCTGACCGCGCTCTCAGCGGGGAACCTCGAGGCTCTGGGAATGGCCATGGATGCCTGCCACGAGAGGCTGCAGCGCCTCAGGGTCAGCAACCCACTGCTTGATCGCCTAGTTGTGGCGGCGCGCCCGCACTCCATGGGGGCGAAGCTGACTGGGGCCGGTGGGGGTGGATGCATGGTCGCCCTGACCGAGGATCCTCAGAGGGTTGCGGAGGCAATTGAGGTGGCCGGGGGGAGGCCCCTCGTCTCCAGACTCGGGGCGAAAGGAGTCAGAGTAGTCTGAGTCAATCTTGGAGAGTATATTGAGGTCTGAATCCCTAATTACCTCTTATATACCATTTATAAGCAATTCTTTGGTCGGCCCCTTGTGCTAAGCGACGAAGAAAGACTTACTGTAGTTAATGTGGTAGCCTCCACGCGGGTCGCGGAGGAACTAGACCTCCCGGATATCGCAATCCAATTGAATTGCGAGTACGAACCAGAGCAGTTTCCGGGGGTGGTGTACCGGGTTGTAGAACCGAAGCTTGCCATCCTGATGTTCCGATCTGGCAGAGCAGTGTGCACGGGCGGAAAGAACGAGGATAACATCCACACTGGAATCGAGAGGATGATCGGCGACCTCAGGGATGCCGGCATAGAGACATGGGACCTGAAGGACGTCGAGATAGAGGTCCAGAACATGGTTGCAACCTACTCCCTGTTCTATCCTGAGGACTACGGGGAAGTTGCCAGGATGGATGACATCAATACCAAGGTCATCGATTCGGGGGACGGTGGCATTCGTGCCGCAACAGACGAGGAGGTGGATGACGAGGACCCACGAATCCGAGGGATACTCAAGGGCGAGCCCCTAGCCGCACTGCCTAGGAAACTGAATCTCAACAACCTGACCTTCCATCTGCCTTTCGACAAGGTCGAGTACGAGCCCGAGCAGTTCCCTGGCTTGATTTACAGGCTCGACTACCCTAAGGTCGTGTGCCTAATCTTCGGCAGCGGCAAAATGGTCATCACGGGGGCTAGGCACAAGGACGAGATTCTCGAAGCCGTCGAGCAGATAAAGGATGAATTAGCTGATTTGCTCTAGGATTCTCTGGAAACCAATATTCTTGAATGAGCATCCCTGCTTGATAGCATGCGCCACAAGGGGGCCCTTGCCCTATTCATCTCACTGATGCTGCTCCCCTCCGCCTCCGTCCTGTGGATCGGAGCCAGCCAAGGCGAACCCCTACCAGGTGCTGAGCGCCTCGCTGAAACCTCGGTAAGGACCACTAGCATCATCGATGTGCCAGAGTGGCGCATTGGTGATAACTGGAATTACGACGGGTACTTGGACGTCGCCGATTTCGTAGCCGGGTCGGGGGTCAGCTCCAACGTCCAGACCCTGGGGGGGACGCTGGAGGTCACGGTCGTCGACATTTACCTCATTGATATCGAGAACGCCTCGACTCTGGTCTACGAGGTCGAGTCGATCGGGGAGTACGAATCTGACGGCTCCATCGACCTGGATGGCACCAACGGGTGCCTTTACGTTGACATGGACACCACTGAGGTCATCCGTGCATCGGATCTCGCCACCCACACTCAGGAGGCCACCATCGACGTCTACTTCGATCCAATTTGCTGGAGCCTTCTCAGACAGACCATAGGAATTCTGACTGTCTTGAACACGTACGAACCACCTCTGGAGAACTATGACTTCCCGATTAGCGTGGGCGAGTCGTGGGAGATGGATTACGAGCAGCAATTGGAGTTCAGCGGCTCTAGCAGCTACGTCCCGATTCCGGACGACACAAGCGACTCAAACACCACCAGTTGGGAGGTGGTAAGCCAAGGCAGCTCTGGGGTCTCCTTCCCGGGTTGCAACCCGTCCTACAACATCACGAATTACAACAGCGATGGTGACGAGACCGGATACAATTGGTACTGCCCGGCGATAAGGGGGGAAATCAAGAGCTCGTATGTGCAGAGTTTCGGATTCATCGCTGTCCACGAGCTTGCCTCCTACCAGCAAGCTCAGAGAAGCACCATGGTCTCAATCGATATCGAGTATCCCCTGGCGCCGGTGGACATCGATATCTCAGCGTGGGTCAACGTCACGAACCAGGGCCAACCAGTCAGCAATCAGTCTCTGCAGTTCAGATACGAGGCCGAGCAGATCGTGCAGGACTTCACGACTGACGAGAATGGGTCATACCACCTAATCTTCAACACCGGAAATTCTCCGGACGACACCGTTGGAACCGGGGAGCTCGGCAGCCACGGCCTGCTGGCTTGGATAGTCAATGGAACTGCTGAGGATGTATTGGGGGCGAGTTCCCTGATTATCGACTCAGACGTCCATGAGATTGACTTGGTCACTCGGTCGGATGCGGTCACAGTGCAGCGTCATCGTGGCAACGGAACCCTCACTCTTGATCCCCACGTCGGCTTCAATGCTGTCATCGGGGACGCGCTGACCTTCTCCGTCCCGGTCCTCAATAGGGGGCTCACCTCTTCCCCCGCCTCCTCACTGAGGATCAATGCGCCCGATGGCTCCGTGGTCAATGGTGACGTACCCCCCCTAGCCAGCCTCGAGGAGGCTAGGATCGAGGTCAACTGGACCGTACCCACATCGCAGTCCTTCGGTTACGTGTACATCGATTTCGTCGTCGACCCCGAAGAGGAGATCAGCGAGGACGGGAACCGCTCGAATAACGACGGCGTCTTCGTTCTCTACATAGGCGCCTTGCCGTTGGCAACCCTCCTCATCTCTGAGGAGTCCCTCACTCTCGACGAGGTCTCACTGGATGGCAGCGGTTCCCACGATCCCGACGGTGGGGCGTTGGAGTGTGAGTTCAGGATAGAACGGGCAAACGGTCAGACCAAGACGGTTCTGGAGGACGATTGCGTCTACGAGTGGATTTGGAACAACAATGGGGAGTTTGCTGTAACGCTCGTAGTCTCGGACGAGGAGAACGACCACGCATCCACCACCTCTTCGGTCATAATCCGCAACCGCCCACCCGAAATCACCCTGGCAGCGGACGAGGAGGGGGTTCAGGTAGCCTCCACCATCACCTTCAGAATCACCAATAGGAGCGATGCCGATACCCAGACGCCCTCCACCCCAGTCGACATTCTGTGGGGCTCCGCCTGCAATGAGGGGCAGGTTGGTCTTGCGTGCACAGTCATGCCGATGGCCGAGGGCCAATACACGATATCAGTCCTAGCAACCGACGACGACGGGGCCACCACTCAGGCATCTTACACCATCGTAGTCAGCAACGCAGCCCCCCACGACCCCCAGGCAGAGTTGTGGATGGGCCCGAACAGGCTCATTACGGACAGTCGAGGAGTGTACATCGTGCAGGAGGGCGACCCCATCACCCTGATGGGGCAGGCCGAGGACTCGAGCAACGATCTCGACTCCCTGCTTCACATCTGGAAGCCAGACGCGGAGAACCAGCCCGAACTCAACCACACCAGTATCGGGAGAACTAGCATCGCCAACCACAGCTACAACGCGTCCGGCATGCAACTTGCGACCCTGCAGGTTTTCGACGACGACGGCGAGGAGACCGAGATGCTGGTGGTTCCCATCCAAGTGGAGAACGTGCCTCCTTCCATATCCCCCATAGCCCCGGTGCCTCAGGTTGAGGAGGATGAGCAGGTGGTGATTGACGTCGGGGTCACTGACACTCCCAATGACATTACCAGCCTCGTCCAGTGCTTCGATATGCACCCGAGTGACGATTCGAACTCCGATGGCGATCCGAGAAACGACTGCGACGTCCCCTCCAATCACCTAGCGCACTCATGGCCAGACGCATCCTCCGCTCCCGGCTCAATAGTCTTCCACGTGACAGACAACGACGGCGAGTACGAATCGGTGGAAATCCCCATCGAGGTGAGGAATGCCCCGCCCACGGCAATGGCCTCTGTCAGCCTCTCCAATCCCACAGAGGGCGATAGCATCGTGCTCTCAGCCAATGGCACTGTCGACTCGGAGCTCGACCTCAAGAGCCTAGAGTTCCACTGGGATATCGATGTGACTGATGATTCGAACGGAGACGGGGACCCGGCCAATGATGTCGATTTCACGGGCAGGTGGATCGAGTTCACCTACGATTCAGGGGGCATGAAGCAGGTGAAGCTGACCGTGCTGGACGAGAGCGAGAGCCACTCCGTCACCATGGACATCGAGGTCGAGGAGGCCCCCTTCAGCCTGGGCGAGAGCATTCAGACGAACCTCTCGTTGCTCGTCCTCATCATTTTGGCCTTGGCGGGGTTCGCCTTCGCTGTGCAGCGCTTCCTCCATGTGGAGGGGGAACCCGAGGATTCACCCCCCACTAGGACGCCTGTTGACATCGATGAGGCCTTCGATCTCCCCGACCCCGAGCCACAGCAGCGTGGTGACGATACCCCAGCATCAGTCCCTGAACTTCCCAGCGAGCGAACGACTCGAGAAATCATGCCAGAGCTCGACGACGCGCTCGAGAGCCTTACCATCAGCAACCCCGATCCCAAGCCCGAGAGTACGCCAAGGAATCCGGTCAGTGAGCAGAGCTCGATAAACGAGGTTTTGGACCAAGAGGACATCGAAGCACTCTTTGAGGAATAGGCCTCGGACGTGCTGTGGTAAATCTCTTCAGGCTGCTCGGGCTGCCCAATCCCAACGCCACCCCCAAGAGGGGGGGTGGCCTCCGCAAGGCCGCCGTGGACCCCGGTCCCATGGCCGGAAACAGGTTTCACGACTTCGGGGACATCAGGTGGTCCGACCGCACTGAGAGGATGACACAGAAGCCCGTTCGCAGGGTCATCTACCTCCAACCCGACGACCTGCACAGGCTGCCCCTGAACGGAGCCGAGCAGAACCTCGCGATGGGGGACATGGTGATCGTGGACCTGACATCCCTCAACCACATGCCCAGCCAGCAGTCGGTTTGTGGCAGAAGGGTGCAGGATCTCGGCGATCGAACCGGATTGCCCGTGTTCGCCTTGAACGAGACGGACACGCTGCTCATGGTCGCGGGGGCAAGGATGAGGGTTGACACCCACAAGCATAGGCTGGGCACAGCGGGTTGGGGTCAGATTCCCGAGCCGGCCGAGACCTGAGCTAGGCCGCCGCGTCCTCTAACCAGGAGTCGAGATCACCGGAGGACACCTCCCTGAATGCGTGCTCGGTGAAGTCCCTGTAGGCCACCCAGCGAGCGATCTCCGCCTCATCCTCGCCACGCTGACGCTTGCGTTCGATGGATCCGTTCGCGTATTCCACGCATCGCTGAAGGAAGCCCTCCACTAGATTGCGGCGTTCCCCGATGTCCATCCGATCACTGCACCCCGAGTGATTCCATGAGCCTCTCGACGTGCCCCTTTGCCCTCACTCCGTATCCGACCCACACGAGGGTGCCTTCGCTGCTGATTGCGAAGGTCGAGCGGAGGGTGCCCATGTAGGTCCTTCCGTACATGTTCTTCTCCCTCCAAGTGCCGTATGCCTCGTGCAACGAGGAATCCCCATCGACCACCAGCTCGAATGGCAGATCGTTCTTGCCGATGAACTTCTGGTGGCTCGAGGCCGAATCGGTCGAGACCCCTAACACCCTCCAGCCCGAGTTGGCCAACCTAGCGAAGCTATCGCGGAAGTCGCATGCCTGCACCGTGCATCCCGGAGTGTTATCACGGGGGTAGAAGTAGAGGATGACGCCCTCGCCCCCAGATATGATTTCGGACAACTGGATGGTGGCCCCATCAGTCACCTTGGCAACGAAGTCAGGGGCTGGATCGCCCACTGAGAGCTCCTGCATGGCGATGCGCGGCATTAGTGGCACATCAAGACTCGGCTTTGGCGATATGCGAGTCTACCCTCACGCTCAGGGGCATTCGCGGTGGGTTGCTGAACCCGAAGCACGCACCGGGGGTGGATCCGGTCATCTGGTCCGATGCCCTGCCCTCTATCTCGATCTCGGCTGAGATCAGCCGGGAGAGCCCTCTGACATGGTACCACTCCTTCCTGCCGTTCCTAGTGGCCCCATGGGTCTTGGTGCCGAAGAGTATCCTGGCGAATGGAGCCTCGATGTTTGCAATGAACCACAGAGGCCTCCTGAATGGCAGTGGCAGGGACCACCCCCAAGACATTGCTGTTCTTCCGAGGTTGCAATTGACCTCGATTGAGCGCTTCCCCCTGGAAATCTCGAGAGGGGCCACTACCACCTCTTCGAAGGAGTACATGGATGAGACGTAGTCCGCTATCTCTTGGGCGGGTGCGATGAGTACCTTGGTACCGTCGGGCTTGGCCCACATCAGGTCGGTGAAGGGTCCGAAGGGAGACTTGTCCCAATCACCGATCACCATCATATCGCCAGTAGAGAACCCTGACGATATCACCCTCCCTTCGAAAACTTCCTTCGTCATCCTCGCATCTCCTCCATGATCCGCTTCTTCGATGCTGCCCATGAGCAAATGGGGCATTGACTGAGGTCGTGGTGCAGGGCAGGACAATGCTCGCGACCGAAGTAGATTATCTGCAGGTGGCGCCGCGCCCAGCTGTCCTCGGGGAACACCGCTTTGAGGTCGCGCTCGGTCTTCGCAACGTTGCGCCCGTCCGAAAGGCCCCAGCGTGCTGCGAGCCTGTGTATGTGAGTGTCCACGGGGAAGGCCGGCACTCCGAAGGCCTGTGCCATAACCACGCCAGCCGTCTTGTGCCCGACGCCGGCGAGCGACTCGAGGAAATCCCAGTCCGGGCGCACGCCACCACCGTCCTCAATAATCTGCTCGGCCATCCTCCTGAGGTTGCGAGCCTTGGTCGGGGCGAGTCCTATGTGGTGGATGATTTCGTGAATCTCGTCAACTCGCAGGGCCGCCATCGCCTCGGGTGAATCAGCAGCCTCGAAGAGCCTCGGTGTGACTTCGTTGACCTTCTTGTCCGTTGTTTGGGCCGAGAGCATCACGGAGACGAGCAGGGTGTAGGGATCCGAGTGGGCGAGTGGTATCGGCGCCTTCGGGTAGAGGTCGTCCAGTTGGTGCCCGATACGCTCGGCTTTCTGGGACCGGCGCAAGATCAGGCCTCCACCCCAATATCGCCCTCCGCCCTCCATCCAAGGTAGAAGCCGGCCGCCACGCAACCGAAGAAGGGGGCGTAGCACGCAAGGTAGAGGCCGTTGCTCCAACTCTCGGGACTGCCAATCAACACCCATCCGACAAGCGATAGCAGCGCGCCGGGGAGGATGGCGAACAGGGCGAACACCAACGCACGACCCACACCCATGCCGAGTCCTCAGGAATCACCGTGATGAAGGTTCGTCACGCTCCGAGACTGGGTGAAGAACAGGGAAAAGGAGTCCTGGAGTATGCCTTTGGGGGCGGGACAACTTAGATATCAGGGGGAGTATCCCTGAACAACATGAGATTACAAGTAATAATTGTGACACTGCTACTGCTCCCCGCCTCTCTGGCAGGATGTGCGGGTGAGGACCCCGCCCCCGTCGGCTGCACCGACGTCCGAGCGAACAACTACGACGCGGACGCCGTCGACGACGACGGCTCGTGCGACTTCGATGCCGACGACGACGGGGTGGCAGACTGGCTAGAGGTGTTCGGATGCACCGATGCGGCTGCGTTCAACTACCAGTCGGGCGCCACTGAGGAAGACGGCTCGTGCGACTACGACTACGATGACGATGGGGTACTCGACGCTGACGAAATCCCGGGATGCATGGACTCCGCGGCCAACAACTTCGCAGACACGGCCACCGACGACGATGGCTCGTGCGACTACGACCTCGACGATGACGGCATACTGGACGCCGACGAGATCTCCGGATGCACAGACTCAACAGCCAACAACTACAACGAACACGTCACCGACGACGACGGCTCGTGCGACTACGACCTCGACGACGACGGGATACTGGACGCCGACGAGGTCTCCGGATGCACCGGCTCCACTGCCAACAACTACGACCCCGGGGCCACCGACGACGATGGCTCGTGCGACTACGACCTCGACGATGACGGCATACTGGACGCCGACGAGGTCTCCGGATGCACCGGCTCCACTGCCAACAACTACGACTCCGGGGCCACCGACGACGACGGCTCGTGCGACTACGACCTCGACGACGACGGGATACTGGACGCCGACGAGGTCGCTGGCTGCACTCACTCCATCGCCAACAACTACGACCCCGGGGCCACCGACGACGACGGCTCGTGCGACTACGACCTCGACGACGATGGGATCAACGATGAGGACGAGATACCCGGATGCACTGACTCGAATGCCGACAACTTCGATCCCGAGGCCACCGACGACGACCGCTCGTGTGAGTACTTCACGAACCAGGGGAGCATTCTCGAAGGCTATGACTCCGGGCAACTGTCGTATGATTCGGCCTGGAGCAGACTGAGGGAAGTCAGGGAATGCACCGAGGATGACATAGAGGATGTCGAGAACTCGCCATGCGAGATCGTCGAGATGGGCATCGGCGATGCATCGACCTTCGACCCCCATGATGCCTACGACTCGGCCTCAGGTGACGTGATTGAGAACGTCTTCGATACGCTATTCCGCTACGAGGGCGATGGCAATGGCGACGTGGCCATTGTCCCAAGGCTCGCCACAGGATTCACAATCGGCCCAGACAACATGGAATACACCTTCAACCTCAGGGACGGCGTCCACTTCAGCAATGGCGACCTGATGACCGCTGAGGACGTCGCCTACTCGTGGTGCCGGGTGATATCCTATGGATCGCCGGATAGCCACGTGGGCTGGATTCTGGAGCAGAACATAGATTGCGACAGCCTCGAGGTTGTTGACGACACCACATTCACCGTCACCCTGTTCCAGCCCTACGCAGGATTCGTCTCCACGATAGCATACACCGTGGGCGCTGTGGTCAACAAGGACCTGTGCGAGTCGAACAACAACAGCGGAGACCACTGCCACGAGTGGATGGACGAGGCCCCCCTCGGCTCCGGGACTGGTGCGTACATCGTCGAATCCTGGATTCGTGAGGACCGCATCGTGCTGACGCCGAATTGGATGTACTGGGAGGATAGGGAGTTCAACCTCAACAGGATTACTTCCTCTATCGTCTCCGAATCCTCTACGAGGCTGATGGCCTTCTCTCATCATGGCAGCAATGGGGACCCCGAGTACAACTACGAGGCGGACTTCGGCGGCATCAACATCGAGGACCTGACCGAGTTCTGCTACATCGACCACAACGGCAACGGCGAGTTCGATGAGGGGGAGGACGATGAACTGGACGACAAGCCGAACGTCAGGGGCAAGGACGGATACATCTGCACCTACCGGGAGACGTACACGACAACACTAGCGGCCATGAATCTCGAGCCGAAGGACGGTGACGGGGACTACATCATCAACCACGACTGCGATGGTGACGGCTCTGATGACTGCAATGTCATGGCAAACAGTTCAGTGCGCCTCGCCATCTCATACGCTTTCGACTACGAGACAGCCAGAACCGAGACCTATGACAACTCCCTGGCCGCGCAGTACGGGCCCATACCGACCGGCTTCCTGTACGACTGGACGCAGTACGAGGCCTTCACATACAACCTCACATATTCCGAGGAGACTTTGGAGAATGCCGGCTTCATCCGCCAGTACGACTGCGAGGAGCTTGCCAACAACAACACCGTGGTGGTTGACGAGGAGGACCGCGACGGCGACGAGTGCCGCCTGCCCCAGATTCTCCGGGTCATGGCCAACGAGGGCAATGACTACCGAATAGCCATGGCCAGTCAGTTGCAGCAGTCCCTTGGCACAATTGGCGTTGCCACAGATGGCGATTCCAAACCTTGGGCGGAGTACCTCACGATGTACTATACGAGCACCTTCGAGATTCGCTTCAGCGGCTGGGCCCCGGACTACCTTGACCCTGACAACTACTGGACCCCGTTCGCTGCCAGCCATGATGCTGGAGGGGATGCCTACGGCACCAATTACCACAACCCAGCCCTTGATTCGCTGCTCGTTTCTGCTAGGACCGAGATCAACGATACCGCCCGTGGCCAGATGTATGCCGATGCCTTCGAGCTCTGGGTGCAGGATCCGAACATGATCATCATCGGCCAGTACAACGGAATCGGTGTCAAGCACGACGATCTGTGCTCCGCTCCCTGGGCGGCAATAGGCTCACATCACTGGTTCGACTACGACAAAATACCAGTGGTCGACGATGTGCCCCAGGGGTCATGCTGAGACCCACGTGAGCCGTGTGGCTCGCATAGGGGATGTACTCTCCAGAACCCCTCAGAAGCCGCCCTCGATCCTATCGGAGACGTTCTTCGGAATGCCAACTCCAGCTTTGAGGTCCTCACTGGGGACCGGCTCCAGAAACCGCCTCTCGAGGGGTAAGACCCCGGCCCACCAGGGGCCATTCAGGTCCTCTTCATCATCATTGGCGCCCCCAGTCCGGATCTTCGCGGTTGCCTGATCTATGTCGACAGCAACCACCGAGGTCGACAGCAACTCCTTCTCCGTGGGTTCGCGGGCCTCCTCCCACCTGCCTTGGACCAGGCTGTCGGAGATCGCCTTGAGCCCTTCGACCTTGTCAGTGCCCTCCAGTTTGCGACCACTGCCGAATGCGACCACTGAGCGGTAGTTCATCGAGGAGTGGAAGCTCGAGCGAGCCAGCACGATTCCGTCTACGCTGGTGAATGCAAGGCAGAGGCCCATTCCCGAACCCGCCTCTCCAAGGAGGCGTGATGCCTTGGCCCCGTGGAGGTAGACGGTCCGACCCCCTCTGCCGTGGATGCACGGTATCACGAATGGGCGCCCCCCTTGGATGAAGCCCACATGGCAGATCAATGCCGAGTCGATGATGCTGTGAATGGTTTCCTCGTCGTAATGGGCGCGCTCCGGGAGCCTCCTGACTTTGCTATGCGGCCCCTGTTCGTACTTTTCCATGGAACGACCGACTCATTCGGCCAGATAACCATTGTTCCCTTGCATCCTCGGGCTCTTGGGGTTCGGACTGTCGTGGGTCAGCACATCGTTCAAAGCAGACAAACTTTGGGCCCCATCATGGACGAGCGATATGGCAAAACCGACAATGGATCGGGCTTTCTCGTATTGCGTGGCGCCATACTATTCATCATGGCAATTTTTGGACTTGTCGTAATATTGGCATTGCTTGAGGGATGGTTGTTCTTCGGTATTTCCTTTCAACAGACCACCGTGGGTCACATTGTCTGGCCGGTTGCGCTATTCTTGCGTAACCTAGTTTCCCCCATGACTTGACTCTCGTGAATTCACTCATTCACAGAGTTGGATGACGAGCTCGCGACTCCTCGGCTTATTGTCGAAATCGACGAATATGATCTGCTGCCACGTTCCCAAGAGCATCTGCCCCCCCTGGACCGGAATCGTCAGGGAGGGGCCCAGGAGGCTGGCCCGGCAGTGAGAGTGGCCATTCCCATCGTGCCATGTATCATCGTGGCGGTACCTGATGTCCTTTGGTATGAGCCGGTCGAACATATCGGGGAAGTCACGAATCAGCCCCGGCTCGTACTCGATGGTGGTCAAGCCACCAGTCGAGCCCACGCAGAACAGCAGCACCTGCCCCTCATTCATCCCCGCCTCGCGAACCACACCCTGCACGTCCCTGGTTATGTCCACCATTTCCGCATCGCCGCGAGTCTCTATCGCCAATCGTTCCGTCCTGATACTCCCCTCTGCCATCTCCGCACCTGGGGGTCGGTGGCAATGCCGGTCGTTGAGTTTAGCGCATTGGACGCCCAGATGGCTACCAGGGGAACTTGTACACCCAGATAACTAGGTCATTGAATATGCACTGAATGGCGAGCATCCCCGCACCGGCCAACATCAGCCCGGAGTGGTCCAGCCCGTCCTGGTGGGCCCCGTATGCCAGCAGCCCCAGCATCATGTTGCCTACCGAGGTCAGCAGAAGGGAGCCCACCACCAGAACCGGCGTCCATGCGTAGTCATGCTCGAGGTGGTAGATGGTACTCTCGAGCCACAACGCGGATGGGATCAGTATCAGCGCGTAGGCCAGCAGCAACCTTCCAGCCCCCATACCGTCCGAGTCCGCCCACGGCCAATGCAACGATGTCAGTGCCGACTCGTCGAACTGGAAGAGCGCGATCCACCAGTAAATCAGGAAGCCTGCTGCGGCCACGAACATGAACGGGGCGATATAGGTCTGCCATGATGTGGGGATGCCTCCCCACAGATCATCCGGCCTGTCGAAGTGAGAGAGGCCGTAGGCGTAGGAGACGAGGACAAGCGGTCCGAAGACTATGGTGAAGGCCAGGACCATCTGCCGGGTGATCTCCACAGCCCCCGGGCCCTGAGGAGGGACATAATCCCCTGCCTTTCGACCCCAATGACACCGAAACCCGGTTAATCGCCCCCCGAGCTTGGGCATCGTGCAGCGGTGCGGTGTCGAGGAGGTCGCAGCCGCGCTCGACGCCGAGGAGGTGACCCTCCTGCTCGTTCTGCGCGACTCCGAGGACGACGAGGTCACGCGGCTGCGCTCGCTCGCCACCGCACGGGGCATCCCGGTGCGAGAGGGCTCGCGCAGCGACCTGTGGAGGATGGCGAGGCGCACTGAGAGCGAGGAGCCCCCCGGAGTCCTCGCACTGGTCGGCCGAGACCCAGGAGCCAGCGTGGAGCGTGTGCTCTCGACAGGGGGACTTGTGTGGCTGCTGGCGGGGGCTCGCTACCCCGTCAACATCGGATTCACCATCCGCACCGCTGAGGTCAGCGGAGCCAGTGCTGTATTCGTGGATGGCGAGCTGAGTCACAGCGAGCGCAAGGCTGCCATTAGGGCCTCCATGAAGGCGCATCGGTTCATGCCGGTTCACTGGGTGGACGGCGGGGCTCTGGTCGAGTCCGCCAGACAGGCAGGCTTCCGGGTGATTGCGCTGGAGGACTGCGGGGATACCGAGCCGTGGGATGCAGACTTGGCCGGCGATGTCCTCCTGGTGGTCGGTGGTGAGCATGACGGCATCCCTGATTCGATACTGGGTGCCTCCGATTCGGTCGTCCGGGTCCCCATGGCTGGCTTCGTGCCTTCGTACAACCTCCAGGCGCCCATGGCCGTAGTCGCGGCGGAGGCTCTTCGCCAGCGCTCGCCCTAGCTCAGAGGGAGTCTCTCAGCTCTCTGTTGATGACCATCCTCTGGATTTGGCTCGTGCCTTCGAAAATCTGGTATATCTTGGCCCCCCGCATTCTGCGGGCAACGGGGTACTCCTCCGAGTACCCGTACCCGCCGAAGACCTGGACGGCATCGGTGGTGACCTCCATCGTCATATCGCCTGCGTAGAGCTTGGCATGGGCGGCCTCGAGGGTGTTGCGCTCACCCGAGTCGGCCTTCTTTCCCGCCTTCCAGCATAGCAGCCTCGCAGCCTCGATCTTGGTGGCCATGTCGGCGAGCATGAACGAGATTGACTGGTGCCTCACTATCGGCTGGCCGAATGCCTGACGCTCGTTGGCGTAGGCCCAGGCCTCCTCCATCGCCCCTCTGGCATTGCCCACCGCACTAGCAGCGACGGTCGGCCTGGAGAGGTCGAAGGCCCTCATCGCATTCATCCAGCCGCCGCTCTCCTTGCCGCCGACGAGATTGTCATCCGGAACTCGAACGTCAGTGAATGTGACCCCCCTGGTATCCGAGCAGCGCTGACCCATGTTCTCCTCTTTCTTGCCAAGCTCGATGCCCGGCGTGTCAGCGTCCACGACGAACCCGCTGAGACCGTTGTACCCCTCTGATGTGTCGGTGTACCCCAACACGAAGAACCAGTCTGCGTACCCCGCTCCCGTAATCCACATCTTATTGCCGTTGATGACGTACTCATCACCTTCCTTGACCGCTTCCGTGCGAAGCGACTGCACATCACTCCCCGCACTGGGTTCGGTGACGCAGTAGGCTGCAATCTTGCCCTCAGCAGTCCTTCCCAGGTAGTCCTCCTTCTGTTCCTCCGTGCCGCCTGTGATGATCGGGTAGGACGCCAGCATGGTGCTTCCCGAAGCAGTGGCGAAGCCGGGGTCGCCCCAGCCCAGCTCCTCGAAGACGAGGACCTCCTCGAAGGAGCCCATGCCACCGCCGCCGTACTCCTCGGGGATCTTGATGCTGAGCAGTCCCAGATCGAAGGCCTTTCTGATGGCCTCCAGGGGGTACTCCCCCTTGCGGTCCCACTCCGCTGCGTGGGGCTGAATCTCCTCCGCTGCGAAATCCCTAGCCATCTCACGGAGCATCTGCTGCTCCTCGCTCAGGGAAAAGTCGACCACGAAACCGAGTCGGGCCGTCACTATTTGAGGAAGAGGTGGTGCTTGCGTCCCTAGAGGTCGTAGTCGTTGCGCTCTGCGGGGTCATCGCTCAGGTACTGCACGAACTCGTACTCGTTTTCGTCGTGGTCGAAGAAGTAGTAGCGGTGCCTGTGGGGGTGGTCGAGGTATGTCGAGCCCTCCCTGTAGCCCGCGGCCCGCAGACGCTCAGCCACAGCCGCCCCGTCCTCGACCACGAATCCCAGGTGGTTCATGCCGGGATGTACGTAGGGCTGGTGCGGCCCCTTCTCAGTCGCCCCTCGGTCCTCTATGCACAGGTAGGATTCATCGGTGCCGACATGGACCCAGTGCTTCGCCTTGACACCGTCACCACCGCCGCGAACGCACAGCTTCGGCATGGCTGTCAGGAGGAAGCGAATCGTCTCATCGACATCGGTCGAAGTCATGTTGAGGTGCTCTAGGTACGGCTGCATGAGGCCCAATCAGGCCCCATTCCTAATTGTATTGCGCTGATATCCCACGTGCGTCGGTTTGAAGGAGCCTCGCACACGAGCCTCGTTTGTGGGGGTGCCCGGAGAGCTCCAGTCGATGCTCGACGGCGAGCAAGGTCCGACCAAGCAGAAGGCGGCTCGCTTGGTCGTCGATCTAGCAGCTACAGCGGACGCCTCGGAGTTCGTCCGCATCGAGCACGCTCACGTTTCCGGAGTCAGCGTGATCACCGGCGGCCATGGCCTGCGCCGGTTCCTCACCGACATTTCCGGTGACCCACTCGGAAAGGTCGCCATACCGACCACCCTGAACTCGGCAGGGTGTGATCACGAGAAGTTCGGGGATATGGGGATCGATCACCCTGACTTCCTCGAGCAGCAGTTCGAGATAGTGCACGCATATTCAGAACTCGGGATTGAGGCCATTCTCTCGTGCACCCCCTATGATCGAGGCGTAGACTCGGGTGACGGCATCGGCTCGTGGTCCGAGTCGAACGCCGTATGCTTCTCCAACTCCTACACATCGCTGGTTACCAACCGTGAGTCCGGGCTGTCTGCCCTGGCCACCGCGCTCACCGGGTGGGCTCCCTACTGGGGCCTGCATGTCCCAGAGAACCGCGTCCCTAACATTCTGGTCAAAGTCGACTGCGAGATGCCCGACTCAACTGATTGGAGCGTTCTTGGCGATTGGATAGGCAAGCAGGCGAAGCCCGACTGGGATCTGCCGTGGGGCCCTATGCCCCACATCACCGGCCTGCCCGGGGCAAGCTTCGAGATGCGCAAGGCACTGTCCGCTGCTGCCGCCAACTACGGCTGCCCGATGCTATGGGCAGATGGGCTGACTGCGGCCGCGCCTCCCGTGGATGCCTACCAAGGTGAGCTGACCTTCACTCGGGACGATCTAGACGAGCGCTACCGCGACCTCGCCCCTAAGGGACGGGTTGACCTAGTGGTCATTGGCTGCCCGCAGGCCAGTGTCGGCGAGGCGCGTGCAACGGCGGCAGCGGTGCGCGCTCGGATGGAACTGGGTGAGGCGATATCCGACCAGCGCCTCTGGGTCTTCATGAGTGGGCACAACCACGATCTGATTTCGGCTGACGGGACCCTGGATCTCCTAGAGGAGGCGGGCGCTCTGGTGCTTCGTGACACCTGCCCCGAGGTCACGCCCTACAACCGTTCCCGCTACAACCACCTTCTGACTAATTCGCTCAAAGCCGAGCATTATCTCACCAGCGGGCTGAACCACATGCCGACCAGTGTGGCCCCCATAGGGCAGTGCGTCGCCCACGCATTCGATGAGACGCTCGTCGAGGCACCGCTCCCAGAGCTCGGCACCCAGGCCCCCAAACCCATGGCGACGGCGAAGACCCCCCGGACAGGCGATTTCGAATCGTCCGGGAGGGGACTGCCCAGCCAATCCGAGTGGAGCGTCAGTGGAAGGGCACTGGCTACCGATGTGCCAATCACCTACCTCGGTTACGTCAACCAGGACACTGGGGTGATAGAGGACCCCGGGCACCCCCTCGATGGCACTGCCATCGAGGACACCGTACTGTTCTACCCGAAGGGCTCCGGCTCCACAGTCGCCCCCTTCGTGCTGATGGGCCTGGTTTACAACGGCAGGGGCCCCAAGGCCATTGTCAATCGGGACGTCTGCCCGCTGACCTTGCCAGCAGCGTCTCTGCTCGACGTCCCATACGCCTACGGCTTCGATGCCGACCCGACGCTCGAGATCAACACCGGTGACGAGGTTAGCATGACCCTCTGTGATGACGTGGTCACTCTGAGGGTTGACTCCCGTGCGACCGAGGATTGATGACGCCCACTCCCCGCAACCGGGCTGTGTCCACCCGCCCCGACCCCGAGCCCTGCCGCGAGCAGGACCTTGGCCTGTTCGAAGTGAAGAAACGCGATGGCGCAGCCCGCATCGGCCGTCTGCACACTCGCCACGGGTCGTTCACCACCCCGATGCTCCTTCCCGTGGTCAACCCCAACCTGCGGACCATTGAGCCGAGGGACATGTGGGAGCGCTACGGCGTAGAGGCCCTGATCACCAACTCCTATGTGATTTGGAAGCACGAGAACCTGCGTGAGAAGTCGCTTGCCGACGGAGTCCACGCTCTGCTGGACTTCCCCGGCGCCGTAGTCACTGACTCGGGTACGTTCCAGTCCTACGTCTACGGGGATGTTGAGGTAGGCCCCGAGGAGATCGTTGCCTTCCAACGGGACATCGGAGTCGACATCGGCACAATGCTCGATGTCTTCGGTCGCCCCGACATGAGTCGCGAGCAGCTCGAGCACTCAGTCGAGCAGACTGCCGTGCGCGCCGCACCCTCTCTTGCCGAAGCGGGAGGGGGCATGCTGCTGAACGGCCCTGTCCAAGGGGGTCTACACCATGACCTGCGGGCCCAGGCCGGCGGGCTGATGGGTGGGGTGGAGGGTGAGCACCGTGGCTTCTGCGTGCATCCGATTGGCGGCATAGTCCCCCTGATGGAGCAGCAGCGCTACCGCGAGCTGTTCGCAATCCTCCTGGCCGCCCGCTCCGCCCTGCCTCCTGACCGCCCCGTCCACTTGTTCGGATGCGGCCACCCCCTCCTGTTCCCGATGGCCACAGCGTTGGGGGCGGATCTGTTCGACAGCGCTGCCTACGCGCTGTTCGCCCGTGACGACCGCCTACTGACGCCGAATGGGACTGTGAAGCTGGCCGGCCTGGAAGAGTGGCCCTTTACTTCCAACGCACTCTTTGGCATCACGCCGGAGCAGGTCAGGTCGATGGACGACGACGAGCGGTCGGAGATACTCGCCCATCACAATCTGGAGGTCACTCAGGCCGAGCTGGCCCGCTGCCGCGAGGCCATCCGCAGTGGTACGATCTGGCAGCTCGCCGAGCAGCGCAGCCACTCTTCCCCACAGCTGCGCGAGGCATTTGTCTGGCTCCAAGACCAGATGGATGACCCCGACGACGGGCCCGTGGGCGAGTCCGCTCTCCGGCTCATTGCCTCGTGTGACCCCCTGCGAGACGGTGGCGAGCCCTTGGGGGACGACATAGAGTTCCGCCCCCACATATTGCACATGCAGGCCCTGCTAGCCACTAGATGGAGGCCCCCTGGATCGTGGTGGGACTCCACGTCCGAGCCCCCCGCGCGCATCGTACTGATCGAGGGTGCAGCGCCACCATGGCGCAATTCGGCCTTGCACGCAGTCGTGCAGCATCTGGTTGAGGAGCCGCGCTCCATCGCCCTAGTCTCAACTCCCATCGGACCGATCCCCTTCACCTTGGAGGACGTCTCGCCGTGGTGCCACCTCACCGGCCCGGACGACATGTGGCTCGGGATATATGATGATGACGAGATCAGCGAGTCCCTGAGGGATCTCGGATTGGGGGATCTGCCGGTTACCCGGGTCATGCCCGACCCCCCTCCACCGGACCCTCCCGATCAGGCTGGCACCGTGAGGGAGTGGCTTGACCGCTGCTCCATTGTCGACAAGCTGGCCCTGCTATGCGCTGTCCACCCCCTCGAGGCATGCAAGATTACTGAGGGCATGAGCGCCCGCCGTTCGCGCACCGATCGAATGGTCAACGTTCACGCCGAAGCCGCGCACATCCTCTCACCCCGTCTCACTGATGGGGGGATCTCCCTGGCTCTGGAGGGTGCAAGGAGGCTGAACCAGGCACACAGATCACCGCCTCCTGAGTTCGGCATGGAAGGTCCCGACGAGGTCTTCGTTGGAATCCCACGGGTCAGCCTCATCGACGATGCCATCCCATTCGTTGGCAAGGGTAGGAACGTGATCCATGGATACGTCTCCGGGGCCGACCCGCACCTGATTCCCGGCCAGCCTTGCCTGGTAGTTGACTCCCATGGCGGACTGGTTGCCCACGGAACGCCTCTAGCCACCCCCTTCGAGATGGCTTTCCTGCGAAAGGGCATCGCAGTGAAGGTACGCGACGGGGCGATGAGGGATGCCGAGTGATGCGGAGCGTTCCGGGGATTCATTCAAGTGATTGGCACTCAACCGTTCAACGACTCCCTTAGGGAGTCGGGGCCCGACTATGCTTGATGAGGATACGAACCCAGTCATCACGACCAAAGCCCTGCGAAAGATGTACGGCCCGCACCTCGCTCTGGACGATGTCACCTTCGAGATCCCTCATGGCGCCATAGGGATCCTCGGTCCGAACGGTGCGGGTAAGTCGACCCTGTTCAAGTGCCTGCTGGGCCTGATTGGCACCACTTCGGGGGAGGGAACCGTCCTCGGCTATGACATCAGGGCCCAAGCCGACCTGATACGCTCCAAGATCGGCTACATGCCCGAGTACAACGCCCTCGACCCGGGGCTCTTCGCCGTGGATCAGGTGCGCTACGCCGGCGAGCTATTGGGAATGAACTCCAGCACCGCCACCCAACGGGCCCACGAGGTCCTCGAGTACGTCGGCCTCAAGGACCAGAGGTACCGACAGATCGAGACCTTCAGCACCGGCATGCTGCAGGCGACCAAGCTTGCCTGCGCTCTGGTGCACGACCCCGAGATACTGATTTGCGACGAGCCTACCAACGGCCTCGACCAGAGGGCCCGCAAATTCATGCTGCAGACCCTGAGGAGGACTGTGGAGGAGGGCAACCGGACCGTCCTGATGAGCAGCCACGTCATGGATGACGTCCAGGAGGTCTGCGATCGAATCGTGTTGATCCACAAGGGGCGAATCGTGGTTCAGCGTAGCATCGACGATCTGGTCAGCCAGGTCGAGCGCGAGATTGAGATCATGGTTTGGGGCGGTGCTAGCAAGATGGAGCAGGAGCTCGCCTCACGGGGCCTGTCCTTGCGCCGTCTAGGCCGGGTCATACGCATCAAGGTGGAAGATGACATCACCATCCAGAAGGTCCTGGAGGCGGCTGTCTCGGCCGATGTGCAGGTCCGCCAGATGAGGGAGTACGAGCCGGACCTCGAGGACGTCTTCCTCCTGATCATGGACAAGCTGGGCTCCCAAATCAAGGGAACCTCTGACCTCATGACTCCCGAGCATACAGGAGGTGCGTGAGTGCCTGAGGACGAAGTCGACATCGAGGGCGGCAGGACCCTCATGGAGGTCGCCTTCGGGGCCGGTGACGGGGATGAGGAAGCCACTGCGGTGGTGGCCAAGCGCCAAGCCAGCCTAGGCACGATCTTCGACCAGAGATACCGCTCATGGGACGGCGAGCTCGGACCGAGGTGGATGAGGAACTACGCCATCTTCCGCCACCACGTCTACGGGCTTTTCACCGGCAAGGGCCACCGGCACTACCACCCGATGGTGCGATTGCTCATCCTCGTCATCTTCCTGGGCTCCCTGACCCCCGTCCCCATGCTCTTCCTGTCCTCCCTCATCGGTGGCGAGGACGGGGGCTTCCTCTCCAAGATGTGGGGGATCAACCGGTACAACCTGTGGGGCCAGGTGCTGGGCTACTTCCCTCGCAACCTCTGCTTCTGGCCCCTTCTGACCGCTCTGGTCGTCGGCGGGATGATCTCCGACGACAGGCAGCACGGCACGAGCGCCATCTACTTCTCTCGCCCTGTCACGAGGTTCGACTACACTGCCATGAAGTACCTCAGCGTCGCCGTAATCCTCGGCTTCGTCATCGTTTTCTCCTACTTCGTGTACTACACCAGCGCGATCGTCTTCCGCAGCGAGGGCTGGGCCTACCTGGCTGACACGCTGCCAATGTTTCTAGGCGGAATGCTGGCTGGGATAATCCTCGTCATCACATACACCTCCATCGGCCTTGCCCTCTCCAGCATCAGCCAGAGCCGCTTCTTCGCCGCCATCGGCTTCCTCAGCGTGATCTACGGTACCAAGCTGGTCTCCCTGCTCATCGAGCTGCAGTTCGAGACCACGTTCCTCTACGTCATGAGCCCATACGACTGCCTCGCGCACCTCGGGCAGTTCCTCGTGGGCATCCCGTACAACTACGAGCACCCCCTCTCCTTCTCGGTGGTCTCGCTCATCGCGATGAATGCCATCTCGATAGGGATCCTGGTGACTAGGGTGTCGTCCTTGGAGGTGACCAGGGAATGACTGTGGGGACGCAGAAGTCACCGGCGGTGCTCATCGACCAGGTCTCGAAGTGGTACGGGCAGGTCATCGGCATCAACGACGTCTCACTGGCTATCGACGGCGGCGTGACGGGGATCCTCGGGCCCAACGGTGCCGGCAAGTCCACGCTGTTCAAGCTCCTGATGGGGCGTCTGAAGCCCAACCAGGGGTCTGTGCGCCTATTCGGGGCGGACCCGTGGTCCGACACCACCCCTTACCGCCGGGTCGGTTACGTGAGCGAGTCGGAGCGGCTCTACGACTGGATGACCGGCTTGGACTTCGTGACCACGCTGGCCCGCCTCCACGGCATGACCAGGGAGGAGGCTACCGAGCGCTCGGCCCACGTCCTCGACTTCGTCGGGCTCGCCGATGTCATGCACAAGGAGCTCGGCAAGTACAGCAAGGGGATGAGGCAGAGGGTGAAGATCGCCCACGCCCTGGTCCACGACCCCGACCTGATAATCCTGGACGAGCCGCTTCACGGCTGCGACCCGATCGCCAGGACGAGCGTCATGAGCGTGATCAGGGAGCTGGGCAACCAGGGCAAGACCGTTCTGGTCTCGAGCCACATCCTCGAGGAGATAGAGCGAATCACTGAGCAGATCGTGATACTGCATAACGGCCGATTGCTCGCTATAGGGAACCTGCACGCCATCAGGGACCTGCTGGACAAGCACCCACACAGGATCCTGATCAGGTGCGAGGATCCGCGCAGCCTCGCAGCTCTCTTCATCAGGGAGGACCCGGTCTACGGGGTCCGGTTCCCCAGCGAGGGCGAGCTCGAGATCCAGACCAACAACCTCTCGGCCGCCCACTCCCTGCTCCCCTCGGTCGTCGTCGAGTCCGGGCAGGCGATCTCCACCATAGAGAACCCCGATGACAACCTCGAGTCGCTCCTAGGATACCTGATAGGGGGTGCCCAGTGATGGACAGGAAGGGACTGGATCTAGCAGACACCGTCTGGACCAAACTGGATCGCAAGGCCGGTGCGATAGTCGAGCTGACGGTCAGGCAGCTCAGGCATCGCGTATCCACGTGGGTGGTGCTGGGCGTGGGCGCCATGCTCATGGTGCTCCTGCTGGCCTTCTACATCGATGCGGTCCGAGACGGCTTCGAGCCCATAGACAACGACGGTGACAGTGTTGACGAGGACAGTGACGGGTACCCGCTCGGCCAGGAGATGAAGTACGGGACCAGCGACTTCGACTCCACGGACTACCCGGGTTCGAGCGAGTACGTCAGCGAGAGCTCGATAGGCTGGAATGACGGGTTGAGGACCTTCTACGGAAACAAGACGTGGAGCGGACAGGCCCTGTTCGACCCCGTCTGGGTGGATTCTGGGTACGAGGATGATGACCCTTGGTCGAACATAGTCGATTGGGACTCCACGGAGGACTGCCCGCCAGGCCAGATATACGATGACTGGCACCCCATCTACGGCACGGCCTGCCATTTCGAGGACGATTTGCACTACGTCTACGGTGAATGGAGGGGCGAGGGGACGGTCTATGTCCCGGAGGGCAACTTCCTCCAGTGGGGCTACTACACCGAGCCCTTCGAGGTCGCCCCCGACCCACCGGAGAAGTACATCGACGAGGATGACATCGACTGCTTTGACTCCAGCGGCAACCGCGTCGTCTGCCCCGCGGGCGACAGGCTGTCGGGCAGCCACGGCTACGACGACGACGGCGACTGCCTGAGGGTCGGATGGGTAGAGGGCCGGGACGGGGACTGGTTCCTCGAGTGGGACGCTAACATCGAGGACAACTTCGACGATGACCGCAACAACAACGGCATCAGGTGCGACGTCCTCTGGGAGGTCGATGCGGACGGCAACGAGGTGCGGCGGATCACCGCGGACTCCTACGTTGACGAGGACCCGGACGACGAGGCCTATGTCGGCGAGCTCGGCCACCGGACCTTCATCATAGGCGTCGGCAAGATGGCCTTCGTCATCCTGCTCGGCCTGTTCATCCCGCTCTTCCTGGCCCTGGGCCTAGTCAGGGACGAGACCGAGAGCGGCACGCTCCACTTCCTGCTCTCCAAGCCGATCCACCGGGGCGAGTTCATCCTCTACAGGCTGATGGGCTACATGGTGGTCTCGGGCAGCTACGTGCTCGCCCTCTCCCTCGTCATGGGGGTGGTGACCGCTGCGCTGGGTCCCGGCGACCAGATCTTCAGGCTCTCGGACCTGCCCGTCTGGCTCGGCATAGGGCTCGCCACCACCTTCGTGCTCGCAGCCTATGGGGCCTTGTTCAACACGATGGGGCTGATCTCCCCCAAGTACGGGGTCTATGTCTGCATAGTGTTCGGGGTCTGGGAGTTCATGATGGGCACATTCTCCATCATCAACCCCAACTGGGACATCTCGAGCATCTCAATCACCCACTGGGCCCTCCAGATGATCGATGCCATCGTCCTGCTGGCTTGGCCCGACACCCTGCAGTGGGCAGAGATAGGGGCTGCCTATGGCATCGAGACCGGCCTGTCGTTCTTCTGGCACCCCCCCGTCCACACCCTCGGAACCCAGTCGGCGGCCGTTGCCCTCCTCGTCAGCGTGGTCACACTGCTGTCCGTGACCGTGGTGATGATGGTCATCGGCCAGTCGGTGTTCAGCAGGCGCGAGATCATGTGAGGGCGGGTCATGCAAGGGGCACCCCAGAGATTCGAGGGCGACTTCTCCTCCCTCTGGCGCCTCGATGTCATGCCCCCGATCAACCGCCTGACGTGGTGGTGGTACTGGGTCCTCGTCATGGTGCCCGATGCGAACAACCCCGGGCGCTCTCGCCAGCTGATGACGCTGTGGTCGACCAAGCAGACCGAGGCCATCCGAGTGAGCGGGCACTGGTGGAAGCCTGGCTCGAGGATGCACAAGGACGAGCACGGCGGCTTCGTGATCCCGGGGATGGTATGCGCCTGGTGGTACGATGGCGAGACGATGCACGAGCCCCTGACGATGAGGGAGTGCCGGATGGCCGTCGTCGGCGACGACCACCCGCTGTGGCCGGGCGAGGGCGCAGGCGAGGGAGCCGGGGCCATCGTCCCGATCGAGCGGGAGGACATGTCGCTGGGGATGCTGCCCGGGAACGCCGGCATGTGGATGAGCCTGTCGAGCGACCGCGAGGCCGTATCCAGAGGCGCCCCCTCGGCCTTCGAGGCCGAGCTGACCCCGTGGTGGGGCCCGACCAGCTCGCTGACGTACAGGAATAACGAGTACTCCATGGGCATGGGGTACGATATCCTGAGGCTCCAGGGCTCGAAGTGCAGGCTCAATGTCGACGGCGAGCCGGAGGAGGGCACCGCGTACTTCCAGAAGGTCACCGTCCAGGCGCCCGCCTCCCCGTGGTTCTGGGGGATGCTGCACTTCGGCGACGGCTCGTACCTGGACTGGTTCATGCCCCACGTCTCGCCGCTGTCCAGCACGATGGACGACAGGCCATGGCGCCGCCGGGACTTCCTGAGGTACCCTGACAACGGCGCTGGCGTCTTCCACGACAGGATCAGGGGGCGGACCGAGAACTTCGCCCGCTGCGAGGTCGAGCTGTCAGAGTCGGCCGAGGGCCTGAGGGACCGCCACGGCCACCTGCTTCCCGAGTTCAGGGTCAGGATCTGGAACGGCAGGACCCAGATCTCCCTCGATGTCCGCGCAGCCAGCAGGGCGAGGTGGACCTTCGACCAACCGACCAGGGGCGGCATGGTCAGCCACCTGACCTACAACGAGTACCCCCTCGAGGTCGCGCGCATCGCCATCCTAGACGAGGNGGGCCTCAGGNCCATCGAGGACTACGAGTGGATCCACGGCAATGCCGAGCACGCTTGGGGCATCCTGCACTGAATCGAAGGCCTTCCGTGCGAACGACGAAGGACTCACAGGATATTTTCATATATCCTTCACTCTCACTTGCCCCCCATGTGGCCGTTCGGAGGAAAGACATTCGACCTAATCGACGACAGGTGGCTTCGCGAGAAGGGGATACCNACTGAGTACAGGGACGCGTTCAATCGCGGCAAGAANGACCTGAAGTCGGAGATCAGCAGGAACAAGGACAAGCTGTCCGACTCGGAGTCCNGCATAGCNGAGTCNGAGGCCGTGATCAGGGAGGGGCACCTCAAGATGGCNAGGCTGAAGGCCCGNCAGGAGGACCTCNNCAGCCGNGANGACGCCAAGAACAGNCAGGAGTTCCAGGAGACNGTNGCGGACATCGGCGTGCAGCAGGGCATCNTGGACAGGCAGATCGCAGAGAAGGCNCGACTGACCCAGATANTGGACAATACCAACGAGGCCCTGAAGATGCTGCAGATGATCCTCAACAAGAACGTGACCACNCCCGCGCAACTNGTCCAGAGCCCAATCTGGGGCTCGGGNGGGCAGACCNCNGANGTGATAGACAACCTGCCNAGGCCCTCNGACATCGACAATACCGAATACCTGCAGANCGAAGAGTAGGCGGGATTGGATGTCGAGACCGATCTACGAGCGACTGGCGAAGACNCCCAAGAGGAAGCTNGACAAGCTGGAGTACNNGCACCAGCAGCACCTCACNAGGTTCTCCAATGCCAAGGAGGGNAANCTCAACGAGNNCCAGGAGNTNGACAGGAGGCTGGANAAGCTGNGCNCCAAGGCANCNAAGGAGCTCGAGTCCTCCGTACCCAGATCCCTAGGCACNGCCATGGAGATGCGNCACGTGAAGGCCGANCTGCTGATCGCCAAGAGCGTCCTCGCCGTCCTGCGCTCCAACCAGTTCTACCACAGGATGATGGTCATGCTGATTCANGANGTCAAGGCGGGGGTCGAGTACGANCCNNACCGGATCGAGAACCTCGTNCCCATGGAGTTCTCCGANCTCGTCGAGGGCTCGGTGCTNTCGTCCAACCTNGGGGACCTGCTNGGCGANCTCNGNTCGGAGNCGGGCACTGGAGACGGAGGCGATCCCACATGATTTCCTGGTTCTCGAGCAGCAGGATCAGGTCCTACGNNAANCTCTCCACCCGGAAGCAGAACAAGATGAAGCAGGAGATNGACCAGAGGTACGCGCAGCAGCGCAGCACCCTNGACTCCCGNCTGTCCTACGCCCGGGACTGCGCGAGGAAGGCCGACCGNCTCATGTCCCGGGGCAAGANCGAGAAGGCCAAGGAGGAGCTNAACTCGTTCAAGCTCGAGCTGGCCTCGAGCCAACCCGTCCTGAACGCCTACGTCAGCACCGCNCTNGAGAAGCAGCTCCTNGAGGTGATGTCNATGGAGGGCTTCGAGTTNCCNGACCTGCTCACNGAGTTGCGCANCGACGTGGACTTCGGNCTNTTCTCNGTGAACGCCACCGACCAGCTCGATGCNGTGCTNCAGGCNGAGGCCAANCCCTTCGANGAGCTCGGNATNGAGNTCTGAGGGCTAGACCCCGATGTATATCCTGAAGACCAGNTCCAGGAACTCGGGGATCTTGGGATGCAGNATGAAGAGGAGGGGGGCACCGATGTACAGGGAGAACTCCANCCAACCGTCAGCCATGCCGTAGCACAGGTTCCTGATGTAGGTCCACCNGGTGGANAGAAGCAGGTAGGTGAGNNCGATNGACGAGCTGGTCACGGCGGAGAANGTNCCTATGTACGAGTTGAGCTGGATTGCGAGGTCGGGGTANCCGCTCAGGCCCGAGTGGATGACGATCCAGTAGATCACGAGGGAGCCCACGGTCGCCGTCCCGTCCTTCTTNGGNAGGGTTGCGAGGATNGGGTCGACACCCAGGGTCAGNATCAGGGCGACGCATNCAACCCTGAANACCGAGACCGCCCCCACTTCCCTCGGGGACAGCAGCAGGGGGATCATTCCCAGAACGAAGAANGTCAGGAGTATGCCGAACAGCCAGAATGCCTTGCTGTCGAAGAAATCGAGCATCCTCTCCGTGTACTCCTTCATCTCCTTCTCNTAGGTCCCNCCGATCATCCCCGTACGCTGTACCAATAGTGCCTCCTGGGCGATCAGCCCCAGTGCCAGGCCCAGTATCAGGATGTCNGGNACGAGCTCGATCGGCACGTCCTCAATCAGGCCGACGCCGATGCCGACNGCCACCGCNATCGCCACGTTGATCGCCTGCTCCCTCACTATNACCTCGATNCCACCGCTGGTTCCCGCCATCCCGAATCACCTCAGATTGCCATCTCGTACTTGGCCTCGAGCTTGTCCTTCCACTTACCNCCAGCCTCGCCATCCGCNCNGAGCGCCTTCAGGCACCTCTTGTGCTTCTCGGCCATCGCAGACNTGGCATCCNCGCCNAGGTCNNCGTGNTCGACNAGGGCGNCNAGCAGCGANTCGATNTCNATGAGCTGGTCCTTGAAGCGCTCCAGCTTNCCGGGGAAGAACTGNTGGGGGTGCCTGTTCCANAGGTAGTCCATCCGGCACTTCANGGCCATCGGGTTGCTNNCGTTGAATTGCAGNGACTTCGAGATCGCCTCGTCCATCGAGCCNCCCTTGTTGCCCCNGTGNCNGTGGAANAGGGCCANTCCGGCCCAGATGTCNGACAGCCTCTCCCTGCTGTTTCCGGGGTCCTTGGTCTTCCTTGCGAGTTCGGTGATGAAGCCCTCGATCTCGCTGGCCGTGTACATGCCCTGNTCCANGGNCTCCTCGAGGTCNGGGTTGATCACGTCGGNGAACTCGTAGCTCTTGCCGCCCTCNCCCTCGGGCTTGAGCAGGTCNACGATGGTCTCNTCGCTNACCTTGCCCTGNAGAGCGAGGGCNGCNTTGACGATCCTATCCACGTCCTGGTCCTTNGAGCCCCTATCGATNTCCGCCTCGGTCTGCTTCCTGATCAGATCGGTCTCGATCCTGTCCTGAGTNAGCTCGAGCTCGGCCCTCTTGCGCTTCATCTCNCCGCCGTGCTGGAGGTCNGTGACGCCCTCGTCGAACTCCGCNTCCACGATCTTGGACTNGCCNTCGTANCTCCTCCTCTGGAGGTCCCTCNCCTGNTCGGCGGACTCGATNTCCGCCTTTCGCCTCAGTACGGCNGTCTCCTGCCTCGTNCTGTCCTCCTCGAGGAANTCCGTNGCCATCGTCTCGGCGCGATGGGCCTCGAGCNTGCNCCTGTTCTTCGATTCNGACAGGCGGTTGAGGGCGTCCTGCTCNATCTTGGCGTCCAACGNCCCCTTCTTGCGCTCCAGCGAGCCCTTGAANTGGTCTATCCGCTCCGTCTCGGTCTTCTTCCAGCGGATGTTGAGGTCGCCNAGGCGCAATCCCAGATTGCCGACCATCGACCCGAGATGNGNCTTGGTCTGNNCGTTCGCCTTCTGCCGNGCCNCGGGNTCCCTGAGGTTNCCCTCNTCCAGGCCCTCAAGCATCGANTTCCACTTGCCTCTGCTCATCTCCCTGACCAGCGACCTCAGGGTGTCATCGTCNAGCTCGTTGAGCTCGGGGCTGTTNTTGAANACGCGNTCGACGAGCTTCGAGGCACCGAGGTCNCCGTCTATCGAGAGCTCGACNTCCAGGGCCCCCTCCAGGACCGGCGAGGATGAAGAGGGGCGGTGCTTGAAGGGGACCGAGATNTTGATTACGCTATTCCTGTAGAANAGGACCCAGTCGTACTCCTTCCTGAAGCCCGATCTCCCTAGGTCGAGCTCCTTGTTCCTNGGCCAGATNGTNGTCTTGGAGGAGTAGAGAACGGCAGTGTCGGTGCTGGGGTCCAGTTTGACCTTGCCACGGAGGTCCTTGGGGAGGTCGGNCATTGAGTAGTAGCCGGCCAGCGGCGAGGCGCCCCGGCGCCAGTCGACGGTNCGGGANCTGAACACCATGNCGCCTCAACCCACTATTGGTATTTCAATTCTTCAAGCCCCCAGATTGATTGACAGGGCGCTGCAGTTGTCCGTGCTGCCNCGCTCCANGGCCTCGTTGACCAGNGCCTCNANNGNGGGCTGNTGCCCGAGCGGGGNGTCTGGCAGCCACAGNCCCGCNTCGGTGTGAAGNGGNCCCCACACNCCGTCGCAGCACAGCAGGAANGNATCCCCGGGGGAGATCNCCAGGGTGGAGATGTCAGCGAGCGAGGCGGCCTCGTCGCCCAGGCTGCGGGTCAGGGCGTTGTTGCCNGCNGTCTCGGGNATCTCGTGCAGCTTGATGTAGNCGGCCCTCAGCATGTCGCCNGTCACCGAGTGGTCNTGNGTGANNATCTCGGNNCTCCCTTCNGCGACCCTGTAGCACCGNGAGTCGCCNATGTGCACGAGNTCGGCGTGAGTGGGNNTTCCNTCGNTGAGNGTGATGACNANNGCGGTGAGCGTGGTGCCNGACCTGCCCTGCNCGCCGGCCACCGNGTTCACCGTGGCGTGGCACTCNAGCANGAGCTCGGCGTAGGCGCNGTGGCGGAACTCCTGCGAGNCCCATTCNTCCGNNCNNTTCGAGACGATTGANCCNACACCCTCCACGAATGCCATGNCAGCCCCCTGGGAGGCCAGNTCGCCGTCCTCGGNCCCGCCCATGCCGTCGCACAGNACGCCGACCCTGANGNNNCCGAACTCNCCGCACNCAACGNAGTCCTCGTCCCNCTCGCGCTCGCCGGTCNGNGAGGCTGCGAACATCCCGGGCACGTTGTTGGTCTCGACCCTGTCCGAGTCNCTCANGGNAGCTCACCCTGGTTCTCGAGGCGGAGNCTGAACTCGATNACCGATTGGATGCGATCCTCGGGGGNGTGNGGNACGGTGGCGTAGTTCACCAGATCGCCCAGCCACTCGGGATGCCCCATCTCCTCCATCTTGGNAATGCGCTGCTCCTCGCTGATGATGCCGACCCGCTCGNTNGTCAGCATGTGCCAGAGCAGCTGCCCGAGGCTGTAGACGTCGGTGGTCGGCCCGGTGATGCCGTTCTCGCGCTCGGGTGGCGCCCAGCCCGGGGTGTGGCTGCCCCCAGAAAGAGAGGTACTCTTGCCGGCGTCCACCCCCTTGGCCAGCCCGAAGTCGATCAGCACCGCGCCCCTGTAGGGCGTCATCATGATGTTGTGCGGCTTGATGTCCCGGTGGAAGACCGGTGGGTCGAGGTCCGCCATGAACTCCAGGGCCTCGCACAGTTGCAGCATGATGGAGGAGATCCTGTCGAAGGGCTGCGCCATCCCCATGTTGATCATGGTCTTCATCTCCTGGTCCAGGCTCGTGCCCTCTATGTTCTCCATCACCAGCACGCTGACCAGCTCCTCCTGCCGGTTGATGATCTTCCCAGAGTCGATGTAGTTGGGCACGCGCGGGTGGTCGATGGCCTGCAGCATATCGGACTCGTTCTCGATGGCGGTGTTGACGGAGGCTAGGGTGGTCTTCCTGTCGGGCGCGGCCTGCTTCCAGATGACGTCCTCGCCAGTCGAGTTGTCCCTGGCCAGGTAGACCTCGGCCATGCCGCCGTCCGCCTTCAGGTGGCGCACCCTCTTGAAATCCCTCTCGAGCCTCGAAAGGGTCTCGGTCGGAGCGGGGGCTGCCACCGGCTGCTTGGCCGGCACGGGCTGCGGGGGCGCTGCCACTCCCTCGTCGCCCCCCTCGCGCCGCTCGATTGCGAACTCCCTGATCTCCCTGAGCTTGGCGGCCCTGGTGGGGGTGGCCCTGGAGGCCTCGATGGCCGCCTCGATGTCCCTGATGAAGGCGTTGTAGAGCCTAGTGAAGCGCATCGACTTGAAGGGGCCGCTGGAGAAGACCTCGTCGGACTTGTCCGTGAAGCAGTCAGCGGAGATGTCCGGGACCTCGGTCTGGCCGACGAGCTCGCCGTTCGAGAACTCCCCCACGACCTTGGTTCCGTTTGGCTTGTAGAGGATTCCGAGGCCCGTGCGCTTGCCGTGCCGGTACTCGCCCTCGTAGCGCTCCCCGTTGACCTCGTAGGAGACCCCCGCCCCGTTCTTCTTGTAGTTCGAGAACTCGCCCTCGTAGCGGCTCCCGTCGGAGTAGTGGTAGATGCCCACACCCTCTCGCTTTCCCTCTACGGACTCGCCCTCGTAGCGCTCGTCGTCCTCGTAGTGGTAGATTCCTTGGCCGTGGCGCTTGTCATTCTCGAATGCGCCCTCGTAGCGGTTGCCGTTGGTGTACGTGTAGAGGCCGTGGCCGTGCCTGAGCCCATCGAGGAACTGCCCCTCGTAGCTGCTCCCATCGCCCATGGTCAGCATGCCTGTCCCGTGCCACACCCAGTCCCGCGTCTCGCCGGTGTACTGGCTGCCGTCAGGGTAGTGGATGGTCCCGTCGGCGGTCGGCTCGCCGTAGTCGAACTCGCCCTCGTAGTGGCCCCCATCGGCGAAGTGAATCATCCCATCGCCGTGCCTCCTGTCGTTGAGGAACATGCCCTCGTAGCGGTCGCCGTTGTGGTACTTCACCACCCCGTTGCCGCTCCTGAGCCCCCTCTGGTAGGTGCCCTCGAACCTGTCCCCGTTGGCGTAGCCGAACGTACCCTCGCCCTGCCTGAGCCCGAACTGGTAGCCACCCTCGTGGCACCCGCCGTCCTTGTACTCGTAGACGCCCTGCCCGTGAGTCTTGCCACCGCGGAACCCGCCCTCGTAGCGCGATCCGCTGGCCCGGCTCAGGACCCCATCGCCGTCGAACTGGTCCTTCTCGAAGCCACCCTCGTAGACGTTTCCGTTGGCGAGGCGATACTTCCCCTGCCCGGACTTCAGGCCCTCCTTGAAGCCGCCCTCGTAGGTCCCTCCGTCCGAGTCCTTGAAAGTGCCCTTGCCGGACATGGCATCGCCTGCCCACTCGCCATCGTACCTGCTCCCGTCGGCATTGTGCGAGGTTCCTGTTCCGTGCCTGCGCATTCCCTTGAATTCGCCCTCGTAGCGATTTCCCTCGGCGCTGTAGTGCTTGCCCTCGCCGACGGTCTTGCCGTCCTCCCACTGGCCGACGAAGCGACTCTCGTCCGCGAAGTGGTTGATGCCGGGGCCGTGGCGCTTGCCGGCGCGCCACTCGCCCTCGTAATGCTCCCCGTCGGGGTAGTGGTAGATGCCGAAGCCCGACCTCTTGCCGTTGCTCCACCCGCCCTCGTAGCGCTCCCCGTCGGAGAATTGGTAGACCCCCTGGCCATGCATCATGTCCAGCTTGAAGTCGCCCTCGTACCAGTCCTTGTTCTTGTAGGTGAACTTGCCGTTGCCGTGGCGCATGCCGTCCTTGTGCTCGCCGATGTAGCGGCCGTTGTCGTACCGCCAGACCGCGTCGGAGGACTTGGCTACGCGCTTACTCATTCGGGCATCACTTCCTCGTTCATCGGGGGGTTATTGTGACAATCTCGAGCACCCTGCGGGTGCCCACCCAAAGTATCCACACAAAACCTGCGCAGTTGGAAGATATAACTCTTACATCGAACTCCTCCCGATGTTGCATTTGGCCCCTGGAATGACTCTCCAGAACACATCAAGGCCCGCTCCCCCGGACTCAGACTCGGGCCCCCGTGAGCATCAACATCTTGAGGAGGGAGGCTCTCCCCACTAGGGGGCGAGGGTCGTGACCGAGTACATTGACAGCTACAGGGCCAAGATCAACGAGGCCTCCACACGCTCCGACTTCCCCGAGATCACGGACTCCGAAACTCCCGTATGGAGGGGCAATCCCTCGATGCTGTCCATGGCCGACAAGTACATCCTCGCCGTACTCGTCTTCCTCGTCCACCTGCTCTTCTTCATCGGCGACCCAGCCGATGCCCCCGAGGGCGAGGGTCAGGTCAATGCGATCATCGGGATTATCTTCTTCCTTGTTGACAAGACCGGCGTCATGGGCTTCGTGGTGGTCATGCTCGTCCTCACCAAGGTCAACCACTACGCGAACTTCTCAACCTCTGGGAACTGGACGTCCACTTGGCTGATGCTGTGCGCGCTCATACCCTTCGCCTGGAAGGCACTCGAAATCATCAGTTGGGCCTCGGGGATAGCGGGCACCGAGTTCGACAACCCGCTGCCTGCGTGGCAGTACGTCTGGTTCCTTCCGCTGGGGGCGGTCATGGCCGGGCTGATGGCGCTGCTCACCCTGTTCTACCAGCGCTCCTTCCAGTACGCCATCACCGACAGGAGGGTCCACATCCGCAAGAACTTCATGCACTTCGACTCCAGCGTCCACGGCATAGCCTTCCAGAAGATCGAGAACCTCAAGGCCGACCCGACCCTACTCGGCCGCCTCCTGGGCTTCGGCAACGTCCACGTGGTCACCGGCTCGGGCGTCGGCCTGCAGGTCGAGTCGCTGGGGATGAGCGTCGGGGCGGGAGCCGTGGGCGATGCGGCCCCGGCTGGAACCCCCGTGGGAGTCAAGAAGGTGCTGTCCATGCTCTTCGGCTTCATCACCAAGCAGCGCCAGAGGACCGTGCTGAACCAGGACCCTGCCGACTGCCTCTACGGCATCAGGAACCCGATGAAGATCTACCGCCTGATCAACGAGCTGATGGATGCCAACATTGGCCCAACCGGCCAGGCCGTGCCAGACTCCGAGCAGGCGTGAGGCACCATCGCCTCCGCACCGTTCATAATGGTGCGACCGCCCAAAGCCGAACGAGGAATGGGGATGCCGGATGTCGATGTGCTGACGCAAGCCGCCCAGAGCATCACGCAGGGTGATTTCATGGGCGCGATGACGATATTCGAGGGCCATATCGGAGCCAGCCCGGACGATCCCGCAGGATACCACGGGTGGGCCGAGGCCGCGCTCTTCGAAGTCCAGGAGAACGGCAACATGGACGAGAAGGGCAACGACCGGATCAACGAGGGACAGATTGCCGCCTACTTCCGCAAGGCATCGGGGATGGAACCGGGCAACGCCGACTACCTCGCTGCCTACGCCAACGCCCTGATCGAGTTCGACCGCATCCCGATGGCCATCCGCCAGTTCAAGAAGCTCAAGGATCTGGGCGATGCCTCGGACGAGGTCGACGTCTCCTTCCACCTGTACGAGGCAGCGAGGCTGCTTATCGACGCCATCGACCTCAAGACCAACTTCGACCGGAGCGAGGCCTTCGCCCGCCAGTTCCTGCCCGTGTCAGTGGAATTCGCCCTCCTCGGCCTCGGCTTCACCTCTGCGGAGGAGGCGCTCGAGTACCTCCAGACCGAATAGGGGGATTGCGCTTGGACAGCGACCGCTTCCTGGTCGCGCTGGGCTATCACGGCCATGCCTTCCACGGCTCGCAGGTCCAGCCCGACGTGCGCACTGTCGAAGGCTCCCTGATACAAGCGCTCCGCAGGCTGACCTGGTGGGGCGACGGCTGCTTGGAGATGTCGAGCAGGACAGATGCGGGGGTCAGTGTCAGGATGGGCCTTGCACGAATCGACCTGCCGGAATCCGTGTCCCGGAGCGCCAGTGATGCGAGGATAGCCAAGGCGCTGAACGACAACCTCCCTGTGGGCATGGTCGTCCTGGCTGCCAAGAGGGCCCCATCCGACTCGAAGGTTAGGTATGCCGAGTACCGCAGCTACCTGTATCGGCTGGGGGCCGTCGAGGAGTGGCCCTCCAATCCCGACCCCGAACTGGTAAGGAACGCATGCTCGCTGATCGAGGGCCGGCACGACTTCACCAACCTCTCGAGGTCCGAGGAGGACAGGGACCCATTGAGGACGGTGGACGAGTGCGTCCCCTGGTGCGCGGGCGACGGACGTCCGGTCGGGTTCTCGATCAGGGCCCGCTCCTTCCTGTGGAACCAGGTCAGGAGGATCGCCTCAGCCATCTCCGGGGTGGCATCAGGGAGGGTATCTCTCATCGATCTGGAGTCGGCCCTGAGCAGGCCCGGGAACAGCGTCGACCTAGGAAGGGCCCCTGCCGACGGGCTGGTCCTGTGGGAGATCTCCCACTCCGACTTCGATGCCCCCGCATCCGACGGGCTTCCCGACGCCTCGGCCCTCTCCACGCGCCCTGACGATCCCAGGGAGTACCGCCGCTGGCTCTCCATGGCTGGCTACGAGATGAGCGCCCTGCTCGAGCGAGAGTGGCTGGGAAGGCTCAGCTGAGGTCTATCTGGACGACATCCCCGTCCTCGCACGGCAGCCCCTCGCGCAGGAAGGTGCCGGAGATGACCTCGGCGGTCTGGGTATGCCTGGTCAGGTCGGGTATCAGGACTGCGCAGTCGACCCATCCCCCCTCTTCCCGGCGGATCCTTGCGACGAAGGCGGTCGCACCACCGAAGGACCTGCCGTCACGCTCGAAGCCGTCGATCCTCAGTGGCACTGGTCCGGGGGGGACCTCGCCCTCGTCGAGCCCCGCGCTCACCCGCAGCGACCCGTAGTCAGCAAGGCACTCATCGGGCAGATCGACGTTGAGGGTCCCCGGCCAGGCGCCGATGCCCAGAACCAACTTGAATTGGGCTTGGTAGTGCTGCTGCGACATGAAGACGTGGGCACGACCGAGCCCACTGCTCACAACACCCCTAAGACGCATGGCCACGGCCAGGGAAGCCCGCACATAATGTTCGGCATCCGCCCTACAGCCGAAGCACCGAGGACTGCTCGGCCACCGACCATCCCAGCGCCTCCACGCGACCGGCCTCCTCGGAGGTCTCGTCGAGCGCCGGGTTGGAGTGGTTCATGTGCACGAAGCGAACCTCCGGGTCATCCTGCCTGCGCTCGCCCAGCCTGCCCAGGGTCTCTGAGATCGTCGGATGGGGTATCTGCGAGACATCCCTCCCCGGAAGCTCCGAGGCATCCCAGAAGGTCCCATCAAGCAGGGCGATGCCCACACCTAGCCCAGAGAACCACTCCCTGATGCCGTCGGCCCCGTGCATATCTAGGGTCTGCGTCCAGTCGTCGTGGTCCGGCAGGAAGAGAATGGAGGTCCCGGGCCCCCTGATTGCCACCGCGTGCATGTCCGACTCCTCGTCGCGGTGCGGGACCGGAACCAGCGAGTACTCGAAGCCACAGCCATCAGAGGGCTGGAACCAGATCCCAGGCTCCACTGCGCGACACTCGAACGGCGAGGCGAGTCCCCGCCCTTCTATGGCCTCGATCACGCTGCTGCTGGCGAACAGCGGAACCCCACTCGCCCCCATAGCCTCGATACCGAACTGGCCGAGGCCGTCGATGTGCCCGAGGTGGGTATGGGTCAGGCAGACGGTGTCGGGCCTGATGCCTGCGTCCAGCCCTAGGGCTGCAGACCAGATCGCCAAGTGGTCGGGCAGGGCCCTGCTGGCTTCGATCAGGTGCAGGCTGCCGTCAATTCCCCGAACCCCACAGGCCACGGGGTGGCGTCGCAGGCTGGGATCCGCGAGCGCGGCCACGCACCTGCGGCACGAGCAGCCCGCTTGGGGCACCCCCCCGTCTTGGGCCACGCCCAGAATCACCAACTCCACGGAACCGACACCCATCGCCCTGCGGTATCCCACTGTGACATGAAGCCCTCGGACAGCCTGTCGGACCTCTCTCCGATGAAGCCATGAACGGGTGCGGCTTCTGCCGACCATGGTCGTGGACCTGTCTTGGATGCGCGAGCGCTATGAGGAGCTCCGCTCCCAGGGCCTGGACTGGAACCCCCCCACGCTTGAGACGGCCAGCGAGCCGCGCTGCCTCATTGACGGTAGGGAGATGATCATGCTCTCGGCCAACAACTACCTCAATCTCACAACCCACCCACGGGTCATCGAGGCCGCAGTCGATGCGACTCGCAAGTACGGCGCCGGCTCGGGCTCGGTGCGCGCTATCGCTGGCACCATGGACCTGCACCTCGAGACCGAGCGCCTCTGTGCCAAGTTCAAGGGGGTCGAGTCATCCCTGATCTACTCCGCGGGCTACACCGCCAACGTCGGGCTGATCCCCACACTGGTGCGTGGTCCCGAGGACGTCATCATCTCCGACGAGCTCAACCACGGCTCCATAATCGACGGCGTCAGGCTGACCAGGGCCTCGCGTGCTGTGTATCCCCACAACGACATGGCGGCCCTCGAGAGGGTCCTCAGCGAGCATGAGGACTCACAGCGCAAGCTCATCATCACTGACGGTGTCTTCAGCATGGACGGTGACATCGCCCCCCTCGACCAGATAGCCGACCTCGCCGAGGAGTACGGCGCCATGACCTTCGTCGACGACTGCCACGGCGAGGGCGTGCTCGGTGATGGCTGTGGGATCGTCTCCCATTTCGGCCTGCAGGGGCGTGTGACCTTCGAGATCGGCTCGTTCTCCAAGGCTCTGGGGGTTCAGGGCGGGATCGTCGCTGGCAGCGAGGACGTCAGGACCCACGCCCTCAACCACAGCCGCTCGTGGCTGCTCTCCGGAAGCCAGCCACCGGGGGTGGCCGCGGCACAGAAGGCAGCCATCGAGGTCCTGATGGAGGAGCCACAGCACGTGCAGAGGCTCTGGAAGAATACCGATTACTTCCGAGGCGAGCTGGAGTCCCTAGGCTTCGATACCGGCCTCAGCGAGACCCCGATTATCCCTGTGATGTGCGGCGAGAGCTCTCTGGCACAGGAGCTCTCAGGGGCCCTGAGGAAGGAAGGCGTCATGGTGGGTGCGATAGTATTCCCAATGGTCTCCCGTGACAAGGCCAGGGTCCGCACGCAGATGTCCGCCGGACTATCTCATGATGATCTCGATGCCGTCCTCGAGTCCTTCGAGCGATGCGGACGCGAGGCCGGGCTGATATGAGGTATGGTATGATGGACGCTGAGGACGGACTGGGCCGATGGCCGGTCAGTTGCGAGATGCCAGTCCAGTGGGGCGATATGGACGCACTCAATCATGTCAACCACACCGTCTTCATCAGGTGGATGGAGACGGCTAGGATGCACTACTTCGTCGCCTGCGGATTCACCGACCAGGTGGAAGAGCAGGGCATTGGCCCCATTCTAGCCGGGCTGAAGGTGGACTACCACGCCCCAGTGACCTTCCCGGATACGATGACTATCCATACCACGATCACCAGGATGGGGGGTGCTTCCTTCGACATGGGCTACAGGATCACGAGCTCTGCAAGGGATGGCGAGACGGTCGCCACGGCAATAGTGCACGGCGTCGCCTTCGACTACGCAGCCGGCAAACCCACTCGGATTCCGGACGATTTGCGGGCTAGGGTGCTTGGGATCGAGGCTTCAGCACCATAATCAGGCATCGTCGACGACCTCGTCGAGATCCATGTCCATTGACGCATTCCCGTCGTACGCGCCCGAATGGACCGTCCTGCTCATTCCCTCGAAGGGAGTAATGTCACGCTCGATGCGATCCAGGATCCTCCATCGGGGGGCGTAGGAAACGTGGACGTATATGGGGCCGGGCAGGACGAGGAGGGCCATGCCGACCCAAGCGATCATCCCTTCGAGGCCATAGAACTCTTTGATGCCCAGAACCAGCAGCCCCAGGAATGGGAATGGGAACAGGTACCGTCGACGATCCTCCAGCCTAGTAGGGGGCCGCTTCAAGACCATGGAGTAGAGGAGCGAGGCACCTCCCAGCAGGGAGGTGAGGGCGATTAGCGAGAGGGCCTGTTCGGGCCAACTCCCGATGTTGCCGAAGTATGCGGATAGGGGAATCAGGGCGATGCCAATCAGAATGCCGTAGAATCCTCCGACCAATATCGGATTCGCAACCCTCAGGGGATAACGTAGGAACAGGCTGCTGAGCGCCCCTCCCTCCAGCATGCTCACGTGCTCTGCATCTAGCAGTTCCATAGACTCTCGCCAGCGGGCCACGGTTCACCCGCCCCACAGACCCCCTTTGGACGTTTGGGGGGCCACCCATGTGTGGATGCCTATGCCTGAGTCACTTGTCGGAGGGATTATGATGAATCGCCCCAACCGTGGGTTTGGGGCTTGGCATGGCGGGGGATGACTCATTATTCATCATCTCGGATGACCACCTCGACACCGGAATGCGCGGCATTCCCGTCGGTACCTGCCGCACCTCATACGTGGACCCCATCGAAGGCGTCCACTACGTCGGCTATCCGGTCGGCGACTTGGCCAATCTCGAGGAGGAGGACGTTATCTACCTCCTATTACACAAGCACCTGCCCAGCTCGGAGGAGTCCGAGGCATTTCGGGACGAGTTGACCCATCGGGCCGAGGAGATTCCCACCGGGGCGCTCCGCGTGCTCGAGTCACTGACTCCTGGGAGCGGCCATCCTATGGACTGGCTCGCAATCGGGATCATGGCACTGGGTGCTGCTGACACTCACGCCCGAAGGCCTGGCAACGCACGGTCCGACGCGATGAACCTCATCGCTAGGATGCCCGAATTGATGGCTAGACTGTTCCTTCTGCGTGGTGGCAGGCCGGAGGATCTCAAACCGCGCAAGCCCGAACTCGGACTGGTCGAGAACTTCGTCCACATGCTCGGTGTGGGGGGCGATGAGGCCGAGCGCATGAATCGCGTGCTACGCTTCTTCTTCATCCTGCATATGGACCACGGAGGGGGGAACCTCTCTACCTTCTCAGGCAAGGCGGTCGCCTCTGGCCGCGCCTCCATCTACTCGTCCATCGCCAGTGCGATGAACGCCCTGTCCGGCCCCCTTCACGGCCGCGCCAACCAGGCGTGCCTGGAGTTCGTGCAGAGGATCGGCACGTCCGACCATGATGAGATTGAGGCCTTCGTACGCTCCGAGCTGGCTGCGATGCGCCCGATATACGGCTTCGGCCACGGTGTTCTCCGCGCCGAAGACCCACGCGCCGCCCTGCTAATCGAGCTGGGCAATGAGATATGCCCCGATGACGAGAACTTCCAGACCGTGTCCGCCCTGCGCGAGGTGGTCCCGCCGATCCTCAAGGAGAAGCCCAAGATCAGCAACCCGTACCCGAATGTGGATCTGGCCAGCGGCAGCCTGCTGCATTCTGTCGGCTTCCGCAAGCCGGACTACTTCACGACCTTCTTCGGATGGGCTCGCGTCGCGGGCATCTGCGCCCAGATCCTCGACGAGAGGGATGCCCGCGAGGGTCGTGGCGTGCCGATTTACCGACCGAAGTACATCGCTCGCGAGCAACCGCACCGCAGGCTCGAGTGATTACCAGCTGTGCGTCTTCCCCGCACCCCTGTGCCCCATGATCCGGGGGCTCCCCCACGGAAGCCCCCTCTCTGCCTCTGCGATCCATTTGTCCTCAGAGCCGGACCAGAGCAACCTCCGCCCCTGCTCCGAGATGATCCCCCTCCTGCGCCCCTGGTCCAACTCGGCCCATGTCGGGAGCGATGACGAGGCCTCATCAATCAGGTCGGCGTGCTCGCCGTCTGCAGCCGAGTACAAACGAGCCCCCCACTCCTCGTCCAGTGGCTGGCTGGCTGGTCTGGGCCAGCGTGCGCTGCCATCGGGCAATGAGACGATGTCCGGGTTGATATTGTCAGAGATTAGGGAGCAGCCCGCCCCAATCAACGCGCGCTCTAGTTCCAAGGGAGCAGGCCAAACGAATGCCCCCATGCCCGCTCGCGCCCTGTTGAACCTCTCAAGCCCCCCTCCATGGAGGCCGACTGGGAGGCCAGGGTTGATCCAGCGGGTCCATCCGTTGAGGAATTCGAGGGCCATCCCCATCACGGGCATCCCATTCCTGCGGAGGTTCCTGATCAGCCCTGGCACCGAGGTGCGGGCGAAGTGAGGCGTACCCACGGCCCGCTTTACCTTCCAGTGCCCCCATGGCCTGAGATGGGGGACCAAGCGGGTAATCGGCATTCCGAACCCACATGATTTCGCCACTGGGCCAATCCGCGGGGAGAAGCTGTACACGAGCGCCGACCTGTCGGGCAGGTCCAATGGTTCCAACTTCTGCTCGAGCAAACCCATCATCGACCTCAGGTGCCCGTCGCGTTTGATCTTGGCAATAGGATGCGGCATCTTGAACTCGATATTGGCAGTCTTCCCACCGGACTCCCACGCCTCCGTGAAGCCCCTGTCGGTCAGGAGCTCGTCGAAGGTCGCCACACCGTGCGAGCGAACCTCATCGGTCCCGAGCATCTCGATGCAACGCTCTCCCCGGGGCCCGGTCCCCGGGAGCAACTCATCGTGGAAGATCACGAAATCCCCGTCACTGCTCAGTTTGAGATCGAACTCCACTCCGTCGGAGAACTCCATTCCGTGCTGCAGTGCGTCAACCGAGTTCTCCTTGGGGTGCTTCCAGGCTGCCATGACAGGCCACGCGTGTGGCAATCGGTCCAAGAATGCACGGGCGGAACATGTTCGGTTTCGCCCCAACGCTCTTACCATGGCACTCCCAGCGCAGCAGAGAGTGGCATGCCCGAATCAAGATTGCGATATGAGAGAGTAGAGCTAGACCGAGCATCAGATCCCCAAGCGGTTAAGGGATACGCATTCTACGATTGGGGGAAGTCAGCCTTTGAGACAAGCGTAACCACGGCAATCCTGCCATTCTGGTTCGGCGTCCTATTTCTGGAAGCAAATGGTCTGACGACAACAGTGCTGTCAAAATCGTTGTCCAGCGATGCAATCTGGTCTTTCTCAGTGGCAGGGGCGGCACTTCTAGTGGCTATCGTCAGCCCCTCTTTGGGAGTAATTGCCGATCGCAGGGCAATCAAGATGTGGTGGCTCAGAATCCTTACATACGTAGGTGCAGGGGCTACTTTCCTCCTTTTCGCTGCACCCTTCTTGCCCGTCAGCACCCAATGGGTGTGGTTGATGGTGATGTTCGTCTTGGCGAATATCGGCCTAAATGGTGCAGGGGTATTCTACAACGCTCTGCTCCCTCACATGGGGAAGGACGACGAAATGGACAGGATCTCAAATCTCGCATTCGCCTATGGCTACTTTGGGGGTGGGATATTGCTTGTCCTGCACATCGTATTGCTGATCGCGACCGGATATGCTGAATGGGCAACGCAAGCCGCCATGGTCACTTCTGGCATCTGGTGGTATGGTTTCGCGCTGCTGACTTTCAAGTGGGTCCCAGAACCGCCAATCGAAAACGAGATGGAGTCGTTGGGAATTCTCGATTCAGCGTCGTTAGCAATCAAGGAGATCAGGAAAACCCTAGGTGAGGTGGACAAATTCAGGACTCTGTTCATCTACATGCTGGCTTATTTCTTCTTCATTGATGGGATAAATAGCGTTACTGCATTGGGGGGGATATTTGGAACGGTCGTTCTAGGCATTACTGGCCTAGATTTGATGGTCACAATCCTAGCGATACAGTTCGTTGCCGCACCCGCAGCAATAGGGTTCACCATTTTGTCTAATGGGGGTTGGATCAGGATTCCGTATACCTCGGCCGGTTTTGAATTCAAGAATGGAATTGGAACAAAGAAAGCACTGACCGTAGCACTGGTTGGTTGGGTCGCTCTGTGTTTCGCTGCTTTGGCCTTCGCTCCGCTTGAGTTGGATTCTCATGGTGAGCATCAGATTCGATATGATTGGGATGAGACATCTGGTGCATATTCCGTGCAAGTCGATGAAAATATCCCAGAGATCGCTCAGAAATTGGAGTATAAGGGGAGTGAGTTCAACGAGCAGGGGTGGACGACCACATGGGGTCACCTGTTGCCAGTTGAAATTGACGAGTTTGCGGGAACTAACCGTTGGACATATGAAGACGACGCTGGTGAACCCTACTCTGTCTTGCTAATCGGAGTCGAAAATGATGAAATCCAGGCATTCCTCTCAACCCTTGATGAATCCCGATTCAGTGCAAGCGTTTCGGGAGGGACATTGGATGAGGAGTCGAACATTGGCATTGACCATCCAACCAACTTAGGTGATGGGAAGTTGGACGCCATCCCCAAGGCCGCTAGGGATTATGTGTGGGGGCCTCTGGGAATTGCAGTAGGCCTCCAGTTCCTGCTTCTGGGCTGTGCCATGGGTACGCTGCTGGGCGGGTCACAGGGGCTTGCCCGAAGCATGTTTGGACAAATGGTCCCCGAGACTAGGAGTGCTGAGTTCTTCGGCTTCTTCGGCTTCTTCGGGAAAGTAGCAGCCTTGATCGGCCCACTTCTATACGGGTTCATGACTGTCACATTCGACAGCAGAGTTGGAATTCTCAGTATCTCCATGCTTATCTTGATTGGCACGTTGATGATGAGGATGGTCGATGTCGAAGAGGGGAGGAAGGATGCCACAGCCGAAGATGCTAGAAACCGAGGAATTATCGGGGACTAGCCCTCTGATCGCAACTCACCAAGGGCATTGATCACAGCCGCTTGGGTGATACGCCCCCCCTTCTCACGCAGCCTTGCTGCTACTAAATCGACTTCCTTGCCCTCTGCGCCCGCAGTCACTGCCATGTTCCTGACGTGGAGTTTCATGTGTCCCGCTTGGATTCCAACCGTTGCCAGAGCGCGCAATGCGCCTAGGTTCTGGGCGAGCCCCGCCGCAACAATCACCTTGGCGAGCTCATCAGCCGTCGTTGCGCCAAGCAGTGCAACGTTTGCCTGAGCGGCTGGGTGTACTCTGACCGCCCCTCCGACCAGTCCCACCGCCATCGGCATCTCGATAGAGCCGACTAGGTTGCCATCATCGTCCTTGGACCACTCCGTCAGAGAGCCGTAAGTCCTCTCGTGGGCCGCATAGCTGTGGGCGCCCGACTCTATGGCCCGCCAGTCCTGGCCGCACGCGATGGCTACGGCAGAAACTGCGTTCATGATGCCCTTATTGTGCGTGGTGGCTCGAAACGGGTCCGCCTTGGCGAAGTGATAGGCCTGCAATACCCCCTCGATGATCTCTGAGCCCCGCTCCGGGTCCTTGCCCGAATCTGACATCTCATTGGGGGTGAAAATCGCACTAACTCGTGCTAAACGATGTACTGCGAGGTTACTGATGATTCGCAGTATCACCGTTCCACCAGTCAGACCCTCTACTGTGGGCGCAATCGTCTCGGCCATCGTATTCACTGCATTAGCACCCATGGCATCCCTGCAGTCAACCAGTATGTGTATGATGACCATGGGTCCGGAGTCAGTATCCAAAACCCGCGCTTCGAGGTCCTTGCAACCCCCGCCGAACTTGACCAGTATCGGATCGACCTCGTTGCAACTAGCAATCAATTCCCCCTTCGACGATATTATCACCTCTTTGGCAGCCCCTGGGTCCTCGCAGTCCACCACTTGTATCTGTCCAATCATGACTGGAGCGTCGTTATTCGATGTGAAGCCGCCATTGGCAAGGCACCTCTTGGCCATATTGCTCGCAGCCGCTACCACGCTCGGCTCCTCGAGGACGAATGGAATCGCATAGTGGGCACCATCGATGACGAAGTTCGTCGCCACACCTATTGGGAGGGAGTATGTGCCGACGACGTTCTCGATCATCCTGTCTGCCGCCTCCTCGTCAAGCTCTCCTGCAGCCCCCCAAGCCTCGACCTGCTCGGGGGTGAGTCCCGCAATCTCGGCGAGCATCGCCCTCCTCTCCTCAACCGATAGTTTGTAGAATCCTCCAAGACGACTGTTCTCTATGGGCATGTTCCTCACTCCAATTCACGGTGCCCCGGGCTTCTAACCTTTTGCGATTCGATCCAAGCCACTTCGAATAAAGCGTTAATCCAGTCGTTAACGCTTCGTTAACGCATTGATGAAGCGTTAGCCACCCGTTAATCCCTCATTTCATAAACCAACTCACTAAGTTGTAAAATTACAGACTCCCCTCTCGGTTTTTCTCTAAAACCCGTAAATTGGCCTTCTGGGAAGCGTGAGGATGCGTGAACATTAAGAATTCCGGACCTCGCTGATAGCCTATGGTCGTCAGCGAGGTCTCGATGCCAGAAGTACCTCCAATGAGGGGCAACCCGTTCGACCTTCGTCCCATCGAGAGATCCAGGGCAGGGGATCTCGTGGCGCGCAACGAAATCCTCACTGCTTGGAAGGAGCACATGCACGGGCAGTCACCAAGGATGCTGCTCCTAGTGGGAGAGAGGGGGTCTGGCCGGACCTCCCTGATCAATACCATATCCTCGCAGACCAATAGGCACTTCGTCGGCCAGTACTGGCACGACGAGGACCCCCTAAAACGCGTACTGAGCGAGATTTCAGTCACTTTCGGCGGCCATGAGGTGCCACAGACCATGCATCAGACGGTCGAGCGGCTCATTGAAACCCTGGACGTCGGGGACGGACCACTGCCCCTAATCGCCCTCGATTACCCCTCAAACGTAGATTTCACCCCATTCCTAAACCTCATCTCACCCATACTACAACGCCTCAGGGCACTTGTCGTGGTATCTCTCACCAATGCGCAGCTTGCTGCACTCGAGGAACCAGTGCGGGAACTTTACGACAAACCGGTGTACCTAGAGCCACTTACGAGCAAGCAGATACAGGATCTGGCAAATATCAGAGTAAGGAGGATGGCGAGGGAGAGGTGGAAGATAAACCCCCGATTGCTAGATTCAGTGCGTGCGAGCACGGGGGGAAATCCTCGAGATGTTATTCACCTACTTCGAGACCTGATTGACGAAAAGCGAGGAATGGGTGCCGAGGGCACGTTTCAGAGGCTGTTCAGTTGGCAGGCGCCCTTCGAGCCCGAACCCGCCCAAGTCGCAGTAGTGGAAACCGAGCCAGAGGGGCAATTTGAACCAGTGGATGAGCCTCAGTTACCCCTTCCCGTGGAGGATGAAATCGAGGATGACTGGGATGTCGAGCCGGATGACATGTGGGGGAGCGAGGAGGAGGATCCCGAACCGGAAGAGGAGCCGGAGCCAGAGCCGGAGATGGAGACTACACACCGGGAATGGGAGGGGGTGGAAGTCGATGCCCCGACCACGGAACGCGCAGGGGTAGAATCCTCCAGAATAACCGATTGGGCGTCAGAAAGGGGCGGTTTCGTGCTAATGGACGAAGGTACCGAGCCACCTCCCAAGCAGACGCAATCAGGGGGATTCTCCGGATTGATGGGTCGATCCAGGAAGGTCTCGGACCACATGCCCATTGGTTCTGACAATGACACCCCGATTATTGAGTCCCCCCCACCCAGTCCGCCCCCGATCCCCCTCGACGACCCCAAACCCAAACTTGTGGAGCCCGATGAGCTGGGGGCTGCGCCGAAAGCCATCGATACGTCAGCCATACCTATCGACGAGAGGCCCGTTTTCGCCTCTGAAGGGGAGTTATGGACCGTAGATTCCGACCTCGAGGAGACTCTCCCGGAGATTTCATCCAATCCGCCTGAATCCGAGGCCTACGAGGCAGTGGAACCAGTCTTCGAGGAGATTTCTAGCGATTCGGGCAATGCGGATGACCTCGCACCGACCTCTGCGCTGGCCAACATAGCCCCGAGATGGGAGTCTGCCGATGCCTTGGATGAGGCCCATTTGAGTTCCATGAGCGACGCCGAGCGACTTGTGATCTCAATTGCAGGCCAGAGGGAGGTCTCCCCCTCCGACCCTGAAATCCAAGCCCGCCTCGAGGTCGGTCGCCCCCGATTATCTCAAATTTACAATGCCCTGAAGAGATCTGGAATCTTATCGGTTCGCAAAGAGGGTCGCAGTAGGCTGTTCAAGCTGAGTGAGGCTGCGACAGAGATGCTCCAATGAGGTTCCTGAATGGACGACACCATCACGACCGAGCGTATTGAGGGGTATCTCACGCTCACCGCGGAGGCGAGGGCGAAGGCGACTCCTGCAACAAATAATCCCGAGGACGAGATCAGGCTGCGCACAATGCTGGGAATGTGCGATGACTACGTCGCAGATGCCCGCCACTTCATGGAGACGGGCGATCTCGTAAGTGCATTCGGAGCGATCAACTACGCTCATGCATGGCTTGATGCTGCTGTGAGGATAGGTCTGATGGACGGACACGGTGACGATCGCCTGTTCACACTGCCCTAGGCGCTCACGAGGCGCAGAGCCGGCCCCGAAGTGACCTCGATGTAGGATCCCCCTGCATCGATCAATCGCTCCTTGAGCCTTCTATCGACAGTCAGCACCGGCCACGAGTTCTGGACTGACAGGGTTACGAGAGCATCGTCGGTGTGGCTGATTCCTTCTGCAGTGGCAGAATCAGCCCGCACGTAAAGCAGATCGAGCAGAAGGCCCCTCCTCTCTGCGTCGAGTGCCTCCAACTCATCTCTGACGCTATCGATGAGAATGAGATTGGCCTCTCCAACCACTTCACCCAATGAAGAGTCGAGATTCAAACCAGCATCGACCAGCGATATCCATCCGCAGGTGTCCACCAGTACTCCGACCATCCCATCAGCCTGTGATGGTCCCATGACCGATTAGACGCCAACGTGAGCCCACCCTTCTGGAAAGGGTGATCCTGCTGCCCTCCTTGGCGCAGATGGGTAGTCTGAGATCGAGCCTCGCCTTCTTGGCCTTGATTGCAGACACGGTTCCAACGCTGGTCGCAGTCGCTGAGTTGACCATCAGCATCTCGTTTGGTTGTAGTGGACGGATCCCTCCTTCTTCCTCGGTTCCGCTTGCGACCGTCGTCTCCAGCAGTTGGAGATCCAGGTTCAACTTCTCCCAAATGGGGGGCAGTTCGCCTTCTCTGGCCATGACTTGGCCAGATAGGTCATCAGCCTTGGTGGCCAGTGGGTCCAAGGGGGTGGCGATTCCGCACAGCCCCCCAGCATGGGCAGTCTCTAGGTCGATACCACCGCCCTGGATGCCTTCTATTGACGTTCTGAGTGGCTCCCAACGAGTCTTGCTGCCGTCTTTGACCCTGCGTCCTGGAGCGATCAGAATACTGTCACCGATGCTGAAAGAGCCCTCAACAATGCTGCCACCGATGATTCCCCCCTTAAGGCCTGATGGCCTGATGCCAGGGCGATTCACATCAAAAGAGCGGGCGACGTACATCAGCCCGCCATTGTCCTTGGAACGATCGGGAGTTGGAATAGTGTCCTGAATCGCCTCTATCAGGACATCGAGGTTAACGTCATGATGGGCAGAAACAGGGATGATCGGCGCATTCTCGGCAATCGTGCCACTGATGAACTCCTGGATCTCTGCGTAGGACTCAATGGCTCGCTCGCGGCTGACGATGTCGATCTTGTTCTGAACCACCACGATATTCTCGATACCGGCAATCTCCAGTGCAGCTAGGTGCTCGCGCGTCTGGGGTTGCGGGCACTTCTCAGTAGCTGCAACGAGCAACAGAGCGCCATCCATTATCGATGCCCCCGAGATCATCACTGCCATGAGCGTCTCGTGACCAGGCGCATCGACGAATGACACGATCCTGAGCAGGCTACCCTCGCCCCCCTCTCCATCAGGGTGCTTTCCCTTGGGGTAGTAACGACCATCGGCAGTCTTGTAGAATGCAGTGTCCGCGTAGCCCAGCTTGATGCTAATGCCACGCTTCCTCTCCTCAGAATGGGTGTCAGTCCACGTCCCAGAGAGGGCTTGAGTGAGGGTTGTCTTCCCATGATCGACGTGACCGACCATCCCGATGTTGATTTCAGGCTGATTGGAAGGGGGCGCTGTCAGCTCTAATCACCCCAGTCGTCATTCCTCTTCGCTAGAGGGCTGATCGACTAGTGGTTCGCCGTCAATTATCCCAGCGAGCGAGCGCTTTCCGAACTCGACTACCTTCAGATTGATCTGGCGGGTGTCGTGGCTGATTACGTTTCCACGGAGGTTCCGGCGCCTACGGAGCCCGTCGTACTTGTAGCGATACTCCTTACTATTCTTCTTGACGTACTTCTTGCCCTTGAAGCCCACCCCAGCGGTAATCAGGACCGACTTGACCCCACTCCCTTCTAGATCCGACCTCATTGGCCTTCCAGTGGAATCTGCACCTCCGGTAATCTCCAGCTTGTACCCCGACAGCGCCTTGTCCCCCTCACCCACGAACATCCCGTCTACGGTGTCACCGATCCTCTTTCCCAGGAAGTGGTTGTAGTTCACTCCGGCGATGTCGACGGCGAAGGACCGGCCACCTGAGGTCGGGGCCGTGTCATTGACAACGGCCTTGAATGATTGCTCGCCTGCCACTTAGTCACCTCGGACGGCATCCCGACATACGACCCCTATAAGAGCGGTTCGGAATCCTCGCAGCCGCTCACTCAGGCATGCAAGAGGTCCCGCTCGATCCTGCTCTCCAGAGCAGCCGGTGCGGTGTTGGTCATGGTGACGTACTGAGTCCTGCCCCTGCCTTGAGTCGAACTCGCAGTCCTGCTCTCTATCAGGCCCTCGGCCGCAAGGTGCTTCATGTGCTTCCAGAAGGTGGTGTAGCCACGCGGTTTGGAACTGTGCTCCTCGCATACCAGCTCGTACAGTTTCCGAGCATCTCCGCTGGTGATTTCCTCAGCCTTCTTGAGCCTCCTGCAGATACCTAGGAGGACAAGTTTCTGATGCTTGCTCAGCTCATGGACCTGGCTCGGCTCGATTGTCGCCGCCCTGCGGGTGCTAGGCCTGACGTCATCGGCTAACACATCGCCGCGTCCGGCCTTCTCAGCCCGACGAACCGCTGTCTCGAGGAGCTCGATAGCCAGTCGGGCATCACCACCCGCCTCGGCGGCGAATCTACCGATCTTCGCCAGTGTCTCCTCCCCAACCGTTCCAGGCCTGCATGCGACCTCGTAGCGCTGTTTGGCGATGCCGATCAACTCATCAGCATCGTATGGTGGCAAAACCAGTACTGCGCTTCCTCCGAGCCTCGACTTGATGGCCCGCTCGAAGAGATTGAAGAGCGTAGTATCCTGGCTCACTAGGATCAACGACACCGACCCCCACTCGTCCTGCCCCTCGTCAATCCTGAGCAACTTGTAGATCAGGTCAGAGCTGTCCCTGCGAACCAGGATATCCACCTCGTCGAGTACCAAAAGCAAGTGACTGTCATGCGCCTTCAGGTTCCGGCGAATGCTTTGGACAATCTCCCCCGAACTGAACCCTCGTTCCGGATGCCTCGAATCGAGAGATAGGGCGATTTGCTGTAGGACTTGGGATGTTGAGGGGTGGTTCCTGCAGTTGACATGGGAGAGTACGATTTTCCTGCGCCCCTCGAGCTTGCTGCTGAGGTCTATTCCGAACCTATGGGTGAGTACGGTCTTGCCGGAGCCGACGTTTCCCGTAATTATCGCTCTGCAGCTGACACTGTGGTTCTCGATCCCCATGAACATGGATGCGAGCTCATCGAGTTGGGCATTCCGGCCAACTAGCTCTGGAGGAGTCCAATCGTAGGAGAATGGCTCCTTGGTCAGCAGGACCTTGCCTGCCCCGATCCTATCGAGATAGTCCGCCATCACCGTGTTCTTCCTCTCGATGTTCTTAGACATATTCGGTGCAGTGCGCACGCATGCGCGGACCCGTGAGGGCGCAGCTCGGAATGAGGCATCGATTTTCGGTGTTTTGATAGGCTGAGGTGGACTAGCGGGAGCAGGGGCGGTCGCGTCGGTCTGAAAGACACCTTCAAGGAACCTACTGCGTTAGGCTTGATGCTGGCCACATTTCTGTCCGTCTTCGAGTTCCTGAACAGCTTCGGGATGATCGACGATATTGCCTACGGTCTCCAGTTGTTGGATAGCGCGAACGGCCCCAACGAGAAACTCCTAATCGTTCCCGGAGGCTTCTCTATGAAGTTCTGGGGGGTTCTGGGACTAGACTGGCGGGACTATGCCATTGTGAGTTTTCTGATTTACACTCTGATTGGCCTGTTGGTGCACAGGCCTAGGGAGCAGGCAGAGTACAAGCAGAAGAAGAAAAAGAACCGACTGATCTCCGTCAAATCCAGGAGATGGCTGAGGCTGGGCATCTTCTCTCTGTTCATCGGGCTGCTATCGACTGCAAACAAGACTGGCAGGTTTGCAGGACTGGCGAATAGCGTCGTCGGTGGTAACAGGGAGGGTAAATTGGGGCTAATTGACGGCTCTCTTGACTTTGAGCCATTGGAATGGGCACTGCAGGACTACGCTGAGTTGGCCATACCATTCCTCCTGTTCCTATTCGGTTTACGTAAGGGCCTCAAGATAGACCGCTCCAAAATCGCCCTCCTCGATTCGGGGACAGCTATCGAGAAGATTTGGATCGACTCGGACAAGTCCGAAAGACTCCAACGCAACCATCTCGAAGAGGGCATCGCCCGAATAAACAGCGCATTCACCGAACTCGTCAACATGCTGGGTGCTGCAACCTCTCTCAATCTGGCTGCCGCATCCCTTGATGACGGCAACGTCAAGAGTGCATTCAACAAATGGAAGAATCTCACTCACCCCAAGGGAAAGCAAAATCAGGATTGGAAGGGATTCTCGGAGTCGGTTGATGACATTGGAAAGTTCAAGCAGCAAAAGCAGCAGGATGAGGAGGAGTGATTCGTGAATCGGCGCATTAAAGCCGAACTAGGGTCACGCGACTGATGGGGTTGCATGAGATGGCAGACGAATTGACACGTGAGGAAGCCATCGAGAGATTAGGGGCCATTTACAATGCGGCTCTAGAGGGGGAAGATCTTGAGAAGAGACTTGCCACCATCCCCAAGACTCTGGATAAGTATGAGGGAAAGTGGTCGGGCCTAATCAAAGCGGCTGAGAAAAAGTATGGAAAGCCGGAAGCAGATGAATCCGAGGGGAAGCCTGCCAAGAAGCGCGGCGGCTTGTTCTCAAGGAGGCGCAAGCCAGAGGAAGAGCCCGAGGAGGCCCCGGCCGAGGAGCCAGGGGGGGGGCCCGAGGAAGAGCCCAAGGAAGAGCCCGAGGAGGCCCCGGCCGAGGAATCAGGGGGGGAGCCCGAGGAAGAGCCCGAGGAGGCCCCGGCCGAGGAATCAGGGGGGGAGCCCGAGGAAGAGCCCGAGGAGGCTCCGGCCGAGGA
>PBMR01000008.1 GCA_002722735.1 Methanobacteriota archaeon
CAACGTCTCGGAGTGGGAGGAGAGCGCGGAGGCGTACTTCTACGTCATGACCGACCGCTACGTGTGCGAGGTCGAGATCCAAGTCAGCCTATACGAGGAGGACGGCGACCTGGCCAATTCGACCTACCACCACCTGCCCGGAGAGTGCACCCAGCCCGAGTTCTGGCTCGAGCAGCACTACCCTCACGCCTACCCGCCAGACTGGTTCACCGGATACGGGGAACCGGCCAACGTCACCTCGTCGATGGACGAGTACGGCATCTACGAGTTCGAGTTCAGGGCCTCGGCCAGCAACATGAGCCACCACAGCAACTGGACCATCGAGTGGGACGTCTGGATCGACGGCGAGCACTACCACGACGAGTGGATGGACGACTACGGCTCCGGCAATGTTTCTGCTGAGGGCTACGACACCGTGATCTACGGCGTAGAATACCACGACTATTACTCGGTTCTGTTCAGCGTCATGACCGACCGCTACGTGTGCGAGGTCGAGATCCAAGTCAGCCTGTATCAGGACGGCGACCTAGCCAATTCGACCTACCACCACCTGCCCGGAGAGTGCACCCAGCCCGACATCAAGATCGAGCAGTATGACCACTGGAACGGCAGTTGGGACATGCCTACAAATGCCACCTACTGGGCAAGCGAGTTTGGCAACTACTCGTTCGAGTTCCTGATGCTGGGTCAAAACATGAGTTGGCACCGCAACTGGACGATGGTGTACGACGTCGTCATCGACGGCTATGCCGACGAGAACATGTCTTGGAACGTCTCTGTCCCGTGGGGTGATGAGAGTTACACCAGTCCGCTCACCTTCAACACTGGATACAGCGCCTGCTACGTCGAGATAGACGCGAGACTGGTCGACTCGGACACGGGCGAGGCCGTGGCCTCGACCTATCACAACCTGACTGGGGACTGCATGCAGGACTCGGACGGCGATGGCTTCCACGATGGGATTGACTCCTTCCCCGATGACCCGACCGAGTGGTACGACTCAGACGACGATGGCTACGGTGACAACTCGGATGCTTTCCCATGGGACTCGGAGGAGTGGCTGGACACTGATGACGACGGAATAGGCAACAACGCCGACGACGACGACGACGGCGTGAACGATGACGACGACCTCGACAACGACGGCGATGGGGTCGACGACGACAACGACGACTTCCCAGACGATCCAGACGAGTGGAGTGACTCCGACGGCGACGGCATGGGTGACAACTCGGACGAGTTCCCTGACGACGCCAACGAGACCACCGACACCGACGGCGACGGCATCGGCGACAACGCCGACGACGACACCGACGGCGACGGCACCCCCGACGATCTCGATGACGCGCCTCTGAACCCACTGGTTACCACGGATAGCGACGGTGACGGCGTAGGTGACGAGGACGACGCCTTCCCAAACAACAAGGACGAGTGGGCAGACACTGACGGAGACGGCGTGGGCAACAACGCCGACCTCGACGACGATGATGATGGCTTCACGGACTCCATGGACCATTTCCCGCTGAACCCGGGGGAGAACAGTGACTCGGACCGCGACGGCGTGGGCGACAACTCCGACGCATTCCCCGATGACCCGAGAGAGCGCTACGACTCCGACGGCGACGGCGTGGGCGACAATGTCGACGCCTTCCCCAGCAATCCGAATGAGTTCGTCGATAGCGACGGCGACGGTGTGGGCAACAACGCCGACGCTTTCCCGTACGATGATTCGGAGACCGCTGACTCCGACGGCAACGGCGTGGGCGACAACGCCCAAGCAGCTCAGACGGGGCCGGATCCGGAACCCGTCGAAGAGGAAGACGACGGCCTGTTTGGCCTTCCTGGATTCTCCGGGGCGATGGTTCTGGTCTCCATGCTGGGGGCTGCGATTTTGGTCGCAGGGCGTCGCAGGCAGTGAGTTTGATTGGTGCCGGGAGCGGGACTTGAACCCGCGACCTTCGGATGACTCAGGCATCTCGAAGGGGGCCTTCGGCGCGAACGTGCCTTGCGGCTGCCCTATGAGTCCGACGCGCTACCAACTACGCCACCCCGGCATAGTCCCGAGGCGGGCGCGATGCCCATTTGAGCATTACCCGGTGTAATAGGTGATGGGTAGACAGTGGCCGCAGCAGAATTGATGTGGTGGGGGGGCCCGCCGCAGATGAGAGCCATGGTTGACGTCGACTCGGCTCTGAGGACAAGCGCCTACTCCGGCAAGAGGAAGCGAGCGGGCGGTTCCAAGGAGGACAAGCCCAGCACCACCCTCGACCCCTTCGATCCAGCCTCCCACGCACAGAAGGAGAAGGCAGACGCGATTTCGATGTGGCTAATGATCGTCTACGGGCTGGTCGTCGCAACGCTGATGCGCTACTCCTTGATGCCCTCGCTGGAGGGCACCCAACAGATCCTTTGGCTGCTCCCGGTCCTACTGATGACCACTGTCCCCCCGCTGCATCGCGCTCTGGTCCCCGCTCGCTTCTACGACCTGTATACTAGGGGCAACTGGTTCCGAGCCTGCTTCCTCTATCTATTCACCTGGCTAGCGCTCTCCTTCGCCCTGGTCAACCCCCCTCTGGCCGACATAGCCGCCCCCCACCTTGCAGGGGGAATCGACATCGAGGCAACGGACGGCATAGCTCAGGCGACCTTGAAGCACTCCACATACTCCATCCAGATCAACCAGGATTCCATCCCGGTCGTTCTCGGATTTGCAGTACGGGACAACGTCGATGCCGCTAACTCCACCATGCATCTCACCATTTCCCATCGGGGCCAGCCTGACCCCATCGTTCAGGCTGATGGACTCGCTGGGGACCAAGCCGCTCCTTCCGAGCTCTTCGACAGCGTCGAGGAATGGCAGAGGGGTCTGCGGCAGAACACCCTGACGAACGACCCCCTAGGCCCCTCGGTCGCCCCGAACCCACTTGACATCGGCATGGCGTGGGACTTGGGTAGCCTCGGACCGGGCGAGTACATCGTTCAGATAGATCTGGTTGAGGATGGGGCTCCATGGAGCACAGGCCAGAACACCTGGTCGAACGAGTACAAGCTGCTGATCACGCAGGTCGCCTAACTGCCTATCAGCGTGCAGATTCGCGCGGCCATAGCATCCAGTTGCAATGATTCTCCGCCACCTTCGACCATTCTGAAGTCGGTCTCTGCCATCGCCTCGGTAACCGCCAGCTTCTGGACCTCATCCAGGAAGGTGACATCGCCCAGCTCTCGGTGCAGCTGGTTGACGAGGTCGGTGCCGGCGAGGCCGAAGCGATCGAGTACCCCTCTCATCCTTCGTCGAGCGGGCTGGAATCCATCCTCCTTGCAAGCGAGGAAGAAACCGTGCAGTTCCTCGGGAGGGGCGGTGGCGGTGGTCTCGTAGACCAGATCCCTTGTCACGTGGCGGTCCAGTGAAGCTGCGACTTGGAGTGAGGTGATTGCCTTCCTGAGGTCGCCGAGGCTGACGCGGGATATGGCCTCAGCCGCCTCGACGTCCAACTCGACGTCCTCCTTCTGTGCCACTTCGGTCACCATCTCGAGGACCTTCTCCTGATCGAGTGGCCTGAACCTGAAGACAGCGCAGCGCGATTGGATCGCCTCGATGATCTTTGAGGAGTAGTTGCACGAGAGGATGAATCTGCAGGTCTCGGCGTACTGCTCCATGATCCTCCTTAGGGCGCCCTGGGCGTCCGGAGTCAGGGCATCAGCCTCGTCTAGGAAGATGACCTTGAACGTGGAGCCCGGCATCGGTGCAGTGCGTGCGAACTGCTTGACCTTGGTCCGGATGGACTCGAGCTTGCGCTCGTCGCTGGCATTCATCTCCAACAGGTTGTTCCTATAGCCCTCCCCGTATACGTCCCGAGCCAGTGCGAGCGCCGCAGTCGTCTTGCCCGTGCCAGGGGGTCCGGCAAACATCAGGTGGGGGAACGTGCACGCTTCAGCATAGGCCCTGAGGCGATCCACCACGGCTCTCTGACCCTTGATTCCGCTAACGGATCGGGGACGATGGCGCTCTACCCACAACTCGCTCATGGTAGTCTTACCGCACCCACGCGTGAGCGTCCTTGAAGGTTGGGGGGCCTCTCTGGCGACTCTCAATAGCTCTCGTCATCATTGGGGAAGTCCCCACTTCGGACGTCCTCGACGAAGTGACTGACTGCGTCGCCCACAACCTGCCCGACGTCGGCGTAGCGGCGCAGGAAGCGCGGGGAGAAGTCCTTCGTGATGCCGAGCATGTCATGCAGAACAAGGACTTGGCCATCACAATGGGGCCCGGCCCCGATGCCAATCGTAGGGATGACTAGGGACTCGCTGGCATGCTTGGCCAGATCGGAGGGAATCTTCTCTAAGACCATCGAGAAGCAACCGGACTCCTCGAGCACCTTTGCGTCCTCCATCAACTTGGATGCCTCTCCTTCCTCCTTGGCCCGGACGGTGTAGGTCCCGAACTTGTATATCGACTGCGGCGTGAGGCCGAGGTGCCCCATCACGGGGATCCCCGCGTTGACAATCCTCTCGACAGACTCAGCGACCTCGGAGCCGCCCTCGAGCTTCACTGCGTGGCCCCCTGACTCCTTCATGATGCGAATCGCCGAGTCGAGTGCTGTCTTCGAGTCGCCTTGGTAGGTGCCGAACGGCATGTCGACTACCACTAGGGCTCGTTCGACCCCATTCACCACGCACTGGGCATGATAGATCATCTGGTCGAGGGTGATCGGGAGCGTGGTCTCGTTTCCAGCCATGACGTTTGATGCGGAATCCCCAACAAGGATGACATCGATTCCCGCACCATCGACCATGCGCGCCAGCGAGTAGTCGTATGAGGTCAGCATGGCGATATTCTCGCCAGCCTGCTTCATCTTCAGGAGGGTCTGGGTGGTAATCTTCCTCGCTCGACTGGAAACCAAACTACTCCCTCCGAGAGCCTCCGAGTGCGATTGATGCCTTCAATCACACGCCTGTGCCCTCAGTCCCCGGTATTGATCTCCTGGGCCTTGGACAGGAATTCATCAATATCGATGATTCCATCACCGTCATCGTCAGCAGCGTGAAAATAGTCACGCAGTGGGCGGGAACGCTTCGAAAAGTCCTGCTTGTCGTAGCCAAGAGCCCTCATGGCACCGATAAACTCTCTTAGGTTCAGGTGGTTAGTACTCTCCAAGTCTGCGGCATGGAAGGCTGCCAGACGGCGCCTGTGCTCGGCCGCGTCTGGGTTGGTGAACATGATCCTGAAAGTCTCCCAAGGGGTGATTTCGATGTTGTGGTGCTTCCGCCCGTAACTCTGGAATATGGCGAACCCTACGATTGCTGCTGTCACTGCACCGATACCCGCCTCGGTCCCCATCAACCATAGCAGGGAGATACCAGAGACTATGCCGAAGAACTGTGTGAATGGCCTCAGTGGCGCGTCGTACTCAGGCTGGTACCAGGCATGAGAGGGCATCGCCTTGCGGATGACCAGCACACTGAGGCACATCATTACGTAGGCCATTATCTGGAAACCCGACGCGTATTCCGCTACCGCGTGGACGTCAATCGTGACCAAAGCGACCGCCATCATGATGGCGGTCAGGATTATCGCTAGGTGGGGTGTTTCGAACCTACCGTGCACGTCCTCCAGCGACTCCGGCAGCAGTCCGTCCCTCGCCATCGCGAAGAGGTAGCGCGAGGCTGCCAGTATCCCTGCTAGGGACATGGACGTCATCGTCAGGATAGCAACGATCGATGCCAGCAGCGCCGCGTCATTGCCCGCGATCTCCTGAGCAAAGGCCCTGACCGGATCCTCAATGGGGTGGCCGGACGCGTCCACGAAGCCCTCCTCCGGGATGACCGCTATCATCGTCGCCACTATCACTGCATAGAGGACCACCCCAATAACAAGCGACGTCATTATGCCTTCGGGGAGGTTCTTGCCCGGATCCTTGATCTCGCCGCCGATAGCAGCGACCTTGGTGACGCCCGCGTACGAGACTAGGACCAGAGCAGCGGTCTCCCCCATGGCCATCCAGTCATCCTGCGTGTCCAGTGTCGGGGTGGCTCTCGAGAAATCCGCTTCGCCGCTTACAATCGACCAGACTGTTAGGACAAGGAGCATCAGTACGGAGATCGCCACAATTGGGGTCTGCACCACCTTGACCTTCTTTATTCCCAGAATGTTGACTATCGAGATGATCACCAACATCCCGAGGGCCGTAGCTATGTCCGTGTACTCGGTACCGAACTCGGCTTGCACCACCGCCAGATAAGCCGAGAATCCTATGAGCGCGAAGGCGGCCTTTAGCAGGAATGATGCCCAAAGTGCCACTCCCGTCATGCTGCCAACCAACGGTCCGAAGATGCGCTCAAGGAATACGTACGAGCCCCCCGAGGTTGGCATCGCGGAGGCCAGCTCACTCTTGCTGAGTGCCCCAGGTATCACGACCAAGGCAGCCAACACGTAGGCCAACCAGGCCCCACCACCGACTTCGGCGTAAGCCAGCGACGGGAGTACGAACAAACCGCTCCCGATCATTGCGGAGAGCGAGATGATTACGACCGAGAAAAGGCCCAGTTTGCGCTCTAGGGTGTCCGAAACCACCTCTATGGGGGTGAGGACGATACCCACAAGGTCCTTCTGACCTAGGGGTGTCATGACTTGCCGGCCCCAACCACTCCAGTTGAAGGTTCTCCCGGACCCAACAGGTTAGATAGTGGGGCGCGGGCGAGCGCCCATGAGCGACATCGTGGAAAAGGACACCGTTACGACGGTTCACTACACCGGTACATTCCCGAACGGGGAGGTCTTCGACAGCAGCGAGGGCGACTCCCCTCTTGCCTTCCTAGTGGGCCACGGCAACATGATCGCGGGCTTCGAGAAGGAGATGATGGGTGCGACCGTGGGGGAGAAGCGCGAGTTCACGCTGACTCCCGACGACGCCTACGGCCAGCGTGACGAGGACGCCGTCCAGCAGATGGATAGGTCCCAGTTCCCAGAGGGCATGGAACTGGAGGTCGGAATGACCATGGGCGCTCACAGCGAGCAGGGCCCAATACAATTCTCCGTCTCTGCAATTGATGGAGACGAAGTCACCATAGACTTCAACCACCAGATGGCCGGCAAGACGCTATGCTTCAGCGTCGAGGTCGTAGAGATCCGCCCTGCTACGGCAGAAGAGGTCACGCATGGCCACGCGCACGGCCCGGGCGGCCACCACCACTGAGGCGGGCGCCCCGAATCGTTATTCTCCCCCCCCCGACTGCCATCCCGAAGATGAGGAAGGCCGCGCTGCTTCTCGCCTCGCTCATGCTGGTAGCCCCACTCGGGGGCTGCTTCGGGTTTGCTGGCAGCGACGGCCTCTTCGGGGAGGGCGATCCAAAGGAGCCCCTCAGGCTCAATCACGTCCAGATGAAGGGCACCCACAACTCGTACCACATCGAACCACTGGTCTCGCCCACCAGGGAGTACATGTACACTCACGAGCCGTTGGACGTTCAGGGCTCCCAACTCGGAGTCCGGCAGTTCGAGATAGACGTCTGGTGGGACCCGCGTGGCCAGTTGTACGTCTACCACAACCAATACGACTCGGGGACCACCTGCCCGACATTCGAGGAGTGCCTATCTACTCTGCTCGGCTGGTCGGAGTCCAACGAAGGCCACCACCCCCTATTCATCTGGATCGAGCCCAAGGACTGGCCGGAGCAGGCCACGGATGTCACCACCACGCTGGAGCTGTCGGGGCTGTTGGATGACATCGAGCAGGAGATCGCTCAGTTCTGGCCCCGCAACAAGACGATCGCACCCGATGACGTGCGTGGCGAGTGGCCCACTCTGAAGGAGGGGGTGCTCAACGACGGCTGGCCGCTGCTAGAGGGGAGCCGTGGAAAGGCTGTGTTCGTGCTCCTCGCCTCGGGCGAGACCCGCGACCTGTACCTGCAGGAGCACCCGGCCCTCTCCGGCGCGCTGATGTTCACTCTATCCGACGAGACCAGCGGTGAGGCCGCGATCTTCTCCTTGACGGATCCCGTGGGCGACGGCGAGGAAATCACCCGGCTCGTCACGGAGGGCTACATCGTTCGCAGCCGCGCCGACAGCGGTGGCCAGGAGGCCGATGACAACGACACTACGCGCATGGAGGCCGCACTGGCCGTTGGCGCTCACAGCATCTCTACTGACTACCCCGCCCCGGTAGACGGTATCGATTACTGGGTCGAGATCCCTAACGGAACCCCCAGCCGCTGCAACCCAATAGCCGCTCCGGCATGGTGCGAACCTGCTGATGTCGAATCGATCTGAATCGGCATTAGGCCTTGGCTACGACCTTCAGCTCGATGGCGATGGGGGAGGGCAGAGAGTCAACCCCCACGGTGGTTCGTGCCGGCAGTATCTCGGAGAAGTACTCGGCATAGACCTCGTTGTAGCTCGGGAAGTCACGCTCCATGTCGATTAGGCAGGCCAGCACGTCGACGACCCTGTCCAGACTCGAGCCGTACTCCTCGAGGATAACTCGCACGTTGTTGATGACCGAGTGGGTCTGGGCATGAATGTCGTAGTCTAGGGGGGTGCCCTCGGCATCGCGCACAGGACCGCCTGGAATCTCATTGTCCCCCGGGGTGCGCGGGCCCATGCCACTGACGAATAACAGATCGCCCACTCGGTGGAGGTGGGGATAGGCACCGACTGCAGAGGGACCTCCCTCGGCGATGAATGAACCATCCTGGCTCGTCAGCTTGCCAGCCGCCTTCTTGCCGACGACTGCTCCGACGATTCCCCCAACAGGCCCTCCCACAGCGACTCCTGCCGCAGCGCCGAGCGCACCGCCAGCGGAGTGGGCTATCGAGCCACCGATCTCGTCGTACACCCTCTCCACTGCATCCACAGGAGCGGAAATGATGCTATCTATGATCTGCTCACGCTTCTCCTCGGGGGTCAGGACACTCTCCTCGGGGGCCACGGAATCTCCTGAGGGCTCGTCCTTGGTCACGCCTACCCGTATCCCTGCTCTCACATGAACTGCTCGCCATCCCTCTCGTAGCGTTGATGGGGGAGTCTCTCCGCCGCAGACGCGTGAAGTGGGACGAACCCCCCCTATGGCCCGTCGCAGCCCCCAGCACACTTGGGTTCGTCATGGCCTGCTCTCCCATGAGATCGTACAAGATTGAGGCACTGTCATTCATCACCACCTCAGAGGGCAAGGACTCCCTGCTCGTTCCGATGGTTTGCCTGCTACTGCTCTCCAGCCTCCTCTACTTCTCGCCCCAGGAGGTCGGGAATCGCAGGGAGCTGATTGCCGGTGCGGTGACTGCCCTCCTACTGGGAGTTCTGCCACAGGTCATCTTCTTCCCATGGATGGTAGTTGTGATACTGGCCTGGCTTTCGCAGTCCACATACCTGTGGAGGCACGATTACCCGGCATTCAGGATTGGGCTTTGGGTTGGGCTGGGAGCTGCCTCGGGCCTCTTCCTAGGGGGCTTCTTCGCCCATTACTTCCTGTGAGCCACGCCGTGCCTCCCCCAGCACCCACCCCATGATCGCGAAGGATGGCATCGAGCAGAGCAGAGCCGACCAGATCAACGCGTCGTCCACGTAGTCAATCGTAACCCTGACCTCTCCGACACCCGAGCCTCCCTGATGGCTGACCAGCAGGTAGTGCCCGTCGAATACAGACGGGGTCACGACCTCCCCCTGCCAGGATTCCCCGGTGCTCAGGCTGAACGATTCCCCTGCCAGAGGTGCCGACCAGTCGATTGCACCATCGCTCGCGTGCTCACGAACAAGGTCCCGGTGGATCACGAGGACCTCGACTGCCTCGCTCCCCACGTTATCGACCTCGATCAATACCGGGTCCCAGAGGCTGTGAATCTCTATCACGTCGAGGTTGACGTCTCCCGGTCCGAGCCTCATAGTGGGCTCGTCGGAATCCGTCCCCGGTCCGTCGATGACGACCACTGCGAGTAGGGCAACACCAACCAGAACGAAGGCCGAGATCGCGATCGAGACGGACTTGTCAGGGACTAGGGGGGTCCAGCCTCTATCGGGAACAGCCCTGAGGATGGGCTGAATCCTATGGCTGAAGACGGCGCAGACCACGGCTAGCAGAAGGCCGGGCACGAGGTCGAACAACCAGTGAATCCCAAGGTACTGGATGCTGAACAGGTAGATTGGCACGTTGGCGGCCACGAATAGGTCGAACTCCCTGTGGCGCCACTCACTGATGCTGATTCCGAGTTCGCGCACGTGAAGCCGGTTGACGATGAGCAGGCCGATTGGTAAGCCTACATGGAGGCTGGGAACGCCGTTGTCGAGTGGGTCGACTTCGGTGAAGAAGAATAGGTTCCACTCGTTGTGGTACATCAGGGCGTCCATGCCTGGGATGAAGGATGAGGTGACCTCGACGTTGAAGAACAGGTAGAATGGAACCGCTAGGACGTAGATGACGACGTAGTTGAGGACTGCTTTGTCCGCCATCACCTCGTCCCTGCACAGGATGTAGTACATTGGGCTGAACCAGATGAGGAAGAGGTAGACGAATAGGTAGTGGAACGAGAGCAAGTCCGTCAGCACCCCGTTCTCGAAGCTTTCCTGCACCCACAGCGTGACCTCCCCCTCGAATCCGTAGACCAAGTGGGTGAACCCGCCGACTCTCGGCTTGATCGCCTCGTTGTGCTGGTCGATGAAGGCCTTGAAAAGGTACATCAGGGCGTACATGGCGATGTGCCACTTGTACCCCTTCGCCCTGATTTCGTCAGGAAGCCCTCGTAGGGGCAGCCTCATCTCTGACTCGTCCCGCGTCAGCAGGCGCTGCACTGGGATGGTTAGGGAGAGTATGACCACCATCATGGTCTCGTAGGGGCCCACGGACCACAGCATGGCCACGCGGCGCGGTTGTCCGAGTCATGAACGTTACACTGTGGAAAAACTACTCTTCCTCTTCCGAATTCCCCGTCAGCAGCCTCACCTCGGGCAGGAATGTTGCGATGATTAGCACCATGGAGACTGCGAGAAGCCACTCGAAAGCGGCTGCTTGGCTCAGCAACGGCTCGTTGAGCGAGATGCAAGACCCGTCCAGCGTCTGCAGGCGCTCCTCCAGTCCGTAGAGGTCGCTTGAAAGCCCGGTGTAACGAAACACCCTCTCAATCATGCCGAGGAGGCCAATCACTGCGAGTACTGAGAATGCTGCACGGGGAGCGAGGACACCCGAGAACGCCTCCTCCTCCTGAGACATCCCCCATGTCGCCAGAGTGACGCAGGAGGCCCAGATAACGCTGCCGAAGAAGATGACGTTCGCTTGAGCAATATGAAGCCCGAGATGCTCGTCCCAAGGGGTGAAGGAGATCCAGAACAGCCCGATTCCAGTTGCTACAGCGGCCAACACCGAGATGCGATTCAGATTGACCCAGTTCTGCGGCATCTCCGCCGAGATCATCCAACGGTCCCGGAGAACACCCAGTTGGATCCCCATCGTAGCAAGCAGGATGCCACTGAGCGCGTACCCAACGGTGAAAGTAAAGCCCGATCGCGTTGGCAGGTCCATATCGGAGATGAAGGGGACGAACGGCTCGCAGCCATCAGCCACCCAGAGGAAGTAAGTCACAATGGGGGTGAGTGCGAGCAAGGTGACCGTCATCTGCAGTGTTCGTTCTACCTGGCCCCCTTCCAAAAGCCGCTCCATGATACTGCCACTCACCAGGCAGACTTGAACTGACTCCCGAACCCATAAGTCCGACGACGCTCGTCGGCCACCATGGACGGTCATGAGCTGTGGTTGGCCGAGTGCGCCAAGATTGACTACGAGCCGCAGGCGAGGCGCTATGCCGAGGGGACTAGGACCTCCCAGGACGCCGCCGACCAACTCGGATGTGATGTCGCACACATCGCCAAGTCGATCGTGTTCGAAGGCCAGGAGGGGGCGGTCATAGTCATCACTTCGGGGGCCAATCGCGTCGAGCGCAAGCGCAAGCTGAAGCGCGTGCTTGGCTACAAGCCAGGAATGGCCGCCCCTGAGTATGTTCTCGAGAGCACGGGGTACCGGATTGGCGGTGTACCGCCCTTCGGCCACCCCAAGCCGGTCACTGTGCTGATGGACGAGGATCTGATGCATTACGACCTCGTTTGGGGGGCGGGCGGCACGGCCCAGACCGTGTTCCCAATCGCCCCAGAGGATCTCAGAGCCATCGCAGGGGCAGAGGTCGCTGACGTCAAGCAGTAGGAAGGGGTCCCATGGTCGTCGATGCGCTGCTGAGGGCCGCTGCCTCCCTCCGCGACGATGCCGAGGCACTGGCTGATGGCCTCGTTGCCGAGAGTGCTGTGGACTGCGTATACAACCCTCTGGGATATGCATGGGACGTTCACGAGGCATATCTTAGGAGGGCTGGCGGGCATGGCGCGCGAACGCTGCTGCTAGGAATGAACCCAGGCCCTCATGGTATGGGGCAAATGGGCATCCCATTCGCTGCGACCTCGGTCGTACGCGATCTTTTGGGAATCACGGGAATAGGGGTGGGGCAGCCGAGCACCCCGCATCCTAAGCGCCCGGTGAATGGCCTGCGACATCCAAAGGAGGAGGTCTCGGGAACCCGCCTTTGGGGCTTGCTCGAGCATCGTTACGGAACCGCGGAGACCATCTTCGAGCATGTCTTCCTAGCCAATCACTGCCCCCTCATGATGTTCTCCGGACCGAGGGCGACCAACCTCACCCCCGACAAGGTTCGCGGCCCCAGCGTCACCGCCCTGATGGAACGCTGCGACCAGCATCTGAGGGAGGTCGTTGCGGCAATGGGTGTCGAGACCGTGATCGGCGTTGGCAGATACGCGGAGTCGAGGGCGGCACGCTCCCTCAAGGACCTCGGGACGAGAATCACCTCGTGCTGGCACCCCTCTCCAGCATCGCCACTGGCAAACCGAAACGGGGGCGCGGACTGGCGGGCGAACGTCCTCTCGGTATTGCCCTGAGCATTAGTCTCAGTACCTCCTTTTTCGTGTGAGAACAGTTAAGTCGGTTCATGTGGTGTACTACGTCATGTCACCGAAGACTACGCCCCAATACCTGATTTACAACGCGGAGAAATACCCTGATGAGCCCGCCATTTCCTCCAAGCTCCCTGATGGGCAATGGGACACCTCCACTTGGTCCCAGTTCAGGGATTATACGGTGGAGGTCGCGAGGGCACTGATTGGTCTCGGCTTCGAGAAGAACGACAAGCTCAGCATCTATTCGTACAACCGCAAGGAGTGGTACGCTGCCTACGCCGCTGCAAATTTGTGCAACGGTGCTGCTGTCGGCGTCTATCACACCTGCTCTCCCGAGGAGGTGGAGTGGGTGGTCGGCAACTCGGACTCCAAGATAGTATTCGTTGGCCACAATCCGATGGATGGCGGTGACCCGAACAAGATGTGCACCAACAGGCTCCATGAGGCGCTCTCATCGCTCGACAAGGTCGAGCATGTCGTGGTGATGAACGGCGTGGACATGCCGGATCACCCCAAGTCGATGTCATGGAGTGAGTTCATCGCTAGCGGCTCCCAGATTGATGATTCGGAAGTCATGGATCGTACCTACAGCATTGAGCCCGACGATACCGCCTCCCTGATCTACACCTCGGGCACAACGGGCAATCCCAAGGGTGTCGAGCTCACGCACGACAACTTCGACTTCGAGCTCGAGTGCGTAGCGAGGATCGTGAAGTTCAACCAGGGTGACGGCTATGTCTCTTGGCTGCCGTGCGCCCACGTGTTCGGCCAAGTGGCCGACAATCACATCTGGATACGCGACGCCATGCACATGAGGGTAGTGAACTCGCCGCTTGAATCGATAGACTACGCCAAGGAGGTCCAGCCCCACCTGTTCATCGGCGTGCCGAGGATCTATGAGAAGGTCTACTCCAACCTCAAGAGTGGACTGTCCGGCCTCCCCGGCATTCTCATCAAGGTCCCGGTTATCAAGAACAAGATCAAGGACAAGGTCAAGGCGAAGATCGGCATGTCCAACTGCGTCTACGCGATTACCGGGGCCGCTCCGATCAACCCGGACATCCTGCGCCTGTTCCACACCCTGGGCATCCCCCTCTACGAGGGCTACGGTATGACCGAGACCACTGCGGGTGCCTCAATCAACTACTCTGGCAACATGAAGATCGGCAGCGTCGGGAAGACGTTCAAGGACTCCCAGATAAGAATCGAGGATCCCGACGGGGACGGACTGGGTGAGATACAGTTCTACGGCCGCCACGTGATGAAGGGCTACTACAACAACCCAGAGGCAACTGCTGATACTATGACTGAGGACGGCTGGCTGAAGTCCGGCGACCAGGGGCGGATCGACGCCGATGGCTACGTCTACGTCACCGGTCGTCTCAAGGAGCTCTACATCAGCTCAGCAGGCAAGAATATCGCGCCACTGGTCATCGAGGAGACGATGAAATCCATCCCCCTCGTCTCACAGTGCATGCTGATAGGCGATGGCCGCAAGTACTGCAGCGCCCTGTTCACCCTCGATGTGAGCGCCATCCTGCGAGACAAGCACGGCATGGACGGTGCTGCCGTCCCCAAGGATCCAACAGAGCAGATCACCAAGCTCAGGGAGTTTGGCAAGGAACTATCGGATTACACCAACAGCCCCGAGATCCACGCAGAGGTAGACGCAGAGGTCCAGCGCCTGAACGGGCAGTTCTCCAACCCCGAGCAACTGAAGAAGTTCACGATACTGCCCCGTGACCTAAGCGTCGACCACGGGGAGCTCACCCCAACCCTGAAGATCCGCAGGATCCAGATTCGCGAGAACTGGGCCGACGAGATCGAGGCCATGTACGCGGGCGCCTGACGCTCGGTGATTCCGATGGAACCCGGGGCGTGGGTCGCTATGGCCGCTGTGTTCGTGCTCGGAGCGATGAGCCCGGGGCCCTCCTTGGCTGTGGTTCTGCGCAATACGATGTCAGGTGGGCGCAGCCAGGGCGTAGCCACGGGGATAGGCCACGGCATCGGCTTCGGAATCTACGCCTTCTCAGCGGCCGCTGGAATCGCCGCTGTGCTCTCGCTGCACGAGTCCACGGAAGCCATCCTGCATTGGGGCGGCACTGCAATCCTGCTCGTATTGGGGTATACGTTCCTCAAGCATGCGCTCTCCGGGCCTTACGGGCAGACCGAAGATGACGATCACGCCCCCTCCTCCCGGGCCGGCTTCGTCCAGGGGTTCCTCATCGCTCTGCTGAACCCCAAGATCCTGGCTTGGATGCTGGCCTTGTACGCCCCCTTAATCGAGGCCGACATCCAGCTGCAGACCCTCATGGGAATGGGGCTGATGGGGTTAGTCATAGATGGCACCTGGTACGTCACCGTGGCCACTGTCCTCACTCGTGGGGACGGGGTTTCGAGGCTGCGCTCACAGGCCCACAGGATAGACGGTGCCATGGGCGTGCTGATGTTCGTATTCGCAGCGCTGCTGATGGGCGGCCGGCTTTGAGGCGCTCAGAAACCGCCAGCGACGAACGCGAGGAACACAATCACGCACAGGCCGAAAAGCACCAGAGGCGCGACCACCATCGAGGAGAGCATCCCGTAGGCGAACGAAGTGTGGCCCTTGGTGAAGCCCCAGACCGAGCCAGCGATGAGGCCGACCGGCCAAATGGCCACTCCGAGGAATCCTAACAAATCCGCGCCCCCTTGCATTTGCCCCCAGCTCTCGCCGTCTATCCATGCCAGATTTGGCGTATCGGGCCTCTTCGTGGCAAAGTTTCCCGTGCTCCCGTCCAAGCGCACGTAAGCGTCGCCATCGGATTCGCCTCCACAATGCATCAAAGTCCACTTCTGGCCATCATCGGAGAGATCATAGTCCCATTCCATGACATCATCCGCCCAACAGTCAGCAAAATCACGAGAGTAGTCTTCATTCCATTCGATCCCCACGCTGTACCAATCGGGTTCACTTGGCATTCCGTCGAAATCTGCTTGGAAAACGGTGTAGTCCTCACCGCCAAATTGTACCGTTCCTTCGATCTCCAGGGAGTCATCCCTATCGGAGAACCAACCGTCTTCGTAGAGTGAATCGGAGATGGCAATGAGTACTAAAGACACCAGCCCAAGCGCCATCGGCGCCCCTATCAGGCCGATGGCGAACCATGCTGAACTCGACATGCCGCCGACCGACCCGTCATCGCCCTGGGCCCCAAGAGCCGAGGCGTCACCCACGGGGATGGTGCTCACCTCGCCCGACAGAATCGGCCCCTGCCCCATCGCATCCTCGAACTCCTCCCTCGTCACGACCCCGTCGCCGTCGGCATCCAGCTTCGAGAACAGGTCCTCGCCCCTGCCCGAATCCTCTGCAGGGGCCTCGCCTTGGCCCTCCCACCACGAATCCCCCTGCTCCTCGCTCATCTCAACACCACCTCAGAGCTTTCCACCCGAGCCCATCATCAGCATGCAAAAGCCGAAAAGGAGTCCCAAGACCACTAACGGTATGACGACGATTGACGCCAATAGGCCCCATGCGAAGGACTGATGCCCGCTGACGAAGCCCCAAGCCGAACCCGCGATTACACCGACTGGCCAAATGGCCGCCCCGAGGAAGTAAAAGACCTCGTCTATGGGTTCGAAGGTAGCATCGCCAGCCACGGTCAAAGAGAAGGACAGCACCATGATGACGACAGGCGCGCCTACGAGCCCGGTTGCGAACCAGGCTGAGTTCGACATGCCACCGAGCGACCCGTCATCGCCCTGGGCCCCAAGAGCCGAGGCGTCTCCCACGGGGATGGTGCTCACATCGCCCGACAGCATCGGCCCCTGCCCCATCGCATCCTCGAACTCCTCTCTCGTCACGACCCCGTCGCCGTCGGCATCCAGCTTCGAGAACAGGTCCTCATCCCCGCCCGAATCCTCCTGCTCCTCGCTCACTCTGTCACCTCCTCGATGTGGGCCATTGGCATAGATATCGAAACGACCCTCCGCTCATCTTCGGTGAGCAGGGCCATGCCCGCGAGGGCGAGCTCATGGCGAATCGGCTCTAGCACGTTCTGCTCGAGATTCCCACGGTAGAACATGTTGTAGGTGTCGAAGGGGATGATCCGGAGGTCCGGGCTCACTATGTGCACGCAGGTCTTCTTGATGCTGCGCAGGTCGAAGGAGTGGGCGTCGATGAAGTCCATGATGATGATGCGGAAGACGTTCTCGTAGCCGAACTGGGAGGGTACCACGATCTCGGGCAGGCAGCACAGGAGCTCGGCCAGCGAGTGGCTGGCGGACTGCGGCGAGTGCCCAGTGGAAAGCAGCTTGAGCACCGCCTCGCGAATCGCGGGGTCATTCTCGAACTGGATGGTCGAGCGCGGACCAGCGAGCAGGGTATCGTCATCGATGTACCGGGTGATCGGGATCACGGTATCGTTGATCTTCAGCGCATAGGCCATGGACAGGCTGTCTGGGTGGCAGGGCACAGGTAGCATGTCGTCGACCATGAAGGTGGTCGACTGCTCCCCTACCCTGCGACGAACCTCGGTGAGGGTCAACCGCTCCTCGGAAACCTCGTAGTCCTCAGAGCGCCCCGCCTCCTGGATGGGTTGGAAGGTTATGCCACGCACGCACGGTTGCGAGAGGGCGAACTCGACCAGCGACCCCATCTCCCCATCGTTGAGACCGCGGCTCACGGTGGTCACGAGAGTGGTCGAAACCCCGTTGGCGTTCAGGTTCTCGAGAGCACGCTGCTTGATCTCGCGAAGGTCCGCCCCGCGCAGGCGCATGTGCGGCTCTCGCTCGAGGCTGTCGAACTGCAGGTATACCTCGAACCCGGGCATGTAGTCGGCAAGACGGGCGGCAAACTCCGGCTCGTTGGCGATTCTGAGGCCATTGGTGTTGACCATGAGGTGACGAATCGGGCGCGACTTCGCCTCGTCGAGGATGCGGAAGAAGTCAGGGTGAATGGTCGGCTCGCCCCCAGAGATCTGGACTACGTCAGGCCTGCCCTCGTTCTCCACAACAGCATCCAGCATCTGGACGATGTGCTCGAAGGAGCGGTAGTCCTGATGCCGCTCGGGTCCCGAGGAGGCGTAGCAGACGGGGCAGCGCAGGTTGCAGTGGTCGGTAATCTCGATCAGCGTCAGGCACGAGTGCTGCTCGTGGCTGGGACATAGGCCGCAGTCGTATGGGCAGCCGTACTTCATCGGGGTATTCCACTTATCTGGCATCTCGCTGGGCTTGACGTAAATCTCGCGACAGCGCTTGTAGTACTCCGCATCATCAGCTAGGAGAACTTCCTCCCTCTTGCCGCAGGTAAAACAGGCCTTGTCCATGAATACCGAGTCGTCGCGGATGATGACCTTGCCCTCAGCGCGTCGCAGGCATGACGAGCAGACGGATGTCGCTGTATCGTAGAATAGGTAATCGCGAACTTTCCCGCTCATTTCATCACCCCCGAACGACTCCCCCATCGCCCGCATGTGCTTCAACCATCCCCCGGAGCCCCCCATTCCTCCTCGGACATCACACCCAGTGTGAGGTACCAGGCAAGGCCGAGAACGCAAGCGATCTGGATGGGCGAGAGGAAGAGTAACTCCCAGTCGGTAGGCTTGATCCAGTCGACTATGAGGCGCCATACCAGGTAGCTCATGAGGTACGCCCTGAAGCCCCACCCCGATGGGGCAGGGGATTTGTCCGTTCGGTATCTGATGCCAAGGACAACGGCCCAGATTGCCACAATCTCGTATAACTGGGTCGGGTGTCTTGAGATGCCATCGCCGAAGTCGACGCCCCACGGCAGCGAGGTTTCGATCCCATAGGTCCCATCATCCAATCCCGACAGGAAGCAACCCAATCTGCCTAGGCTCATCCCAACGGCCAGCGGGATAACCAGAGCATCACCCGTCCTCTGCTCGATGCCGAGGGCCTTCTTGGCCAGCTCGATTCCCGCCATGCCGCCGAGCAGCCCGCCTACAATTGTCTTTCCGCCGAATAGCAGCACCGGCTCCTCGGTGATTGCCAGTATCGTCGTTTGGGGGTGCTGGGCCCATGCCAGAATCTTCGCCCCAATCAGGGCTCCCACCAGTCCCGCAACGATGAGCGGGTGACGCTGTTCGGGGCTGACCGTATCCCTGCCTGACGATGAGATCCAGATGGTGAGTGAGATTCCAATTAGATATCCAAGCACCTCGAAGAAGAAGTGTGGGTGGAGGGATGCCGAACCAAGGCTGATCCACACTGGGAACTGCAACCAATCCCCTTCCTCAGAAAATCCTGTAGGGCAGGAGCAGCAGCATCTGAATCAGGACTGCCAGCGCCCCAGCCACCTCAGGGACCTCTTCTGTGACCTCGAGCGAGGGGGTCAGACTCTGGAGCTCGTCCGCATCGAACCAGAATGACGAGCATGAGGGACAGCCGTCGAGCTCTATTGGCTCGGTCTCGCTGCCGTCAGGCTTCCTGAACACTATTGTCCTCACCCGCATCTTGGTCTCGCAGGTCGGGCAATCCAGGGCGACTTCGTTGCCCTCGACCGTGAAGGCCTCATGCATCTGGTTGAGGATTTCTCGCGCAATGCTGGACTGTGCGGCCTCAGCATCCAGCAGCATGCCTTGGCATTTCTCACAGCAGTGGATTCCGTTGTCCGCGTATAGGCTCAATTGAGGTGAGCCGGGTTCGATTAGAGTGCACTGGTCCCTCGGACACCTCATACGGCCACCGCTTTCATTGCGTTGGCACGGTATGTCTTGAACTATATCCCGGAAATGCCCCAAAGCCAGAAAATCACTGGCAACGCATTCTTGTGGGCCTGTGGGGTCGGAGAATCATGGTGAGTGGTACCGAGGACCCCTCGTCTGAACCCTCCTCTGGGCCATCAGGTGGCGCGATGCCACTGCGTGTGGTGACCGCGGCTGCTATCTTCGACGGTCACGATGCAGCGATAGGAATCTTCCGGCGGATCCTGCAGAGCCAAGGATGCGAAGTCATCCACCTTGGTCATGACAGGGGTGCCGAGGAGGTAGCACGGGCGGCCATCCAGGAGGATGCCCATGCGATTGCCATCACCTCCTACCAGGGGGGGGCCGTGGAGATGTTCACCCATACCAAGGAGACCCTCGAAGAAGCGGGTTTCGGCCATGTATTCCTGTTCGGGGGCGGTGGAGGGACGATTCTGCCTCACGAGACCGAGCACCTGAGAGAAGGGGGCATCGCCCGAATATACTCTCCCGATGACGGTCGAGAGATGGGGCTAGTGGGCATGGTGCAAGACGCCATGGAAGAGGCATGCCGCATCGACCTGCTCGATGCGGGCCGATTCAGTGCAATCGACGCTCCGGTCACTGCAGCCGATCACGGAGCCACCTCAAGGTTGCTCACCCTCGCGGAGAACGCAAATGAGCCTACTTTCGCATCAGCTCTGGGTCGTGCACGCTCCGCGAAGCCAGACGCAGTGTGCCCAGTAGTGGGTGTGACTGGCACGGGAGGGGCCGGTAAATCGAGCCTGATTGACGAGATGATGCTCAGGATCCAACGCGACAATCCGGGAAAAAGAGTGGCATTGCTGGCCACTGACCCGACTCGCAAGCGAACTGGGGGGGCCTTGCTCGGTGATAGAATCAGGATGAACTCCCTCACCGACAAGAATCTCTTCATGCGCTCCTTCGCGAGCAGGGATAGCGGACGCGAAATCGCAGATTGCGTAGGGCGTGCAATCGAAGTGTGCAAAGCCGTCGGATTCGACCTAGTTATCGTAGAGACAAGCGGCATCGGACAAGGTGACGATGCGATCACCGAGGTCGCAGACGTCTCGATGTACGTCACCACCCGGGAGTACGGTGCACCCAGTCAGCTTGAGAAGCTGGAGATGCTGGATGCTGCAGACATAGTGGTCCTCAACAAGTTCGACAGGCCCGGCGCAGAGGACGCTCTGAGTGAGATACGCAAGCAGTACAAGCGCAACCGAGAGGAGTGGGATGCCGACGATGATGCCCTACCAGTAGTTCCTACAATCGCAAGCCAGTTCGCCGACGCCGGTGTAGATCAACTATGGGGATGCCTCTCTGGCGTCCTGAACAAGCGCTTGCATTCTTCTTTCACTGCCTCGCCACCGAGACTCGGCTCCGACGGGCTCCCATTCCGTTCCCCTCCGATCCCCTCTGGGCGGCAGGGTTACCTCGCTGAGGTCGCTTCCGCGGTTCGCGGCTACCACTCCCGGTCCGAGGAGGTCTCATCCAAGGCTAGGCTCGTGCAGCAACTGGAGGCCGCATCCGAGAGGATGCGCGAGCTCGGTAAGGAAGACGCTGCCACCGACCTCGACGAGGATACTGCGAAGATTCGGTCAGAGGTTCCCGATGCGGCTTGGCAGGCTCTCGCAGACTTCGATGCCCTAGCCGAGACATACCGCTCTGGGACTGCGAGCTACACCGTCCGCGGGAAGGAAATCCCCGTGGAGACGACCACTAGGACCCTCTCCGGCCTCGATATCCCGAGGGTCGCACTTCCCGATACTGAAGACTGGGGGGGCCGCCTAGGGTGGATCAGGAGGGAGAACGTCCCCGGCGTGTTCCCCTTCACCGGTGGTGTATTCCCGTTTCGGCGCGAGGACGAGCTGCCTGTCAGGATGTTCGCTGGCGAGGGTAGTGCCGAGCGGACCAATCGACGCTACAAGTTCCTCTCAGAGGGGCAGCCCTTCAATCGGCTCTCTGTGGCGTTTGACTCACCCAGCCTGTACGGGCACGACCCGGTCGAGCAGCTCGACATCTTCGGCAAGGTCTGCGAGTCAGGCGTCAGCATCAGCACTGTAGACGAAATGGACATCCTGTTCGAGGGCTTCGACCTGTGTGCACCCAATACGAGCGTCTCGAAGACTATCAACGGCAATTACTGGTGGCATCTGGCCGCCTTCTTCACGGTGGCAATCCGCCAGCAGACGAGGAAGTTCGAGAGGGAGCAGGGCAAGCCCCCCTCCGACCTTGAGTTGTCTGAGATTAAGTCGAAGACCCTGAGCATGGTCAGAGGGACGGTCCAGGCGGACCAATTGAAGGAGGCCATGGGGCAGAACACACTGGTCTTCAACCTCGACACCGCCCTGAGGATGATGGCAGACGTCGCCGAGTACTATGTGGACAACAATGTCCGAAACCACTACTTCGTCTCGATATCCGGCTATCACATCGATGAGGCCGGAGCCAATCCGATCTCACAGGCCGCGCTCACCCTATCAAACGGGTTGACCTACGTCGAGCTGTTCAAGGCGCGAGGACTCGATCCCGACAAGTTCCTGCGCAACTTCTCGTGGTTCTTCTCCAACGGGATGGACCCCGAGTACGCGGTCATAGGGCGCGTCGCCCGACGAATCTGGGCCATCGCCATGCGCGATCTCTACGATGTCGGTGAGCGTGGCCAGAAGCTGAAGTACCACATCCAGTCGAGCGGCCGCTCGCTGCACTCGCAGGAGTTCACTTGGAATGACTACCGAACGACACTTCAAGCGCTCTATGCCCTTTCCGACAATGCCAACTCGCTGCACACCAACAGTCGCGACGAGGCATTCGGCATCCCCACCGAGGAGACCGTGCGCGACGCCGTTGCCATCCAACTCATCCTCTCCAAGGAGTACGGGTGGCTGCGCAACGAGAACTCGCTGCAGGGCTCGTTCATCGCTGAGTGGCTCACGAACTCCGTTGAGGAGGGGGTCCTGAGGATCTTCGAGGACATGGACCGACGTGGAGGGGTTCTAGGCGCTCTGGAGGTCAACTACCAACGCAACCGGATCCAGGAGGAGGGGATGGAGTACGAGCACCGCAAGCATACGGGGGAGACTCCAATCGTTGGAGTCAACACCTTCACCGACCCTGAGACAAGCGTCATGTCAGCAGAGGACTTCGACATCGAGGTGACGCGGTCGGATGAGGCCGAGAAGCGCATGGTGATCGAGCGCAACAAGGCCTTCAAAGAGGCGCATGCGCATGAGGCGGCCACCGGCCTTGCCAAGCTCAAAGAGGTGGCCCGTGACGGTGGCAACCTGTTCGAGGTCATGATGGAAATCGTCGAGCATTGCACGGTGGGCCAAGTCACCCAGGCCCTGTTTGAGACTGGCGGCAAGTTCCGTCGCAACATGTGATGCGCTACAGTCCCCTCAGTGGAGATCCACTCACTCACTCGGCGATTTCCAATAACCCTTGGAATGGGTTTTGGAAACGAGTGACTGCCTCAACGTTCATAACCTCAAATGGAACGACTGGCGATGTTGTCGGTGGTTTATTCATCGACGATAAGGGTGAGGGGATGCATCTTATACGAATTGAACTAGAGAACTTCAAGTCGTTCGGAGGTGAGATTACAATACCTTTCGAAGAGGGCTTCACTGCCATCACGGGACCCAACGGAAGCGGCAAGTCAAACAGCGGCGATGCCATTCAGTTCGTCCTCGGACCGAAGTCGACCAGGTCTCTGAGGGCTTCGAACGTCACCGAGCTCATATTCAATGGCGGAAAGAGGGGGAGGGCAGCAAGGCACATGTCCGCAACCCTGGTGTTCAGCAACACCTCTGAGGCAGGTGGCCGCCGTAGGTTAAGGGCCGATGCGGACGAGGTCTGCTTCACTCGCTCCGTTCGACTCAACCGCAAGGGAGACCCCATCTCCTCATTCAAGATCAATGACAAGACCTGCTCGGCAACCGAGATGCGCAGGATTCTGTCCGAGGCTGGACTGCGGGGAGATGGGTACAACATCGTTCAGCAGGGTGATATCACCAATCTCGCGACGATGACGCCGCACAAACGGCGAGGGGTCCTCGAACAGGTCGCAGGGGTTACGGCGTATGACGACGAGATTCGCAAGGCGAACACCCAGCGAAAGCATGTCGAGAACAATATCGAGACAATTGACATCTTCGAGGCAGATCAGAAGAAGCGCCTGAAGGAGCTGGAGAAGGAGCGAGAGCAGGCTCTCAAGTACAAGCAGTTGAAGACCGAGGTGAACCTCGCTAGGCTGACGCTGGAGCAGTCTAGGCACAGGAACCGTCAGGAAGACGTCAGCCTGCTCACAGACGAACGCTCTCGATACGCCGAGCGCGCCAGTGGGCTTGCCACCGATCTGAAGGGGGGCAGCGTGCGGTTGGATGAGTTCGACAGCGAGTTGGTGCAGGTGGCAAAGAACCTGGACAGCGTCTTAGCAGGTGATGCCAAGAAGATATTCGATCAGATCAGGGAGCGTGAGATAGAACTCGAAACTGCCGGGGACCGCATCGGCGACCACAAGCAGATCATCGAGCGCGCGAACAAGGAGCTCGAGGTTTTCGATCGTGAGAGGGGGGGTGCCGAGAAGGCCAGGTTAGAGGCCGAGGAAAGCCTCTCGGAGTCAAAGAAGTCCGTCAAGAACTCGAAGACCGCACTGAAGAAGGCGGCTGCCGATGAGAAGGATGCGCGCAAGGCCATACAATCGGGGGACAAGCATGGCAGAGACTTGAACCGCGCACTCGGAAAGGCTACCGAAGCCGAGCAATCTGCAAGGGAGTCCTACGCACAGGTCCAGCTGGAGTTTGACAGGGCCGAGCAGAGGGCGCAGATTGCATCCGAGAATCTAGCTGATCTCGAGCAGGCCTTCGAGGCAGCAGAGTTGGAGCGAGACGACCAGGATCTTCTTGGGGAGGACCTAGGGGATGCCAACCCTGAGGGGGACAGGGAATCCCTCGCAAAGGAATTGACCAGCCTGCAGAAGCAGGAGAGGAACCTCGTCGAGGACAGAGATCGGGCAGAGTCCAGACTTCGGAATACAGAGCGCGACCTAGCAAAGGCACGAGCCCGACAGGAGACAAGGTCCAGCAGACCAGGCTCAGCACTAACCCTCGCAGCGCTATCGAGGCTCAGGGAGAGTGGCGACATCCATGGCATCCTCGGTACCTTGGGTGAGCTGGCCTCACCAAAGGACCCCGCACACGAGGAGGCCCTATCCTTCGCTTTCGGTGGTGGACTGCGAAGCATTGTCGTGTCTTCGGACCACGTCGCCTCCAAGTGCATCGAGTGGCTGCGCAAGAATGGGGGTGGAAGGGCTACCTTCCTGCCTCTGAACAAACTCTCGGTCTCTAGGCCCCAAGGACGAACCCTTCTGGTAGCACGCAACCCCGGAGTCGTGGGCTTCGTACACGATCTGCTGGATTTCGACCCAAGTATAGAGACAGCAGTAAGATACGTCGGACGCAACACCCTCGTCGTCGAATCGATGAGCGTCGCTCGCAACAATATGGGCGGAGTCCGCATGGTCACTCTGGACGGTTCGGTCATCGAGAGCTCCGGAGCGATGACGGGAGGCTCGTCTTCCAAGAGGGACCGTCCGGGATTCGATGGCTCCGGCTCCGGCAGTTCTGCCATAGAGCGTCTAGAGAGATCGGTTCAGGAGGTCGATTTGGTATTCTCAACTGTGGACTCCGCACTGAGGGAACTACGCGCAAACCAACAGTTGCTGCGCGACCGCATCCTCGAACTCCACGGCGATGACCACTCTGTACGCCTCAGGAACTGGAAGGCGGACTTGGAGCGCACGCAGAAGAACGTCGATGACCTATATGGCAAGATCAATGTGGCTACCAAGGAGTTCGAGACATGTGAGTCTGAGAAGCTCAAACTTGCCGCCGATTGCGAGTCAGCGTGCTCCGACTTAGAGCAGGCCTCAGAGACTAGGATAGGTGCCGTCGAGGCGCTGCAGAGCCACACTCCGGACCACCTCTCCGAGATGCTGCGGGAGGCCGAGACCACACGTACAGAGGCCGAGCGCACTCGCATCATCTCTGAGGCAGCCATCGTCACCGGCAAGCAGCAACTCGATCTGCTGGGTGGACGAGTGAAGGAGTTGTCCCGACAGATTGGCATTCAGCAGACTTCCATATCCCAAGCCGAGAAGGCCATCGATGATCTCCGGGGCTCGGTCAAGAAATCAGAGTCGCAACTAGTCGATCTGAGGACGCAGGCCTCCCAGTTCGACGAGGAGCAGAGGCTCCTAAATGACCGTCGCGATGAGATTGTCGAGGAGCGCGCCAGCCTACGAGCGCATCTCGATAGCCTCTCGCAGGAGCAGCAGACAATCTCAGCCCGAATAGACGAGCTGAGTGCCCAAATCAAGCAGAAGCGCGAAGCCGTGGACGAGATAACCGCCGAATTGGAGGCGGGGGGAATCTCGATTCCATCGGCCGACGCGCCACTGCCAACAGTCGCCGAGGCGGAGCGGAGCGTGCAGGGGCTCGATCGCCGCCTCGGCGCTCTCGGGGACGTCAACATGCTGGCTATCGAACAGTACGACACTGCCGCCGAACGTATCACAGATCTGATTTCAGACGGCAAGTTGCTCCGCGAGCGCCGCGACCAGCTAGCCGTCATAGCCGACCAGCTCGAGAACGAGCGCAAGACTCGCCTGCTCACGGTCTTCGAGCACGTCAACAACAACTTCAGCAGGGTCTACAAGATTCTCCAACCCACTGGGAAGGGCTCACTCAAGTTGGAGAACAAGAAGAACCCCTTCGAGGGTGGCCTGGAGATGGCCTGTGTGCCTCCGGGCAAGAGCCAGAACACCCGGAGAACCGGCCTGTCGGGTGGCGAGAAGTCGATGGCCGCTCTGGCGATGATCTTCGCCATTCAGGATTACGAGCCCAGTCCGTTCTACTACTTCGACGAGGTCGACCAGAACCTGGATCCATTCAACTCTGAACGCGTTGCCACACTTTGCAGGATGCGCAGCCAGATGGCCCAGTTCATCATGGTCACTCTGCGAAAAGTCAGCCTGACCCTCGCAGACCACCACATCGGAATCACCCACGCCGGCGACGGCCGCAGCCAGCGCATCACGGACTTCGACAGAGCCGCAGCACTCGAATTGAGCGAGGAGATTGAGGCTGAGGAGAAGGCAAGGGCAGCAGCCGAGGCCGAGCGAGAGGCAATGCCCGAGCTCCCATCTCCCGAGAAAATGCCGCGCACGCCTGAGCCCCTTTCCACCCCGAAGAGCATAGGTGGCCTAGCCGAGCGGGCTGGTGTGGAAGTTCCCGAGGAGGGAGTTTCAGACCCCGACTCTGAGAAGGGTGACTTGCTAGCATTGCGCGAGCGCACAGAGGACGTTTCCGAGGACATAGAGGAACGAGACGAGGCCGAGATTGCCCAACCCGAGGCGAAGGACAAGGACGATGCCACGGGGATGGGGGTGGAGGAGGCTTGTGAATGATCTTCGGCGAGCAGATGCGTGACGATGTCGTAGCCCGACTGCTGAACGGTGAGCCGGACCTCGAGACGAGTCGCTTCCTAGACCGTCTGATGGAACTCTCCACACTTGAGGAGGCAGAGCACCAATTTCTCGTCGAGCCATTCGACAGGTCGGTCGCCCTCGTTTTCCAGATGTTCCAGTCAAACGACCTGGATCCATGGGACGTCGACCTCTCTAACTTCATCGAGATGTTCAACGAGCGGATACAAGGGGCTGAGAACATAGACCTGCCCTCATGCGGCATGCTGATCCGGATGGCATGGTCGATCCTGCGAGATCAGGCTTCTACTCTGATTGAGCGCCAGGAACGCGCCCTCGTCTTTGAGGAGGATGACACGTGGGATTTCGATTGTGGCTGGGAGGCGGAGTTCGACGACGCTGACTACAACTTCTCCGTCGGGGTTTTGACAGGTGCTGCCGATGAGGTCCTACCGTCGATCTTCGAAGGCAGGATCCATCGAGACGAGGGTCGCCCAGTAACGCTGGGCGAGCTGCTTCTGGGGCTTCAGGACGCAGGTAGGCTAGCGGAGGAGCAGAGACTTAGGGAACAAATCGCAAAGGAGAGGCGCGAGGCGAACAAGAAGGCTCGAGCGAGATTCAGCGGCAGTCTACACGTCGAGGATCTAGAGGGCGACCTTAGAAGGACGTGGCAAGCGCTCAAGGCTCGTATAGAGGATAATCTGACAGTGGGGCTGGAAGATGTCGCCGAAGAACTGAACCAAGCCTCGCTAGATTCAGGGATTGGGGAGGATGAGGCGAGGGCGGAAGCCCAGGTTACAGCACTAGTGTCGACGCTATTCCTGACTAATAGGGGGTACATCGGTCTCAAGCAGGAGAAGGGAAAGAACGGCAGGATCGTCCTCAAGGATCTCTGGGACGATTCGACCGACTTCGACTCATTGACCGAACAACTACACCCAAAGGCCGACATCGGAGGGATGCAAGCTGTCTGATCCCGACTTGCCCACCGTCTTGGAGGCCATTCTATTCGGTGCCGGGCGCTCGATGTCATTGGAAGAGCTCTCCGAGCTGCTGGGAGAGCCAAAGGGAGTAATCCATGTGGCTCTCTCGAGCCTGAGGTTGTCGATCAGCGAGCGCGAGCAATGCGCACTCCACCTGACCGAGGTCTCCGGGCGCTGGATCCTAGAGGTCAAGCCCGAACTCTCCTCTCACTTACCCGGTTCCTTCAGGGCGGACATCCCGCAACGCCTACTGCCGGCTGCGGCCCTCATCGCCTACCACCAGCCAATGGCCCAATCACAACTAGTGGACATGCTCGGACAGCGTGCCTATGACCACGTGCGCGATCTTGCCAACATGGGGCTGGTGGACAGGAGAAGGGACGGGCTGACTCGTCGACTCACTACCACGAGGAGGTTCGCCGAGTACTTCGGCTGTCCAGAGGTCGAGTTCAGGAAGGTCCGTGCATGGTTCCGCGCGGAAGCAGACAAGATGGGCTTGACTAGCGCTGAGTTGGCTGCATCCCTCGCCCCAGAAGAGCAGATGACAATCTCAGAGTTCGCCGAGGAAGCGAGCCCGGAAGTTTGAGGGCGTACAGGGCTCACGTAGACCACAGTGAACATGGGCGCCGAAGGAACTCTCCTCGAACGGCTTGATCTGGTGGTTTTCGACCTCGTCGGGACTACGGTAATAATCGGCAATCAGATACCGGAGGCATTCGCTGGAGCTTTCCAAGAACACGGAATAATACTCTCCGAGTGGGAGATTCTTGAGATTCGAGGACGCTCGAAAAGAGAGGCTATCTCGATTCTCCTCGAGAAGCATGTTAGCCCCCCGTCTACAAGTATGGGAGACTCAGTTTTCGAGAGTTTCCAGATGCTACTGCAACGGATGCTCAGGAACGGGGTGGCTGAAGCTATTCCCGGTTCGGAGGACACCTTCCTGTGGCTGAGGGAGCGGGGAATTCGCATAGCTCTGAACACGGGACTAGAAACGATTCTCACCATGCAACTGCTTGAGCAGATGGGCTGGGTGAGTACTGTCGATGCGGTGGTATGCGGCGATCAGGTTCCAACGGGCAGACCGGCCCCAGATCTGATTATCGAATCCATGCGACGTTTGGATTGCAGAAACCCCTCTCGGGTAGTTGCGCTCGGGGACACTCGAGCCGATTTGGAAGCAGCCCGAAGCGCAGGGGTCGGGCTTGTAGTGGGCGTTCTGAGCGGTGCCCACGATTCTGAGCAGTTGAAAGCCTTGCCCAGCGATGTAATCATCCCCAGCGTAGCTGACTTGCCTGGGCTCTTGAGTCTGAAAAATCGACCATGATTCCCGCCTAGCCAATCATTTCGAGGGTTGATCAGTCCTTGGAGAATGCCCTGTCGTAAACCAGAGCCAGTTCCAGAAGCACGAGCATTGGGCCTCCAACGAGGAATAGGGAAATGGGGTCCGGGGGAGAGATCAACGCTCCTAGGAAGAGTGCTGCGAACCATAGGAAGCCCCTGTTCTCGATGATTGCGCTCCTTTCCATCACTCCCGCTCTCAGAAGAACCACAATTACTACGGGAATCTGGAATCCCACAATCGAGGAGAAGTAGAGGCCTGTGATGAAGCCGATCCACGATTGCAGCTGCCATGTAGATTTCAGGCCAGAGGCTGCAGCGTCCTCGGAGAGGTATTGCAGCAGGAATGGTATCAGCACCGTGTGAGCGTAAGCGGCCCCGAGCCCACCTAGGACGATTATTGCGAGGATGATCACGAAGATCCTCGCGATCCCGACTGCCTCTGAGACAGACCTGCTGGCCCTTGACAGCACCATTCTTCCATTCCATGCGAGATCCAGTATCAGCGTTGCAACAAGCAGTCCGAAGCCTATCTGCGTGGCGATGCGGAGCTGCAGCAGTATTACCTCGAGTGGCTGGAGGATGATCACTTGGACCCCATCGGGGATGAAACCCTCCGCACTGAGGAACCACTCGATGAGAACCTCAGCAACAGGGTAGCCCGCCACGAATCCAAGCACGAACACGCCAACGTACAGCTTAGCCCGGTCCTGGAGGTGAAGGGACAACCCACGCCACCCAGCGCTCTCCAAAAGCCCGAAGCCCCCCTCGTCCATGAGTCTGGATATGCCCCCTATTGGTGAATACATCGCATTGGCACTATAACTTCCTTAGGATTACTGTCAGCAGATCCCCATCCATCAACAGGTGGTCGAGGCCGACTCGCTGCCAGTCGAACTTGGCACTTGGCCCTTTCACCCGGGCGTAGCGGAACTTGCGCAGGAAGTCGCGATGGAGCTTGGCACACACATCACGCACGGTCGATGTGTCCTTCACGATAAGTGGCTCAATGAGGTCGGCCTCCTGACCCTGAGGCTTGAGAAAGATGGACATGAAGTGCAGATTGTCGAAAATGAAGTCCTTCATTCTCTCTATCCCCTCTCCCGTCTTGGCTGATACATCGAGCACCGGCCAGCCTTCAGGAAGCATCTCATGGGCACGAGTCAGGTCATTGTCGGTGGCGAGGTCGATCTTGTTGAGGACAATGACTGAACGGCTGTAGACACGATTTCCAGCGAGCGTGTCGACGATGTGATCGTCGGTCACGTCGGTTCTGAGTGTCACAGTGGCAGAGACGATGCCGAAACTCCTGACTATCGCTTGAATCTCCTCCTCCAGCAAGTTGGTCTGCTCGAGAGTTGAACGCACATCGATGCCCCCTCTCCTAGTCCTGGTGATGAATATCTGTGGGGGCCTTTGGTTCAGCCTCATTCCCGCCTTCCAAAGCTCGAGATCGAGAATTTCGAAGTGGGAGCTCTGGAACGGGTCGATGACGTACAGGACCATGTCCGAACCTCGGACGACATTGAGTATCTCTCGCCCCCTCCCTTTTCCCTCAGAAGCGCCCTTGATGAGTCCGGGGAGGTCTAGTATCTGGATCTTAGCTCCACGGTGTTCCATCACGCCTGGAATGCAGGTCAGTGTGGTGAAGGCGAAGTCACCAGCATCAGAATCCACCTCGGTCAGCTGGGAGATCAGGCTTGACTTGCCCACGCTCGGGAAGCCTACCAAGGCAACCGAGGCATCCCCTGACTTCTTCACTTCGAAGCCCTGCCCGCCTCCGCTCGACCTCGCGTGAGCCTGCGCCTTCTCCTTACGATGCCTGAGGGCGGCGATCTTGGCCTTGAGCTTCCCAATATGCCCCTGGGTGGCCTTGTTGTACTTCGTCTTGGAGATCTCCTCCTCGAGTGCCTTGATTTGCTCCTCAATAGTCGCCATGCAATCCCTCGGCTCCCTTATCGAGCATCACCGTGCTTGGTTGTCTGGCCAAGCCATCTGTTCTTGAATCCGGTGGCGCGAGAGCACCTGATTCTGCTGAGCGAGGGTTCTTTCGTCCCGGGCAAGTCATGGGCATCGTGGCAGACGTCATCCTCCACCTAGTGGACCAACCGGCGTTCTCCCGCATGCTGGGGATGCCCATTGAGGAGATTGCCAAGGGGATGGAGTCCCAGTCCCTCCGCTTCCTCAGACCGGAGCCCGATCCACGCTTTCACAGGGACTTCGAAGTCGATTTGGAAGGTGATCTTCTGGAGCTTATGGACGGCTTGGGCGACAGTGGGGGGTTCACGCCCTCCAGCCTGCAGCCACGCGCGCAGTCCTCGTGCGAGATGCTCCTCCTTCTGGCTAGGTGGTGCTCGTCGGCACAATGGCGCTGCTGGGATGCCCGACTTTTCCTATATGTGGAACCGGCCCTGGGCAGAGAAGTCTCGAGTGCAGAGGAATTCTTGCACCCCGCTCTTTGGAACGAGTTCTCCGACGCATTGACAAGGACCGACAGGCCATCTTACTCCGAGTCCGTGGTCATGGATTGGATGTCACGCCGAGAGAGGTTGGGTGAGACGATGGAACCCTCCCTTGATCCTCGGATACTACCTACCATGGAGTCCCACAGAAGCCTGAGCGAGTCGCTCTACGTGCTATTGGACCAAGCGAGGCGAGCGGGGACTTCTCTCCTAGTGGGTCGCGAGTACCTCGAGCCCGAGGAGTGGCATCTCGGCGTAATGACAATCGCAGAGACGATGAGGGACATGCCATGACCGACCTCGCAATGCATCCAGAGCCACCCGAGGCCCCGCCTGGCCCAGGGGTGGTGGTCTTAGGGCGCTTCCAACCCCTCCACAGGGGCCATGCCCTGATGATCGCGGCGGCCGAGCAATGGCGTGCCTCTAACACCCCTGAGTCCCCCCTCATCATCGCAATCGGCTCGTCTAACCGGCCGGAGTCCATGGAGAACCCCTGGACTGTCGAGGAGCGCATCTCGATGCTAGAGGCTTGGTTGGGCCCTAATGGCATCGTCGGAGATATCGTAGCAATCCCTGACATCGAAGACCCCCCAATGTGGGTTTCTCACGCCGAACGATATCATGGCCAAGCGGGGATCTTCTTCACCACTGATATCTACTCGGCAGAGCTCTACGAGTCCGCTGGGTGGCAGGTCATGATGAGCGAGCTCGAGCAGCGCGAGAGCTTCGAGGGATGGAGGGTGAGGGCCACCGCCCACATGATGTCCACTATCGGGGATGAAGATGCGGTGCGTACGGTGCTCAATCCAACCATTCCCAAGGAGGTCGTCGAATACCTCATTGAGGCCGGCGGACTACGCCGACTCGCCTTTTTGGGAGGGGGCGGTGAACCCGTTGGCTGAGAGTTTGGAAGGGACAACATCAAATATTGCTCGCCGGGCGGCAGGGCCATGCCGCAAGGAACAGTGAAGTGGTTCAATTTTAGCAAAGGATACGGGTTTATCGAGCAAGAGGAAGGAGACGACCTCTTCGTTCACAAGACTCAGGTAACAGGAACGATCCGTGAGGGTGACTCTGTGAACTATGAGATCGGTGAAAGTGACAAGGGCCCCAATGCGATCAACGTCTCCAAAGTTGAATGAATCGCTCCCGCCCTAGGTGGCGAGATTCTCACGCAAGAAATCTGTCCCATAACCTAGCGAGTGCTTGCGAGCACCCCAGTCCACTCCCTTGTGGACTCCTAGGTTTCCCACGACTTGGAAGGCGGCCAATCTGTCTTCAGGCTCGTTCAGAGGCATTCTGACGCCTGGCTCTAGCTCCCCCCACATGTCCCCGTTCGAGTCTATGGTCACGGTCCTGTGATCATCCAGCCGGATAGCCCTAGGCTCGAAGTCCAGTGGCTCAATGGAGTCGAAGGAGTGTTGGGCGCCCTCATAGGTGTGAACGGTGATATCGACGCCATGTGGCCGAATGTCCTCGACCAGCCCCTCCAGCAGTTTCAGCGGCACCCAGTCGTCCGCATTTCCGTGTAGAACGAGGATTGGCTCGTCCGTCCACCTCTGGACCTCAGTGCGCATGTGGGCTGCCGGGTAGAAGGAAAGGTGCGCTGCGAACCTCCCTCCTTCGGGGGACAGCGCTTCGGCAATCGGCTCCCAAGCCCCGTAGAGTGCGACAGTTCCCCCTAGGCTCCATCCGGCCAAGCCTATCCTGCTAGCATCGATGGACGGATGAGTCGCCAGCATGCGCAGGGCCTGGTAGCAGTCGGCTAGCATCATGGCGTGAGTGACCTGCATCTGATCCTCCACGATTGAGTAGACTCGTCGTGAGTCGAAGGTGTGGACCCTGAAGACGCAAATCCCCGCATCGAGCCAGCGCACTATGTGCTCGTGATGATGGCCTCGCCAGTTGAGGCTGCCATGAACCGCGACAACGCAGGGCATCGGGCTCTTGGAGGGTTTCTCGGGAAAGAGCAGCGAGCCGAAAACGGGGTGCTCTACAGCCTCGTCCAACTTGCGCAGGATGTGATGAATCTCAAAGGGGCTGGCCGAGGAGTACGTGATCTTCCCCAGTCGGCCGTCCGAGAGGTCTAGTGGGGGTTGCACAGCCCATCTCGTTCGACTTCGGATATCGTTCTTGCCCTGAGGGATGATTACCAGATCATTGCGTTGGCACCCCATGCGAGCCCTCCCCCGAACGCCGCTGTGACCACCAGATCTCCCGGCTTGACCAGTCCCTCGTCGTGGGCCTCGCAAAGTGCTATCGGGACACTGGCACCGGCGGTGTTGCCGTACTTCTGCAGATTGGTGAACGCCTTCTCCATCGGTAGTCCGAGATCCGCCATCCCCGCTTCGATAATCCTCAGGTTGGCTTGGTGGGGGATGACTAGGTCGACCTCCGAGAGATTCCTTCCCACGCGTTCCAGCACTCCGCGAACGGATTGGGGAAAGGCTTCGATTGCGAATCTCCAGACCGCCCTCCCATCCATGTGGAAGTATTGGTCCCCCTCGTCAAAACCCTCTGAGGGGATTGGTGTACGAACCCCCCCGGCGGGTATCTCGATGACACCAGCGCCCCCTCCGTCAGACATCATCCAGCTTCCGAGTAGGCCCCTGCTCTCGCCTACCTCCTGCAGCACGGCCGCCCCGGCACCGTCGCCGAAGAGGACGCAGGTGGTACGATCCCCCCAGTTGAGGATGCGGCTGTAGACCTCGGAACCCACGACCAGAACGTTGTTGTAGCCAGTAGTTCCAGCGAAACGAGCTCCAACGTCGAGAGCATGGACCCAGCCTGCACAGACTGCGTTAATGTCGAATGCGGATGCTTTGTGGCACCCGAGCTTGTGCTGGGTGATGCCAGCAGTGGATGAGAGGGGCACATCTGGCGAGGATGTGGCGAGGATTAGCATGTCCACATCACCGGGCCCGATGCCGGCTTCTTCCATGGCCTGCTCGCAGGCGATGACAGCGAGGTCACTCGTGCAGTCGTCGTCTGTGGCGATTCTACGCTCCTTGATACCGGTCTTGGCAGTTATCCACTCATCGCTGGTATCGACAATCTCCGCCCAATCGTCGTTGGTCATCACCTTGGGTGGCACGTAGGCCCCCAGACCGACGATGCCCACGGGCGCCATGCGGCTTCCTTCGCCCAAGAGCGGACTTTCACTCTTGCTGCATCACTCGTCTTGATATGGGCGTTCATCGCATGGGAGAAGAAGCCCAGGCACCTCTTGGAATCGCGATCTATTCAGGATTCATACCCAAGTGCATCGCCAATCAGATTGAGCGCATCCGTCCACCGTCGACTGCTAGGCTGATGCCACGGATAGCACTGCTGCTCGGCAGGCATAGCCACGTGACTGCCGCCGCAGTTTCGAGCGGGTCGATGAGCCGCTGGATGGGCACGCTGCTCATCCATTCGTCGCGCACGTCTTCGACCGGCTTGCCGGTGGTCTCGGATATCGAGGCAGCCAGAGAGCCGAGCCGGCCCGTGTCGGTGAAGCCGGGCATGATGTTGTTGATGGTCACGCAGGCGGGCAGCTCGCGCGATAGAGACTTGGCCCACGAGGCCATGGCCCCACGCAGTGTGTTAGAGAGCCCGATATTGTCAATCGGCTCGCGTACCGAGGTCGAGATGATATTCACGATTCGCCCTGTGCCAGCGGCCACCATCCCGGGAACCAGAGCTTGTGTGATCGTGTGGGCGGCGTGCAGGTGACGACGGAATGGCCCTTCGAACTCTTCCAACGTGTTCTCCAATAGTGGTCCACCGGGTGGGCCGCCCGAGTTGTTCAACAGTATGTGGATGACTCCAATTCTTGAGACGGCCTCGTGCACCGCATCCAAATCCTCGAGGTCGAGTGTGAGGGCCTCGTGTCCGTCTCCGTGCATCTCAGTAACCAGCGAGTCAAGACCGCCCTCCGAGCGTGCACACGCGATGATGCGTGCACCAGCTCGGGCTAGCATCAGCGCGCTAGCGCGTCCGATACCCTTCGAGGCACCGCAAACCAGAGCAGTCCGTCCGTCCAGCACGCCTTCGGCGAATGGAAATCCGTCATCGAGCAGTTCGTCATCCATCTTCTCACCTAATCCAAATCATGAGCGCAGGTCTCGTTGCTGACCGCGAATCCACCTCGATGATGCCTGCGCCGCGAAGTCCCCTGAGAGGCGTAGCGCAGCACCTAACGGATGGGCCGACGCTCCTGCAGGAGCGGGTGGATAGAATCTCTCGGCCGGTCATGCGCCCCGTTTTGGCGGAGGGGCCCGAGATACCACTTATTTTCGGTCCCTGGGCACTCCTACGCTTCGGATTAACCATTGTGGAGCGTCCTTCTGTGCAAAATTCCCAATAATGCGGGTGTCAGAACCATGCTGGCTAGCAGTGAGAGCCCGATCATTAAGGCGCAGAATAGGCCGAAAGTGGAGAAGAAGCCCATTTCGGATTGGTTGATCACCATGAAGCCGGCTATGTCGGAGACGGCCGAGCCAAATAGGGCCAGTCCTGAGGCACTCCCAACAGCTGCTAGGGATGCCATTGGCGTGACACCCTTCTCACGCTCCTCCCGGAACCGCTCCATCAAGTGAATCACATAATCTATGCCTACCCCAAGGGACATGGCAGCGATGGCCACAGTGACCATGTTGAGCCCGTATCCCGCTAGAGCGACCAGTGCATAGAGCCAGATGATTACGATGAAAATAGGCCCCGTGGTGACGGCAGCGATGGCAAACGGGGCCGTTCCCCAAAGCACTGAGAGGACTAATGCCAGTCCTGCGAAGGCGAGAGAGAAATCGGGCCCGAGCAGGAAGTACACGATTACTGCCATCACTGCCATGGGGGAGCCCACTCTGAGTGCATATGTTACGGGGGCCTCCATCCCCTCTTCCCAGCGCTGCCTGACAGGGGCCTCCTCCCGAAATCCCCACCACAGCGTGATCATGCAGAAGACCACCCCGAGCAGGAGGGTGTCTTGCATCTCGTCTTGCATGGAGTCGGCCGCTACGAAGCGTATTACCGGCTCACCAGTGGGAATTGCCCAGGTAATGGGATAATCCTCGTCGGAATAGGCTTGTGAGACGTCACCACGATCGCGGAGGGGGGAACGTGAGAGATTCTGGAGGGGGGACATGTCGCCCTCGAGTTGCACAAGCGCGGGCCCGACGAGAGCAAACTGTTCTGGACTCGAGAGACCGTAGCGAAGCGAGGCTCGGGGGTAGTGCGGGGTTCCTCCCGACTCAGTCAGCCAAGGTCGTTCGAAGTTGAGAGGCTCGGAAGATTGGATGAATTCCGCCGTGATGCTCGGTAGGAGGGGCGGGTATCCGCCACTCTCGGGCACGCCTCGAGTGAGGACGAATCCGTAGAGGAACAACAAGCAGTCGCGGTCTTCCAACGAAGGAAGTCCGAGAGGGTCCTTGTCGCACCCCAATCCTCCGTCATCTGCCGACGGGTCCCATCCGGCCTCTGTGAAGGGGGCGATATTCCACACCATCGCCGCCTTGGCAAGAGTCAATATTCCGTCAATTGCCCGAAGCTCCACCTCTCCCGTGGGCAAGCGCGAAATCTGATCTGAGTCGTCGGGCCCGTGGGAATTCAAATTGCTACGCAACTCGCCGAGGGCCACAATCACCTTCGGGTTGGCCATGTCACCCTCCACGAGAATGAACCCAGGCTCTCCTTCGTCACTGAACCGCTCGTTGACCAAACCAATCCCGACTGCGAGGTCCGAGTCTGCCTCGAGGAAGTCCTCGACCTGGAAGTCTCCCTCGAGCGAGAGCATCAAGGGGCTTGCAATTAGTGTGAGTAGGATGGCGAGTGCTGCAACCAAGGGGGCTAATCGTGCCGAGCCCGTAGTCACGGATGCGAGCCAGGACTCGGGAATCATGTGAACGAGCCCCTCACGTTCTTCGCGCAACTTGCCTCGGGATTCCATCCAGAGGTCTAGGTCTAGCCTGACCAATGGCACCCACAGGCCGGTGAGTATGAATGCGGAGAGCACCCCCAAACCAGCCTCGATGCCGAAAGATCGCAGGGCCGCTATGCTGGAGGTCATATTGGCCATGAACGCCATGATTGTGGTCGATGATGTCAGCAGGATAGCTCGACCCACCCTTCTGATCGATGTGTGAGCGGCCTGCTTCGGAGACATTCCCGCACGCCTCTCCTCCTTGTACCGGTGAAGTGCGTGAAGACTGTCATCGATTCCGAGTGCGAGAACCAGGATGGGCAGGAGATTCGAGAACTGAGAGCGAAAAATAATCTCCAACGCAAATTTCTGGCCGAAAATCATGGCCCATCCTATCAGCCCCTGCATCCACAGCAGCGAGAGCAGCAGTCCAACGCCCACTATCCCGACGTCGGATGCCCTTCGCAGGCTGAACCACAGAAGGAGCACTACCACTCCCGTCATGATGGCCAGCAGGTAGGCGCTTGAGAGCAACTCACGGTTGATCTCGACATTGACGCTCTCCGCCAGCATCAACGTCACTACTCTGTCGTCGCTTGCCCTCAGCTCTTCCTCAAGAGCGAGGTATAGCCATTCTACCGAGCATGGATCTCCTCCCGTCTCAGCACTCTCACGACATCCCTCAACAGTATTCTGCACGGGCCTGGTGTCGAGGTTGACCCCGTCCCACTCGTAGCCGAACTCAGAACTGGAATTGAGCCACGAGAAACTCCAACCGTTGTTCTGCATGGAGTGCCTGTCGAAGTTCACGAGGAGCCACGCCGCCGAGGCGGACCAGCGTCCCGGGCCCCATTGCTCCGAGGTAATCGTCCCATCATCCTGCATCTGTCCGCCTATAGGGCCGATGACAACGCTGCTCGGGTCAGATAGGAAGGCACGATCGTTGGATAGGAAGCGCAGGAAGGCCCCGTCGCTGTGGCTCGCCATCCTATGAGCGGCCAGGTCGATATGAGCTTGGGTGACCCCAGGGTCATCGAAGGCAAGGCACTCTAGGACGCCGCAATCGCTCCAATTGGTCGGGGCCGGTGCCATCGTTAGCGTCTGTGAGTCTATCCTGGGGTTTGTGAGCACCGAAACACCCGACATGAAAGCTCTGAAGTCTGTGGTGAGGTCTAGGGCACCGATGGTCGGCACGCCTGTAATCTCAGAGGCAAGGGGGAGGTAGAACTCGGAAATCTCGTGCTGCCGCATAATGGCTGCCTTGGCATCAATCTCCCTGAGAATGGTGAGATTCAGGATTCCTCCGACCGGCTCTCTGAGACCTGCGCCTTTCCCCGTGTAGTCGGCAATCAGAGGGGCTTCAGAGGCAGCCTCCCCAAAATGCTCGGAGTCGCGAACGAAAATTCCGAAGGCCCACAAGTTGCCCGCAGCCGTGAACTCCTCTCTCAGGACCTCATTGGCATCAAGCTCCGGAGACTCGAGGCTGTATGACTCGATGTCTATGGGGGAGAAGGTAGCCAAAAGCCCGGGAAGCATCAGTACGGAGATGACGAGGACGATGAAATGGGACTGCCTGCTTCTCGGAACCAGAAAGTCCGCGACATGGGTGAAGTCCCTCATAGCATGATTCCTAACGAGGGAGTATTTCACAGGTTGTGTAAGCTCACAGACCACTGTCCCTGAGGCTCTCAAGAGCATCTCGCTGGGACTCGCTGAGCTTGTCTGGTTCGGCGAGTGTGAATTCGATGTCGAGTGGCCCTCCAGAGTGACCGTGGCCCTGCAGCCTCCTACGGTCGCCGATGCGAGTCCCCTCGGGCACTTCGATCTGCACCCTCTTCCCTGCGGGAGTCCTGATTCTGACCTTGCCACCCAAGAGCAGAGTGGTGATTGGAACAATCACCTCCTGAATGAGCCTGCCATCCTCCCAGCGTCGCCCCTCCTCGGCGTCTAGTCTGAGCGTGATCAGCAGATCCCCCGACTCCCCTTCGGGATGTTCGTGCCCCATTCCCTTGAGGCGCATTAACTGCCCGTGCTCGGCATCCGGTGGGACCTTGACTGTCAATGTGCTACCCTTGGTCTGGACCCCCGTTCCATTGCAAGTCGAGCAGCGCTTGGGGGTTCCGAAGCTGGACCCTCTGCACTTGGTGCACCTCCTCATGCGACGATGGCTGAATTTGACCTCAGTGCCACTGACAGCCTGTTCCAGAGTTATGTCCAATCCAGCCTCAATGTCGGCCCCATGCGCTGATTGGGCTGGCTGGGGTCTCTGCGGGGGCTGCTGCTCGAAACGGACATCGAAACCCGGAGAGGCGGCAGCACCCCGCCCACCCATGAACTGGGAGATTATGTCACTCAGATCAACCCCGCCGAAGCCCCCTCCGAAGGGCGAGCCACCTCGTCCGCCCCGGAACATCTCCTCCATGCGCCCGCGCTGGTCGTGCTCACTGCGAGCTTCGGCAGTGCCGATAGCCTCGTAGGCGGCCTGAATCGCCTTGAAGCGCTCCTCGGCCGCCGCATCGTCAGGATTCCTGTCGGGGTGGTACTGTCGAGCAATCTTGCGGTACGCTCGCTTGATTTCGGCTTCAGTAGCGTCTTTGGAGACTCCGAGCACGTGGTACGGGTTCTCTGCCATCGAATCTGTCCCACCGGGGCGTGTCTTCAACCTGATGAGCGAAAGATGTGGCCGATGCGCTAATCACAAGGTCCGCATTCGAGATGCCATGGGCGTTGGGTGGGCCGTCTTCCGCAATTACGTCGGCCATGCCAAGGAGATATACGGCGACATCACCGACTACCCGCGTTTCTTTCTGATGCCCCCCTCCGCCATGATAGAGGCAGACGAGGACGGCACCAATATCGTCACCTTGCTGGCTCCCGAGGAGCACATCGACTACGAGGTCGAGATGGTGACCCGACTCGGGGATGATCTCGAACCCTCGGAAATGTGCGTCGGTATCGACACGACCAACAGAACCCGACAGGGTCTTGCCAAGAAGAAGGGCTGGCCATGGCTCGAGGGCAAGGGCTTCCGGGGTTCTGGAGTACTTGGCACTTGGTCGCCCTGGGACGACAGGGCAGTCGAAATCGGCCTCTCGCTGAATGGTGAGGTCAAGCAGCAGGCGTCCACCGAACTTATGGTGCACTCGGTGGACTCGATAATGAGGCACTTGAGGGAGTGGTACGACCTCTCTCCTGGTGACTTTGTTTGGACGGGCACTCCGAAGGGCGTGGGACCGATGAACACGGGTGATGTCATCAGGGCGTGGATGAAGAATTCGGACGGTGAAATGATCAGCGTGCTCAATGCCGTCTGCGAGTAGGACAAACATTCAGTATCAACGTCCTCGGTGTCGTGCCATGGAAGGGGGCACCCGGCGCATCACTGGAACCCGGCTGATCGACCACGATGGCTCCGTTCAGCAGGGTGATTTCCTGCTCCATCCCGATGGGACAATGTCACTCAGCAGGGGTGACGAGGACGTGGTCGAGATCATCGACGGCACGATGCGCTTGGTCACCCGTTCCTTCCAGAACTGGCACACACACCTCTCCATGGTGCTCAACAAGTCGATGGGTGAGGCGCTCCCTCTGATGGAGTGGCTCGAGACCTCGATCTTCCCAATAGAGAGGAACCTGACCGCCGAGTTCGTCGAGGTGGGCACGAGGGCAGCTGCCGCAGAGATGATTGCCACTGGCACTACCTTCGCATGCGACATGTACTACCATCCAGATGTGGTCGGCCAGACACTCGCCGAGAGTGGAGTTCGGGGTATCGTCTGCGGGCCCATCACGGAATTCCCAACGCCCTCATACCCAAGGGGTTCCGAACAGGCCCTCAGCACCATGGAACGCCTTATTGCCGAGGGCTCTCCTAGTCCGGAGAGGGTCGACTACGGCATCGGCACCCACTCTGTCTACACCTGTTCTGAGGAGACTCTGAAAAGGGCCTCCGAGATATCCCGAGATACTGGCTGCACCTTGAGCATCCACACCTCGGAGACAAGGAAGGAGGTCACAGACTGCCATGCCGAGCACGGCATGTACCCGATTGAGTACCTCGACTCGATCGACTACTTCACGGAGGGTACGGTTTGCGCACACTGCGGTTGGGTGACCAAGAGGGAGATGCGCATCCTCGCCGGCCATCAAGCCCACGCCGTCCATTGCCCCACCAGCAACCAGAAGCTAGCGTGCGGGGGCACGATGTCATATCCGGCGATGAGGCAGGCAGGCGTCGACGTGCGCCTGGGCACTGACGGTGCTGCGAGCAATAATGCCCTTGACATGCGGGCCGAGGCCAAGGCCGCCAGCCTAGTCCAGCGTCACGACCACTGGGACGCTAGGATCCTCGATCCGACCGAGACGTGGCAGCTTGCAACCAACGGCTCCACTGATTGGGTCACGTGGGATCTTGATGACATCAGGATGCGACCATGGGGTCGTGACGGTAGACGCCTCCTCGCCAACCTGATCTACTCCGGTGGAGGGGTGCTCGACGTCTTCGTCGATGGGGAAACCCTGCGACGGGATGGAAGGACTCTGTCCATAGATGAGCACTCGGTCGCGAGAGCGCTGGAGGATGCCGTCACCGAGTACTACGCCGAACACTGAGGGTCCCGAGGCCGTCTCCTCAACCAAACCACTCCCATTCCACTTCTCAGTCACACAGGGAGACGACGTCATCGACGAGCTGCTTGATTCCATTCCGCACATCGGCCACGCCGGGACCGAGCATGTATGCAGGGGTGCTGACCACCTTGTGCTCATGGTCTATCACGGCCTCCTCAACCGGACAGTCCACGTGCGTCGCCCCGCAGGTCTCCACTGCCTCTGCGGTGCCCGCATCCGTCCCGATAGTCAGAGCCACCCCCTTGCTTCCGAGGGTCATGGCGCCTACGCTTACGGGCGTGATGCAGATGAATCCCAATGGGTTGCCCGCTGCCTGGGTGGCTACCACAGCTGCAGCAACATCGGAATTTACGGTTCCCTCTGCCCCGTTAACGGCGAAGTCAGAGAGATTCTTCGCCCCACCAAATCCACCGGGGAAGACTAGCGCATCGTAGTCCGAAGGGTCGTAATCAGCGAGGTTGCTGACATCGCCTCGAGCGATGCGTGCACTCTCAACGAGCACACTCCTCGCTTCGCCCTCTGAAACAGTGCCACGGCTGTGGTCGATGACGTGCATCTGCTCGATATCTGGTGCGAAGCAGTGCCATGTGGCACCCGCTTCCTCTATTGCTAGCAGCGTCAGTACGGCTTCATGGATTTCAGTTCCGTCGTACACGCCGCACCCGGAGAGGACAACGGCGACCTTCCGAGCCATGGGACCACACAGCCGGGCCCCTGCATCAATCCTTTGCAGGGGAATTCTCAGGGGGTCACGCGGCTTCGGTCACGGGGGAACAGCACGACCTCGCGAACGTTCCCCGCACCCGTGAGCACCATGAGCAGGCGGGCCACGCCAAGTCCCCAACCAGAGTGAGGGGGGGCGCCATAGCGGAATCCGTCTGTATAGAAGGTGAAATCGACAGGATCGAGGCCCATGTTGCGCAGATTCTGCTCAAGCACGTCAACACGGTGTTCGCGTTGGCCGCCGCTAGTCATCTCGTCGCGCCCGTAGTTGAGGTCGAAGCCCCGACTGAGTTGCCCGCCCGATGCACCCCCCTCTCCTTCCTTGTGATGGATGTAGAACGGCTTCATCGTCATTGGCCAGCGAGGGATGAAGTGGAATCCCGGGTGCTGCGCGGCGATGATGTCGCAGTGATGGCTCTCGATGTCGTCACCCCACTCTATCTCACCACCGCCGGCCTTGACGATCTCGATGGCGTCACAGTAGTGGATGCGCGGGAACGGCACACTTGGAACCTCGATAGAAACGGGATCTTGGCCCTGGCCGGCACGGTATTCATTGATCACATCGATGAGGTCCTGATCGTTGGCTGCAACTTGGCTCCATATGTGGTGGATCATTCGCTCCTGCACACCCATCACGTCCTCGTCGTTCATCCACGCACCTTCGATATCGAAGGAGATGAACTCGTTGAGGTGGCGGTAGGTATCGTGCTTCTCGGCGCGGAAGGCCGGACCAATCTCAAACACCCGCTCGAGCCCGCCGAGGACCGCTAGTTGCTTGTACAGCTGCGGGCTCTGCGAGAGGTATGCATCAGTCTCGAAGTACTTCATCGGGAACAGGTTGGTGCCGCCCTCAGCTGCAGCAGCAATAATCTTCGGAGTGTTGATCTCCTGGAAGCCCTCGGAGATCAGGTGGTCGCGTCCGTACTGGAGAACCTTGCTACGAAGTTGGAACATGGCGTTCACATGGCCACGTCTCAAGTCGAGGTGACGGTTGTCCAGCCTGACATCAAGTCCCACATGGACGTCGTCGGTCACGCCTACCGGTAGTGGGGCCGCAGCATCGGTAAGGACTCTAGCAGCCGTCACATTGATCTCGTTCTCCGGCGGGGGCGTGGGTTCGCCCTCGCGGAGTTTGGGCGGGCGCTTCTGGGCCACGGTCCCTGTGACTTGGATGGCCGACTCGCGGGTCGCCGACTGTATTGTAGCGAACGCCGACTCATCCATGTTGTCTCGCTTCAGGAAGGCTTGGATCCTACCGGTGCCATCACGAAGCATCAGGAAGCAAATTGCTCCCCTGCCCCGCACTGTCTCGGCGTAGCCGGACACGGTGACCTCGGAGCCAATCATGTCCGCCCCATCAGCCACAACTTGGCCGATGGTGTGGGAGCGGTAAGCCGTAGGCTCCCATCCGCTGCTGCCCCTCATCCCCCTTTCGTGTCGGCGCGGGGTTTTGAATGGTATTATCAGGCTCAGAGGCTTATGCATTCGTCAATCGCTCGAGGTATGCTTCGTCGAGATCGGGTGGGAAGGCCAGCCATCGAATGAGTACGAAGTTGAGGAATCCGAAAACGCAGGTGTTGATCAGCCATGCAATGTAGTGGTTGATGAGCCATTTCTCTATCATGACGTACTCCAAGATCGTGGTCACTGTGAGTTGAGCGGTGTAGCACCAGAACGCCCTGTTCAGACTCGCAGAGTATGCGAAGGTTGAGTTGAATGTAAATTTGTAGTGCATGTAGTGTGCTTCGATGTTTCCGATGACATTGGACACCACCCAAGCTGAAACGGCGGTGTGAGCGTCCCAGAGATTGATCCAGTACAGGATCTGGTACAAAGTGAAAGAGAATGCCGAGTTGAAGCAGCCTGTGATGTTGAATCTCATGAACTCCTTAAACACGGTAACTGAGGTCCACCTTACATCGGCTGCCCTCTTCTTGAGGTCGCTGATATGGCTCATGAGGAATGCACTCACTCTTCTTCGTGAGGGGCAACCTTTGCGGCAATGAGCAGGAAGGCCGTATGCCCCATGGGTTGGTTGCCCGGCCTCACTCCACCTTTGCTTGCCTTCACCCACCGACGCTCCACTATCTCCCCCGCCCATTCGATGACTAGGCCCTGCTCATGGGCAGACTCCCAGGACCGCTCGAGCTGAGCTGTGGTCGGGCAGTAGCAGGCGAGTCTTCCGCCAGTTCGCAGTAGTGGCTCAACGGCGGGTAAGACGCACCACGGCTCAGCTATGTCAATGATGGCGGCGTCGAGTGAGTCGCAGATGCCTGTAACGGTATGGCCGATGTCAGCCAAAAACCCCTCGATGAGATGCCAGTCTGGGAATTCGGGAAGCACCTCTGCCAAGCGCTCCATATTTGCCCGTCCGACCTCTGCGTGCTCGGGTCTAGATTCGACCGAGATTAGCGTGCCTGCCGAGCCGAGTACATTGGCTAGATGCATGGCTAGGCCCGCTGAGCCATGACCTCCCTCAAGTACTCTAGAGCCCACTCCTATTCCCATCCAGGAGATGAGGAACCCAGAATCCTTCGCACCGATTACCTGTGCTCTGCGAGCCATGTTCCGGCGGGCTTCTGGAAGTGCGGGGTCGACGATGGTCAGGGATTTCTGCCCGACGGTGATCCTGTCTCCGATACAGTAGCCGTCAAGGAGCTGCTTGGCGTCGAATCTGCCAAGCCCCTTCACCTTGACCTCACCAGGAGATCTCTGCAGCAAGTAGGCCCGACCGTCATCCTCCCTCAGTGCGACCCATTCGCACCCACCTTGCTCGCTCACGGACAATGGGGCATCTGAGTACGTTTCAAGTCACTTAACCCCAGTGCGTTGAATTCGCCCTTAAGGGCGAACAGCATGACTATACATGTCCGTCCTTCTGGGTTGCCGATGCCTCCGGTCGTTAGACTACTTGCCCAACCGGCGATATGGACATTCATTCTGCTTCTCATGGCTCCACTATCTGGGATGCTTGCCAGTGAAGGAGGGCCTTCCGAGAGGGCAGAACTGGACCAGATTCAGATGCCCCTCTACGCCACCAGTCCTGGCCACACTGTATTCGGCGAGTACGTCGGTGCCCACTGGTGCCCGCCGTGCATGGACAGTGCCTCCCCATCCCTCGCCAACCTAAAGTCATCCAACCCGGATGAGTTCACCTTCGTCTCGTTCTTCGAGTCGAGCGATGACGGCTGGCCGGACGACTCCCCGATTGGCCGCACCGACCACGTGATGTTGGGCTCGACGGGCTACCCGACCTTTTCCTTCGCTGATCAGCAGACCGGTTCCTGCTACAAGATCGGGGCATCAGGCTCTAACTACTACGATGCTGATTTCTCGGCTGGAGGTTGCATGAGCAGTGATTCGGGAGATTTCCTGCTCGCGGTATCATTAGCCCTGAACTCCACCACCGAGGAGGTCACGATCACTCTCGAGTCCACCTACACGGGGGCCTCCCCCTCCGTCGACGTGTTCCTCTATGGCGCTATCACGGAGAGAATCGGTGCGGATCCCTACGACAACGGCTTCAGGCCCCACCACAACTGGAGGGGCTGGCTGCTTAACGACCACGAGGACGGCTTCGCCCAGCAGACTCTGTTCAAGGATGCGACCGCCGAACGCTCCTGGGTTGTGCCGCTGAACACTGTCAGGGCTGCAGCTGGATACACCCAGTGGGAGAATTTCTGGCCAGTGCTCGCCCTGATGGACGGCCCCCATACCTCCTACAACATGTTCCATGCGGCAGTAGACCCGGACATGGGCCCCCTCATCGATGTCGGCATCACTGAATTCGAGGTGGAGAACCAGAACCAGTTCCCGGGCTTCACCCCCGGAGACATCCTGGACATCAGCTTGGAAATCAGGAACAACGGCGTTGATCCCTATGCAGATGGGGGGGAAATCGGCGTGTACCTGATTAGCGGCTCGGACGAGGTGTACCTCGACGGCGAATCGATCGAGGACCTCGGTGTAGCTGGGATCCAGAGCCTAGACCTCGAGTTCGATACCTCTGAGCTGACAACGACCTCGTCCGGCGTAACTACCTTCAGGGCCATGCTGACCAATCTCGACAGCGACAGGAACTCTACCAATAATCTGCTAGATGCCGTTGCACTGCATGACATGCCCCCCGTTCCAGCACATCCCTCCGCTGTTGGGACGACTTCCTTCGAGAGGGGCGACACCGTCCAGTTCGAATCGATAGCCCTGCCCGACGACTTGGTCGATGACATGACGACGATGTCACCGACGCTCCAGCACGCCAAGTCGGGCACCACCGACTGGAGCGACAGCTGGATCACCGACTCAGAACTAGTCGGCACCGGGGGCAACGCGGTATACGTACACACTCTGCAGACCCCTCCCACTGCGACCTCTGGGCATTATGACATCAGGATCCAGTGGCAAGACGCTGCTGGGCAGCACAGCGAGTGGTTGGTCAACGAGGAGGCTTTCGAGTTACAAAATGCCCTGCCTAGGGTCTTGGGCAGCAGCGACCCTGGTTTCGCCGGCCATCCCACGGTTAAGATCGATACATTGGAGAGCATCTCGGTCATGGGGCTCGTTCGGGATGCGGAGAGTCCTCTCTCTATGCTCGTTATCGACAGCATCGACCCCGAGTTCAAGGGCTGGAACTCTGCCACTTCCGAGGTCTCCGTACAATTCGACACAATCGAGACCGACCCACAGGGCAACCCCATTACTCAGGGGATCTACGTGTCTATCGACGACGGAGAGGACGTCAATCACGGAATGCTGCTGTTCAACGTAATTGAGAACGGGGCCCCTAGGTGGTCCCCGATTCCAACGCAACCCCTATTCGAGGGCGGCTCAGCGAGCGCCAGCCTGACGGAGTTCCTCAGCGATACTGACGATGACGGCAACCCGACCTCCGTCGCCGGACTCACCCTCACCATTGTCTCCAATAGCGATGAGGACCTCGTTCAGGCGTCTATCAACGGCCATGCCGTATTCGTCTCCACTGTCGACGAGGACTCATACGGAATCGCGGAGATTACCGTCAGGGCCGATGACGGAGCCAAATCCTCGGACTCAACTATCGTCTTCTTTGTTATCAACGTCAACGATCCTCCCTCTATTTCCCTGGATGAAATCGGGGGGTTGACTCTGAAGGCCAATCAGAGGACCTCCATTGACCTTGCTTCCCTGATGTCCGATATCGACGATCCGGATGACGAGGTTTGGCTCTCTGCAACCACTTCCACCCCGGGAGCGGTGCAGTACGACTACCTGAATGGGATCCTCGACATGGAATGGGCTGATCCGGGAACCCATGTCGTAACCCTCACAGTGGCAGACCGACACGGTGAATGGGACACGTTTGACATCACCGTCACTGTTCTCGAAGAAAAGGACCTCACATGGCATTCCGATGATCAGGCGGGAGATCTAGAGGTCATTCTGGTTGACCCCTATGTCGGCTCGGAGCCGACGGTGACCATACAGAACGTCGGATCGTTGGAACTCTCCGAGATCAAGACGATGTGGACTGTCTGCAACAGCATCGTGGGAATCTGCCACTCGGTAGGAACCTCGAATGACTTGGGACCATTCTCAATAGTGCCAACAAGTGGTAACGGTCTTGCGGTCGGCGATTACTTCACCCTGCACGTAGAGGCGGTCGATTCTGATGGCTGGGACCGGGCGTCCAAAGAATTAATCAAAATTATAGCGATTCAGGGTGCTCCCGATGTGGAGGATCTGGTCGTTGAAGACGATGCTAGCCAATTGGCCGGGGAGCCCACTGCCGAGCCTGAGACAAGCATGCTGAAAATGATGGGCTATTCTGCAGTCGTGATTCTCTTCATAGGGATGGGCGCTTTCGCGGGCCTCTACCTGTCCCGGCGAATGAATCGTGGCTATGGCGGCAAGGAGGACTCCTATGGCGGGCATGAAATGCGCGATTTTGAACTATCTTCTGAAGAACCAGAGCCAGAGCCCACCGCCTCCGTGCACCCACCGATTCCCGAAGAGGGGCTCCCACTCGGCTGGACCATCGAGCAATGGCAGTACTACGGTGAGGAATACCTCAGTAGGAAGTAGAATCGGTGAATTCTGACCGCCGACCCGGCAGACGCACCTTCAAGAAGGTGCTAATGGCAGGAAAGTCCCCGGGGGAGCATTGTGGCTGATGAGAAGCTCGCAGGCCAAGTCGATGAGAAGACTTCCGTCGACCCTGAGGAGGCCCCCGTCGACCCATTGGATTCTTGGGAGGACGGTGCTGCTTTCGGCGTTTCCGAGGACAAGGACCCACTATGCGAGGCTCCTGTCGAGGATTGGATGAGGGACATCGATATCGTTTCCACCGAAGAGGTCCCAATCCCCGAGAATCTGGTCGACCAAGTAATTGGTCAGGAGGCTGCCTCCATTGTCGTCAGGAAGGCCTCTGAGCAACGCCGACACATGATCATGGTCGGCGAGCCGGGAACCGGCAAATCCATGCTCGCCCGCTCGATGACGGAGTTCCTACCCCGAGAGCAGTTGGAGGATATCCTCGTCTACCGCAACCTCGAGGACGAGAATGAGCCCAAGATCCGAACCGTTCCCGCGGGGCGCGGCTCTAGGCTCATCGCTGAGAGGAGGGCACACGTGCGCCAGCAGCGCGAGCGAACCAACCGCACTCTCCTGTTCATCGCACTCATAGTTGGGGCCGCGCTTCTCCTAGCCACAATTTCTACGGGGGAGATCCTTACCTTCATCTTCGGATCCTTCATCCTCGTCTTCGGCTACTTCTTCCTACGCACCCGGCTCACCGCCGGCGACGAGGCCAACATTCCCAAGCTGCTAATCAAGCACGAGAGGAGCGACGACCCCCCCTTCATCGATGCCACTGGTAATCTAGCAGGAGCCCTCCTCGGAGACGTTCGCCACGACCCCTTCCAGTCAGGTGCCGATCTGGCGACCCCCGCTCATGAGCGGGTTGAGCCCGGGGCTGTGCATCGTGCTCACAAGGGCGTGCTGTACATCGACGAGATTCGAATGCTGAGAATGGAGGAACAACAGGCACTGCTGGTCGCCATGCAAGAGAAGGAACTCGCAATAAGCGGCCGCTCCGAGCGCTCTTCGGGAGCACTGACCAAGTCGGAACCGGTCCCCACTGACTTCATCCTAGTAGCAGCCGGCAACCTCGACAGCGTCCAGAACATGCACCCAGCCCTGCGAAGTCGAATCCGCGGCTATGGCTACGAGGTCTACGTGAACACCGACATGAAGGACACCGAGCGCAACAGACGCCGTCTGATTCGCTTCATAGCCCAAGAGGTCCGGAACGAGAAAACCAAGGGTTCCGGCAATTCAATCCCGCACTTCGACAAGAGTGCCATAGCCCTCATTCTGAAGGAGGCCCAACGCAGAAGCGGCCGGAGGGGCAAACTATCCCTCAGGCTGCGCGAGTTGGGTGGGCTTGTCAGGATAGCCGGGGACCTCGCTGCCGAAGAGGGTGCCCCACTGGCCCAATCCAAGCACGTCACCAGGGCCCGAATGATCGCAAAACCCCTCGAGCAGCAGGTAGCGGATCGATACCTAGAGCGCCAGTCCGAATATGCCATGCTGGTCAACAGGGGCAACAGAATTGGCCGGGTCAATGGCCTTGCTGTGCTAGGGGCCGATACCGGGTTGTCCGATTACTCGGGCGTTGTACTGCCGGTGGAAGCGATGGTGACGCCCACCCAAGGCAGATCGGGCCAAGTCATTGCGACCGGAGGCCTGTCCGACCTCGCCAAGGAGAGCGTGACCAATATCAGCGCCGTCGTGAAGAAACTCACGGGCAAGGACATCAAGGACTACGACCTCCATGTCCAGTTTCCCGGTACTCACAACGTTGACGGCGACAGCGCTTCCATCACCATGGCCACTGCCATCATCAGCGCCTTCGAGGGAATCCCAATAGAGCAGAATCTAGCTATGACGGGCTCCTTGACGGTACGAGGCGAGGTCCTTCCAATCGGTGGGGTCTCAGCGAAGATTGAGGCTGCGGCAAAGTCGGGAATTCGCAAGGTCGTCATCCCTAGATCCAACCTGAATGATGTTCTGATTGACGAGAAGTACGAAGAGCAGGTCGAGATCCTGACAGTCGACTCCCTCGATGAGGTCCTCGAGCACGCGCTCGTGGGCAAGGGGGAGAAGGTCAGCCTCGTTGACAGGCTTGCCAATGTCATCGACACCATCTCTTCTGGCACGGAGACGCAGCCATCCGCATGATGCCTCCCAATCCTTCATAGCCCCAATTGTCCAGCCACGCCGGGGCGTATGCCAAGAAACGAGAACTCTCCAATGAGGATACTCTTCCTCGTGGTCCTGATTGATATGCTGGGGCTCACGCTAGTGATTCCATTCCTTACCTACTTCGTCCAGGACCTAGCCACCGCTGAAGGCATCACAGACATCGGAAGCCGCGACTTGTGGGTCGGCGTGGTGATTGCTGTGTACTCCCTCGCCCAGTTCATTTTCACCCCCATACTCGGCTCCATGAGCGATCGTATCGGCCGCCGCCCGATTCTGATGTTCGGCCTGCTCTCAAACACGGTCTTCTTCGTGGTCTTCGGGCTCTCTGGAAGCCTTGCCATGGCAATCATTGCCCGGTTCCTCTCGGGTGCCGGCAACGGCAATATCGCCGTGACTCGAGCCTACATCGGTGACATCAGCGAGCCGGAAATGGTCGCGAGGAGGATGGGGATGATTGGGGCAGCCTTCGGCCTCGGATTCATGTTCGGCCCCTTCATCGGAGGGGTCCTCTCGGACCCTGCAAGCGGCATTGGTGGCGTTTTTGACACAGCGTTCTGGGCCCAGTACCCCTATCTCCTGCCCTGCCTCTTCTCCAGCACGATGTCCCTGATTGCTTTCTTCTTGGCATTCACCCAACTGCCCGAGAGCCTCCCGCCTGAGTCGAGGACCCACTCGGATGCATCTCCCTTGGCTCGATTGGGGGGAATTGTGACCAGCCTCGCATCGGTCCTGCGCCTGCCGACCATCTCGACCCTCGTCGTGATCCACTTCCTCTTCCTGCTGGGATTCACCATGATGCACGGCACGTTCATCCTGTTCACATCGATGTCGCCAGAGAGTGACGGACTGGGGTGGAGTGAGATGGACAACGGCTGGATCTTTGCTTTCATCGGCCTCATTGGGGTAATTATTCAAGGCGTTCTGATTGGACCTCTGACCGACCGTTTCAACCTGCATCAGCTGATGTTGGTTGGAACGCTAGCATCCGGGCTGGGGGTTGCCAGCATCCCCTATGCCTCGACCGAGGCTAGTTGGGTGATCTTCGGATCCTGTGCGGGCATAGCCATTGGCAATGGATTATTCTCGCCAACCCAGACCTCAGTACTCACATTCGAGTCCAGGGCGGGCGGGCATGAGTTGGGCATGGTGATGGGGGCTCAGGAGGGGTCGGGAGCGCTCGCTCGGATAATCGGGCCCCTATTTGCTGCCTATCTTTGGTCTCAGACAGTCCAGGGCTCGGGCTTGTGGACATACCACACCTGCTTCCGCGTCGCTGGAATCGTCTTCTGCCTAGCACTTCTGCTACAGTTCAAAGTTCACTTGAGCGGGAGCCTATCGACTCAGGCAGAGGGGGTGTGATGCATGCATGTTCCGGCGGTTGTCGCTCACGGAGGTGCCGGGGCTGGCCCACACAGGCTCCCCAATATTGAGGCCGCTGTCAGCAGGGCAGCGGAGATCCTAGAAGCAGGTGGCAGTGCGGTCGAGGCCGCGGTCGAGGCCTGTGTCATCCTCGAGGACGACCCCGTCTTCAACGCTGGCACGGGATCCGTTTTCCGAACCGATGGGTCGGTCCTGCTGGACGCGTCCATCCAGACCTCTGACGGACGGATGGGCTTCGTTATCGCGATGAGCGACACGCCCAACCCAATCAGGGTTGCCGCCGATCTGCTCGATGAGGACATCAACGGCCTCGCTGGGGATGGGGCTAGGTTGTGGGCCGACCAGAGGGGCTTCGAGAGGGCGACCGTCGAGGGCCGACCCCCTCATGAGGGGGCCAGTGACACGGTCGGGGTCGTGGCTAGAGATGCGACCGGTGAGATTGCCTGTGCCACCAGCACTGGTGGATGCAGCTACCGTCCCAGGGGGAGGGTGGGCGACGTCCCATTGCCTGGCTGTGGCTTTTGGGTGCAAGAGGGAGTAGGGGTGGGCGCGACCGGAATTGGCGAGGCGATCACGAAATCACTGCTGAGCTACCGCGTCGCTGATCGAATCATCGATGGCTCCGGGCTGGGGGATGCCATGCGATGGGCTCTCGACGAGATTGTTGAGGATGGTGCAGAGATCGGAATCATAGCCATGGGCTCTGAAGGTGAGGGACTGGGCCTGTCCAACAGAACGAACATGCCGTGGGTGAAGTGGTCCGGCGAACGATGACAGATTCTGGGGATGCGCTTAAGGAGGGCTCTAGGGTGGCAGCCTTGGAGATGGCACAGTGTCAGATTTGGATTTGCGCATACAGCAGATTGCGCAAGTGCTCGGACAACTAGACGACAGCCAGGTTCCCCGCAACATCCGCACCTCGTCCCAGGGCGCAGTCGAGAAGTGGCTGCTCAACGAGAACAAGGACATGGACGTCAGGCTCGGAATGACCGCATCCATTCTCGATGAGATATTCAATGACCCGAACCTGCCCGGGCACTACGGCACCCTCTGTCTGCAGATCCAGGCTGCTCTGGAGACGATGCTAAACGAAATCAGTCGCTCATGAACTCATGGACGGTGTGGACATGCTCGCAGACCTCGTCGAACTGGTTTTGCGACAAGCACTTCACTAGCACTTCCAACTTGTCTCCAAGGGACTTCCTGTTGATGACCTCGTGCGGGGCTTCCTCCGAGCACCGAGGACATCTGATGGGGGGGAACTCCTCCTCTAGGCGCCGCTGCTCGCGAACATCCTCTCCTTGCTTTCGAAGACGGACAATTTCCGGATCCGAGTCGATTTCCTCATCTTCCTTCTTCTTGATGTGATATCCCTGAGCTGCTGCACTGCAAGCCGTTACTATCGCGATTGCTGCAAACTCCAGGTCATAGCCTGACTCGGGAAGGCTCCTCGTCCTGATCGCGTTGGCCCCCGTAACCAATAGCACGCCTGAGATTCCAGCTGAAATCAGGACTGGCACTATCCTCCACAGGTACATCTTGAAGACCGTAGTCAGGAAGGTGGTGATAAGAAATATCATGCCCTGCAACGCCTCGCTGGAAATGTTGGGAAACTCGGGAACCCTCTCAACGTATTCCAGCATGTCGATATCCTTCTCCACCCTCAGATAGTCGTAGCTCATGACAACGGCCAACGGCGGGCCGAGGGTTACTATCGAAGCCTCGGCCATCCTAGCCAAGTTGTATGCCACCACCCCCCCAATAACGAAACCTGCTGGGCGCATGTCCCCGGCAAGTGTTGGCAGCAGGTCGACAAGTATGGGCTCAAATAACCCTACGAAGTAGTACCCCCCCGCGGCCCCGATGAGGGTGAACAGCTTGAAAATGCGAAGATAACCCTCCATGAATAGGTAGGCCCCCAGTATTATTCCAACCAGCCCGAGGTAGATTTCCACGGTGCAGTTGGCTTCGGTATCGGATTTTTACCTATCCCAGACTAAGTTGCTGCAGATTGGTGGCCTCGGGTGTTATTCGCATCCCCCCTCATTCGACAATGTTCCCGAGGACACAGCACCACTGATCTCGGCACTCGGAACATGCAGCCATGAACGGACCGATTCAGGAGTCGGCTCACACCGACCTCTTCTCAGCGGCCTTCTTCCTCAGGCCGGTGTAGCCGCACTTGCGGCAGGACTTGGGCTTTGAGCCACGATGAGTGGCCGAGCAGCGCATGCAAATCCACTTCTTGAGAAGCCTCGCTTCCGCCTCCGGATGCCTCTGTGCCATGCTGAACCGCCGACCTGAGGGCCCTTCATAACCGCTTCCCACCAACTGGGACCTCAAACGACCCGAATCTCGCCAAAGCATTCAAACACCTTGGGCCGTGTTAATGGACACGTTGCCTGCCAACGTCGTGCTCGGGGCCCAATGGGGGGACGAGGGCAAGGGCAAGGCCATAGACCAACTCGCCGCCCACTCGGACTGGGCCGTTCGGTTTCAGGGGGGAAACAATGCAGGCCACACCGTCGTGGTCGGCGACATCACGCTCAAGCTCCATCTTCTGCCTTCAGGAATCACCGCTTCCAATTGCAGGCTAGTGCTCGGGTGCGGTACAGTCGTGGACCCTTGGGTCCTCGATCAAGAACTGGAGCGCTGGCATGCCCTAACGGGGGAGAAACCAGAGGGCCAACGCCTCTTCATCAGCGAGCGCGCTGCAGTAATCCTCCCGTTTCACAGACTCTACGACTCGGCCGATTCGCTGGTCGGCACCACCGGTCGCGGCATAGGTCCGGCCTATCGTGATCGCACGGAACGAGTGGGCCTCCGCTTCGTCGACCTCCCGCACGTCGTAGACGATAGTGAGGCGATCCAATCCATCTCTGAGAGGATGAATAAGCAACTGGTTACCGTCGGGGTCGAGCAGGCCATTGACCCCGAACAGCTCCAGTCCGAGATTTCTTGGGTCATGGGCAGGTTCTCCGATGCAATCAGACCCACTGGCCCCATGCTGGACAAGGCTCTGAGGGCGGGCGAGAGGGTCCTTCTTGAGGGTGCTCAGGGGATCATGCTCGACATTGACCAGGGGACCTACCCTTTCGTCACCTCCTCGATTACCGGCAGGGCGAACGCGACTCACGGAGCGGGTATCCACCCGGGCCACATCGAACAGTGCTTCGGAATCTCGAAGGCATACACCACCAGGGTCGGAAACGGGCCCTTCCCTACCGAACTCTCCCTAGAGGGGGGCCCGGGCAAGCAGATGTCAGAGGTTGGCCATGAGTTCGGCACTACCACGGGCCGCCCCAGAAGGACCGGATGGCTCGATTTGGTGGTGCTCATGGAGGGTCAGAGGATCAATGGCCACACCGGGCTGGTCATCACCAAGCTAGACGTCTTAGGCGGTCTGGATGAGCTGAAACTATGCGTCTCGTACGAGTTGGACGGGGAGGAAACGCAGTCCGTTCCCGCCTCCTGCGAGGACTACGCACGATGCACCCCTATCTATGAGGTGCATCCCGGTTTTCCCGCCCTCAGCCCGGAAGAATGGATTGCACTCGCTGACGAGTCGCGCCAAGGTGGTGGGCTATCCGTCCTCCCGGAGGCCATGCGTGATTACCTCGCGAGGATCGAGCAGGCCATAGGGGTGCCAGTGGTCAGCGTCGGAGTTGGCCCCGATCGCCGAGCCTCCATAGCTAGTAGCGATGGCCCGTTCGACGTTCTCTTAGGCGAAGCAACCTTCTAATCGCCCTTCAGAGCCGAGCGACGCATGGGATTCAAGTCAAGGGCCCGCAAGCGCCGCAAGGAAGCGGGAGATTCCAGGGGCACCTCCGAGGACGGAGAGCCTGATGAGTACGAGGGCCAGATCAGGTGCGACATCACCGGTTGCGACAACTGGGCAGACAAGAAGATAGGGGGCCGAAAGATGGCTTACGATAGAGCAGTCGAGGTATGGGGGTCTTCTGGAGTCTCTAGGAAGGTCCGCAGGGTCTCCTTGTGCAAGCCATGTTACCGGGCATGGAAGAAGGAGAAGAAGGACGAGCCCAAGGAATGGTCTTGAGGTCATGGGCGCAACAATGTTAGTTGTGCCCCCCCTCGAAAAGGCGTGGCAGGCCACCCTAACAACGAACTCATCCTGGGATACGCCCCCGGAAGTCCCGAGAGGGAAGAGATACAGGCCGAGATTGATCGCCAGATGGGAGAGGTTGTCGAAATACCTTGCATCATCAACGGCGAGGAGGTCTACACGGGAACCACCACCACCCAAGTCGTTCCTCACGACCACGGCCACGTTCTCGCCAACGTCCACTTAGCAGGCAGAGGGGAGATAGAAGCTGCTTGCGCAGCGGCAGTCGCTGCACAGGCAGATTGGATTGACCTCGGACTCGAGGGCCGGTGCGCGATCTTCGAGCGCTGCGCCGACCTATTGGCTGGCGTTTGGAGGATGCGAGTCAACGCAGCCACCATGCTAAACCAGTCCAAGACGGCCTTTCAAGCCGAGATCGACTCTGCCTGCGAACTGATCGACTTCTGGCGCTTCAACTGCCTCTACGCGCGCGGCTTCCACGATGACTTCCAGCCACTGGTTTCCCCTCCGGGGGTTCAGAACTCCACGGAGATCCGGCCCCTCGAGGGCTTCGTCCTAGCCATCACTCCGTTCAACTTCACTAGCATAGCTGGAAATCTGCCTAGCGCCCCTGCTGTAGTCGGCTGCACTTCGGTGTGGAAGCCCAGCCGCAACTCGTACCACTCGAACTACATGCTGATGCGACTGATGATGGAGGCCGGCCTACCTGCGGGAGTCATCAATTTCCTACCTGGATCGGGCGCGGAGATAACCGAGGCTGCATTGGCAAACCCAGACTTCGCAGGCCTGCACTTCACAGGCTCCACTGCCACCTTCCAAGGGCTCTGGCAGGAGATTGGATTGGCATTGCCAAACCTGCGCTCATACCCGCGAATCGTCGGGGAGACCGGAGGCAAGGATTTCGTAATCGCCCATCCCGAATGTGATAGGCAGGGACTGTTGGTCGCCTTGCTGCGCGGCGCCTTCGAGTATCAGGGACAGAAGTGCAGTGCTGCGAGCCGAGCGTATATCCCACGGACCGTGTGGGACGCCATATCCTACGACCTGTGCGCCGAGACCCGCAAGATCCGAATGGGCGATGCCCGTGACTTCACCAACTTCATGACCGCCGTCATCGACCAGCGTGCCTTCGACAAGATCACCGGCTACATCGAGCGAGCCCAGGGGCGCGACTGCTGCGAGGTCGTAGTCGGTGGCGGCAGCGATCACAGCACGGGCTGGTTCGTCGAGCCCACCATCATCGTCACCACGAACCCGACCTCCGAGTCGATGGTCGAGGAGATATTTGGACCAGTTCTCACAGTATACGTCTACGAGGACGATGACTTCGAAGAGATCCTAGTAATGTGCGACGAGGCTTCTCCCTACGCGCTCACCGGCTCCATCTTTGCCACCGACGAGGCCCACGTTCAAAGGGCGTTCAACGCCCTTCGCTTCACCGCCGGGAACTTCTACATCAACGACAAACCGACTGGTGCGGTGGTCGGCCAACAGCCATTCGGGGGCGCGCGTGCAAGCGGCACCAATGACAAGGCTGGGGGGCCGCTTAACCTGCTACGTTGGATCAGCCCGCGATCGGTCAAGCGAACCCTCGACATACCCCAGGACTGGAGTTATCCGTTCATGGGTGATGGCTGATGGACGCGACGGCATCCTACGTACTCCTGCTGGGAACCCTGGCCTTCTTCGGCTACGTCGGGTTCACGGCTACGGCTGAGCGTGAGATGGACTCAGACACCTTTCTGTCCGCGCGCGGCAGTCAGTGCTGGGTGCGCATCGGCCTGAGCCTGTTTGCCTCCGGAATGGGTGTCTGGATCCTGTTTGCTCCTTCGGAGGTCGGATACTACGGCGGCTTCTGGGACGTGGCGGGATACGCGCTCTCCTCAGCGACCCCGTTCATGCTGCTGGCATATGTTGGACCGCTGATTCGTGAGCAGCTTCCCGACGGCGTCACTCTAGCAGACTATGTCGCCAAGCGCCTCGGCCGGCCGATGCAAGTCTATGTGGGTATGATCTCGGTGCTCTACATGTTCACCTTCCTATTTGCCGAGTTCACTGCCATTGGGAAGGGCATGGACATCCTCACTGGCATGGAACCGCTGGTACCCATGGCCGCCGTGGCGATTGTCACAGCTGCCTACACGGCATACGGTGGCCTGCCTGCCTCCTTGCAGACCGACCGCTTCCAGGCCTGGATGATACTTTGGCTGGTTATCGTCCTCCTGCTCATCCTCTTCGGAGCAGATTCAGGGCAGTTGATTGACGATGCGAAGGCATACAACCCGGAGGACGACTGGTCCAAAGGCAGCATGTCCCACATGGACTCGTTCGAGTCTGGACTCGCACTGGTCATCGCCATCACCGCTGCCGAGATGTTCTCGCAGGGGAACTGGCAGAGGGCATGGGCTTCCGAGGATGACGAGGCATTGAGGAAGGGAGCGGCTATGGCCTCGGCCCTCGTCCTCCCGCTTGTCTTTGTAATGGGGTTCCTCGGCACGGTTGTTGCTGGAAGGGGTGCTGCAGCGGACCCCTCTGCCGCCTTCTTCTACCTCATCGAGGACTCTGGCAGTCTGCTCATAGCGGCTTTCGTCGTCCTTGCAGTCGCGCTTGTGTGCTCGAGCGCTGACACCCTGCAGAGCGCCATCGTCGCATCACTAGCGCGCGACCTCTCCGATGGCAGGATGGAACTTGGCCAGGCTCGAGCTGCGACGATTGCGGTCATTCCCGTGGCAATCTACTTCGCTTCCACCATGGATGCCCTGAGCGTCTTCGGGATCTTCTTGTTCGCCGACCTGCTAGCGGCTGCCACCGTCGCCCCAGTGCTACTGACTCTCTGGCCGGCAGTCTCCTCCAGGGGCGCGCTGATGGGGGCGGTATTCGGATTGGCCTCAGTGGTGGCCTACGGGGCCGTCACCAGTAATCTCAGCACCGGGTTGGGATACCTGACCTCGCCAACCAACGAGGCCGGACTCGCGAACCTAGGGGTCTTTCTGTCAGCCCTGATCGGATCTGCCTTCGTCACTGTGGCAGGTTCTTACGCCCTACCAGACGAGTGATTCCATGGCCAATGAGGGACCTCTGTCAAGGCTGACTTCCCCCTGGGGGGGTTTCTGGGCCCCATCATGGTCACGGCGGGAGCATTTGGGAGGGAGATGGCTCCCTGTCGAGATGTTCCTGATCGGACTATTTCTGGTCGCCACGCCCTACTTGATCTCGAACAGCATCTCCCACCACTACCTAGTCACTGTCTGGGACCCCGAGGTCGCACTGGACCGGCAGATTCCGGCAGTCTATTGGATGATTCTGCCGTATACCGCGCTTTACCTGTACTATCCCGTGACGCTAGCCCTCAGCCCTAGGGACGACAGGGGGCGGGCCGAGCTGACCGTGGGAATGCAGGCCCTGATCTCGGTCACGATCCTCTGCACCGCCTTCCACTTGATAATGCCGGCCGAGGTCGACCTCCGGGACCAGCTCGACTGGGATTCGATGAACGCGTGGCAGACCTCCATGTTCGAGTTCATCCACTCCTCGGACAACCCGTGGAACTCGTGGCCAAGCCTCCACATCGTCCACGCCTACTTCCTCACCCGCTTGATGACCATGTGGGTAGTCAGGGAGTACTCGGGACACGCTCTGGCCAAGCCCTTCCTCTTCCTGCTGTGGCTGGAACTGGCCCTCCTATGCATCAGCATCATGACTACCAAGCAGCACTATGCCTTCGATCTCGTCACTGGCGTGGCCCTGAGTCACCTCGTCTGGGTCATTTGCAGGCCACAGCTCGCTCTGGTAGAGTCGATGGGCCCCAAAGACTTCGCCGAAGAAGCCGGTTGGACCTAACTAATTGTAGACGAGGGGAAGCATCTCGTTCGCTGCTGTTTCGCAGGCATTGGCAACATCGTCCAGCCTCTGTAGAACCCGATACATGTGGACGGCTGCCAGGGGCGCGTCCTCGCCTTGGCTGAACACGAAGGCAGCAGCCCGACTCTCGACCAAATCAGCCTCGTGCTCCGCGAGATTGACAGCGTCAATGAGATTCCTGAGCCTCTCTCGGCCGGCCTTGGTGTATCCAGATAGGGTGAGGTCGAGCAACTCCGCAACAGAATCCTCGTACAAGGCAGTAGTCTTAGCAACGGCCTCTGCCATCTCCTTGAGCATCTCCCGGGCCTCCGTATTTTCATACAGTGGTCTGAAGGACAATTGCTCGGCAACGTTCTGGGCGTAGTCGGCAATACGGTCCTGCNTGCTAATCATCCCAAGGAAGTCCTCCGATCTCAGGATTAGGCTCCATTGACCAACCCCGATCTTCTTTCGGAGGGCGCTTTTGATATTGTCCGCCCTGAGCTCGGCTGAAACNGTCTGCTCGATCTCTTTGGNNGGGTCATTCCCCTCAGCAGCCACGTTTACAGCTTCCAGCATGTGGANCACCGTCTTCTCGACAGCCTCNGCATGAGTGTGNAAGAGNTCGAANTACGTCGGNCCNCCGACATCNGAACCNCCCACCTCGGCNAGAGCCTCNTCCACAAANACCTCNCCNTCCNTAGTGGCCCAAATGGAGTAGATGACAGCCGCGAAGGCTATNGGAATTACGATTAGCAGCTTNATGGGNTCNGATCCGGCTGCCACGAANATGACNATGGANCCGAAACCCGCGGCNGGCAGGCTTGCCAGCCATGAGGCGACAATCTTCCCGAAGACCCTGAAATCCACGGCTTTGGCNCCTCCTGCAAGNCCAACGCCCACCACAGCACCNACNAGCGTGTGAGTGGTGGANACGGGAACCGCAAGGAATGGCATGGAGAANATCAGNACNGTGGTCGCCGCNCCGAANGTAGCAGCGAAGCCGCGGGTNGGGGTGATATCGGTAATNTTGTTTCCNATGGTCTCCATGACCCTCCANCCCCANGTCATCACACCGATGGCGATNCCAGCGCTTCCGAGNATGACCAGCCAGGTCGGGACATCGGCCTNGGATGCGATTTCNCCACCGCTAGCGAGNATCTGGTATACTGCTGCCATNGGGCCGATAGCGTTGGATCGGTCGTTGGCTCCGTGGGCGAAGGCGACGTAGGCGGCAGCGATGACTTGCAACCAGACGAAGATCCTCTCGACTCCGTGGAAGCCGTCTNCCTCGCCCTTGAAGTCGTAGTTCCTCAGGACGTAAGCCAGAATNGTTGCGGCGANNATTGAGATNANNCCGGCTAAGATGAGGCTGTTGATGGGNAACCAGGCGTNCGTTGCCATTGGATTCCANACCCCGTTCTCCTTNACNGGAATCCAATCNTACTTGTNNTCGATCCATCCATTGNTCTGGGCNTTGGAGAAGAANCCCTTCAGGGCNTTGAACTGCAATGCAATGCCNAGCACGAAGAANGTCGGGATNGCGAGNATNGGNGCCACCCATCGCGAGCGCGCCTCTGGGTCNGGTGCATTGAGAATCGTCGCTCGGATTATCCAGAAAGTGAAGAATGCGAANAAACCGCCCATCAGTGGNCTGGCAACCCANGACACGNCGACCTTCTTGACAACCCCCCAGTCGATNAGGGAGGTNTNATGCTGGACCTCCATGACCATNCCAACGCCCACGATTCCACCNATGATGCTGTGAGTGGTCGATACNGGNAGGCCGAACCTNGTGGCTANCGTGAGCCAGACTGCAGCCGCCATCATGGCTGCGATGAANGCATACATCAGNTCGTTGGCGAAANNCTCNGTNACNGTCTCGAANTCNACNGANAGNATNCCCTTNCGNACGGTGTCAGTNACNGCATCTCCNGCGAAGAAGGCNCCTNTGAACTCGAAGACNGCNGCCACGACCACAGCTTGCTTGAGNGTCAGNGCGCGAGAGCCNACNGAGGTNCCCATCGCATTCGCAACATCGTTGGCNCCGATNTTCCACGCNAGATANGCGCAGACAATTATNGAAACCAACAGGACCAGNNNCATCAACGGNTCCATTGCACNGCCNCATCGNNAGNNATATTTGATAGAGAACTTANGTAATCTATATAGTNATAATTAGATTAGNGTGAGCATGCCCATCGGTCCCGGTGAACAAGACGTNCGAAGATTGCAACTCACNGGGGGCGCGACATATACCCTCAGCCTGCCGAAGCCATGGGTGATTGCGAACAANCTCGCTGCTCGNGACAGCCTTCGCGTNGATTGGAGGCCAAGCGGGGAACTGTCCCTGTCGCCACTGGATGTNGTGGAGGAACAGAGAACGCAAATCTCCCTGGACCTTGANGGCCTGCCAAAGGGGGCCCTGTACGANCACCTGATGGGCGCGTACATCTCNGGNGCCTTGGAAATANNTGTGCAAAGCGAACGCCCGTTGAANCGCAAGGTNCGCAGTGAGATACGACGGTTCCTACGCTCGACCCGCGGTTTCGAGATNGGGGAGCAGACTGNCTCCAGCGCTCGNCTAGTCAGCCTNCTCAACGCCGGTGAGNTNCCNCTGCAAGCGAGCCTCAATCGGATGTACCTGCTNCTGTCCTCNCTNGTTCGTGACATCGTGGACGTGCTGGGNGGAGGCGATGAGGGNATGATCACNGATCACGAGGAGCGNGAGAGGGAGGTCGACGGCTTGCAGTANCTGATNGAGAGACAGGTCGGNTCNATGCTGGANTCGCCNCATATCGTCAAGTCCCTCGCCCTCAATCGCAAGCAGGGGGTNGANCANGCCAATNTGGCACGCACCCTNGAGCGTATGATGGACCATGCGAACCAGATGGCCAAGATGACTCTGGAGACCNANCCCCGTCCTNANANCGATCCCGGCGAGCTGCCCCTTGTCGCACTGCCGATNTGGATGGATTCCATCAAATCGCTCATGATCAACCTAAGGACCNGGGATTCGCATGAGATNGAGGNNGCTCGCAACTCNCTCAAGGATGCCCAANTGGACCTNGAGAAGCATGAGGAAGGNCTCTGGACGGGCAAGGGCAAGGCCACGCCNCTCCTGTTCGAGGACAGGATATCCGAGTCCACCCGCCGCCTGTGNGCCTATGCGAGGGATTTCGGGGAGATNCTGCTCAATATGATGGCATACGACTCCATTCAGAGNANTTGNGATGCCACACCCTAATACGTCTCTTCGGGNGCNCCCNCCCTGCGCCTAGCACNACTTCTGGGGNAATTGGTGATAAATTGGCGAANAAGGGCATACTGATCGCTGTCGAGGGTATGGATGGNTCNGGCAAGAGNACCCAGGCCAAGCTCCTCTACCACTGGNTGCGCGCGAAGGGNCTCCCCGTNTANCACACCGAGTGGAATTCCAGCAAGATCGTCAAGGAGGCCACNAAGATGGGCAAGAGNGCCCGCAGGCTNNTGCCNATCACCTTCCACNTGATTCACGCNGCCGACTTCGCCGATAGGTGGGCNNGACAGATAGANCCNGTCCTCGAGATCGACGGAATCGTNATCTGTGACCGNTACAAGTACACCGCANTGGCCAGAGACGGCTCTAGGGACTGTTCCAGCCGAGGTGATNGAGGCAACCTACGCATTCGCNNGAGAGCCCGACCTGACTCTGTACTTCGATGTCCCTGTCGACGTCAGTTTCGACCGCATTGCNAAGGGCAGGCCCAAGCTGAAGTACTACGAGGCNGGAATGGACATGGGGTGGACNACCGACCCNTTTGAGTCGTACAGGATNTTCCAGGGNAAGGTCTCGGACATCTACTCNGGTCTGGTTGNNCAGGGCCGGATGGTCAGTTTGGACGCNNTAGGCACTGTNGCTGAGGTTCAGTCAAGGGTCAGGGAGGCCTTCCAANAGNACATTGACCTCTCCAAGNTGCAGACCATCGACCANACAGANCGGCTGGCCCAGAACCTCAGCGAGTCAGANATCGATTGGCTGACCTACGCTGGCGGGGGTGNGGGGAAATGAGCCGTGCGGGNAAACTNATCGTCATAGAGGGNCCCGATCACGTAGGCAGGACNCTGCACNCACGGCTGCTGTCTGCNAGGCTGAAGGCCCATGGCATCGCCACTCACACGATNGGGCTGGCGCGCTCNGATCTCATGGGCATCCTAGTCAAGTCCCGGACGGCTGATATCCACCAGCTGAACTGGCGGACTCGCTCTCTGCTCTACGCAACTGACCTNCACGANCAGATCAAGCANGAGGCCGAGCCNCTGCTTGATGCTGGCTTCGTAGTCATAGCCGACCGCTACACNATAACCCCNNGNATTCGCGAGGAGGTGCGCGGCGGTGACGGGAATTGGATTGACTCCCTGTACTCGGANGTNCCNNCCNCNGATGCNNTCATCATCCTACATGCAGGCCCNCGCCGCCTGCTGAACCGAATCATGTTCGGAGAGAGGCTNGAGGCCCTGAACCACTTCGAGGCCGGAATGGACCTAGCCCTCTCGCCCTCCATCACNTCCTCCTTCCTGCAGTANCAGAAGACGATGCGGCAGGCCTTCCAANCNGCGGGAGNCAAGGCGGGCGCGACNCTCATTCCCACGCGNCTCACCGTGGAGCAGGTGCATGACAAGATATGGGAGTCGGTGCATTCTGTGGTAAGCGATATGATCCAGCCCATCGGGGAGGCCTAGTCTAGCAGCCCGGCTACGAACTCGGGCTGCGTAAGGTAGACGAGCAGCCCGATGCCGGCGAACATCATCATCCAAGAGCCAGTGGCCTTGACCACAGAAGTCGACCTGCGCAGACGGTCAATCATGGCCTGTCGCCCGAGCCCGACGAGCACGGTCACCGACACCATGAGAAAGGAGACTGAGAGCATCAATCCAGCCATTCCAGTCACGAAGGCCCCCTCTCCCACCACTGATAGCCAGGCTACGAAAGGGAATACCGCGGCAGCGGTGCAGTCCACCGAGGCAGCACTGTATCCAATGCCCCACAAGTACATGTTGCGGCGTGGGGTGAACTGGTCATCCATCTCGACGGTCTGGTAGTGATCCAGAACGCGCTGCACCCAAGCCAAGACGTGCGAGGTCCAACCAAGCAGCATCAGCGAACCTAGGGCCACGAGCAGCCAAGCGATAGCCACGGCGATGCCGTGCAGGGAGCCCGAGAGGTCAATCACCCCACCCAGTCCGAAGATAATGGAGCCAATCACGGCGAAGAAGGTCAGTTGGCCGAGGGCGGCGAACCCTCCGACCTCCACAGCGCTTGGCATGCCCCCTTCGATCTTGCCCGCCGCAAGCAACTCGTCCTCCCTCATTCCCAGATTCAGGTAGTAGCTGATGTAGGAGGGCAGGACTGGGAAGGCACAGGGCGAGAAGTAGACCAGGATGCCAAGGAAGAGTCCGATTAGGAAGACCCCGCTCATCGACCTGTCCGCCTTCTCGATCCCGAATCTCAACTCATCGGCCATGCCTGCGTTAGCGCTCTCGATGGTACTATCAAAGGACGTCCACCCATCGAGGGGGATACCTGTGCCCTCCTTGGCCACCACATACCCCTCATGGTCGATCACTAGGGCTAGTGGCAGGTTCTGCGCGGAGTAGTGCTCGACGAGATCCCCCTTCCCCCCTCCCTCGAGCAGGACGGAGTCAGAGGCGCCGTTCACGACCGGCCAGCGCATGTGCCTGTCGGAGGATTGGTCACCGAAGGTCTGGTTTATTCGATCGAAGGTCTCGTAGCCGTACCATGACCCGATTGAGAGCACGACCACCGGATACGACCCATCGAGCGCCCCCCAATCGTCAATGTTGGAGTCTATGTGCTCCTGGACGTAGTGGCAGTTACCGCAATCTACAGCCATGAAATCGAGCACGACAACGCTGCCCCGAAGGCCCGAAAGCCTGACCACGCCGTCTTGGTCAGCAACCGCGTCGTCGATGCCCGCCCTATTCATCGAGGCAACCTCGAAGTCTGGGACCTGATCGATCTGGTCGGAGACCCCGTAGAGCGACGATGACAGCCCGAAAACGCTCAGGGATGCGTAGGCGATGACGCAGAATAGCACCACACCGATTCCGAAGGCTTGCCAGGTCCCCCTCTCGCGAAGGACGCCTAGGTCCAATCTGCCTGTCATGAGCCACCGAAATCGACCGGACTTTTGACTCCGGCGGGGACCTGCTCCCCGACCTGTCATCACGCTTATGCCATGATAACGGCTGGCAAGCAGGCCGGGCTCGTGGTCTAGGGGTTATGACGTCGCCTTCACACGGCGAAGATCGCAGGTTCAATTCCTGCCGAGCCCACCAATCATCCAACTAGGTCCTCGAGCAGGGACGATGCGCCGATCCTGAGGCGATGAGACCCCACTAGGGAGGGGTCATGGCCCGTCACGATTCCGATTAGTCGCTCGGCATCCGCCTTGCTGCCGATGCCGCCAGACAATTTGACTCCGGAACTGTCCCCGGTCGCTAGGCCGTGACGATGAACCTCGTACGCCAGTATTCCAGCCACCTCGTCACCGCATCCCCCGCGCTTGCCGGTGCATGACTTGACGAAGTCAGCCCCCACAGCGAGAACCATCCTAGTGACCGCTCGCAGCCGTCGCTCGTCTAGCAGGGGGGCCTCGATAATCACCTTCAGAATGCAGCCTTTGGTGGCTTCCCTCATGGCGATTAGCTTGGCGAGATCACTCTCGTCGGGAAAACCATCGCCCTCGCGAGGCTCTAGGACGCAGTCCACCTCTTCGGCACCAGATGCCACCGCCTCACGAATGGCCTCGACAATATCCTCTGGAGACTCATCGCCCACCGGAAACCCGGCGGCCACCGCTGCTAAGGCAACCCCATCGTCCAGCCTGCTCCCCACGTAGGGCGCGTGCTCTGAGAATACGCATACGGCCGCTGGCTTGTGCTCGTTGGCCTTTTTGCAGAGGGAGTCCAAAGCAGCATCGTCGGCTTCGTGGTCAAGCAGGGTCAAGTCAAGCAGGTCGAGGACCTCCCTTGCATCCATCCGATCACTCAGTTGTGCCGCCCCTCGAAGTCCTGCATGAATGACACGAGGGCCTCGACACTTCCCATCGGGCATCCATTGTACATGCTAGCCCGAATCCCCCCGACACTGCGATGCCCCTTGAGTCCGCCCATCCCTACCTCTTCGGCCTGTTCTAGGAAGGCAGCCTCCAGATTCTCATCAGCCAGCCTCCATGTGACATTCATCATCGATCGCGAGTGCTCGGTGGCATGCGGCTTCCAGAAGTCGCTGCTGTCGAGTTTGTCGTAGAGCAGCGCGGCCTTGGCGTGGTTGCGCTCGATGGCGCCATCCAAACCTCCGTTGCGCTCGACCCAGGCGAAGACGCGATCCAGCACGTAGATTCCCGAGGTATTTGGGGTGTTGAACATCGAGCCCTTCGAGACGTGGGTATTGTAGTCGAGCATGGTCGGCAGCCCCTCCTTGCCCCTGGACATCGCCCATGGCGAGAGTATGACCAGTGTCACGCCGCTGGCACCGAGGTTCTTCTGCGCGCCCGCGTAGATCACATCGTGTGAGGCAACGTCGATGGGGACGCCGCAGATGTCCGAGCTGGCATCGACGACTCTCGGCTTGCCCCCGCTGTCGGGCAGGTGGTGGTATTGGGTTCCGAACAGCGTGTTGTTCGAAGTGTAGTGGACATATTCGGAATCCTCGCGAATCGAGTACTCCCCATCCTGGGGCACGGACTTGAAGCCGCCGTCCACACCATCCCATGCAGCAGCGGCATCACCCACTCGTCCGGCTTCCTCGAGAGCCTTTTGCGACCAGCCACCAGTGATTAGGAAGTCTGCTTTCTCCCTCTCGCTGATCAGATTGAGGGCGGTCATGTAGAATTGGGTCGACGCCCCGCCTTGGAGGAAAAGTATCTCGTAGTCATCAGGAACCGACATCACTCGCCTGATTCGCTCCATTGCCGAGTCGATGACACTCTGGAAGGTGGCGCTGCGGTGGGAGACCTCCAGAAGGCCGAAGCCGCTTTCGAGTAGGTTGGGCAGCGTGGTCGCAACCTCCTCGACGACCTCGAGGGGAAGCACGGCGGGACCAGCACCAAAGTTGTGGATGCGCCCAGCAGGTTCCACGGCCGGGCGTGACCGCTCCGAGTCTTTCAGCCCATCGGAGTTCACGACAGGGTTCATTTTCATGTGGCTGGACGCATGAACGTGCTTCGCATAGGACTCGTCATGTTGCAGGGCGCGCGCCACGTGCACGTAGCGGCGCTAGAACGCGCCTCAGCCGAATCGGGCATCGACATCGAGATCATAGAGTTGCGCAAGGCATCCGACCTCGAGGCAGCAGACCCGCATGCGATCGTTCTTCCCGGCGGCGAGTCTACCACCATGCGCCTGACTGGTAACGGCCCCGCCTCGGCCCTGCTCCCTGTGATCTTCGAATGGATCAGGGACGACCCGTCCAGACCCGTGCTCGGCACCTGCGCGGGTGCGATCCTTCTCTCCGACCCCCAGGACGGCGGTGTTCCAATGGTAGACGCAGCCATCGACCGCAATGCCTTCGGCACGCAGGCCGACTCCTTCCAGACTACCCTAGAGGCCACGGCACTACAGCGCGAGTTTCCCGGTGTCTTCATCCGCGCCCCCAGATTCACCCATGCCGGACCGAACGGAGAGGTTGCAGCCATGCTCGGTGATGAGGTGGTCGGTGTCAGGACAGGAAATCGACTCGCGCTCACGTTCCACCCCGAGCTCTCTTCCGACGCAGGCTTCCACCGATGGCTCATCGAGACGACTAGCGCATTGGTCGCGGAGGCGTAGATGCTCGATCTCCCGCAGGTTCCCGATTTGGCCGAGGCACCTTGCGATTCCGATACCGAAGGATGCATACGGTGCCAGATGGGCAGCAAGATGGTGCTCTTCATCACCGGCAAATGCCACTGGGGCTGCGACTACTGCCCGCTCTCCGAATCTCGTCGTGATATCGAATGGATGTTCGCCAACGAGCGACGCTGCGAGACCTTCGACGAGGTCATCGAAGAGGCTCGCGCCATGCGAGCCACGGGCGCGGGGATAACCGGAGGCGACCCCCTGTTGGCACGCGAGCGGACACTCGATGGAATCTCGCGACTGAAGGCCGAGTTCGGTTCGGACTTCCACCTTCACATGTACACTAGCATCCCCTTCAGGCCCGAATGGGCATCAGAACTCGCCGAAGCCGGCCTCGACGAGATCCGGTTCCACCTGCTCGACCTCGAGACAGGGAGGTATCGCGATACAATAGCTGCCTGCTCTCAGGCCGGTATCCTGACAGGCGTAGAGATACCGTGCGAGCCCGATAGGGAGGATGAGCTGCTCGAGTTACTGGAGGTACTGCGTGAACTCGAGGTCTCCTTCCTCAATCTCAATGAGCTGGAGATCACCGTCGGCAATCACGACAACATGGAGTTGAGGGGATTCAACCTCTCCACCGAGATCACTGCCGGTGCGTCGGGCTCCGCCGAACTGGCCATCGCCATGCGTGACCGAGTGATGTCCGCAGAACTGGGTAAGCCCGACCCGAGCGATGGCGAGACTCGCGAGGCGTATGGCTACCACCTCAAGTTCTGCACGGCCGTGTACAAGGACGCCGGGCAACTGCGACGGCGCTTCCTGAGGAGGGGTGAGGCGACGATTGCACCTCATGAGGTTCTGACCGAGGATGGCACGCTGATGTTTGGGGCCATCGAGGCCAGCGAGGACACGAAGGCGGGATGGATGTCGGAACTGGTCAGCGTGACAGGGTTGCCCGAGGGGTTCCTGCTCTGGGATGGGGAGAATGGGCGCATAGAGATGCCCCTAGTGGTCGCCGAGTCGATTGCCGAGGTGGTCGATGCCCCCGTCTCCATGGTCGAGGTCCTGCCAACGCACGAGCGCTTGGAGGTCACCGTCGTCTGGCTCAATCGGCAAGAGGGATAGTCGCCCACCCTGCGCAAGTTGATATGACCTCGACTCGCAAAGGAAGCCATGCCCGTCAGGAGGCCCGATCCGGAGAACCCGAAGGTCAACCCCTATCGAAGGCTCTCCGCTTCTCAGGTCATCGCTTGGAGGAAATGTCCACGACTGTGGTACTATGGTTGGATGGAGCGGCTCAAGACCCCGCTTCCACCGCAGATCCTCCGTGGCAACGCCGTGGAGGAATGTGTCTGCAGGGTTCTCCGCGACTCCCCCGCATTTGTCTCTGCCGACTCCTCGGCCTCGATGGACTCCCCCCTTGCCGCCGACGGCTCTCCGGCCCTCGGCGAGCCCGATTTCTGGGTGGGGCCTGCCTTGGAGGCGCTGCCGGAGTCCGAATGGCCGACTGATAGGGCATCGCTCGAGGCATGGGCCACTTCCAGGGCAGAGGCCCACTTCCAGAGATGCTGGGACGAGGCGGTTGCCCAATGGGAGTCGAGCCCGAATCGCATCGGTTCTGTGGATGATATTGACGTAGAGGAGGGACGCGAGATGGTCGATGCCGCCATCAGGATGCACCTCGGCCAGATCGGGGCTTGCATCGATGCAGGAGGTGGCCCTGGAATCGAAGCCTGGCGCAATGGTGAGAGGGAGCATTGGCCAGCCCCCGATGGCTTCCCTCGGTCTTGGGGCAAGCCTCACCCGGCTGCGGGCAGCGGGCCGGTATCCTGGCCAGAGGCGTGGGAGTTTGCAAGGCCGTGGTTCGTTGACCCGGACGCGAAGTCATTCACACACACCAGCGCCCATCCAGAAGAGTGGTTCCAAGGCGAGTACGACCTAGTCTACCGATGGAGCGGGAGTACGAGAATCGTCGACCTGAAGGCCTCGATAGGAAGGGGCGATCGATCGGGAGGCTACATCGACCAACTGCGCATGTATGGCTGGCTGTGGTGGGAGACTCACGAGAGGGCAGACGAGCCTGATGCACTGGAGATATGGTACCTTGGTGCTGGCACGGTGAAGGACGTGCCAAGGCCGAGTACCGAAGAGATGTACGAGATGGGCGAGGACCTAGGGCGACTCTACCAAGCAATCCACGCCCGGGACCCGAGCCCGGAGGATTGCCCCCCCGACCCCTCTCCCCTGATGTTCTTCGACGACGGCGGAATCCCGGCCGAACCACCCACGCACTCGGATGAAAGGGCTAGGTGCGAGCGCTGCGAGTACCGTGGCCTCTGTGAGGGCTCCGACCACGACATCTCCCTGCCGCTGGAGCGCAGGGTCGAGCGCTTCGGTCACGCTTGGCCGATTACGCCGATAGGCGAGATCCAGACTAGGGTAAGCGTCGTGGGGGACGTGGTCGGGCTTCAGGGTCCCAATCTGCAGGAGGACGGCACCGTGAGCCTCGACTTCACCCTGCAGGATGGTTACGACCGGGCGCGTGTCAGGCCATCAAGGTACGGCGCGCCCTCAGAAGTCACAAGGGCGATTGCCGAAGGAGCAAGGGTAAGGATCGATGGTGGGCTGGCATCAATCTGGCGTGGGCAGCTCCAGATCGATCTCGACGGTAAGTCATCAGTCACCATCGCCGGGGACGGGGACGAGGCACCGATAGTGGAGGTCGAGACCAGAGTCAGCGTCGTCGTCCGGGTCTGGTCGATTGTCGCCTATCCCAATGGGGTAGATACTCATCGCTGGGCGATCACCATACTGGATCAGACCGGTTCGGCGGCCTCCGTCGCCTTCAAGCAGTTCATCCCACTATCCGCTGCGGCGATTACCAGAGGGGATGAGATAGCTATCCTCAATGGAGAGGTCGGAGAGTGGGCAGGTCGCCCGCAGGTCCGCATCGGGCCCGGCGCGCGCGTGGTTATTCTGAGGCACTCTGATGATACACCCGTCTTCTAGGTCAATTAGAGCCCAAGAACGGAATCAGATCTAGTACGTTCCTATGTAGAATGGTATTCCACTTCGTGGGAACAGGGGCCAATAGGACCTTTCCGGTTCCAGAGATGACATTCACGAAGCCCTCTCCTCCAGCGGCCTTGGACATAATCCCCTTGCCCAGAAGTTTCGTCTCGAACTGAAGCGAGCCCTCTCTGGCAACCGCGAACCTTCCGTCGACAGTCAGCGTCTCGCCGTTGAGTTGAATCTCTTCCAGTGGGCCAGCAGACTTGAACACGACCGTCCCGGTGCCCCGGACAGAAGTCTGGAAGATCCCTTCGCCGCCGAATGCCATGGTTTTGAGGCCCTTGTTCCTTATCGCCCCGATTTCGAGTGACATGTCCGAGCAAACGTAGGCTCCCTGATCCAGAATCCATGATTCGTCGTTGAGCTCCATGACGTGGTACTCGTCAAACGAAGGAGGGCCAAAGTAGACCTCTCCCGTCCCTTTGTAAGTGGGCCTGAAGATGCTTTCTTTGGAAACTACTGACTTCAGCAGCTTCCCCACACCAGGCATCTTAGTGACCATCTCAATCTGTCCCCTCATGTAATGCATAGCACCACGTTCCGATCTAACCTCGTCCCCTTGCAGGGCCACTTTCACCATTCGCAGTTCTTCACTTATCACAATCTCATATGCCGGCATAGAAAAGGCGGTCTGAAATTGTAACCTTAACCGTTTCTACGTCATTAATTCAGGTGGCGCCGAGAGAGGGATTTGAACCCCCGCGTCCAATGGACAGTGGATTTCGAATCCACCGCAATACCGGGCTATGCGATCTCGGCAGCGGGCCGTCCACCTGCGAATCAGACATAAGGCTGACTCGCCCCACGCGGGGCGTGCGCATAGAGCTCGAGCACCAGGGAGAGACCCTCGTCTTCGAAACCGAGGAACCCATCACCATCAACGGAGTGCTGGACAGACTGGGGATCCCCTCATCGACCGTTCTGACGGTGCACGAGGATGCTATCGTCCCTCATACCTCGATCATCCAAAAGGACCTGAGGCTGGAGCTCGTCGTGGTCTCTTCAGGGGGCTGAGAGGTTGCCCCTGACGAACTTGATGTAGCGCTGCTCCTCGTTGTCCTCGAACGGGTGCTCACCCATGTTCTGCTGGTAGGCGATCCCCATCCAGCTGCCATCGGGGCTCAGGACGGTCTCGAAGAAGTCGTGCAGCGCGTGGACATCGCCCTCCTGCTGTTCGTAGGCAGTGACCGTGTGGAGGGGGGCTGGGTCAGCGATGGTGAAACCCCACGAATCCCCCTCGGCGGGGGTCTGCAGGGCGCCCGCGTACAGGAACCACTGCTCGCCCTCCACGTAGTCCCCCTCGAGGTCGTCGTCATCGAAGTCAAGGCCGTAGAAGGCGATGGAGACCACATCACTCTCGCTGATGCTGAGGAAGGGGTACATCTGGATGCCGTTGATGTGGGAGACGTTCCACGCCGACCAGTTGGAACCGTGGTCGTAGGAGATGGCGAAGCGCAGCACCCAAGGCCCAGTGCTCCCGTTCGGGCAGTCGGCCCAGACCACCCCCACCGTGCCGTTCTCGTTGGTGTTGACGACCGGGTACCCCTCCGGGCAGTTCCCCTCCCTAATCCCGACCTCTACTGGCTGAGCCCAGGTGCCATCACTGATTCCCGTGCCTCTGCCGTGGTCGTCGCTGATGCGCACTATCACGCTACCCGTCTGGGAGTCGGCGTTCTCCTGGGCGATGTAGACGTAGGGCCCCTGGCGTTGGCTGGCTATCGTGCTCCATCCCCCCGGGACTGCATAGCATTGGGTGAAGGTCGCCCCACCGTCCTCCGAGTGGTAGTACCAGTAGCGACCTGAGTCGCCCGTGCACTCGGGGGGGGAGGCGCCGGAGTTTCCAAGGTAGTGGATGATTCCATCGCCCTGGGCTGCGACCCAAGGCCGGTCGTCGGCTGCCATGGTGTTCATGCGCTGGCACATCGCAGTATCGTAGTCCGTCCCCTGCTTGGGGAGGATGTGCCACCAGTTGTCCTCCAGGGTGGTGTCGAGGTAGTAGACAGTGTCCTGCGCATCCACCGAGATGTCGCCCTCGTCCCCAAGGCACTCGGAGCCGCCGGCTAGGTAGTTGGCTGTGAACGAGTTGCCCGGAGTGGGCTCGAAGCCCTCGCCGTGCTGCCAGGTGGTGCCGTTGTCGTACGAGGCCCAGAACCACGATGCCCAGTAGTCCCACGAGGTGTCCTGGCCCTCCTGGCAGGCGTACCAGGGCCCGGGATCGCCACCGAGGAGGGGGAAGAAGGGGTTGCTCTGGCCCCCCCAGCGCAGGTCCTTGTGCGCGGTCACGAACATGTTACCGTTGCCGGTGATCGAGATGCTCGGCTCGTAGCCGACGCCGAATTCAGGGAGCTCCTGCCCGTTGCCCTCGTCGATGCACTCCTCATGTCTAGGCAGGTACAGGCTCTGCCCCCACTCAATGGAGATCGAGTCCGTTCCGACCCCCTCTCCCGAGCCGCTGTCCGAGCCCCATGTCACTAGTACCTGGAATGTGGCGAGAACTATGATCAGCACCACTAAGACCGAGCCGGCGGCCACCACGGCCCCACTAGGGTCGAAGGGCAGTCCGCTCCCTGTGGCCGCCGGTACCTCGGCCATCTCCGCGACGATGATGCCCTCGTCCTCATCGGTCACGATACTGCGAGTTCAGCGCCCCTCTTCACGCTCTCGCCAATCTGATCACTCGAGGTTAGCGCGTCATCGTTGCTTGGCGCGCTTCCTGGCGGCCTTACGGCGTCGGAGTTTCTTCTTGCGCCACTTCCATCGTTGCTTCCCCTGCTTCTTCCAAGCACGGGAACCTCTCTTCATTAGGTAATGGCCTCCAATGGTACGAGGTGCTCCGACCTGCTTCGCGTATATGAGCGATTCGCGCTGCCAGCATCACAGGTGGTGGGCGATACAGGATTCGAACCCGTGTCACCGGCTTAGAAGGCCAGCATGATATCCAGACTACACCAATCGCCCGGCTGACTCCGGGAGTCCCACTTAGATGAACCCTCACTAGGCCTCGAACGGCCTCGTGCACTCGGGGCAGTGCGCCGGGCGCATCACTCTCCTGCGCCCCCAGGAGTGCCCGCAACCAGAACAGGTCCACTGTCCCTCGGGCAGCTCGGACAGGACCTCGTGGCGCAGCCTCCTGAGCACGGGCGAGTCCTTGAGGCTGGGTGCAGGTGCCACTCTCTCGGCAATCTCGGTGTGCAAGCCGCCGTGGTCGAGAAGTCCGGCTGCGTGGAGCAGTTCGTGAGCGAGCGTGTGCCTGAACAGGGCCCTGTCATCGGCGAGGACCGAGTTGAGGGCGATGGTCACGGGGCCGGGCGGAGCTGCGAGCCTCCTGCGTCGGTAGATCTCGTTGGGACCGCATTCGAACCTAGTCAGGCCCAGCCGCGACTCTCCCGCTGGCAGCCACTCGAGAACGAGGTGCTCGTCGAGGTGCTTGAGGAAGGGAGCCTCCTCCCCCCTCAGCTCGCTCCTGATGTACTCCAGCAACCCGTCAGGTATGGCCGGTGCCTGTGATAGCCCCCCTTCCTCTCGCACCACGCCCCTGCCCCCCCCGTCCCCCTTAAATGGCCGTCGTGGGTCGCCGGCCCGCTGGGCGTGTGGCGCAGCTTGGAAGCGCGCTTCCTTGGCATGGAAGAGGCCCCGAGTTCAAATCTCGGCACGTCCACCAACAAATCACCCTGTAGAGTACGTGAATGCTGCATTTTTTACATCTAACTAACGTCTCAGAATGGTCAAAACAGAGGTTTATTGGGTTCATACTAAATATCCTACTTTGTCTCGGGGGCCCGATGAAGACTAAAGCGACTGCTCTTCTATTATGCACACTGATGATTGCATCGGCCCTCGCGGGATGCGCTGGGGACGATGTGGAAAGGACG
>PBMR01000009.1 GCA_002722735.1 Methanobacteriota archaeon
AGCGAGTTCCTCAACTCCTACCAGATTCATGATTGAGTCGGAAGTCCTGCATACCTCTTCCAGATTGACACCACTTTCGACTGCCTCCATAGAAGCCCTACGCAACTCTTCATGGGCTTGGTCTCTGGGCATTCCACGGCCCACCAACTCCAGCATCACCTTCTCTGCCATAATCAGGCCATCTTGGCTCTCAATGTTCTTCCTCATCCTCTCGGCATCGACGACCAAGCCCGAGAGGACGCGGTCGCACTTGACGATGATGTCATCTAGCAGGACCATGGAGTGGGAGAGGGTGAACCTCTCGCTGGAGGAGTTGGCTAGATCCCTCTCGTGCCACAACAGGGCGTTCTCGTATGATGGCACGACCATAGAACGCACTATTCGCGCGAGACCACAGGCATTCTCAGCCGTAATGGGATTCCTTTTGTGGGCCATGGTGGAAGAACCGACCTGCTTCTCTGAATCGAAGGCCTCCGATACCTCGGCAATCTCCGTTCTCTGGAGGTTCCTGACTTCTTGAAGCACCTTCTCAACGCTCGTTGCGACGTTGGCCATCCACCCAACCCATTCGATGTATCGGTCTCTGCCCACTACCTGGGTGGTTGCAACTGGGGGCTCGAGACCAAGTTCGCCCATAATCAAGTCCTGTAGTTCGAAAGCCCTTTCACCCTGCGCTGCTCCGGTTCCAACGGCTCCGAGGAACTTGCCGGTAGTGCATCGCGATTCCATCTCGTCGAGGCGATCGAGATGCCTTTTGAACTCGTCAACCCAGACGGCCACTTTGAGGCCGAAGGTAATGGGCACTGCTGCTTGTCCGTGAGTCCTGCCCAGCATGACTGTGCCTCGCTCCCTCTCTGCGATGTCGCACATCGTGAGAATCAGCCCCGAAACCACCTTTTGCTGGAGATCGATGCTGTCCTTGATCTGAAGCGCTACCGCCGAGTCGACGATGTCGTTGCTGGTTGCACCAAGGTGTATGCACCACCCCGCTTCACCGGCAGACTCAGCCATTGCCTTGGTCAAAGCCATGATGTCGTGACGGGTCTCGGCTTCCAACTCCTCAACCCTGTCTGCAGTCACTATTCCGGGATCGGCTATGTCCGCGACGGTGTCGTAGTCCTCAGCGGAGACCCTGCCCATCTGGCAGTGAGCCCATACCAAGGCCCGCTCTACCTCGAGGAGCCTAGCGTGTCGTCCATCTCGAGACCAGATTTCCTTGGCCTCGTCCCGCCCATATCTGTAGTCGAGGGGGGATACGGGCATGGATTCTCAGACTGAGCCGACCGTGGTCCTCTGTTTGAGCCTAGCGATGCTCTCTCAAACTGCAAGAACGAAGGACCCAGACGCCCCTGCTGCCTTCCCAGGATGAATCGCCCTCACAGTGTATCACTCGCTTAAGGTGCGGTCCGTGGGTGACTATCGTTTCGAACTCACCCCCTTCCCCGTCCAGATTGAATCGGAACTCACTAGCTAGGACCTCAAGCTCACTGAGGGTTTGTTCAGTCAGGGTAGCACCGAGCCATCCCTCATCCAGTCCCTCGCACGAAACAGAGGTGAACCTCACAACGAAGCCGTGCTCCAAGAGCGATCTCATGTGATTCTCCGGCTCGTGGTGCCAAAGTGGGCAGAATGACGAGATCCCCAGTCTCTCGCACATTATCTCGATATTGGTTTTCTGATAGTCGGAACGGAGTGCACCAACCACCAAACCGTCGATATCCAGCAAACAATCGTGCAACTCCAAGCAATCTGGACGTGTGAACGACTCCGGCCATATGGCTTGGAATGAGTCTCCGACCGAATAGGGACCGGACAGGGCTCGCTCCAAATCGATAATCTCCAGCCCCTCCTCGCCATTCGTGGTTACCGGTAGCCATGGAACACCCATCGAGGCTGCTTGAAGCCCTGCAACAGCAGTGTTCTGCGTCTGGAACATCATCGAATCGCTGCCTTGGACCCCCATTGTCACGAGAGTCACGATCTCCCATCCCTGCAACGAAGCCCACCATGCGGCGTAGGACGAGTCCTTCCCTCCTGATGCTAGCACGGCTATTCTCACAGTCCGCCTAGCGGTCGCACCTCCATGAATGGCACCCTGATCGAGTTCTCCCCCGACCAAGATTGATAAGAGTCCATTCAGGCATGGGGCCGATTCGGATGCAGCCTAGCGGGCGAGGTTATGATCACGGGGTGTCAACCTTCTCCCCAGATGGCAGGCTGTATCAGGTTGAGTACGCCAGAGAGTCCGTCAAGAGGGGAACCACCACCGTTGGTCTGATCTACAAGGGCGGCGTCGTCCTTATCGTCGACAAGAGAATCCAGAGCAAGTTGGTGATTACGGACTCGATTGAGAAGATGTACCAGATTGACAACCACATCGGTATCACCACCTCCGGCCTCGTTGCAGACGCGCGCCAACTCGTCGATCGAGCAAGGGTCCAATGCCAAATCAACCGAATGACCTACGGCGACGCCATCCCGGTCCCTACCCTAGTCAAGAAGATGTGCGACTACAAGCAGTCCTTCACCCAGTATGGGGGGGCAAGGCCATTTGGAACCGCCCTCCTAATTGCCGGTATAGACGCAGAGGGAGTCCATCTCTTCGAGACCGATCCCTCCGGAGCGTACCAATCGTACCACGCAGGAGCAATCGGACGTGGGCGCTCTTCAGTTATCGACTATTTCGAGGGCAAGTGGAAAGCCGGCATGACGAAGAACGCCGCCATCAAGCTCGGACTTGAGGCGCTTCGTGAGTCTCTCGAGGATGACCTGAACCCCGATACCGTTGAAATCGCTTCGGTTGATAAGGACGGCTACAGCAAGATGGACATGGAGTCCACTCTCAAGCATCTCGAGAAGCTGTCCTGAGACCCCACCCTCTAAGCCGTGCTCCCCACTGGGCACCCATGGTTAGCCTCGACGATGCTGTGCTGGCCCGTCTCGAGAAGGGCGGGAATCGATACGAGATACTAGTTGACCCCGAACTCGTCGACGACTGGAAGGGGGATCCTGATTCTGTCTCTCTCGACGAGTTACTTGCGATTGATGAGGTTTGGTCCGATGCCAAGGGTGGTGATAGGCCTACGAGCGAAGCCTTGGAACGCGTCTTTGGAACCACTGACCTCACCACGTGCGTGACTAGAATCCTGAGTGAGGGGTCGATTCAACTGACCACTATGCAGAGACGACGGATGGTTGAGGAGAAGAAGCGACAGATCGTCAACCAAATCACCAGTACGGCTACGGATCCGAAGACCAGGCTTCCTCACCCACTCACCAGAATAGAGAACGCGCTCGAGGAGATCCGCTTCCCAATTGACCCCTTCAAGTCAACAGAAAGCCAGGTTGAGGATGCGGTAGCGGCTCTGAGACCGCTGATTCCCCTTCAATTCATCACTATACGCCTCGCCTTCAAAGTCCAAGGAAGGGATTACGGGGGAGTCCATCAGATGCTCAGGGACTCCGTTCAGAGGGAGGAGTGGCTCAGCGACGGGACATGGGCATGCGTAGTTTCTGTACCCGGGGGTATGAAGAACGACCTGATTAGCAAGGTCGCCGCACGCTCTTCTGACGTCGAAGTCAGGGAATTGGACTGAACTCTGCCTCCTTTCTCCAGCATCAACGGTTATGAACAGTCGGCCGGTCGCGCGGCTCGATAGCATGAGCAAGAAGAATGGCGCGGGCGGACCGCGAGACAGGGGGCGGGCGCAATCGCTCGTCGTTCCCGGGCAAGATCTGGGAGAATCGGAAGGCCAAGAGGCCGGACATGGCGTAATCGTCATGGAAGGCAGGCTTCGGGCCACTAAGAATGGAAGAATTAGGAACCAAGGCAGCACTGTTTCCATTGAGCCGTTGCATACGAGGTACATTCCCCGGCCCGGTGATTTGGCCATAGGTTACATCGAGGGATGTACGAACAACATATGGTTCGTCGAGCTCGGGGCGCCTTTCAACGCCATTTTGCCCATGAGTCTCGGTCCCGGCAAGGTAGAATTTGGTGGCACACGTTCCGTAATGGACGTCGGTGAGACGATCCTGTGCAGAGTACAGGAAGTCGAGGAGACCCATTCTAGCGTAGTCACGATGAAGGGCATGGGCCTTCGCAAGATTCGCTCCGGTGTCATCGAGGAGATAGATCCCCATCTTTTAGGTAGATTGATCGGAAAGGGGGGTGAGTCACTCAAGCGACTGAAAGAGGACGCCGAATGCAGGGTCATTGTTGCAGATAACGGCCGGATGTGGATCGATGGTGATTTGGATGGCATTCTAGAGGTACGCAGGCAACTCGACCTGATGACCGTGGAATCACGTCCTATCCCAGTCGGAGGTGGTCACTGATGGGTGGCTACGGAGACGTCCAGATGATTGACGAAAATGGGAAGAGGGTTGATGGCCGGGGACCCGGCGATCTTCGCGATATCACCATCGAGACAGATGTCGTCCCCGTTGCGGACGGGTCCTGCAGGATGACGTGGGGTACTAACGAGGTCATCGTTGCAGTCTACGGTCCGATGGAGTGCCATCCAAGAAAGCTCCAGCGACAGGACCGAGCGGTTCTGGATGTCGCATACAACATGGCCCCATTCTCGACTACTGATAGAATGCGACCTGGTTTCAACCGACGCAGCAGGGAGATCAGCAAGGTCACGAAAGACGCGCTCGAGAGCGTAGTCCTTCTCGAACTGTACCCCCGCTCCAAGATCAGGATAAGCATCGAGGTCCTTTCTGCCGAAGCCGGAACTCGTTGCGTAGGCCTCACAGCAGCCTCAGTCGCGCTGGCCGATGCCGGAGTCCCAATGACTGACATGGTGGTCAGCGTTGCAAGTGGGAAGATCAACGATGTCGTCGTCTGTGACCTTAACAAGGAGGAGGATAACTACGGCGAGGCCGACCTCCCAATGGGCATACTGCCAAACTCGGGACAACTCGTATTCTTGCAGATGGACGGTGACCTCTCCCAAGAGGAGTTCAATCAAGCATGGCAGTATAACATGGACGCCGCTCAAATGATTCACAATTTCATGGTCGATTCTCTGAAGGGGGGTGAGGCCTGATGGCAATACCCCTCGTGCCGAAACTGCTCCGTGCACACCTTGCTGAGTTGGCTGAGAACGATGCTCGCATTGATGGCAGGCAGCAGTGGGAGGGCCGAGATGTCGAGATCGAAACTTCCGTTCTGCCCAGGGCAGAGGGCTCTGCCAGAGTCCGGATGGGGGATACCATCGTTTTCGCTGGTGTCAAGTTCCAGATAATGAAACCATACTCCGACAGACCCAACCAAGGGGGCCTCATGTGCTCCGCCGAAATCAGGCCAGTCGCCGGAAGAAACTGGGAATCAGGCCCCCCTAGCCCGGAGTCGATTGAGCTAGGCCGGGTTGTGGACAGGGGGATCAGGGAGTCCGGATGCATAGATGTGGATGCCCTTTGCATCATTCCCGGAGAGAAGGCATGGCAGGTAATTCTCGATTTGTTCGCTATCTCTGACGATGGCAATCTATTCGATGCCTTCGCTCTTGCGGGTATTGCTGCCTTACGTAATGCGGTTGTCCCTGCGGAGCGCTTCGAAGTGGGGGAGGACTACTCCCTGGGCGTTTCCAAGACTCCGATAATGTGTTCCTACCACAAGGTCGGCGACCGTTTCGTCTACGACGCCTGCGGCAGGGAGGAACTAGGGGGCGATGAGAGAATTCACATCACCCTTGGTGACGACGACCATGTCCACTCCCTGCAGAAGGGCCTAAAGGGAATTTTCTCCACCGAGGAGTTCACCGAAATCATGGGTCGGGCCCAAGAAAGGTCGAAGGAGATCAGGGATATCTTGGATTCTTTATAGGTTGGTGGCAATAATGGCAAAGAGAACTCAGAAGGCGGGTGCAACTGCTCGCTATGGCCCTAGGTATGGGGTCAGCGTCCGACGCAGAGCCGGATCCGCCATCGCCAAGAAGTCTAGGAAGTACACCTGCCCCAACTGCCACTACCCCAAAGTCCGCAGGAAGGCTGCTGGAATTTGGGAATGTAAGAAGTGCCAGCACGTCTTTTCCGGTGGTGTCTGGGAGCCATATACTCGAGCCTCTGAGGCCAACAAACGGATTATCCGTCGTTCGATGGAGGGGGCGACTGCTACCGATATGACCGTCATTGCCCAGCAGGCTGCGCTCGATTACGAGCGAAAGCTAGCGGAGAGGGATTCAGATGCAGGCTCCGAAGAGGAATGAGCCCATCCTCCTGATCCTCTCCGTGGTGAACCCCCAAGCAGAGGCCCTTTCTGCATCCTTGGTCACAGAGGCTGATCACACAATCGACAACGAGAAAATACTAATCTCTCTGGATTCTAATAGCTTCAATGGTCTCAGGGCTAGGTGGAACACCCTCATGCGAGGGTTAATTGCCTCTGAGCAATCGCTTGAGGCAACTCGAAGGGGGGGATTGGATTAGTGAGCAAGTGACCGCCGAGGAGATCCAAGGAGTTGCCAGGGAACTTCAAACTATCAGGAATCAGATTCAGACCCTCTCATCTCAAGTCACCGAGTATGGAATCACTGTCGAGGCACTGGATAAACAGGATCCTGGGAGGCCAGTTTTCCGATCCTTCGGCAACCTGCTTCTGGAGGTTGACGATAGGACCTCCCTTGTATCAGAGTTGACCGAAGCTAAAAATACCCTCGACGAACACCTTAGGAGACTCTTGGAGAAGGAAGAGGGACTAAGGGAACAGTACGAGAGATTGGCTGAAGCATTTGAAATGGAATGAGGTGCATTATGCCTTCTTCGTCGACTAATGCCACAACCAAACTAGTCGCAGACTCGCTTCTCCTCAAGGAAATGCTCTCCGGGGGAAGTCCCGAGGAGGCCCTTGAACTCAGTGAGAGTCTTCTGAAACGCTCTAGGAGCGTTGAGGAGAGGGATCACCAGATGGAGGCTTGGCTGAGGATGGAAAGGGCGCTATTGGGTACGATAGGGAGCGAGCACATCGGAACTGAGTTGCGATGGTGCGTGGATCGCTTGTCGGCCACTTCACCCGGCTCTCCGTTACATGGCTTGGCATTGTTGAATCTCGGTGCATGGCATCGTAATAGGGGGGAGTCGATGATGGCTCTTGTGACGCTATCCGACGTCTCATCCTCCAATGGGCACCCCAATGACGTCATCGGACTATCACGATTGGAATCTGGAAGGATACTTTGCGAAATGGGTGACTTCGAGCCAGCCATGAGGCATCTGTGGGTAGCAATGGGCAGACTCACAGAGTCCAAGATGACTGAGGAAGCCTTAGTCAGTGGCATGGAGTGGCTGGATATGGCACTGGATGATGTCGATTATTCGTCTCCGAGGATGAGTGAGAGAATCGCTATCGCAGGACCGAGGGAGGCCCCCGGAAATTCGAGCATAGCCTCCCATCCAGATGACATCAGGGAAGTGGTGGAGTCCATCCTCCCTGTAGTCCTCAAAGACCTCTCTGGGGGAGCGAGAGATGATTTAGGGCTGGTTCTCGATGCAGGCGACCTCATTGGAGAGCCTGCTTGGGGATTCATGTTGGAGTCGCGGTTGGCCGAGATTCAAGATAACAGGCTTATCGAGGCACTCCAGTCGTGATTTCGAATCCTATCTATCTCATCCCCGCCCCACGCCGTTTTCTCTGGAACATCCATGCACCAGCCCACTTCCTCAATCGAGTGGTCATTAGATGTCCATGCTTCCGGGCAAGGTGATTCTGACACCTTCACGCGAACGACGAATCCACCATCAACAATTTCCGAATCCATTGCTTCTGCCACCCCTAGCAGACCGGTTTCTTCGTACAATTCCCGGAGCGCAGCCACATCAGCTCCTTCTCCTGGGCGAATGTCGCCTCCGGGCAATTCCCAACCCCGGTCTTTGTGCCGTACCATTACCCAGCACCCATTATCCTCAGAGTCCGAGTCAGGGACGGCCCATACTAACACAAACCCATCACTCATCCTCCATTTCCTCCAATATTTCCTCGACGATATCCATTGCGTCTTTGCTACCTTCCGCTGCCATCCTCCGTGCAAGGAAGAAGGCCTCCGGCAGCCTTCCACTGGTGCGCAGCCCCGCTATCTCGTCGGCAGGCCCATCCTCGCCCCCATTATCGCTCTCATTTACGGATTTGTCAGAGGCAGGAATTGAAAGCAGCCTCATCCTATCTAAGAACTCGACCCTATCCGAAACTCCAGGAGATTTCCATGGCCTTCCACCTCTACCGGCTAGTTCTTCCTCCATCCTCCCCTTGAAGCGGTCGCGGGCACCCGAGCTGGGGAAGTGTGTCTGTTCCTGATCATAACACAGCCATGCTTGATCGTACTCCCCCCTCCTCTCGTACATCCTTCCCAATTCCCCCCACGCCTCGTGGTTGTTTGGTCGTTGGGCGAGCAGGTACCTCGATAGTTCGAGGAACAGGTCCTCTTTGCCGTTCGCCCTCAGTCTCTCCAGCCTCCTCGAGAATAGGATGTTTGCCCGGGAATCCCTGACATCCAGACCCTTCAGACGAGAGGAGAATTCAATAATTGCCGAATCATCCTCGCCTAGGATGCTCCACCACTCGTCCGGGTCGAGAGGATCGGCTTTCAGAGCGCCTTCAAGCAGCGAAACAGCAGATTCTAGGGGGTCAACACCATTGAGTTGGGACAGGTGATTCGGATCCCTCCCCAAAACTGTAATCAGATCCTCTAGCACGGCTCTGACACCCTCCGCATCTCCGATTCTGATTTTTATTCTGACAAGGAGACGCCAGTTGTCTGGATTCGTGAAGTCATGTAGGATGCTTTGCCTCGCACTCTGCTCGGCCCAAGAGAGGTTTGTATGGTCATCATCTGAGATTCTAAGGAATTTCTCGGCCTGACTTCTGTAACGATTGCCCAAACTGCGCCTTGGATGCTGCAGGGACTCTGTGATTCCGGGTGATCGCTCGGACATTTGGACCCTCACAGCACCGATTTGAAGGGCGAATGGTCGATTGAGGGGTCCAATGTCGCATCCATGCCAATCTTGCTCGTAATACCGTCTTTATCGCGACTTGGATCGAGACTTGAGCCCTTCTGACCAGAGAGAATCACGGTGTCCTTGTCGGGCTGCCATCGAGTCATCAAGGCCCACTCGACTCGAGCGGGGTCAGTGACATCAATGTCCTCATCGACAACTATCACCTGCTTCATGGACCTATGGCCATCGAGGGCAGCGTGGATGGCCTTGATGCCGTCATCCTTCTTCCCCGGAACTATCTGCACTACGGAAGACAGCCATCCGCAGCCACCCTCGGTGAGGTAGACATCAGTACAAGTCACGACCTCCGACACAGCTGCCTTGATGGTGGGTGCTCTGGGCATTCCCATGAGAGTCTTGTGTTCCAATCCCGCTGGAATCAGGGCATGGAATATCGGGGCGTCGCGATGATGGACGGCATCGTATTCGATGACCGGCTCGAGCCTCACTCCATCCAAGGTTCCTGTGACATCAACGTAGGGTCCTTCCTGATCAGTCTGTAGGGTTATTCTGGCTTCCATGGCGTATTCGGAGTCGGCGGGCACGGCCACGCCGTTAGAAAGCTCCACCAACGCGAGCGGGCGACCGTAGAACCTCTGGTGGAGTGCTGATGCGACCCTGAGTTCATCGAGTGGCTCATCGAATGACATGGCACCGGCAAGCAGTAACACGGGATCTGGGCCGTTCACAACTGCAATCGGAATCTCATCCCCGGAATCTATTGCCATATCAGTCATTGTTCGGAGGTGCCGGGGTACGAACCTAGATACCGTGTGAGTCGGATCTCTGAGGAGTTGCCTGTGGAAAGATGCGTTCCGAGCTCCACCATACTGGGCGATAATCACAGAGGCAGACTGGTACCTACCACCATCTTCCGGATAGTGCCACGGGATGGGCAGGGCCGACAAGTCAACTCGCTCAGTGGTGTTTTCCAGAACAGGTGCTTCACCGCCCCCAACGATTACTGGATCGGTTGGGTTCATCATAGCCCATGCAAGGATGTCAATTAATTCTCCAGGCTTCACCCCGAAAGATTCGCAGAGCCTTTGTCGGTCAACGACATTTAACGCTGCGCGATGCCCCGGGGCCTCCTTGACATTGGTCAGGATCATAGGTTGGTGCCCGGACGCCTTCGAGAGTTCGAGCATTTCATGCCGTACGCTGACGAGTTCATCCACCACTTGGACGTCCCGTAGCATTTCACGGAAGCCCATAGTGTCGCCCGGCAGCCCAATCTGCTTGAATGTTGGCTCATGCGAACAGAATCGGGACACAACTCGACTGCTGCTCCCCCGTCAGTCTCATAAACCGATGGCAGGTCGCCGGCCCGTCATCCAGAGGTGTGTGTTTGGGTCGGGGTCTATTCTCGGGTTCGAAGATGAAGGCCGATCGCAAGAAGTACCGTTGGAAGGAGCGGCAATTTAGGAACCGCCAAGCGAAACGGAGGCACGGTGGGGTGCTGAAGCACGATCCCCTGCATGGAAGCCCTCAAGCCAAGGGAATTGTCATTGAGAAGGTCGGATTCGAGGCTAAGCAGCCTAATTCCGCTATTAGGAAGGCGGTCAAGATCAGCCTCATCCGAACCGGAAACAGGCTGACCGCATTCGCTCCCGGTGACGGGGCGATTTCATTCATAGATGAGCACGATGAGGTTATGGTCGAGGGAATCGGCGGGAGCAAGGGACGTTCCTACGGCGACCTCCCAGGGGTGCGTTACAAGGTCATCAAGGTAAATGGGGTGTCCCTTGATGAGATGGTTCGAGGACGAAAGGAGAAGCCTGTGCGCTGAGGTGGCAACATGGAGAGCGAACCCGAAGAGCAGAAGCAGAGAGAAGAGCCGAACCCGATTGCAGGCATAGGCACTATGGTCTTCGGCAAGTGGGATGCTGCGGAGGTGGTCTGCAAAGACCCGGGAATTTCCCCTTACGTCAATCTCAATACCATTGGAACCCCCCATTCAGGGGGCAGACATGCCAACGCGTGGTTCGGCAAGGAGAACCTATCCATTGTTGAAAGATTCATCAACAATCTGATGCGATCTGGAAAGTTCAGTGGTAAGAAGCAACACTGTGCCAAGGCTCTCGAAGATGCTTTTGACAGGATTCACGAGCGAAGCGGCGAGAATCCTTTGCAGAAGTTCATAGACGCCATTACTGAAGCCGCCCCATGCGAGGAGATCACCAGAATTAGGGTGGGTGCAGTCAGTCAGCCCAAGGCCGTCGACTCCTCCCCGAGTCGCCGTCTTGATGTCGCCCTGCGTAATCTTGCGATTGGTTCCGCCTCAGCTACTAGGAAGAGTAAGAAGTCGTTAACTGATGGGGTACTCTCTGAGATTTCTAAGGCCTCCGAGGGGGATGTCAACTCTTACGCTGTTGGAAAGAGGCACGAGGTCGAGAGAATTGCATCGTCGGCGAGATGACTTGTCGAAACCCTTCAGTCAATCGTTTTTACATTGAGTCTTTTTAGAGGTCAATCGGATTTATGAACCGCTTTCAGGTCGGCAATTCATTCGGGGGTCTGCAATGGGTCGAAAGGAAGATAACATCAAGCGAGCTACTGAGGTAATGCATTCCCGTGAACACATCAGAAACCTCGCAATCGCTGCTCACATCGATCACGGAAAGACCACCCTCTCGGACAACCTAATTGCCGGCGCGGGCATGATGTCAGAGGAATTGGCTGGAAAGTCGAGGGTACTGGATTTCGATGACCAAGAGGCCGCAAGAGGCATCACAATCAATGCTGCGAGCGCCTCCATGGTTCACAAGGTGAACGGCCAGGACTATCTCATCAATCTCATCGATACCCCTGGCCACGTAGATTTTGGTGGTGATGTTACTCGTGCAATGAGGGCCGTTGACGGGTGCATAATACTGACTTGTGCCGTGGAGGGGGCCATGCCTCAGACTGAGACCGTAGTTCGGCAGGCCCTGAAGGAGAAGGTAAAGCCTGTCTTGTTCATCAACAAGGTCGACCGACTGATCAACGAGCTACAGGTAACTCCCGAGGACATGCAGGAGAGGTTCATGATCCAGATTTCGAAGGTCAACAACCTAATCAGGCGGTTCGCCCCTGAAGAGCACAAGAAGAATTGGCAGGTCAGCGTACAAGACGGTACCGTGGCTTTCGGATCCGCTTTTCATAACTGGGGCATCACCGTGCCATACATGTCCAAGTCGGGTATTTCCTTCAAGGATATCTTCGAGCATTGTCACAACGAGCAGCAACGTGAGCTTGCAAAGAAAGCACCCGTGCATGAGGTTCTCCTTGACATGACCGTTGAGAAGCTCCCTTCGCCCATGATTGCGCAAGAATATAGAATTCCTAATATTTGGCAGGGAGAATTGGAATCATCAGTCGGCAAATCCATGTTACAATGTGACTCAGGCGGCCCCCTTTCCTTGATGATTACCAAGATTTGGATGGACCCCCATGCAGGTGAAGTCGCAGTTGGCAGAGTGTACTCCGGAACCGTCAAGCAGGGTGATGCCGTTTGGGCAATTGGCTCAGCGAAGTCCGAGAGAGTGCAGCAAGTCAGCATGATGGTCGGGTCCGATCGAATTCAAGTTCCCGAAGTTTCGGCCGGAAATATAGCTGCACTGACTGGGGTCCGGAGCGCTGCAGCAGGTGTTACTATCGCACGTGAGCAGGACGCTACGCCATTCGAAGCCATACGCCACTACTCTGAACCCGTCGTTACTGTCGCAATTGAGCCCAAGGCAATGAAGGACTTACCGAAGTTCATCGACGCGCTGAGGGGGTTAGCTAAGGCAGATGCATCCTTGGAGGTATTCACCAATCAGGAAACGGGTGAGGCACTGCTTGCGGGAATGGGTGAGTTGCACCTAGAAATAACCGTCTACAGGCTGGAAGAGGAACAAGGCATCAAAGTCAATGTCAGCGAACCCATTGTGGTATATCGCGAGTCCATCTCCGGCAACAACAAAGGACGACCATTTGAAGGCAAGTCACCCAATAGGCACAATCGCTTCTACGTAGAGGCCGAACCCCTATCCGAAGAAGTGATCCAAGCCCTCAGAGAAGGTCATTTCGGGGATGGCCCTGTCCGAGCCAAGGATGCCAAGGAAACGGGAAACAAGTTCGCCGAGTTCGGTTTGGACAAGAATATGATGAGGAAGATATACGCAATAAACGGGACGACCGTTCTTGTGAACGACACCAAGGGAATCCAGAACCTACATGAGACTCGCGAACTGATTATCGAGGCATTCAACGACGTTTGCAAGAAGGGCCCTATCGCGGAAGAGCCTCTGACCGGCGTCCTAGTCAGGCTGGTGGATGCCAAGTTGCACGAGGATGCCATCCACAGGGGCCCTGCCCAGACTATTCCAGCGGTTAGGAATGCCATCAAGGGATCCTTGATCAGGTCCAATTCAGTAATGTTCGAGCCAATCCAGAAAATTAGGATAGATGCACCCAATGAATGGATTGGTGGAATCACGAGGGAAGTCACGACCAGGAGAGGGATCATAGAGGATATGCCAGTGGAGGGGGGAGTCGCTAGCGTAATCGGTAAGATGCCCGTGGCCGAGTCGTTCGGATTCTCCAACGACATTAGGGCGGCAACCCAAGGGAGGGCTGTTTGGAATACTGAGAACGCCGGCTATGTCCAGGTCCCTTCCGACCTATTCCACAAGATCAGTGGTGAGATTAGGCAGCGAAAGGGCCTGAAGGAAGAGATTCCCGGAGAGTCTCAATACACTGATTAATCAGTTGGTCCTGACTAATTGGTAGTCAGTGAGATTCCTCAGAACGTCTACTGCCTCCGATTCTTCCAACTCATCTAGACATCTATGGGCCAGTGCGTGATGTTCCATGGCTCTTCCTTTGGCATAGTCTATCGAACCTGACTCTCGTAGTTCCTCCACGGCTTTGGACAGGTCTCCATCGTCGCAGTCCCCTCGTCCGAAAACCTTGTTGAAATGAGGCAAATCTTGGTTGCAGCTCATTGCGTGAATTGCAACTAGGGTCTTCTTACCTTGGACGATATCGGATCCAGATGGCTTTCCCAATGTGCCTGTATCCCCTGTAATGTCAATGAGATCATCCATGAGTTGGAAGCAGAGTCCGAGATTCATCCCCCATTGTGCCATGTTTTCTACTGTGCCTTGGTCGGCGTTGGCTAGTATTGCTCCGGTCCTCGCGCACGTTTCGAACATCGCACTGGTCTTGCCGGCAATCATTGCAATGTACTCATCTTCCGTTACTAGGTCCTTGCTCTCAAATTCCATGTCATCCTGTTGGCCTTCGGCGACTCTCCTAACCATCTCTCCGATGTAGATGATGAGAAGTCTGAGATTTTCGGCAGGGATATCATTAGAATTTCCTAGAATCTCGAAACCGACAGCGAGCATGGCATCGCCCGCGCATATTGCTGTTGCATCATCGTAAGCGATATGGACGGCATCCAAGCCCCTGCGAATTGGGTCTTGGTCCATGATGTCGTCATGGATTAGTGTGAAGCTGTGAATGATCTCAATCGATGCTCCGAGTGAATAGTGACCATAATTAGCATCCCCTACAGCCTCACCCACCAATCGGGGTAGGATCGCTCTAAGCCTCTTACCTCCTCCTTTGAAGAGGTGAATCATTGCCCCACGCAAACTCTCCTGAGTCGTCTGACTAAGGCTGGTCATTATCTCATGCTCGACAATTTCCCTATGTGGGGCCATCGCATCGAGAATATCATGAACGGGCCCGACCGACCGCCCATCCATATCTACCTCTCCGCAGAATTCGATTCCATCGAATGTCGTGTTTACGAGATTTCTGACATCAAATCCCTCGGGCCCCATGAAATGATTCCAAATCAGTCTGAACCAGGGAGCCACGATGGCTTCGCTCCATTCCCCTTTGCCATCCATCATCCTCCCAATACTGTCTCCGTCCATCCAACGGACAGAGGATATCTCATTCTCATTTGGAAAAATATCGGCATCGCCCTCCACGATAAGGACGTGATCGAGCTCCCTCTCGATCCACTCTGAATCCCACCTGCAAGAATACTCCAATATTCCGATATGGTGGAAATTCCAGCTTTCAGTAGTGCTCAATGGTATTCCGAGTTCGTGTTCTAATTTCCTCTTTGCAGCGATGATGACGCCACTCTTGGCATCTCCATTCTCGCCCTCTATATCTAGCGGGTGACTGCAGCAAGTGTTACCCCAAACGCCGGGGAAGGTAATTTTCTCGGACGACCTGCGTTGTACCAGCAAGCGACCCTTGGAATCGAATAGGAGAACACTGAATGCCCTGTGCCTGTGCCCCCTCATGTAATGACAGTCCAACTTCGATAGGGACCCCATAACATTGTCCTGCTCATCAACGACAAGGCACTTCTCTCCCATCATCTCGGACTGGGTGTCGTTTTGGCCCTTCAACGAAGATGCCCGGTCATGTGTCATTTCTCTCAGTCATTCGGGGAATGAGGGGCATATATGAAGTTCCTTCAACGAGAGGATATCTTCCACCCGACCGTTCAACCCGGCACCCAACAGTTACTCGTCGATAATGTCTGCGAGGGTTTTGTGGGTGGAGCTAATTTCCACTCACACAATCCCATCCTAGATGGGCAATTGTCATGATTTCCCATCCTTAGTAAATCACAATCCTACTTGAATTCAAGAAATCATATTTAGACGTACAGTTTAATCATGACAGACGATTGGTGGGGCTGTGTCGAACACTACTGACATTAGGAGGTTCCAGAGGTGGCTGCAAGCCGAACTCGCTGAAACCACTAACATCGAAGATTCGAGGGAAAGGGAGCGACGAAGGCTTCAAGTTGAGATTGCAATCGCCGAGGCGATACGTTTCAGGGAGCTAATCGAAAGATTTGGGGATAGTGTCGCAGCACCTTTCGTAGATATTGAATCTCCAACTAGGGTAGCGAGCCAGAATGAGGTAACCGCCTCTCCAAAGGAATGTGGCGAATGCCCTTCGTGTGGTGCTGCCATGAGTCAGGATATTGACTTCTGCCCCGTATGCGGTGAGTTCTGACTATTCCTCTTCGCCCCATGTTTCCCTCAAAAGAGCGAGAACTGGATCTTGCGGATCTACGATGCTTAGATACTCCCCTGGCACGTTTTCAGTCAGGTACACGGTCACGCCGGCATGCCAGATAGTCTCTCCAGTCGCCACCATCCTAGCAGTGTCAACCTCTAGTATCGTGGGGTTTGCCATATGCACCCTGCCCGCTTCAGCGGCCGTTCGGATACTGGCAGAAAGGTGTACGTGAGCCCTGCCTCCCGGATTGACACCTACTTCAAGCAGATTTCCTGCTTCTTCGGAGTCGCAGGGGTAGAATAGTGAATCCGGAATATCGCTGGTTGGCAGGTCAAGCTCTATTTCCACAGTGTGGCCGTAAGTGGCCCTGATCATATTGCCGCGGACCTCGTACCTGCCCTTCTGGTCTGTCTCGGAAATCGCCCGGAGATGATGGGGCCGAAGCCAGTGGTGCCCCCTCTTGTTCGAGTTCTTGAACTGCCTGACGACGTCCCTGACGTCAATCCAGCCATTGATGTCCATTTCGAGGCTGAATTTCTCGGGTGCATGTCTCAGGACGAGTGCAAGCTTCCTCGCTATGCCGTCTCGTTCACCGGTCCTCATGATGAACTTACCATCAGAATTGCAGGCCGGACAAAGGTCATCATCAGAGAAATATCCATGAATTGAGCATTCCCTTATCATGAGAATGGCCTATCGACACTCACTCAAGAACCCCTCGGTGAAGACTCCTGCCCCAGTCGACGCACTCATGAAGCACAGAGCGGTACCATGCACGTGAGGAAGGACACCGGAGTTGGGTCCAGCAGTCGCTGCCTAGGGGGAAAAACAGTCTTACTCGCCGTTTCCGGGGGAATCGCTGCAGTTGAGTCAGTCAAACTCGCAAGGGAGCTTCGACGTCATGGGGCAACTGTCTTCAGTATGATGACAAGCAGCGCCGAGAGAGTAATCACCCCTCTAGCACTCTCCTGGGGGTCCGGCTCCGACGTTATCACAGATTGGGGGCCAGGAATGGTACAACTTGATGGCTTTGATGGGGTCCTGTTGGCACCAGCCACTCGAAACACGATTGCCAAGCATGTTCACGGTATCATCGACTCCCCCGTCATGATGGCATTGTCTGCTGCTAGGGGAAATGGAACCCCATTGTTGCTCGTCCCTTCGATGCACGACGACCTATTCCATGACCCCGTAACGGGTGATCTGATTGATGCGTTGGAATCCGATGGGGCCGCCGTTCTTGTAGATGATTCAAGTGAAGGTCGGATTAAGCAGCCCGACGCCATTTCAATCGTTGCCGAGTTCTGTAATTTACTCAACTCCGGACTCAACAACCGTAAGAGAGTCGCCATCACCCTAGGGGCAAACAGGGCCCCCATAGATGCCGTGAGGGCGATTCAGAATGCCTCATCCGGCCAAACCGGATGGGCTATTGCAGAGCATCTCCATAGGATGGGCCACGAAATAATCTGTATTGCCGGCAAGACCTCAGCACGGCCTTCGTTCCAATTACCCGATGTACGCAGGGATGGCACCCCAGACGGGATGCTCTCTGTTTCCCTGGAAGTCGCCAAGTCCGAGAATAAACCTGAAGCCTGGATTCATGCCGCCGCTGTGCTAGATTACTACGCGCATCCTGAGGATGGTAAGAGAGCCAGCGGAGAGGAGTCGTGGGAGCTAATCCTCAATCCCGGGCCTAAGCATATTTCCGAACTCACCCCAATAGTGGTGGGGTCCACCCGTATCGGCTTCAAGCTCGAGGTCGATGTTCCCGAGAGCACCCTAGTCCAGAGGGCGATGGAACAGATTGCTGCCTATGGGGTCGATGCCGTCGTCGCGAACCTAATGGGGGAGATGGGGGATGGGGATGCACCAAGGTGCAGGATAGTGAAGCCCGACGGCTCGATTCATTTGGTGAAGGATGACCTTGAGTTGTGTGAGGCCATTGAGGCCATCATTTCATCCAATTGAGCACCTGTGAAGCAATTATTGAAGAGATTGGAGTCTGGGGGGTCATCATGGCAAGTCCAGGTAAGGCCAAGCGCGGAATCCCGTCTAAGTCAGATTTCAACTCATGGTACCCCGCTATCGTAGAAATTGCAGATTTGGTTGACAAGAGGTATCCGATTAAGGGTATGGACGTATGGAAGCCCTATGGCCTTACTACTATGACTCTGATTGATGACCTTGCTCGTTCAGAGATGGCCAGAACCGGCCATCAGGAGTATAATTTTCCATTGCTTGTACCGGGGGACCTTCTCGAAAAGGAGAACCGACTCGTCTCACGGCTCAAGGCAGCCCGTGAAGCCGGTGTGGACCCATCTGAACTGCGAATGGAGGATGAAGTTCCCGGATTCGAGAAGGAGGTCTATTGGGTCACTCATGGCGGTGCGAGCGAACTAGAGGTTCCGATGTTCTTGCGCCCTACTTCCGAGACCCCTATGTACACCATGTTTTCATTGTGGGTCAGAAGCCACGCCGACCTCCCTCTGAAGACTTTCCAGATTGTCAATACCTTCCGCTATGAGACCAAGCAGACTAGGTCCTTCATACGCGTTAGGGAGATTCACTTCTTCGAAGCCCACACAGCCCACGCGGACGAGGCTGACGCGAGTCGTCAGATCGAGGAGGATGCAGACATGGTCCAACGAATCCTTCACGATCTTTGTCTGCCTTCCATCGTTTCACAGAGACCTGTTTGGGATACATTCCCCGGCGCATGGTTCACCAAGGCTGCTGACGTGGTTATGCCAAACGGACGAACCTTGCAGGTTGCAACCTACCACCATTATCGCGACCAGTGGGCGGGCGCATTCGATTTGTCATACGAGGATTCAGATGGACAGACTAAACTCTGCCACCAAACCACATTCGGTATGTCTGAGAGGCTGTTAGGGGCAGTTGTTGGGGTGCATGGTGACGACAATGGACTAATCCTTCCCCCTTCGGTAGCGCCTTATCAGGTCATTTTGATGCCCATTGCCGTCCACGCTGACAAAGGCGTATTGCCAGCCGTGAATGAACTGGCTGATATTCTCACTTCCGCCGGCCTGAGGGTCAAGATCGACGACCGGGATGTCAGGCCCGGGGTGAAGCACTATGACTGGGAGATCAAAGGGGCTCCAATCAGACTGGAACTTGGTCCGCGAGACCTCTCGGAAGGGAAATGCGTCATCTCGTTGAGAACGGGGGGCAAAGAGGAAGTCCCCTTGGACGGGATTTCTTCCACTATATCTGGCGCGCTGAATTCTCTTGCAGATGAGCTCCGAGCACGCGCCAACACTACTCTTGTGGACCGTATTAGACCTCTTCCTTCGATAGAAGGCATTGAGGGAAACTTCGAATTCACAGAGCAACTTGAGGTTGGGATTGTTTACGAACTCGCCTTCGACGGCAGCGACTCTGATGCAGAAGTCTTGGAGAAATTGACTGGTTTGACCCTATTGGGGGATTGCGACAAATCCTTTGACGAACCTCGCCCTTGTGCCATTACAGGCAAGTTAACTCAAAGGAGGCAGCATGTCGCCCGTATGTACTGATTTCTTCCTGACGAAAAAGCCAATCAGGGCCAATGAGGAAAATAGGGCCAGCAGAACCCCATCAGCCATGCCGATTTCCATCGGCTGGGCCCAAGCATCGACGGTATGCAATTTTTCCCAACTGTAGGCCTCCGTCCAAACCAACCTTGTATTTCCATATTCTGGATTACAAATGTAATTCATATCGGCCATTCCAATCGAGCACAGAATCGAACCCCCGCCGAATAATACGTTAAAGCCGACACCGAGGATACCAAGAACTCCAAGGGTTAGTGGGATCAACCTCGTCTTTCCCTTAGCCATTCCCTTCTCTCCGGACTTCAATATGCCCAGTTCGGGTTGGAAGTCCGGAAGGCTAACGCTTGGGGATAGGTCCCCCGTTTGCTGGGGGGTCGCAGGGGTCTCGATTTCTGGGGCAAACACCCCAAGCCCCTCCAGACCCTCTCTACCATAGATTCTCTCTGCCAAGGCATAAAGACTGGGGTTACCTTCGATTTCAGATGGTTCGATGTTGCCATCGAGCAGCCGCTTAACCGCGTCAGGGTCATCCATTCAGTATGATTCTCGCCATCCCGACCCCTATGAAATGAACGCATTATGGTATTCAGGAGACGGCGTTTCTCCTGCTGATGGAACGCTTCGCAGCATTGGAGATCCCAGTTGGGGTCAGCCCTACTGCCTCCATGAGGTCATCTGTGCCCCCACTCTCGCCGAATCTGTCAGCCACACCGACCATCTCCAAGGGAGTTGGCCGATTGAGCGACAGCCATTCTGCCACGGCGCCCCCCAATCCTCCGAACGTGATGTGATCCTCCGCGGTGACCAAGCAACCACACCTTTCAGAGAGTCTGTCAATCAGTTGATTATCCAAGGGTTTGATGGTGTGCATGTCAACAACTGTGGACTCTATTCCCTCATCGGATAGGTCGGAAGCCGCATTTAGCGCCATCTCGACCATAACCCCGCAGGCCAGAATGGCGACATCACTACCTTCCCTGAGTACGCTGCCTCGACCAATTCTCAGATGTTCCATGTTTTCATAATCGTATTGACGCATGGTCTTATTCCTCGCAGTGCGCATGTACGAGGGCCCACCCATCTCCACCAGTTGTATCGTCAATTCCTCCGCAGAAATGTCATCGCAGGGATGAATCACAGTCATTCCCGGAATGGTCCGGTAAATTGCCAAGTCCTCTATCGCTTGCGCACTGCTACCGTCTGAACCCGTGTGAATTCCACCATGACTGCCACAGATATGGACAGGCAGTCCGGGTCGGGCGATACCATTCCTGATTTGTTCGAAAGCGCGTTCAGTGAAGATCGCGAAAGTGCTAGCGAATGGAATCTTCCCAGAGGAAGCCATTCCTGCGGCTACAAGCATCATGTTCTGCTCGGCTATGCCGAGGGACACCGTCCTCTCTGGATACTCTGATCGGAATAGGCAGGACTTGGTCGATTTCCCGAGATCTGCCTCCAGAACCACCACCCGCGGATCCTCTGCGATTCTCAGCAAAGCACGGCCATAGCCATCTCTAGAAGCGCACGATTCAGGGGGCGCGCTCATGCCAACTCCTCCAAAGCCAAGCCGAGCTCCTCATCTGTGGGGGCCTTGCCATGAAAGGCTGGGTTGTTTTCCATGAAGGAGACTCCTTTGCCCTTGATCGTGTTGGCGACTATGGCAACAGGTCTTTCCTGAGTATTTGCAGCCCAGTCAATTACACCTACCACTGAAGCTAGGTCGTGCCCGTCGACTTCCTTGACATCCCACCCAAAGGAAGAGAACTTAGCGGCGATATCGCCAATCTCCATTTGGGCATCTATGAAGCTATCATTTTGAATCCCATTCCTATCGATAATTACCTTCAGGTTCGTGGCGTTATGGTGTGATGCAGCCATTGCGGCCTCCCAGACCTGACCTTCTTGGGTCTCACCGTCGCCAACCATCACCCAGACCAGTCTGTTGCTACCATCCATCTTTGCTGCGATGGCACAACCCAAACCGAATGACATCCCCATTCCAAGGCTCCCACCGGAGAAGTCTACACCAGCAGTCCAACGCATGTCAACATGGCCTTGGCAGATTGATCCAAGCTTTCTGAAGCTCATGATGTCGGACTCAGCGAGGATGCCCATTTGGTGGAGGACAGCATACATCGCAGGGCTAGCATGCCCTTTGCTCAGAATGAACCGATCGCGGTCTTCCCATTCGGGTTCGTCGACCCTGAAGCTCAGGTTGGTTCCATACAGGGCGACCATGAGGTCGATAGCAGAGAGCGAGCCACCAGGATGCCCCGAGCCTGCTGCATTCGTCATTCTGACTATGTCCTTCCTGCATTTCCTAGCCATTTCAGTCAGTTCATCGAGACTGAGTCGCATTTGTCCAAGCCCCCTGACGATTTCGATGCAATCAGGCTATTGATGGTTTTCAACCGCGCTACACCGTGGTACCTAGATATAATTGGGTTCAAATCCTACTGTCGACCCGTTCTGTCGGAGCCCATGCTGATTGCCGATCAATCTGCAAATTCGGGATGGAGGCACAGACTCTCCGAGATGGAGATCCCAATCACCGTAGGACGAGACTCGACACTCAGTCGAACGCTCAAGGGAGTTATCCGAGGCCGTAGAATCACTGCGGATGAAGGTATCGTATTACACAATCACAACTCCTTCGCAGGTCTATGCGCACTAGCCGACATGATCAAGCGCTCTAGATACGGCGATCACGTTTACTTCAATGACAATCTTCACATTAACCCCACCAATATCTGTACTTTGGCGTGCAGGTTCTGCGCTTTTCGTAAGGGCCTACGCCATCACGAATCCTATGCCCTTTCACCGGAGGAGTTCGTCTCCCGAATAGAGTCTTGCGGGACATCTATCGATGAGGTCCACGCTGTCGGGGGCCTGCATCCCCAGTGGACCATTAACCACTATGCTGAAATATTCAGATCAATCAAGGCTCGTTTTCCCGGAATCCACATCAAGTCACTCACTGCTGTCGAGATCAAGCACATTGCCATCAGATCCGGGTTGAGCATCAGAGAGACTCTTGGAGCCCTGAAAGAAGCCGGCCTGGGTTCCTTGCCCGGTGGGGGGGCCGAGATTCTGGTCGATTCGGTCAGAGACCGGATTTGCCGTGGCAAGGAGCTTTCTGAAGAGTATCTGGAAATACACGGAACCGCCCATTCATTGGGGATTCCAACTAACTGCACCATGCTCTTCGGAACTGTGGAGGAAATAGTGGATCGAATGACTCATCTCGATACCCTCAGGATTCAACAGGATGCCTCGGGGGGTTTCCAGTGCTTCGTCCCCTACCCATTCCTTCCCGACAAGGCACGCCTTCCCGAAGCACGATTGGCATCGGCCAACGAGATCATTCGGGTAATCGCAACTTCTAGGATAATGTTGGACAATATCCCGCACATCAAAGCATACAGAATGAACTTGGGTGATGCTTTGGCTTCAATTGCCATCAACTCTGGGGCAGACGATATTGATGGAACGGTTGGGCACGAGGAGATAATGCACGAGGCAGGTAGCACCACTAGGTCGGACTTCAGCGAGCGGGAACTCGCCCGGCTGGTTATTTCATCGGGACTTGTTCCTGTGAAGCGAGACTCGACTTATTCGTCCCTCCGTATAATCGGTGAAAATGAACGAACCAATATACTCCAGCCCCTTGCTAGCCCGGTGTAGGTAGTAATATGTCTTGGCGACGTGTTCTCGGTAGGGTCGCGTTCGTCAATTGCGATCCCGTATTTTCATTCTTGGAGGATCGTTGGAATATCCTATCCGCTCCTCCAGCGTGGCTAACTGGTCATTTGCTCAGGAGGGACTGCCTTACAGCCCCAATTCCTACTTCTGATTACGCACTTCACTCCGATGAACTGCTCTTGGTGCCTGACCTCGGTATCGTCAGCAATGGGCAAGTTGGATCGGTTCTGCTCTTTGGAAGTAGGCCGATCGAATCCATGAGGGACATCGCTCTGCCCTCGGACTCCTCAACGTCGAAATCCTTGCTGAAATGGATTCTCCGTGAAAGAAACTTCGATCCTAAATTTTTGGAGATGGGGCCCGACATAGGGATGATGCTGGGCGATTGCGACGGGGCTTTGCTCATCGGTGATCGAGCCTTGTCCGCTGCTAGTAGTGACCCTGAACTAGTACAGCTAGATTTAGGGGCCGAATGGACCCAGAAGACGGGGCTTCCCATGGTTTTCGGCGTTTTCGCTGCCAGAAGGGACTCGCCTGTAGAACTTGTGAGGGAGGCCCATGATGATATGGTCGAACAGTATGTGAAATTCCAGAGGGACTCCAATGTCAGAGATGCTGTAATCGGTGCAGCGGCCGAGAGCATAGGTTTCTCCAGAGAAAGGATGGATGCCTACTTCGAGCAAGAGGTCAGCAATGTTCTGGATACTAGCAGCATCTTGGGCTTGACGCTATTCCTCAACGAGGTTTGTGGGATGAAAGAAGAACCAACCTGGTTCGTTTCAAACTAATCAGAGTAGTCGAGACGATCACTCGAAATCCACTCGAGCAGATCTAGGGCAACCTCGCAGGACTCAGCGACGACAACCTCTGGGTCATTCTTGAATGTCTCCAGTGTCGCTAAGGCAACCCTATCCCCAATCGCACCTAGGGCTTCAGCCGCCTCATGCCTGACTATTGCATCTTCACTTTCGTCCTCAAGCCTCCTCACAAGATGAGGTACTGCATTACTGTCTTGCATCTGCCCTAAGACGTAGGCAATTTCATGCTTGAGCAATGCAGAGTCAGAATTGAATGCTGCTGCTAGGGAGTCTATGGCGTCTTTTCCACCAATATTCCTCAAAGCGAACAGGGACCTCATCCTAAGGAACATCCGCTCCTTCTCATCACATAGAGTCGTCCTCAGGGAACTGATGTTTTGGGACTCACTCGGGGGTGCAGGATCGACTGAGCCGAACTCGCTGATATCTGGTTTCTCGTCGTCCATACTAATCTTCGTGCCCCACAAATTGAATCGCCCCCATATCCATATCTTCCCTAACGAGCCCGATTTCTTGGCCTTTTTGCAAGAAGAGCCTGACTGCCTCGCGTCCCTCACGTCCGTAATCGATGGTGCGTTCGTTGACGTACATAGACACGAACTTCTCGTTGGTGGGCTCATCGATACCCCGCCCCCACCGGCGAGCGAATTCAAGAGCCGCATCTGGGTAGTTCAAGGCGTATTGGATACTAGCCTTGACATCCTCTGCTATTTCTCTACAAACCTGCTCTCCCAAGTCTTTCCTGACGACGTTACCACCCAGTGGCAATGGGAGGTCAGTTGCTTGATTCCACCACTTTCCGAGGTCTAAAACGACATGCCCCCCCTCATCCTCCCACGTTAACTGACCTTCATGGATGATCACTCCGACATCGTGTTTGCCCGAAATAACTCCAGGAAGAATTTCATCGAATGGTACCTCGACGACACTCACTTCTCCGAAAGCGAGTCTCAGTGCAAGGAAGGCGCTGGTACTGAGGCCGGGAATAGCGATATCCCTTCCCATGGCCTCTTTCTGGGTCATTGGATTAGTGGAGATAATCATGGGGCCATATCCCTCTCCCATGGAGGCCCCACAGTTCATCAGGGAATATTCGCTTGAGATCTCTGGAAACGAGTGGATGCTGACTGCGGAGACTTCGTAGTTGCCTTTCAACGCCTCCCGATTCAAGGTGTCGATATCGGCAAGAATATGGGCGTACGTACGTCCCGGTGTCTCGATTGCCCCTGAAGTGAGCCCATAGAACATGAACGCGTCGTCAGGGTCGGGGGAATGCCCGATTCGCACTAGCAGTGGTTCGTCTGACACGGCTCATCGCCGGTCATCGAGTTGAAATTTGTTTGCATGGGGGTATCTGGCTCGCAAGGATGAAGAGTCAGACGAAGCAGGCGACACCATGCCCGACCCAAGCAAGCTATCGACTGCAACAGGACAACTAGGGCCCGTTTGTTCCATCACTGGGCAAGCCCTCACATTCGCTGAGGCCATTGTCCTAGACAACGAATACGTCTGCTGGGAGGCCTATGTCGAGGCCACTGGAGCGGCACCGGCAACCGAGGGTAAGCAAGTACCGGGACTTCATCTCGACTAATTGAAAACTTATGTCCCACCTGACTCTTGCTACTTCATGGCAGGTGGGTGGAGCCGCTTCGCGCTGCGCTTCTCTGAGTATTACGCTTCGCTAGGCACCACTACTCTCTGGACCCCGCCTAGGCTGAGATCAAGGGAGTGGATGTTCGTCCCCTGGGGGGGCGGTCCCCCCGATAGGCACAGGGCCTTCCAAGGCAAGACTGAACTGCTTTCCTACCTCCAGAATCGCACCCCCCACTCTTGCTTTCACAGTACCGCTTACTACCAGAGACCCTCAAACAGGAAGATGTCAGAGAAGGGTTGGTTGGGTGCTGACCTCATCTTCGATCTGGATGGGGATCATCTGCCAGGTGTCTCGGATACCGATTTTCCCACCATGATTGATACCATACAGCACCAGGCTTGGAGGCTATGGTCGGAATTCCTGAAACCAGAGTTGGGTTTCAGGGATGAGTACGTCCAAACAACATTCTCCGGACACAGGGGGTTTCACATTCATGTGAGGGATCCGAACCTGCTGCATCTCGATTCCAACGCGAGGAGGGAGATCGTCAATTATATCCGAGGAGAGGGGATCGACGTTCAATCTGCTCTGGCGGGGCCGGATATTAGTTGGGGAAACAGGGCCCGATCAGGAATGGATTCTGTGTTGGAACAGCTTCGAGTCATCTCGGACAAGGGAGCCGATAGAAAAGCCACCCTAGAGAGGCTCCATGGAATACTGAAGTCGAGGGCTAAATCACCACGGACTCGAGTCAGGTCTACCAGCAAGGCGAGGATTTTGGAACTTGCGGAACTCGCCGAGTCGACCAAACGAATCGATCGTTTGCGAGGTGATAGAGCGCTATCGGTTTTCGGTGAGTATTGCACGCCGATTTTCTGGGAGTTGGTCAAGGGGGATGCATCAGTAGTTATGGGTAGTGCTGGGGAAACGGACGAGGCCGTCACAGTGGATACTAAGAGGGTCATCAGGTGGGTTGGTAGCCTACATGGGAAATCTGGCCTTAGGGTCACCGAGTTCCCTTTGCATAGGCTTGATCCCAGCACTAGCGACAGGTTCGAACCCACAAGGGAGGCCGTTGTTTTCAGCCTGCAGAATAGTATGGCAGTAACCCTCCTCATTGACGATGTTACTGCAGAACTAGCCGAAGAGAGGATTGAGGGCAATGAGGGGGAGATTTTTGAGGTCAGTGAGGCCATGGCTACCTTTCTAACTCTGAAGGGTTGGGCGGAAGTAGTGCAGCAATAATCGATGCTCGACCTTCCCGCAACCACAGAATATTGAATAGTGGAGGACTCCGGAAGCATTGCATGGTTGATGCTCTAGACAGCATTGAATTCGATTCTGACGACGACGACTCTACGTTGCCGCCCCAACCTCCCGGATTGGTGTTACCACCTCCGCCACTCGACTTTTCCTCACATCCCCCACCCCCTCAGTTTGGTTTTCCACCTGAGTTGGGTGATGATGGTGACCTCCTAGACGCGGCCAACGCTCTGGATAGTCTTCCCAAGACCAATTTCCAAAGTCCGTCCGCGGACTTCAAGTCTATTTGGGAAAGTAGGAAAGCTTCTGATCCAACTATCGGTACTGGGACCAGGGATGGAATTTATGGGCAGGTAGATCGTATTGCTTCTGGCAAGCCGGGCAGCCTGATGGACAGGTTCTCAGACCGATTTGGCTCAGATTTGGACAGGGAAATAATCGTCCTTAGGAAGAAGGAGCAGCAGGATTTGCGTTCCATCAAGCCTACGGTAGAGTTGATCTCCGCTCCTGAAGAGATCAACGAGATGTCCTTCTCCGAATTCTTGGAGGCCATGGACGACGGGGAATTTGTCGCCAAGGTTTCTGAAGCAACTGGAATCTCCAGTGAGACCCTGAACGACCTAGACCTAAATTCCCTCAAGTCATTCTTCGACAAGGCCGACGTAGACGACTCCGGCACGCTAGACTTCGATGAATTTGTCGTTGCCATTCAGAGATTCAGGTCCTCGGATGAGGAATTTCATCGGTTCTTCGTTGTCATTAACAGCCTCTTGGGTGAGATGCCTGACGATTTTACCAACAGTTTCATCGAGTCGGAGTCATTCAATCTCTTCCAGCAGGTTGGTAGAGATCCCCAGAAAACGGATGACGAGACCCGTGCCCGATTCTTCGGGATGATTAACGACCTCTTGGGGGACTTGCCCGATGCCATCGTGCATAACTTCGTAGAATCCCCTGATTTCGAACTGTACAAAATGGTGGCCGATAGGTATGGTGGTTGATTAATGGGCTTGCTTGAGAAGGCCGATCAGATTCGTTCGGGTGAAGAATCGCAGGAGGCACCACCTGCAGCCCCTACTCCGCCTCCTACTGTGGTCTTGGATCCCGAGCCAGTGCAAGAAGCCCCCGAGGCTAAACCCAAGACTCGAAGACGGGGAAGGAAGCCCCGAACTCCGAGGGCAAAGAAAACTAGGCAGGCCAAGACACTGCCGGCGGGGTTCGAAGAGGTAACCAGCGGTCAGCGCATCATTCGGCGAGTCTCCGACTTCATTGTTTCCTACGGATGGTGCGTCCCCATCGTTGGGATATTTGCCTGGGGGTCTAATTTCGATCCGACATATTTCATCATCCTAGGGATGTTGTTGATGTCCTTCAATTTGATTTTCATGCCGCGTTCCACGGGTAGGACTGTTGGAAACTGGATCAGCAGAACCACTTATGTCAATTCCAAGGGAACAGCACCAAACCCATCTTATTTGCTCATCAAGGGATTCACATTTGTCGCCGTCTTGATTGGGATGACTATGTTGGCATCCTCAACCGCGACTGGATGGGGGGAGACTTCCGGGCAAATCCAACTTGCCATAGGCCTAGTTCTATTATTGCCCCCCATGTTGGACTATGTTTTCTTTCGCTTCAAGCGGGATAACATGGGGCTGTGGGATACACTCTTTGGCGGAGTCTGGCTGGTCAGAACCACCAAGACAGCTGAGGCAAAGGGTTGGCTGAAGAGGCTAGAGCAACTGGGTGACTACTCTGCAGATAGGGGATGGCTCCAAGACAAGGAAGTCAGTGAGTCCACCTCTGTAGAGGGATCTGATTAGGCGACTCCTCACTCGGACTCATAGTCGTAGCGACTCTTGGCAAATTCCCTCATGTCCTCGTGAAGGACCCCTCCGTCAATCGCTTCTTGGTCCGACTCGTCCACAATTTCGACTCCCAGCAGCGTTTCGATGATATCCTCCATCGATATCAGCCCTGCGGTGCCCCCAAATTCGTCTTTAGCCACCAATAACTGCTCCTTGCTCTCCAACAGGATGTCGAGCGCCCTGTCCACAGAGTCCTCGGTGCTGCAGGATTGCACATCTCTGGAGATCTCTGCCATGGTCTTCGAGAACTCGTCGTTTGCTGCCCTGCGAAGGATCTCACTCCTGAGAACCAGTCCCCTCACCTCATCCACACTTTCTCCTGTCACAGGCATCCTTCCGTGAATCATTATTGGAATCCTCTTCAGAACGTCTCCGACAGTTTCTGCCCTGGTTACCGTTGTCATGACCACCCTAGGGGTCATTATCGAGCTAACATTAATCTCCCTGAGCCTCAAGAGATTCTGGATTACGGCTTCCTCGTCTTCTTCGATAACATCTGACTCCTCTGCTATGTCAGCAAGTACGGAGAGCTCGTTACGCGTCACTGTCGCTGTCTCTACTCGAGGGAGAAAAGACCGAATTAACTCGATTGGCTTAACGATGACCCATAGGAGAACCATCATGACTCTGAGGACATGGTATGAGGGAACCGTGAGTCTGCGCCAGTATAGTGCTCCGATGGTTTTGGGCAGAATCTCACTGAGCAGAAGTATGGCCAATGTTAGTATGGCCGATGTGAAGAATATGACGTGCCCACCACCGAACTGGTTTTCGACCTCAGCACCCACTCCAAGCGCCCCAATCGTATGAGCGGCCGTATTGAGGGTGAGGATTGCCGTTAGAGGGCGCTCGGGATCCTCCTTCCAAGCCGACCAAGCCAGGCTTACCTTGCTATGGGTGTCTCTGAGGGAAGCGATATGACCGTGCGATGCTGATAGCAGCACGGCCTCAAGAATGCTACATAGAAAAGAAGCGCACAGCGCCAGTGCGGCGTATGCGGCAATCATCGTGTAATCAGTCAATTCCGATGCCTCTTGGAGTCCGATTGAGGAGTTGTGGGAGTACTCGAATTACCTTCCACTGTGCATGGCTCCATGCCTTTCCGGGCGAACATGACATAAATATCTAACTTGACGGGGCAGAAAGTGGTTGCCGGGATGAGTTACGTAACAATTTTCATGGCATGGCCCTACGCCAATGGCCCTCTTCACTTGGGCCACGTCGCCGGCAACTGCCTCCCTGCAGACATACAGTACCGGTACGAGCGAGCCCGTGGGCGCAGGGTCCTGATGTGCAGCGGTTCAGACGAGCATGGCACACCCATCACCCTCACCGCCGAAGAGATGCAGATTCATCCCCAGGAGGTTGTCGATACATACCACTCGAGCATTACCAAATCCCTGGCTGATTTGGGGTGCTCATGGGTCAATCCCGTCGATCCCAGGGGGGTAGAATTTGGTGGTGCACTCTACAACAGAACCTCTGACCCAATGCACAAGGAATTAGTCAGAGAAGTATTCACAAGTCTGCTGGAAGCCAATTTTCTCGAGAGCAAGACAATGCAGCAGTATTGCTCAATAGGCTCGGGGGGCAGTCTCAGGTTTCTTCCTGACAGATATGTCGAAGGCGATTGCCCTTCCTGCAATGCAAATGGTGCAAGGGGCGACCAGTGTGATTCCTGTGGGGCAACATACGAAGCCCATGAGCTTGCCAATCCCCGATCGAAACTCGACCCCGATGATGAAATAGAGGTCCGAGACACTGACCACTTCTTCTTGCTCTTGGACAAGTTCCAGGAATCGCTAGAAGCCCATGCATCCGAAAGGCAGGAGGTTTGGAAACCAAATGTCAGGGCGATGTCGAAGAGCTGGCTAGATATGGGTCTACGCCCCCGGGCGGTGACTAGGGACATCGACTGGGGAATCACCTTGCCACTCGATGGTGCTGAGTGGGAATCGAAGAGGGTGTACGTTTGGTTCGAGGCGGTTCAGGGATACTATACGTGTGCTAGAATCTGGGCTCAACGCTATGCTGCTAAGGTCGGCCATCCAGATGGAGCCTCTGCTTGGGAGAGGTGGTGGAAGGTCCCCGAGGAAGGCCCTCCCCCCCGTCACATCTACTTCATGGGCAAGGACAACATACCCTTCCATACAATCATATGGCCTGCAATAATAATGGGGTTGAATGCATCGGGGAATGACATTGGCATCACTCACGAGCCATCTCCGGGCAACTTGGTCATCGAGGATAACGTTTCTGCTAACGAATACCTGATGCTTCAAGGAGGGCAGTTCAGCACGAGCAGGCGCCATGCAGTCTGGCTTCCATCCTACTTAGAGCAGTACGATCCCGACGCCTTGAGATACTATCTTTCCATCAACATGCCCGAGATACACGACACCGACTTCCGATGGAATGAGTTCGTCGAACGGGTGAACAACGAACTGATTGGAACCTACGGCAATTTCGTCCATAGGGTGATGACTCTTACTCATAGATTGCCTGCCAACGGTAGTAATCCCCTAGCAAACTACGACGATATCTCCGATCATAGCAATCTGATAGAAGAAGTCGGGTCACTGATGTCCAATGCCATCGAATCGATGGAGAAGCAGCGTTTCAAAGAAGCACTCCGGACGATTATGGGAATAGCTCAACTAGGAAACGCCTTGCTTCAAGAAGCCGCTCCATGGAAGTTCATTGGATTGGAGGACTCGGAAGAGAGGTCCAATTCCCTCTCTTCCCTGGCTATGTCATGGAGGCTCTGCAAGTGCCTTGCTGTGGCATTGAGGCCCTTCCTCCCCTTTTCATCCGACAGGATTTGGGGAATGTTGGGTGAGATTTTGAAGATCGACGAAGTGCTTTGGGACGACGCTTTGGACATCACCTCGCCCCTCTCTTGGAACCCCGAAACCCCTTCTCCATTGTTCTCCAGACTCGACTTGGATGAAATATTGTCCAAAGAATCGTCTCTTGCCGAAGACAGGAAGGACAATGATGTCAAGACCTCTCCCGAGACTGGGGGGGATTTCATCCAGGTCGACGATTTCTTGAAGGTTCAAATGAGGACTGGAAAGGTCATTTCAGTAGAGGACCACCCCGATGCCGACCAGCTTTACGTCATCACCATAGAGGACGAACCCGGCTCTTCAAGGACGCTTTGTGCTGGCTTGAAGGGCTTGTACGAACCATCGGATCTCGAAGGGCTTAATGTGGTCTTCGTAGCCAATCTGGAACCGCGTAAACTCAGAGGCATCCTCTCCGAGGGAATGCTTCTCGCTGCTGATGATGGTGATGGGAATGTGCGCGTGCTTACCCTGGATGGTGACATCAGATCAGGCTCAGTGGTTCGCTGAACGTCCCGAATCGAAGAACTCCCATTGTAGTCCTGTCAACTCCTCGCGACTTAGGGCTCCGACGTATGCGTTCAGGGGCTCCTTGTTCAGTTCCATGAACTGCTCTCCGAAAGGAAAGGGATTCAATACCCGAATAGCCTGTTCATTGCGTCCCATCAAATAGAGAGAGGCTGCTAGGGCCTCTGCTGTGGAGAGACGGCCAGGTTTTCCCCAAGACACCGGGTTTGAGGCAAGTAGGATGGGAAGGGAACGGGATTCCAGCATTGTCAGCTGATCCAACAGAGTTAGAGACTCCCCCACTTTCTTCCACGAGCAGTCCAGAGCAACAATGGACCCCCCCAGGTCTATCATGCGCTTGTCCTCAGGACCTAGTACAACTGTCGCTGTGGGATCCAGCAAGAAACCCCTCTTAGGGGCATTTCGAATATCAAATTGCAACTTTGCGAGGCCATGTGACCCAAGTCTACGGGCCGTACACTTTCTTGGGTCATCTTGGTCGAGGTGAATCACGTGTAGGGGGACTTCGCTCACGATTCACGTCTCCTAGAACGAGCACCGGACCTCGAGACGCCAAGCCTCCTGCCCTTCTTCTTGACCCTCTTGACTTTCTCCGTCTTCTGGATTAGGTCCCCTGCATCAGAAATCGTCATCTCATTCGATCTCTCTGAAATCACCATCCTCGTGTTCTTTGGCATCGGGACCACAAATAATTTCAGATTCAGCATTTTTTCTATCTTACGAATCACGGTGTCGGTTGGCCTAATCCCATTCTCAGCCTTCTGGATGACATTCGCCCTTTCGTTGATTCTACGGGCTAGGTCCCCTTGCGACCATCCCTTGGATTCTCGCGAGGTTCTAATTCTTGTGTGGAAGTCATCAGACAGTTCCTCTGAGTCCTTGGTCATGATATCGACTCCTGAAATGCCTCTCCCAGTTACTTGGTTAGAGATCAGATTTGACCGTGCAGTCGTCGGAACATGGCGCTCCACAGTAAGGCCCATGGAGTCGATACACCGATTGCAGCACTCCAGGGTTGTCTGAGAGATTGAGGCCTTGCGTGTGGGCACTCCTTCAAGACCACACAGTTCGCATGTCCCCATAGTAATCCCATACCATGGGTGAACATGATTCCTTCGCAGGTGTCATAAGTGCATGTTCGGAGTGCTAACCATGTCAAGTGAGGCCGAGGATGCGCCTAGGGAGCCGGGAGACTTCGAATCGAATGCTCCTAATCAAGAAGCCACTCTGTCGCATTTGAGAAGAGATTTCGNCGAGCTTTCTGAGACGGCCCAACAATTGCTAACGGAGAAACTGCTCTTGGAGAATGAGTTCGCCCAGTTGAAAAAGCGTGCTAGCAGGCTGGACGAAGAACTACGGAACATTAAGTCGCCTCCACTCGTAATCGGCTATGTGCAAGACCTAATTGACGACCAAGCCGTCGTTAGGAGTTCGAATGGCACGGTTTTCCTTGTTTCAGTCAACAAGAGGCTGGAATTCAATGATCTCAAACCCGGCACTAGGGTAGCATTGAATCAAGATACCCTTTCAGTAATTGAGATTTTATCGGATTCTTGGGACCCCTTAGTCCGTGGCACGGAGATTGTCGAGAGCCCATCAGTTGAATACAGCTCGATTGGGGGGCTGGACAATCAGATAAATGAGATTCGCGAGGCAATTGAGCTGCCATTTGAGAATCCNGAGGCTTTCGAGGAGTTTGGAATTGAGCCCCCAAAAGGGGTCCTACTCACTGGCCCACCAGGAACTGGCAAGACCATGTTGGCTAAGGCCGTAGCCACTGCTACGAANGCTACCTTTCTCGGACTTGTCGGTGCCGAATTGGCTCAGAAGTATATAGGGGAAGGGGGCAGAATGGTGAGGGAGCTCTTTGATTTGGCCCGTGAGAAGTCGCCATCCATCATCTTCATCGACGAGCTTGACTCAATTGGCTCGAAGCGCTTAGACACCGCCACTTCCGGCGATCGAGAAGTACAGAGGACACTAATGCAACTATTGTCCGAAATGGACGGTTTTGAATCTATCAACAACGTCAAGGTGATTGCCGCTACAAACCGGCCCGAACTGCTTGACGTCGCTCTACTCAGGCCTGGCAGATTCGACAGGATAATCGAGATCCCAATCCCCGACGTCAACGCCAGAACAACTATTTTTGAAGTTCACTCAAAATCCATGCCACTTTCCGAAGACGTCGTAATGCGTAAACTCGCTGTCATGACCGACGGATTCAGTGGTGCTGAAATCAAATCCACCACTGTCGAAGCAGGTATTTCTGCCATATCTGATGGTAGGAACTCAGTATCGAAATCCGACTTCGTTGCTGCAATCAGAAAAATCGAGAGGAAACGTCGAGAGGCCTCCTCTTCAGGACCTGATGGGCTCTATGGGTAAGCAGAATCCTCATCATGNCCCATCCTCTGCTGGAAGCATGCTTCCTGCTTTGGTCGAGTGCGTCCCGAACTTCAGCGAGGGTAGGGACGAATCAGTTATCGAGAATATTACTGAGGCGATTCGAGGAGTCGAAGGAGTGACGTTGCTCGATGTCGATATGGGGTACGACTTCAATCGCACAGTAGTGACAATGGTAGGGAGCCCAGAGTCCGTTCTCGAAGCAGCAATCAAAGCCACTGAAGTCGCAATCGACTTGATTGACATGAGTTCTCACGAGGGTGAGCACGCGCGAATGGGTGCGGTCGATGTAGTGCCTTTCATTCCAATCCAAGGTACTACCATCGAGGCTTGTGTCGAACTAGCGGAACGTTATGCCGAGGCTGTCTCAGATAGGTTGGACTTACCAGTGTACCTCTATGCCAAGGCCGCACGAGATGAACAACGAGTCAGGCTGCCAGACATCAGACGTGGGGAGTACGAGGGACTGGAGGGTAAAATTACAACCGAGCAATGGAAACCCGACTTTGGACCTGCGGTGTTCAATCCGAAGACAGGGGCCACCGCTTCGGGTGCCCGTCAGATTCTGATAGCGTACAATGTAAATCTGAACACTGCGGTCAAATCAGAAGCGANCAAAATCGCNGGGATAATCAGGACAAGTGGTGTAATAGAACGTGACGAGAATGGGGACAAGGTGCTGGGCAAGGATGGCAGGCCCAATCGGGTCCCGGGCATGTTCGATGCTCTTCAAGCCGCTGGATGGATGTACAACGAATCTACAGCCCAGGTCTCAATGAACCTGCTTGATCACAGCACTACGGGCCTCCATTCGGTAACTGAGGCAATCAGATCNGAGGCTAGTTTTCTGGGCTTGGAAGTCGTCGCCGGCGAGCTTGTCGGCCTCGTCCCCCTACAAGCGATGATTAACGCAGGATCCCATTATCACGAAAATCCTGACGAGGCCGTAGATCAAGAGCTTGTCCACGCGGCAATCACGGGACTGAAACTCGATGTGCTGGATGACTTCGACCCAAGTTCAAGCATCATAGAGTGGGCCATTAGCAATGGGGGTGGAACCGTCGATGAATGAGGGATACTCGGACGTCCTTGACAGTATCGCATCATCATCCCCAACCCCTGGTGGNGGTTCAGTGGCTGCTCTGACACTGGCCCANGCCCATTCCCTGGCAATGATGGTTGCTCGCCTCACGGAGGGCAGGGAGAGGTGGAAGGACGGACACGACGCCGCAGCATCCACTCTCGCTTCNTCGNTNGANGGGNTTCGTTCCGCGTTGTTACTAGCNGAGCGGGATGCCGAGGCTTTCGATGNNGTCATGCTTGCNTTCCGCATGCCCANAGGAANNCCNACAGANGNNGAAGAGAGAAANCAATCAATTTACTCCGCAACCCTAGNAGCCGCTANCACNCCCCTNNAAACNGCNAAGGAGGCNGTNACACTCCTNTGNTCGTTAACCGAATTAGCGCGNTACGGNAACTCCAATGCNCTGACNGATCTTGCTGCNGCAGCNGANTTNGCCAACTCGGCNGCNTACATTGCTGGNTTGAACGTGCGCATNAACACCGACTCAATCGAGNGNGATGAAATCGANGAAATNGATNTCCAGATTGAATCCCTGATCACTCAATCTNCTGGAGNTCATCGAAGACATCAGGGNNATCATCAGCGGGAGNCTAGGTTGGTAGNATGNCCTTCGCGGANGAGATTTCNGAGGGAGTNCCNGNAGANTTNCCNCCNCCAAGGCCNATTGACCCNTCAGTCNCGCATGCTCCNAAGAGACCNCNAGTCCTCAGCGACACNGAGAGAAGNCTCGCNTTGGAAAANGCNCTGAGNTACTTTCCTAANGAGTGGCACTCCACACTGGCATCCGAATTCCTCGAGGAGTTAGACGAACTGGGCCACATATACATGCACAGATTNAGNCCNTCGTACGCAATGCNAGCNAGACCGATTTCTGAGTATCCCACTGGNTTGGACTCAGCNGCNGCNATCATGCTAATGATNCAGAACAACCTAGACCCCGACGTTGCGCAGTTTCCCCATGANCTTGTCACCTANGGGGCNAANGGNACGGTATTCCAGAATTGGATACAATACCGNTTNACNATGCATTATCTCTGNAGGATGGCNCATGATCAGACCTTGGTAATGTANTCCGGCCANCCTTTGGGNCTNTTCCCCTCNGATGNNGGCTCCCCGAGGGTAGTGGTGACCAATGGNATGGTNATCCCNAACTACTCGACGCAGGAGGATTACGAGAGAATGAGTGCNATGGGNGTNTCTCAGTACGGNCAGATGACTGCTGGTTCATACATGTACATNGGACCCCAAGGCATAGTGCATGGTACTACCATCACTATCCTCAACGCCGCTCGGAAATACTTGGGTAGGACATGTGACGATGGCCTGGGTGGCATACTGTTCGTTACATCTGGCTTAGGGGGGATGTCTGGTGCCCAAGCCAAGGCCTCGGTAATTGCCGGCGCTGTATGCATCATCGCCGAAGTAGACCCCCATCCTGCTAGGAAGAGGTACGAGCAGGGCTGGCTGACTGAGCTTCACGAGGACCTCGAATCCCTTGTTAACAGTGCCATCGAAGCTCAGAAGAATCGCGAGGCGGCCTCCCTAGGCTATGTTGGTAACATAGTGGATTTACTGGAGTACCTAATCGAGGTCGGGGTTTGTCCAGATATTGCAAGCGATCAGACCAGTCTGCATAATCCATGGCTGGGGGGGTATATTCCTGCTGGCTTGACATTCGATCAAGCACACGAACTCATCCGGGACGACCCTTTGGCATTCAAGGAAAAGGTAAGGGAGTCCCTAAGAAGGCAGATTGACGCGATAAACCGGCTCAGTTCCGAGGGAATGAGATTCTGGGACTATGGAAATGCATTCTTGCTCGAGGCTAGCAGGGCTGGCGCCGATGTGATGCAAGAGGGGCGATTCCGATATCCCTCATATGTCGAGGACATCATGGGTCCAATGTGCTTCGATTATGGCTTCGGACCATTCAGATGGGTGTGTTGCTCTGGGAGTGATGACGATCTGAGAGTCACCGATGCAATTGCTAAGGGCATTCTTGAGGGGCTCTCTCGCGCGAGCCCGGATGTTGTCAGGACGCAGTACCAAGACAATATCAAGTGGATTTCGGATGCTGAAAAGCACAATCTAGTTGTCGGCAGCAAGGCTAGAATACTCTATGCGGATGAAGTAGGCAGGCGAAAGATCGCCTCCGCTTTCAACACCGCAATCTCGGAGGGCCGAGTTTCGGCTCCTGTCGTTCTGGGGAGGGACCACCATGATGTGGGGGGCACCGACAGCCCGTTCAGAGAGACCGCCAACATCCTAGACGGTTCTATGTTCACAGCCGACATGTCCGTCCAGAACTTTGTTGGTGACGCTTTCAGGGGAGCCACCTGGGTAAGCCTGCACAATGGTGGTGGTGTTGGCTGGGGTGAGGTCATCAACGGTGGCTTTGGATTAGTGCTTGATGGCTCACAAGACTCCCAGAGAAGCATCGACTCAATGATTTCGTGGGATGTTAACAATGGACTAGCACGGCGTTCATGGGCTAGGAATGATGGGGCTCAGTTTGCTATTTCTAGAGCAATGGAGGCCAATTCCAAGTTGGAGGTGACCATGCCTAACAAGGTTGAGGAAAAACTGCTTGAGGATGTCTTCAACCGCTCTCGATGACTCTATGTGACCCGGCACCTCGTCGTGATACATGGGCGAGGTTAGCATCGATGGGGAAACCCTCCGTCCTGAGGACGTCATAGCCATCGCTAACGGTCAATGCACAGCCTCCCTTTCCGAATCGTCTAGGAAGATGATGTCAGCATCGAGATTAGCCATAGAGCGGGTCCTAGGCTCTGGTGAGGTGGTATATGGGATTAATACCGGATTCGGCGCTCTGTCATCAGTCAGGATTGGGGAGGGGCAACTAGAGGAGCTCCAAGTCAATCTGATCAGGAGCCATGCCTGCGGGGTCGGCGATAGAATGGAACCCGAGCATGTTCTGATGATGATGATCATCAGGGCAAACTCCCTTGCCAAGGGGGTCTCCGGTGCTCGACCAGAACTAGTCGAACTGATGCTATCGATGGTGAATGCCCGGATCGCTCCCGTAGTCCCTCGAATTGGGTCTCTGGGGGCATCGGGTGATCTTGCCCCCCTTTCTCACATGTCCTTGCCATTGATAGGCGAGGGGGTATGCTCTGTCGGCGATGGGGACTCTTGGACCACAGTTCCCAGCAATGATGCCTTGAGTGAGGCCGGGCTTTCCCCAATCTTATTGCAAGCAAAGGAGGGGCTATCGCTAATCAACGGGACCAGCCAGATGTGCGCTTACATGGTGTTGGCTCTCACCAATCTGGAGAATCTCCTCCTTGCATCCGATTGCGCCGTTGCGTGCTCTTTGGAGGGGATTAGAGGCTCTCATGCACCATTCGATCCCAGAATTCACTCATCTAGACCCCAATTCGGCCAGTCCATCTCTGCAGCTAGGATCTCTGGAATGCTTGCAGACTCCGAGATCATGGCTTCGCACGCGGACTGTGACCGAGTACAGGATGCCTACAGCTTCAGATGCTCCCCCCAAGTTCACGGCCCGGTAATCGAATTAGTCAGAGAGGTGAGAAGAATTCTGGAGATAGAGATCAACAGTGCAACTGACAACCCTCTAGTTTTCGTCGAAGGCGAGGACAGTGAAATCATCAGTGGGGGAAACTTCCACGGTCAGAACCTAGCGATGGCAAGCGACAGCATCGCTCTTGCGTGTCACGAACTTGCGGCTGTATCAGAACGTAGGATAAATCAGCTTCTCGATCCGTCATGGAGTGGGCAAAAGCCCTTCCTGGCCAATGAAGAGGGATTGGAAAGTGGACTGATGATTATTCAGTACGTCGCAGCCTCGCTTGTCTCGGAGATGCATCTCATTGCTAACCCAGCTACCACCAGCAACGTGCCCGTAAGCATGGGCAAGGAGGATCATGCCTCCATGGGGGCAACTGGCGCTTTCAGATCCACAACATCCACACTATACCTTTCACAGGTGATTGCCAATGAGATGATTTGTGCCTGTGAGGCTTTAGACCGTATAGAAGAGGCACCTGGAAATGGTGTAGAAACCATTCGAGAGTGGGTCAGGAAGTACGTCTTACCCTTGAATTGCGACAGATCCCTAACTGTGGAATGCGAAGCCCTTTCCAGTGCCATGATGAATGGTGAGATTGGACAGTTGTTCGGGTGAAATATTGCAAGAAAAACTGCACATGCGCCGACATCCTGGCACCAATCCCCCGCCCTTTGAAGCAAATGTTCTGGGAATCAAGGACTCGTCCCTGTTCCTTTCACAGACCCATTGCTATCCCCGTGGCGGAGGGCAACCCGGCGATACCGGTTTAATCACCAACGAAAATGGCCGATCAACATCTCTTTTCGAAGTATTGCCGGGCGATATGATCCCCCACCCCGTTGAGGATTCGACCGAGTTTGAAATAGGCGAACCTCTTGTTTGCACTATTGACACTGAAAGGAGGAATATGCTCTCACTCATGCATACATCGCAGCACATCTTCTCGGCACTGGCTGAGGATATTTGGGGCGCCGAGACGGTTGGGAACCAGATTGGTGTGGAGCAATCAAGGGTCGATCTGCTGTTTGAGGACAAGTCAGTCTTCGATTCCGATAAATTGGTCGATGCAGTGAACTCAATCATTGAATCTGCTACCCCTGTGAACGTTCACCAGTGGGACAGGGAGTCAATAATGGCCCACCAACAGATGAGACATACGAAGTTCATGAACCGAATACCCGCCTCAATAACCCATCTAAGGGTAGTCGAGGTGGAGGGCGTTGATTTGTGCCCCTGTGCCGGAACCCACGTTTCCAACACAAGGGAAATTCCCAAAGTTTCCTTTACTGGAAAGAAGAACAAGGGCAAAGGAAGATTGAGGATTTCCTACTCATTGAATAACCCCTAAAATCATATCGATACTATTGGTGGGCTCGGCAGGAATTGAACCTGCGATCTTCGCCATGTCAAGGCGACGTCATAACCCCTAGACCACGAGCCCGGCCACCATTCGTATTGACGCCCATTGAAGAATCATTCTCAAGGAGCTATTCACGATACGATCTTCGAGATCCTGCCAGTACACCCTTGAGCAGAGCAATATCCGGCAACTCTAGTTCTCCCGTTACGCATTAGCATTTCCACTGGGTCCTTGATTGGCACGTAGGTCTTGCACTTCATACAGAATCCATGTGCATCCATGGTCATGTTTCGTGAACGACACAAACGACTTCAACATTTCACAATAATATGGGTGTGAAGCCCTAATTATTGAATATATTCAGATATCGGGGCACTGCTAGGCAATTTGCTAGATATTTGGTAAATATTGTTCTGATAACGATAGTTATCAGCAACGAATGCATCGACATATTGGGTGTAATTATGGGTGACATCGTTCTATTAGTGAAAAACCAATATTTTCGTAGCAATTGTCCTTGAAAGATAGAGTAGTATCAGTACACCTTGTTAGAGTTTACAACTTCACCACCGATCATGGTCATGCTAACAGGGGTACTTCCAGGGGTTTGGCACCAACTGTCGGCAGATGACGACCACAGTACGTTGAGGTCGGCAGGCTTTCCTTCTGCCAGAACACCCCTCATTTCTGCCTCCCCAAATAGGGTGGTCGCGGGATTCCTAGTTACAGAAATGAGGGAGGCGATGGGATCTATGCCCAGTCTATGGGAGAGCAGACTTCCGATGAAGGGCAGTGAGATGATAGGACAATTTGGATTGAAATCAGTAGCGGTTGAGAAAGCCCAACCTTCTTCGATGCATTTCCCAATAGGTAACGAAACAATGTCCGTGCCTAGGATATAGGGGGTTCCCGGAAGAAAGGTCTGCATAGTGCCCCCATCTGCTGCACTATGTCTTGACTCGTCATTAGAATATGCAACATGATCCCCGCTTGCGGATCCGAGTTCTGTGGCAAGTGCGAGTCCTCCTGAGTCAACGAACTCATCGACATGCAGCCTCGAACCAATATCATGATCTGCCGCCGCTCTGACGATTTCCTCCGTTTCCTCCGGAGTAAACCATCCTGGTTCACAAAATACATCGGCCCATTTTGCAAGTCCCAGTTCACTGATGATGGGTAATTGGTCGGACGTGAGTTGGTCAACGTAATCACTTCTAGTAGAGTCAGGGGGGAGGTCGTGCGCCCCAAGCCAGGTGGGGGTGATGTTGCAAGGAGAGGCTCTATCAATCATTGAAATTGCTTCTAGAATCTTAACCTCTGAGTCCACATCGAGCCCGTACCCACTCTTGGCCTCAACAGCAGTTGTACCGTTCGAAACCGCCGACAAGATTCTCCTACTACCTGATTCCACTAGGGCTTCGATGGGGGCGCCCCTTGTATGAACGACAGTCTTGCTAATTCCACCTCCTGCTGCGGCAATGTCCCTGTAGGTCTTGCCTGCTAGTCTTAGTGCTAGCTCTTCTGCTCTATCACCTGCCCAAACCAAGTGGGTGTGACAGTCTACGAAACCGGGAACAACAGCCTTCCCCCCAACGTCGATTACCTCGGTTTCAGCCGACTTATCCAATCCAGGAAACCAGGGGGCAAACTCAGCAACAAGGTCCGTTGTGGGGCCGATCCTTTCTATCAGGCCATCTTCGATTAGAATTGACATCCCCGAGAGATGGACGAGTTGATCCCTATCCTCGAGTTGGACACCGGAAAGAGGTGATTCAAGGTTACCAACGGACAGATGAGCGACTTCACCGCAGTTTACGAGCAGCGTCCTCATGCACCCGGATGGTTGCGATACTTGAAAGGACTCGTCCCACATCACAGACTATGAGTGGCCTAGTATTAGGAATTGAGAGCACAGCACACACGCTCTCGATAGGTAGCGTTGGCATGGATGGGACCCTACATCCATCAATCTCAGCGGTATTCCTTCCTGAAGAGGGGGGAATTCACCCTCGGGAGGCTGCAGATCACCACTCTGACTCAGCCTCCACCCTGCTTACAAAAATCAGCGAGAGAGGTGGCTTTGAATGGAACCGCGTCGAGGCGGTTGCATTCAGCCAGGGCCCCGGTCTTGGGCCGTGCTTGAGGATTGGAGCCTCGGTTGCAAGGTCCCTCTCCGTCCGTCTTGACGTGCCTCTTGTCGGAGTCAACCATTGCGTTGCGCATATTGAGATTGGCCGAAACCAGACAGGTTGCATCGATCCAGTGCTTCTCTATGTTAGTGGGGGGAATACCCAGGTGATTGCTCGTGCCGAAGGCCGCTACAGGGTATTAGGCGAAACCCTTGACATAGGAATCGGTAACATGCTGGACAAGTTTGCAAGAACTCATGGAATCCCCTTCCCCGGGGGCCCGGAGATCGAGAGGCTTGCCGACGCCTGCCTACAGGAAGGTCCCCCGAGCCTCGATGACGTGCTATTGCCGTACGGCGTTCACGGAATGGACATTGCATTCTCGGGTATCCTAACATCCGCTGTCCAGAAGGTCCGTGACGGCATCCCATTGCGAGTTGTTTGTTGGTCTCTGCAGGAACATGCTTTCGCCACCTGTGTGGAAGTAGCTGAGAGGGCCTTGGCCCACACGGGAAAGACCGAGTTGCTATTGGGTGGTGGAGTTGCCTGTAATGGGAGATTGAGGCGGATGGCACAAAAGATGTGCATTGACAGGGGGGGCAGCGCGCATTGGCCAGACAATGCCTACTGTGTTGACAATGGCACGATGATTGCGGAGTTGGGCAGGAGGATGCACCAGTGCGGCATCTCAACTAGGGTGGAGGACAGTGCGATCAACCCCTCTCTCCGAACTGACAACACTAGCGTTGCATGGGCATGACATATCGAGAATGCTTATGAGAGTCGGTTAGACCGAGGCACTGAGGACTGATTAGACAGTGCAGCGGAGGAGGAAGCGAAAGGCAGAACCGAAGAACGTCTTCGGTTCAGGTTCTCAGCCCAAGACCCCGAAAAAGGAATCTATGCGTTCAAGCGAACGGCCTGCTAAGTCCAAGATCAAACCCCTCCCCCCCACGATCCCGGGTTCTAAACCCAAACCATTCGTTGCTCCTGGCCCCCTCCAGCTCGAACCCGAAGTCGACGATATTGCCGAGACCAATGTCCTTGTCGACCAAACCCCAATTTCCGAGGACTCACCTTCTGCTGCTATTCTCGAACAACAACTGCTGGGAGATCCGCAGAGGTCTCAACTTGGCCTTAGTAAGCCAGTTCCAGCTGCTCCCGAGCCAGAGGTGATTGAACGCACTAGAACCACCAGTGAAAGGGCAAAGGAACTGATTGAAAGCAGCAGGGCCAGGGCCTCGGCTCGGGTGGACCCCCCTCGTAAGCCCAAGTCCCCAGCGGAAAATGACACTCCAAAACCACAAATCAAGCCCCGGAGGAAGTTCAGGAGCAGGGTCCGTTCATTTCAGCCAGCCGCCAGAGCAAGGAGACTAGATAGGAGTAGGCACATGGAGTACAAGTACGAGATGAGGCTGAAACTCTCTGATATGGGGATTGCAGAGGAGCACAGATCCAATATCCTTGCTACTATCTGGGCACGCGGTGAGCGAAAGACATCCAATGAATCAAAGGAGTTTCTCAACGAGAAGCTCCAAGAGGGCATAATCAACGATGAGCAGAGTAAGAAACTGGGAAAGATCATCGACGAATACACGGTCAGACGGTAGCACCCGATTGAGAATGGTTCTTGTTGCCTTACCCGTTGGGCTTCTCCGTGGGAGGCAAAACCACCGACAATTCACATGATAGGGCAATTATGCCCATGGCCGGCGAGCCCCCCTACAGGAGGGGGATTCACAATGAGATGTACTCCCACCGCTTGTGGACAATGAGGCAGTACGCCGGATTCTCCACTCCTGCTAAGACAAACCATAGATTCCGCACTCTGTTGGACGGTGGACAAACCGGCCTCTCCGTAGCCTTCGATCTTCCCACCCAACTGGGTCTCGACTCTGATGACGAACAGGCAGTGGGCGAGGTTGGAAAGGTCGGTGTGGCTATCGACTCCATTCACGACATGAGGGCCCTATTGGAGGGCATAGACCTCAGCCAAATCTCAACTTCGATGACGATAAATGCCCCTGCTACCACACTATTGGCCCTATACGTTGCCGTGGCCGATGAGCGAGGGATTCCGAGAGGCGATTTATCCGGGACTGTGCAGAATGACATAATCAAGGAGTACATTGCAAGGGGCCTCTACATCTATCCTCCCAAGCAATCTGTGAGGCTCACTACCGATCTGATGAATTGGTGCAGGGACCAAGTGCCAAGGTGGAACTCAATTTCTGTTAGTGGCTACCACCTCAGGGAGGCTGGATGCACTGCAGGCCAAGAAATCGGACTAACTCTCTCAAACGCCCTTTTCTATGCAAGGAGCGCGATAGAATCAGGGTTGGGAATCGACGATTTCGCACCGAGGATGTCCTTCTTCTTCGCTTGCCACAATGACTTCCTAGGAGAGATCTGCAAATTCAGAGCTGCCAGGCAGCTCTGGTTCGAACTGGTGACTTCGGAGTTCGAACCTAGCAATCCGAAATCATCTCAACTGAGATTCCACACTCAGACATCAGGCGTAACCCTAACTGCACAGCAACCTCTGAACAATGCGATCAGGGTTGCCTACCAAGCTCTAGCTGCAGTGATGGGTGGAACGCAATCACTGCATACAAATAGCTTCGACGAGGCTCTTGGACTACCTACCGAGGAGTCAGCCATCATTGCCCTCAGAACTCAGCAGATACTAGCCGAGGAATCCGGGGTTACTGCGCATACCGATCCACTTGGGGGATCCTACTCCGTAGAGGAATTGACTGATCAGCTAATTCGCGAATCTAGGGACATTATCACCGAAATTGACTCATCAGGCGGTGCAATGGAGTGCGTGAAATCAGGTATCCAGCAGAGGATGATTCATGAAAGCGCCTGGTCCCAGATGCAGCGGGTGGAAAGCGGGCAAGAGCCAATCGTGGGCGTAAACATCCACTCTGACGGAACCACACCACACTATGAAGGCCCAAGGATTGATTCCAGTGAAGAGTCATCGAAGGTTAGGGAGTTGCGTGGTATTCGTAAGAGGAGGGACCATGCCAAGGTGTCCGAGGCCCTTTCGGAGCTAGTAGGGGCATGCAAAGACGGAACAAATGTCATGGAGCCCTTAGTAGGGGCAATGAAGGCCGAGGCTACCGTAGGGGAGGCCAATGTCGTGATGAGGGAGGCCTTCGGCACATGGATGGCCCCGAGTGGTGTTTGAATGGAAGAAGGGTCGATTAACCACATTGGAATCGCTACCAAGTCTCTAGACGAGGCCGGGGCCATTTGGTCGGCCTTCGGCTTCGAGCCAACAAATGAAGAAGTCCTTCCTGATCAAGGAGTGAGGGTGCGCTATCTTGCGGGTTCGGGCGGAACTAGGATCGAACTGCTCGAGCCATTGGACGATGGTGGCCCCGTTGGGAGATTCATAGCCAACAAGGGCGAGGGAGTGCAGCAGGTTGCAGTTGATGTCGAGGACATCGAACTCGCTATCGCCCGTTTGAAGTCTATAGGATTAGAGATGATCAACGAACAGCCTACCATCGGCTCGGGCGGGCATAGGATAGCTTTCGTACATCCCTCGTCCTGCGGTGGAGTCCTAATCGAACTTGTCGAAAAGCCACAGTCAGAACGATGAAAAAGGCTCCCTTGGTCGACAGGTCATGATTAGTTCACTAGAGCGTTTTGGAATCATCAGCAGTTCGAGTGTCGTTGCGATTCAGGAGGAGGTCGAATTCCTCCTTGACACTCTCGAGGTCCTTAGGGCAACCAATGAAATCTCCAATGATGCGTTCTTGGAAGCAGGCTCAATTCAAGGTGGGCTGACTCTGATTCTGAACCTGCTCTCGCAGGGAATTTCGGATGAAGAGGCGAACTCCCAGTTGCTGAGGCTCAAAGAGCGGGCCAAGTCGTTGAATGACTCATTCCCTGGCCTGAATGATAAGATCGAGAGTCGAAGGTGACTGCCAGCTTTTCTCATCCCATCAACTGTCTAAATATTACTATAGTAATACTCAGGTAATATTATATTTAGAGTAATTTGTCCGGGGTTATGCCCAAGGTAAGCCTTGACATGCCGAATGAGATACTTAACGATCTGAAGGTGCACGTGGGCGATGACAAGAAGTTCGTCAGCGTTGCGGACGCAATCAGGACTGCTTGTCGAAAGATGCTTGACCAACTGGATGAGATTGATGCTCGCCATGGGAGAATGGGGGAATAGCATGGTAAGCAAGGAAGAGGCCGCCTCAGCAGTAGACACCTTGGTTCGTTACATCGAGGGTTGCAACGGTGAATTGAGAGAGGGATTGGAGCATACTCCTCTTAGGGTCGTAGACTCGTATGCCGAGGTATTCTCTGGATATGCAGGTGATTCGAGGGCGACTCTGGACTCGACCTTCAACGCGGAGGGGTATGACGGAATCGTTCTGTTGAGGGACATTGAGTTTCACAGCACCTGCGAGCATCACCTCCAACCCTTCTCCGGAAGAGCACATATCGCCTATATTCCAATTGAGAGGATTGTGGGCATAAGCAAACTCGCTAGGCTACTAGATATCCATGCAAAGAGGCTACAGAACCAAGAGAGGGTCACTAAGGGGATCGCTGACGACTTGGAGAAGTATCTCAAGCCCCTTGGTTGTGCGGTAATCATCGAGGCGCAGCACGGTTGCATGAGATGTAGGGGCGTTCAGAAGCAGAACGCAATAATGACGACTAGTGCGATGAGAGGTGTCTTCTTTGAAAAGGCCGAAGCCCGCTCGGAGCTAATGAAACTAATCCGCAGTGACTCACTGCAGGGGTAAGTGAATGGTCTCTTACCCAATAGTCGAGATTTTCCACTCGGTCCAGGGCGAGGGGCATCACTGTGGAATTCCTCACGTTTTCGTTCGATTCGGGAACTGCAACCTCCGGTGCGAATGGTGTGACACCGACTTCCTTACCTATGAGGAGAAGGAGTTAGATTCCATAGTTGAAGAGGTATTGACATACAATTGTGACAGGGTCGTCTTCACTGGGGGGGAGCCGGCTATGCAGGATCTAGCCACAATAGGCCGACGGCTCAAGGAACACGGAATCACCCTCTCCATCGAGACAAACGGTTCCATCCCAGTGGATTCTATCATCGACTGGATTTGTGTCAGCCCTAAGGACCAGGTCTATCCCAATGTGACTGTCAAGCAGATCACCGGGGACGAACTGAAGGTTGTGTACTGCGGCCAATCGCTGGATATGTATGACGAATTGAGATTAGGTTTTGACCATCACTTCCTTCAGCCGTGCTACGTGGAATCGGCCTCAGTGGAACAGAACGGCAGGGACTTCCAGATCGTAGAGCAGCTGGTCAAGGATAGCCACGGATGGAGGTTGAGTTTACAGACCCACAAGTGGATGGGGGTGCTTTGATTGCGAGCAGTGATGTCACTCTCAGGTGGGATGGACAGTACAGCACTACTGTTGAGACTCTTGGCCGACGGTTACAAGGTATCTTGCCTGACATATGACTACGGGCAGAAGCACTCGATTGAGATCGAGCGCGCCAAGTCAAACATCTCATACCTGAGAAGTAGGGGAATTGATGTAGTGCATACTGTTGTTGACCTGAGATCGGCTATGGGTTCATTCCATTCCGCTTTGACCACGCCGGAATTTGAAGTTCCCGAGGGACACTACGAGTCGGAGCAGATGAAGCATACGGTGGTTCCCAATAGGAACGCCATTTTCTCATCAATCCTCTATGGCCATGCACTATCAGTGGCCACACGGGAAAAATCCCAAGTATCCATCGCGCTTGGTGTGCACAGCGGGGACCACGAAATATACCCTGACTGCCGGCCAGAGTTCTACGTGGCCCTCGAATCTGCCTTCAGAGTAGGCAACTGGGCCAGCGACACGGTATCCTTCCACTTGCCTTACATTGATGAGGACAAGTCCTCCATACTCATTGATGCCCTCGATTCAGTGGATGCCCTGGGGTTGGACTTTGACACTGTTTTCGCGAACACGATTACTTCGTACAACCCAGACCCGATTGGTCGAAGCTCTGGGAAGTCTGGTTCTGATGTGGAGCGGATACTTGCATTCCATTCTATTGGACGCAAGGATCCTGTGGAGTACGTCGACGTCTGGGATAAAGTACTGGAAAATGCAATCATCGCTGAGCGTGATCAAGAGGCATCGACATGAGTGACAGGCTTCCGCTATTCATTCCCGAAAGGGATGCGGAATGGAGGTCTAGGCTGACTCCGCTACAGTACCATGTGACTAGGGAGGCAGGAACGGAGAGACCCAACACAGGTCTCCTCAATATGGAGGAAAGTGAAGGCTCATACTACTGCGTTTGCTGTGGGCACATACTCTTCACAGCCGAGATGAAGTACAACTCCGGATGCGGTTGGCCTGCCTTCCACGCCGAGCACCCAGCCGCGGGAATCAGGAGGCTGACAGACAGGAGCCTCGGAAGGGTGCGTGTCGAGGTCAGGTGCGGCTCATGCGACTCACACCTAGGGCATGTCTTCGAAGACGGTCCCATTGAGTTCGGTGGTGAGAGGTACTGCATCAACTCTGCTAGCATGGACTTCATTCCGGAGGAAGACGCGTGACTTCTACTATCCGGCGCTGGGTGGAGACGGACACCGGTCATAGGGTGCCCAACCACAGGAGCAAGTGCCGTAACTTCCACGGTCACAGGTACAGGTGGGAGGCTGAATTGAAGGGAGAGGTCGTCACCAGGGACGGGGCCTCGGAGGAGGGCATGCTAATCGATTTCGGCGATGTTTCCAAGATTCTAGAGGAGCAGATTCACGACATCGTAGACCACGCTTTCATAATCTACGTGGGCGATAACGAAGGCATTGAGGCCCTCACGGTTCTGGGGGCTGGCCATAAGACGCTGGTGGTTCCCTTTGTGCCCACAGCCGAGAACCTGGCCAAGTGGGCATTCGCCCAGATTGAGCCATTCATAGAGACGGCTTATGGCAATGAGCTTCGACTAGCAGCATTCCACGTAAGGGAGACTCCTAAATCATGGGCAAGTTGGGCTCCTTAGTGGTTAAAGATCCAATATCAATGAAATCATAAATAGCGTCTCTCTTTGAGGTCATTGTGGTAGTGCCTGCCCAACTCGGGTCCCTTCTGAGCAATCCACTCGCTGAATAGAGACTCGCCCAATGGCTCTTCATTAGAAGCAACAAGGCCTTGCATGAGGCCCCGGATCTCTGCCCTAGTGATGACATCGTCCTTCAGAATTGCTCCGAAGGCCCTGCCAGCAGCCCATCCCATGATGGGGGGAACCGGCACAATCAGGCGACGAACCCCCATGCTTCTAGCAATCAATCCCACGAACTCTCGATAGGTGTATGTTTCTGGGCCGGCAGCATCCCTGGTCACATCCTCATTTCCCTTGCCCAAGCCTATGGCAATACGTGCCGAATCACGGACATGTATGGGCTGTATGGGGTATTCCCCCCATCCGAACACTCCAAAAACTGGGGATTTTCTGATTAACCAAGCCATGTTGTTGATCAGGACATTCCTCTTTCCACCGTACAATACGGTGGGCCGTATGATTGCATACGAGAGTCCTGACTTCCTGAGGTCTCTCTCCACCTCCACCTTGCCCCTGAAGTAAGACCATCCCGGGGCCTCCTCTGGACGAGCAACGCTGAAGTGAACTACCCTACGAACTCCAGCCTCAGATGCGGCCCTGAATAATCTTCGACAGTTCTCAGTGGCTGTCGAGTGATCGTATCCCCCAGACTTCCTATTGTAGCGAACCCAGTAAGTGTTGTACATCACGTCTGCTCCACGCAGCGACTCCACGAGTGAAGTCCTGTCTTGGAAGTCTAGCGGATGTACTTCGATTCGCCCATCAAAGGGGTCGTCTCTGCCTACAGCGTTAGTTAGAGTTCGGACCCTAGCCCCCTCCGTGAGAAGCTGATGTGCTACCCATCTTCCGGAATAACCGAAGGCTCCGGTGACAATCTGGAGCCCCCCAATCATAACATTTCGAGAATCCAATACCCGAAAAAACCACCCTATGGATCCCATTGTTGACGGAAACAGGCACTACGGGCTATTTCGTTCAAAGGCATCTGCAGCCTCGCCCACCACAGCGAGCAATCTGTGAATCTCATCTCCCTTGGGCAGTCCTCTCATGATCACTCGCAACAGCGTTTCCTCAATCCCTCGTCTGCGATGATCCCTCGTAGGCATGGAAGCGACGAGTCGCTTGACCTCGGATTTGAATCTCCTCCTAAGCTCGGGTGAGACGAGGCGCTCTTCAGTTTCGGGCGCGACATCCTCGGTCGAATTGACAAACCAAGCGAAGCACAGTATCGCCACCGCGTGGCTCAGGTTTAGTATGGGGTATCCCTCCCACGAAGGAATAGTCACCAGCAAGTCGCATACTCTCAACTGCTCGTTTACCAGCCCCTTACCTTCGGGACCGAATACCAATGCGACCGTCCCCTCGGTCCCATCGAGGCGGCGAGGCAGCTCCTCGGGCATTATGAAGTGACGCAACTCCGTCTTGCTCCCCCCCTCTCGTTTGCCAGAGGTGCCAACCACGATTGAGCAGTCCGCGACGGCCTCGACGAACGAAGAATGAAGAGTGGCCTCTTCCAGGACTATCTGGGCAGACTTGGCCCTGTTTCTGACCTCCTCCGACCAAGGTCCCTCTCTACCAACAACCCTGAGGTCACGGATGCCGAAATTGAGCATCGCCCTAGCGACAGCGCCTATGTTACCATCGTGCTTGGGATTCACGAGTATGATGCACAGGTTCTCACTGAACGGGGGGTTAGGAACGTTCTGCCTGCCTCCCATGTAGGTGGGAGGGGGGCTTTGATGATGAGGGGTGCGCTAGTCTTCCCTGCGCTGCTTGTACCTGGTGATGTATCCGGCAATCCAGTTTCTCATGCGCTTGTTCATCACATTGCCGTCCTCATCAACGAGGTCGGTGAACCTCCCCACAAGTTCCTTGTTGGTGTCGAAGTCGTCAGTGAACTGATCCGGGTAGTTCTCAACCAGGCGGAGGGCTCTGGACTTGATGAAAGAAGGACGGATGTTCCCCATGATCAGTCCTCCAGAAGCTTGACTTCGAGGGGAAAACCCTCCTCTCGTGTGCAGACGACGCGAATCTTCCGGGGTGGGTGCTGCATCCCACGTGACCAGATCGCATGGTTGACGGACTCGTCGATCCAGATGTCCTCGTCCTCGGTCTTCTTCATGTGCCTTGCCACGTGTAACTTGACCTCTGCCATGGCCCTCTTCGCCCTATTGGTTCGAGGAACTTTCCAAGCAGCCCTAAGTGGAATGGTCAACTCCTTCACCTCGGCCAAATTATCACCTCTGTAGTTTGGAGCGACGCCACATGTGCCGCTTGGGGTGGGTGTTGACCCTCCTGTTGGTCCTCATGACAACCCAAACGGGGACTCTCTTATTCTGCTTAGTGACCTTATTCAGCCTCTTCTTCTTGGCAGTGGGCTTGTTTCTGGCCATCAAAACCCCTCCTATAACCGGTACCTATTGAGCCCGGGATATCGTTCCTCAGCATGGTCACGCACGGAATGGGCCACATCGTCCAGCAAGGAGTGCCCGGCTGGAGTCAACACCTTCCCTAGAATGACCGTTCCAGCGGTATTGTGCGAGTTGGTCACTAGGCCGGACTCGGTGAGTTGCTGAAGAATCCTCCTAGAGATGCTCCTAGAACCAGCAACAGATTTGTTCTTCCGCACACCTCGATTCTTTGAACCCCCATATTCCTGAGCAATTCTGTTTGCTCCAATGGGCCCCTTATGACCGACTTTACGAAGCATGGCTGCAGCACGGGTGTGCCACCAATCTATCTGAGTTGGGGGGCGCTCACGGTTGGAACCAGTCTTCACGTGAGCAGCCCATTCGGGCGGGGCGATTGCGTCGTAGGCGTGGAGCCTCTCTGCGAGACCACCAATCAGTTGGTCCGCCGGGACGTCGTAGTACGTGGTCACTAAATCACCTGTGCGTGCCGCCCGTCCAACAGACCGTATTTAACCGTGATGACCCGGTTTTCGATTCTTGCCTTAGTATATCGGGTGTCTTCGACAAGCATTGAAAACAAGTTGTCGAATGCCGCTGGTGTGAAGCGCTCCCTCTCAAAGAATCCAAACATGATTCGAACTATGATTGGAACAGGCATGACGCTGATCATCCTCCTCTCCTATGCTGTGTACTCGAATACTGTCGATTCAGAGTACTACGGTTACTCCACCACCAATGAGGCCTTGGTGATGGACCTACAGTCAGAAACTGAGGGCAAAGCCAGTTGGTTCTACACTACCCGGGCTGCCATCACATGGGTCAATGTGTCCGTTGATGGTGCTCCAGATTCGGGAGCTACCTTAGTAGTCGAGGCAGAGGGCATTAACTCAGAGTGGTACTACTCTCCGAACCTAGGCTTGGTGAGTGGTACGAACTACGTCTGCAACGAGCCTGAGAGCGACTATTCGAGCATATTGGAGACGTGCTCTTTCGAACGCTCGCACAGCATGGAGTTGAGCGAGGGCTCCGGCATCATGAGGGGGCGGGCCTCCCTCGAACTCCCCATCGAGGGACTCGGGTTCCTCGAGAACGAGGATATTGGCAAAGCCGAAATCGAAGCTAGGGAGAAAATTGACACCCAGAACAAGACGATTACGTGGAGGATCTCCATCGTGAGCGATGGCCAAGAAATCCCCAGCGACGACGTCGAAGTTCACGCGGTGGTCACAACCCACGAGTTCGTTAGCATTGAGCAGTTCAAGATAGACCCAGTACAGGAGACCATCTACAGCTTCGCTAGTCTCGTGGGATGCTTCTTCCTAGTATTGGTCATTCCTTTGATGGTCTACTTCTCCGCTGTCTACAAAGAGCGGAGGGATGAGGTCATTCGTCTATCCGTCTCAGAGGAGTAGTCTATGCCCCAAGACTTTCTGAGGGGTGGTTAACGCACGGACCGGTGTCCCACTTCAACTCTTCAGGTTGAACAATTATCACTGCCAGACCTAGATTGAGAAAACTCTTGATCGAAAGGGCAACACGCTCGTTAACTGGGGCAATCTTCTCGGCGAAGGCGAGGTCCATTCGAACCACAATTTCTGCTAGGTTGTTGTTTCCGTCCATAAGATTCCACAGCAGGGAGTTCATCTCGTCCAAAGTACGTTGGATGCTCTTGGGGGCCCTCATGAGATTGGATAGGAGCAGTTCGAATCCACTCAGTGACTTCTCATGCATTATGACGACCTGCCCACTCTCAACAACTTCCCAGTAGACAGGGGCTCTTGTCGGGAATGATTTTGCCAACATATCAATCACGCAGAAAACACCATGGCAATCAACGCTACGATTGCAAGGATTCCCGTACCTGCGAATGTTTTAGTGAGCCTGGTTCGCTCGGAGAAATTACTAGACCACCAAGTGGCCACACCAGAAGCAGCCGTGACAAAGAGCAAGTACTCGCTTCCCGATGGCAGTGCTCCCGAGGTCACGTATACTATCTCCTAAGTTTGACTGTACTGGTCACGAGCGATTCTGCCAGCCCACTGACGCGGTTTCGAATGGACTCCTCGATCAGTTGGCCCGATTCATCGAACGCACTTTCGACATTCCCAATGGCCACCTGCTCTGGCACGACCCAACCGTGAACCCACCTAGCAACGATCCTCATGTGGTTCAGAGTGTTGCTGTTAGTCCGCCCCCCCAAGGTGCTCATTAGGCCGAACACCTTACCAGAGGCCTGTTCGGAAGACAGCCAGTCTAGGTTGTTCTTCATCACACCGCTCATAGTGCCGTGGTACTCAGGGCTGGACAGAACGAACGCATCGGCCGATTCGGCCTTATCCTTGAACTTCTTGACATTCGGATGCGACCAACACCCCTCCTCCCCAACCATGGGGAGGGGGGTCTTCTCATTGTCCCATACGAAGGCCTCTGCTCCTGCCGTTCTGCAATCCCCCAGCACCAATTCGAGAAGCCTTCCGTTTGATGATTCCATTTCGTAAGATCCGCTAATCCCCATTACGACAATATGACCGTCCATGGTTTGGGGACTCCCCTGCCCTTCATTATACCGACTGGACAAAATTTGCCAATACTTATCCCTCTGTCATTAGGCCCCCACTCTATGGAGCAGGGAAGTATTGCGTCCCAATTGCAGGAAGCAGGCTCTATGGCCAAGCGAGGTGACACAACTGCTGCAATCGAAGCCTACGAAGAGGTGATTGCTCATGATGCTGAAAATGCAACAGCGTGGTATTGCCTTGGCGTGCTATATTCGAATCAGGGTTCAGCAGAAAGGGCAATCGTGTCTTTCAAGGAGGTGGATAGGCTATTGCCGAATCACGGTCCAACACTGTCGAACCTAGCGATTCTGCTCGAGGAAGAAGACCCGCCCAGGGCCTCGAAATACGCGAGAGCCGCCCACATATCATACCCTGATAACAAAGCCCTAGCTAGAATCTCATCCGCATCGGACGACCATCCTCCTCGAGTATTCCTGCAAGCCTCACCCTTATCCGAGCCTTCAGAAGGCCAGTCTGATGAGGGCGGCATCACTCTCGATTCGGAAGAACCGTCCCCAATGAGTTCTGAGAGTATGATGATTGAGGCCGAGAGCCATACTTCCGCCGGCAATCACGCAGCGGCTGTGTCTGTCTGGAAGGGGCTGCTTGAGGGCGCCCAGGACTCGCCCGAGGTTTGGAGGGGATTGGGAGATGCTCTCGAAGCGGCTGGCTATCCCGACAGGGCTGCTCAGTGCCGACAGAGGGCCGATAGCATAGGGGAGGCTCAATACCAAGCAGTAACTCCTGTTGCCCTGGATGAGGATGAGCTTGAAGAGGCCCTGGTACAAGCCGCCTTGACGCATTCAAACGAAGAGTCCCCGCCCCTCGAGCGCAGCGGCGATCTCAATGCCTCGATAGAGTGGTACAATAAGGGCTTATCACTCCTTCAAGAGGACAAAGCCACCGAGGCCCTTACCTGCTTCGAAAAAGCGATTGGTGGTTGTCCTAAGGAAGAGGTCGAACTAAGGGTCAGAGCCCAGAATGGAAGAGGTCATGCATTGTTCAAATCCTCCCGATTCGCAGAGAGCGTCCTTGCATACCATACTGCAATCAACATGGATTCCAAAAGCGTCACGGGCAGGACCCTGTTCAACATGGGTTCCTCTTATGCGGCAGTCGAGCTATATGAAGACGCGATAAAATGCTTCACTCAGTCTTTGGAGAGGGGATTGGATAAGGAAGACGCCGAGCTCTGCGAGAAGCATATCAGCCGTTGCAGATTGCTTTCGAGGGAGCAGCTCAAGCGTCAAACCAGAGCATCCCGATAATTGACAGCAATATTGTTCTGCAATTTTCTGCATATGGGGCATTATTGATTTGCAGCAGAAAATCTCAGCAATCGTTGAAATAGAGGCCTCCAGCACATCGTACCATGGACGACCTATGTGGCAAGAAACTCTCATTGCCAGTTACCACTCATTTTGATACCGTGGGCGTCACCATCGACTTCACCGAAGAGGCAAAAATAGCCATTAGAAGTGCATTGAACGGTGATGAGGGCACCCATGTCCTGATTGTCAGTGCCGACTCAGGTGGGTGTTCAGGGTACATGTACGATATGCAAGTCACCGAGGATCCCCTCGACGATGAGTTTCAGAGTGTCGAAGTCGATGGAATGAGAGTTCTAGTTCACAATAGGGACAGTGTAATGCTCTCTGGCATCACAATCGACTACAAGAACGAGTTAATGGGTGGTGGGTTCCAGATTCTCAATCCCAACGCAGGCAAATCGTGTGGCTGTGGTCAATCTTTTGGCGTGTAGGTCTTCAGTTCGGATCCGGTGTGAAATCAAATTCCTCTCTCTGTTCGATCCATTTGGATAGGGGTATAAGGGGGGATATCCTCAATGTCCCGTGGCTGCGGGTGAAAAGGTAGACCATCGGATCGAACTCATCAACCATCTGGAGTTGGAATGTCTGCCTTACTGAACCCCCCCTTGTCCTGAAAAATACGATTTCGACGGTAATCCCGATTATGGTGGCTGTGTATAGAACTAGGAGCACGCTAATGGAGAAGGCAACAGGATCGTGGAATAACTCGCCAGTGCGAATAGATGAGCCGTACATGAGCTGCCTCGACAGCAGGAATAGGAGTCCCACACCGACCCAAGGGCCAAGAGCATCCTCGACGAAGGAGTCCATGGGGATGAGTCGTCTGTTAGTGGGGTCTGCGAAGGTCAGAGAACTCTCAGTCGCTGCTCTGATGACTGAGATCGCCGAAACCAGGACTATGTAGACGGCTGCACTGAGAAGAAGGACGTTGAACGAACTCAATGGCATGTACGAGACAATCAGGTATGCGAATAGTCCGAGGAAGACCGTGATTGGCATACGATGTATCGATGCTAGCACCTTATCGAGCTCTTTTGCACCCTCCCCCAGACGCGGGATGCCAATCACCTCCCATCGGGTGTACTGCTGGATAATTCGTGCGACGAGCGAGAGAATGCCCTTGTCGATGAGGATCCACTCAACAAGTCTGAGTACCGGCATCATCGGCAATGTGATGATTGCTGCAAATAGGCCTACTAGGGGCCAAAGGACCAGGCTAGGGAAGAGGAGGAAGTGCTGAATCCTGAGGGGATGGAGCAAGTCAGATTCGATACGAGCTTGTCTATCGGAGATCAGATGGACCTTCCTTGCCTCGGCATCAAGCTCGGATCGATAACGGCTGAGTGGGATTCCAGAATCCAAGACCATTCGGACCTTTTCGCGGTAATGCTCTTGCTCGGGTTCGATGCCCACCCACCATCGCCAAGCAAAGGATACCGGAAGGGCGAGGAAGACAGGCGTGAGCAGTATCAATAGAGAGGTGAGCATTGCCTCCAGAGACTCAACCACACATCGCCCCTACCCACGAGACCCAAGAATGAAGCGGTTCGGTTTGGGCTAAGGTGTCAAATCATTGGGTGCTGGTGTAGTTACCAGCGACGGCACCCCAGTCTACGACGTTCCACCAAGCAGTGATGTAGTCCCCTCTAGCTGGTCCGAACTTCTTGTAATAGGCATGCTCCCACAAGTCAAGACCAAGTATTGGTATTCCGTTACCAGAAATCAGGGGGTTGTCCTGATTAGGGGACGAACAGATGAATAGAGACCCGTTCGATGAGCACAGCCACGCCCAACCACTGCCAAACCTGGATATTGCAGCATTGGTGAATTCGTCCTTCATACCTTCAATGGAACCAAAGGCATCATCGATGGCTATAGCCAGATCACCATCAGGACTCCCGCCACCGTCGGGCGACATCACTCTCCAGAACAGGTTGTGGTTCCAGTATCCGCCCCCGTTATTCCTCACAGCAGGGATGCCATTATGCTCGGTTAGCAACTCCTCAATTGATTTTTCAGCCATATTGGTGCCTTTGATGGCAGCATTGAGCTTTGCAGTATAGCCAGCATGGTGCTTGGAATGGTGCAGTTCCATCGTCTCAGCATCAATGTGCGGCTCAAGGGCGTCATAGGCATATCTTAGATCAGGCAAATCGAATCCCATGGTATCCTCCTCGCCATGGGAGTTTCTGATTTCAATGCTGCGGACAAATAGTCCTAGCAATATTGATGCATGTCTAGCGCGGGGTAGCAATATGGGTCGCATAGCAGTCACAGACGGAATGTCCGATGTAGCCGTATCAATGCTGAAGAATGCTGGGCATGAGGTCGTCCTAAGGCACCACGAGAAGGGGGAGATTGCTAACGGGTCACTAGCAGCGTTCGACGCAGTGGTCATCAGAAGCGCAACCAAACTATTCGCTGAGGAAATCATGGCTTCTGTGAGGGTAGACGGGGGAATCCGATTCATCGGTCGGGCAGGGGTTGGTGTGGACAACATCGACATAGAAGCGGCCACCGAACACGGGGTCGTCGTTTGCAATACCCCCGGTGCATCGACTAGGAGTGTAGTCGAGATTACAATTGCTCACCTATTAGCCTCAACAAGGCACATAACAACTGCCGATAGGTCATTGCGCGACGGCCAGTGGGCGAAGAAGCACCTCAGGGGGACCGAGATTGGCGGAAAGAGGCTGGGACTTATCGGGTTTGGGCGAATCGCCAGGGGTGTTTCGGAAATCGCAACAGCATTTGGCATGGAAGTCCACGCATACGACCCCTACGTCAGCTCCTCTGACGTCGGCGTGACGATGCACGATGATGTTGACGAGGTGTTCAGGAACTGCACTCATGTCTCAATTCACTGCAATCTAACTGAGGAGACTCGCCATTTGGTCAATTCCGATCGCATTTCTATGATGCCCGGTATAGGTGCTGACGGGACCGAGTGCGGAAATCACATAGTCAGCTGTGCTAGGGGGGGCATCGTTGACGAGGCTGCGGCCGCAGAGGCCCTTCGGGCCGGTCAATTGAGCTCGCTAGCCTTGGACGTCTTCGAGATTGAACCTCTTGGAGAAAGCCAGCTTCTTTCGCACAATAGCTTCCACGGAAGCCCGCACATCGCAGCATCTACTTCCGAGGCCCAAGCTCGAGTAGGGACTGAAATGGCTACTCTGTTGATTGAGTTCTTCGAGACCGGCAAGCCTAGCACGGCTCTGAATTGAATTGCAGTTTGAAATAATCAACAGCAATCGTTTGCTACGCACAAAGCTTGCAAAGAAGTGGTTTCAGAAAACCCATGCGTAGCCTATGACAAATTGTGCATATTCGTGAGTGTATTTTCGAAGACTAGCAAGTTTTCGGGAATATCCACACCCTCGATAGGAGACTTGAGAGAAATACCACTATCCTTCTTCATCTTCCAGATCATTGAATTGAAAGAGATCAATGAGTCGGTGAGCCCCTTCATAGATTCGAACATGTTGGCACCGCAGGTGTCCGGAATCCTCGGGAACCCCACAACATCTACAGCGCTTCTCCCGTATAGGGTAGTGCTGAGGTAGTGGGTGAAGAAAGGGCATATTGGGGTGAAGGCGCTCATCAGGTCCCTAACCACCCTGTGAAGGGCCCACGTGGCCGAATCATTGCCGTCGTACAGCCTCGACTTGGACATCTCAAGCCAGTGGCTAGGGAAAATCCCGGTGCCGAAGGCCTTGATGGACTGGGCGGCAGTGTAAATGTCAATCTCTGCCCATGCACTTTCGACTACTGAGAGCGTGTGGTCGAACTCAGATAGAATCCATACGTCCTCCGGCTCGAGATCGGGGGGGATATCCAAGTTCTCTGGGGCATCAAACTGGCTAGCGAACCTAGCGATGTTGAACATCTTGGTCAGTATGCCGTAGTACTTCGTCTCGATCTCCTCTGGGTTGATGTGGAAATCATCACCAACCTGCGCGTCGCAAGCTTTCCAGAGCCTGAAGCACTCGCTACCGATCTTGTTGGCCTTGAGGACTACTTGCTTGCCGTCAGCCCCCCTGATCTTCCATGACCCGGTCCTACCCCCTGCTCCGCATTCCAGAATGCTGTCGGCATCAATGCCGTTGCCCAGAGACTTGGACATCTTACGGCCCCAGGGATCCATACCCAGCCCGTCGATCCAGATGCTATGGAAACCAGGCTGATCGAGGAGAAGCGCGCTCTTCAGGAGGGTGTAGTATAACCAGGTGCGAACGATTTCCTTGCCCTGAGGCCTGATTGAGGTGGGGAAGGCCCTCTCGAAAAGATTGGGGTCGCTGATGTATCCGGAGACATAGAGATTGGAGTTAGAGGAATCCATCCAAGTATCGAACACCTTCTCCTCGCCGGACAATGCACCGAGACTACTCTCCATCTCACCATAATTTCCAAGGAACTTTCTGGTTTCCCGGTCAAGAACCTCCGATCCAGGGGGCGGATACTCCCTCCATGGTTGTACGTAGCAGCCCTGTGGGGGGACGACTACTTTGTCCCCGTCCTCGGAATACCATATCGGCACCTCTGTGTGGTACCATCTACGTCGACTGATGGGCCAGTCAATCGAAATTCCGTCCATCCAGTCATGGAGGTACTGCCTATTGCGCTCGGGAATGAATATACTCTGATCAGAGAGCTCTCGCAGCCTGTCAAGGATATGCGTCTGTCTGACGTACCATTCCTTTAGCAGGATGATCTCGATGGGATTGCCCCCCCTCTCACTGACCGGGACTTCCTGCATCCTCTCCTCGGTGGACACAAGGCAGCCCGATTCGCGCAGCAAGTCGATAGCGTTCTTTCGTGCCTCGAAGGCTGGAAGGCCCTCAAGAGGCCCAGCAATGGAAGTCATCTTCCCGTCCATATCGATTGCTACGTGGGGGCGAAGGGCCAATTCTCTGAACACTGCGACGTCATTCTGGTCACCAAAGGAGCAAATCATCAGAACTCCGCTGCCAAAGTCCATTCTCACTGAGGGGTGTGCGAGGATTTCGACGGTGTCCTCTCGTCCGCTGACAGGCATGGGCAGACGAACCCTCTTGCCGACTAAGTGTGAATACCGTTCGTCGTTTGGGTGTACTACGACAACCCCGCATGCGCAGATCAACTCGGGGCGGGTGGTTGTGATGACGACCTCCTCACCGTCCACAGTGGTCCATGATATGCCACATAGCACAGTTTTGCGGGAAATGCGCTGAACCTCGGCTTCAGCAAGAGTAGTGCCTTCGACTGGGTCGTAGAGGTTGGGCCGGAGATCCTCGATAATTGACCCGCTCTTGAACAGGTCTACGAAAATTGATTGGGTTACGGCCCGGTAGTCAGGGGCATCAGTAAGGTACTCGTTTTCATAGTCGCATGACAGACCGACTCTCTTGGCAGTCTGCCTCATCTCGTGGGTATATTCCTCGATGACTTCGGTGCAGAGGTCCAGAAACTCCCCACGGTCATAGCTCCTCATCTTGCGACCGGTCTTCTTCTCAACAGTGAATTCGATGTTGATGCCATTACGATCGACACCCCATGGGAAGCGCACCTCCTTCCCCAACAGCCTCTGGCTACGTGCGATCACATCGATCATGCTGTACTGTGCGACAGCACCGATGTGCCAAGTTCCACTGGGATAGGGTGGAGGGGTGTCGATGATGAAAAGTTCACGTTCGCTTGTTGGGTCGAATGAATATCGTTGTTCATAACCGTCATCATAGTGCTCCTGTTGGATCTTCTTCTCGAGATCCACAGTCCACCTTTTGTCAGATATCTTAGGCTCTCCCATCGAATCACCTCCTACGCTGCCATGCCATTGACGTACATTCTTGACCGTTACCTAAGAAAATACAGAAAACACCCCACACCGCGAAATACATCGGCGTGGGGTTGAAGGGATGTCTAGCGGCACATCTCAATGAGCGGAACCATGAGGGACGAGGAACCAAGCCATGGGGGGGATCGGAATTCTGGCCCTGACTCGCCTTTCGCTAGTGGGTTCGAACGAATCAGCTATGTGGGAAACCGTATCAAAACTCTGGACGGTGCCAGTGCTGAGAGGGCGATTATCCGTGCCCCCAACCTTCTGAGGAGGAAGATGAGGGATGCTAGTGCGACCTCAATCATCACAATGGCCCCTGTTGTCGCAGTCATCCTCTCTTTGGGCTTCACTATCCTATTGCTCCCCCACTCAGGCGTCAACGACTGCAGAGAGGGGTATGACTTCGATTGGTGCAGCGCAGAGCCCGCTTTGAACGTGAATGGGGATCTGGAGGTCTACCTGCCCAATGACGAAAACCCCGAGAGCGTGAAGAATCTTATTGCCGAGGTTGAATTGGACTGGACTACCAATGTCATGGTAATCTATGTCGAATCCGAGGATTTCAATATCACACAAACTAGCATCTTGGATCAGATAGACAAGGTCGAGAGGGAGCTCAACCCCGTCATGAATGACGGCGGCTACGAGGACAACGTCATCTACGTCCTCTCGATCTCCACTGTGATCAAGGAGGTCAACTCTAGTGGTGGAAGGGTCATCAAGGCCTTCGTTTCCGGTTTGGCCGATTCTTTCGACTTAGACTCTGACGAGATTAATGAGACGATAGACGCCCAAAGCGATATTATTGGCAATTATGCAATTCCTGACGAGCAAGAGCGAGTTGACCAAATCCTCCAGGAGATGCCTCAGAACGCACTGGACAAGCTAGTTCGTGATGTCGGACGAGACCTTGATGGTGATGGGATAAAGGAGGCTGAACGCGCCTTTTTCTGGAACCGAGGCGTGATTATCATCGGAATATCTGATGACATTAGTGGCAACCTGTCTATCGGTGACATAGTTGATGACACCCAGAGTCGCATTGATCGCATCGCTGAAGATGAGGGATGGGCTAACATGAACCTCACCATGACTCTGACTGGACCCGCACCGTTAACCAACGCAGTCACCGAGGAGTCATTCAAGCTGTTCTGGGAGGTTTTCCCCGTTGGCGTTGCTGCAGTGGCACTCGGGCTCTTCATCTTCCACTGTGATCTCCTGCAAACTGGGAGGATCAGGTTCGTTCAGGGGATTAAGGTAGTCATCATCTCCGGATTGCCAACTCTATGCGCTGTTTGGGTGACTCTTGGAATCATTGGCCTGACTGACTACGAGGTGACCATGACCGTCATCCTCGTTGGCCCTATCATACTCGCTTTGGGTGTGTCATACGGGTTGCACATTACCAATCGTTATGCTGAGTCAAAGGGAACTCCCCAGGAGAAAATGTCCATCGCGCTCAATTCTACTGGCAGGGCAGTTTTCCTATCGGCCATGACCACCATCATTGGTTTCATTTCCCTAACCTTCGCTCCAATGAAACCGATCCAGACTGTTGGTTGGGCCCTTGCAGGAGGAATTCTTGTTGTCTATATCATGACTATGGTTATGGTGCCCAACTTGACAATCCTCCTTGATTTGAAGAAGCCATCCCATCCACCTCCGAGGGTATTTGTCGCTGCTGTCAACATGCCCATCAAGTGGTCAAAGGTCACAATAGTCATATTCCTGTCTTTCATGCTTCTCTCAGCTGGTTACAATAGGAACAATGTCGAAGAGAACATCGATTTGCTCAAGATGGCCCCCAATGATGTTGCTGCCGTACAGAAGATGGCCGTTTACTCTGAGGAGTTCGAAGCCGGCCAACCTGGCTTCCTACTTGTTGATGCCGACATTAAGGCCAATCCTGAGATAAACCTGGCGGGATTCACAGCTGAGCATCCCTACGCCAATCTCGAGGGCATAGAGAAGCTTGAAGGGAACTGCAATAACGTCGAAAATGCTACTGCTGTCTCCATCGTTTTCCTCATGAAGGCTATAGCTGTGGGCGTCAATGTCTCAGGGACGCCCATCTCCGACATCATAGAGGACCAGCCTTTACCCGATCCAATCAAAGAGCTCGCAGACCTGATTTTCAATCGCGAGCAGTCTGGAAACGTATCCTTCTGGACTATACTTGACACCCTCGATGCACAAGAGGACGACGGTGGCAGACAGGTTCAGAACTTCCTCTTGTACGTATTCTACAATAGCATGACCGATGAAATGAGGGAGTTGTTCATATCTCCCGACTACCAACGAACACTCATCTATATTGACATGCCCTTCATGGATGTCCAATCTACCAAGAAGACTGCAAATGAGATCAATGCATGGGCTAAGGCAGCAGGCGACTCCTCCAATCCAATTGACGTTCTCGGCGACTCTTTGATTGGTGTTGCTTCGGTGACAATAGAGGTCAACAACCTGATTGTCGATTCCCAGTGGACTTCCCTCGCCTTTGCGCTTGGCTTTACCATACTCACCTTGGCTCTGGTATTCAGGGACATTCGCTATGCATTACTAACTACGATTCCGGTCGGGTTCACAGTGACAATGCAGTGGCTGGTAATGGATTCAGGGGGGGTCACTCTCTCACTGGTCACTGTGATGATCGGCTCCATTCTGGTTGGAGTCGGCATCGACTTCTCGATTCACATTGCCAATCGGGTGAAGGAGCTCGGCGGCACCATCGAGGCCATACGCACGTCATGTGCCAGTACTGGAATGAGTCTGTTCGAAGCCACGACTGTCACTGCCGCAGGGCTTACCTGTGCCTATGGGATTCCCATTGAGGCAATTACGCCTTTCGTCACGGTAATCATCATCCTACTGATTATCGCGGCTCTCTCAGCATTGCTATTGCTGCCTGCTATATTTTCGTTCATGGTCAGCTCAAACCTCGGGCTGACTGGCGGTGTGGAGACTATGGTGAAGTCGGCGGGCCTCAGAAGGGCAATCGCCAGGGATGATGCTGACAGCATTGACGCTGCCCTCATTCACGGACACACCAAAGATGCTTGGTAACGCTAACTTGATTGCGGCAACATCTAGCGGGCATCATGCCCAACTACTGGTTGATGAAGAGTGAGCCTCATGTGTATCCATGGAGCCAATTGGTAAATGATGGATCGACGCACTGGGACGGAGTCAGAAACTACCAGGCAAGGAACATCATGAGGGACGACATGGTCGTCGGCGACCTCGTTCTATTCTATCATTCAAACTGCAAACCACCACACGTTGTCGGCGTTGCCAGGGTCTGCAAAGGAGCATATCCAGATTTCACCGCTCAGGACCCAAACTCAAACTACTACGACCCCAAGGCGACATCGGATGACCCAAGGTGGATTATGGTTGACATAGAACCTGTCGTGGCGTTGCCCGAAATTGTCCCACTACCCGATATGAGGGCCAGTACGAGCTTAGATGGGATGCCCCTGCTACAGCGATTCAGTAGATTGAGTGTTCAACCGGTGAATGAGGAACACTTCAAAATCGTCTGCGGCATGGGTGGCATGCCCCACCTTCCATGAAGGTGGGCGTGTCCTCGGTGGACGCTCGTCACAGATGGGACTTGAGCACCGATCTCCTCCATCCCGCAATCCCAAGGCATCCAGCATCCCCGGTCGGGCTGCTCGCTTCCGCGCCTGACCTGGTTCCCGGGCGTAAGACGATCGCCGATTCCCTCCGGAATCGGATTTCGCCAACCTGGATCTCTTGGGGGCGAGACATCGACGTCAACCGGTGTGGTTCCAATAGCTCGTCTGCGCCGCCCTCGGACTTCGGGTCACCATTATTGACGATTTGTGAATTGCAGAGCACGTCAACTCCCCCCCTAGCCCGAGAAACGAGCGGAGCGGTCACCTATGAATAATACCCAAGGAAAATCAAGCTTCGTACTTCGACGGACATCCAGTTTGAATCTCATGGGCTGAAAGGCTCCACGAACCAATGCTATCGGGATCCTGCTGAAATCCATCATCGCTGAAGTAACCCCTGATGGAGACGATGATGCCTTCAGAAAACCCATCGGGGAGTGCTACAGAAGAGCAATCAACCAATACTGAATGTACAGTCCCCTCTAGTGAAAATTGACACTCGCTTATCTCAAAATCTGACACCGTGCCCCTGACGAAGATCTGACCCTGGTTGTAAATTTCTGGATCTTCCATAAGTTCGTCGACGGAATATTGGGTCTCAGGCCCAATGCTAATCATCGCCATTCCCAAAACTGCAACAAATAGTAAACCGACGACAAGAAGTCGGTTGAGACGACTGAGTGCCATGTTGGCTCCTGTAGCCTCCTCGCGATAAAGGATGACTACCCAACTGCTGCCCAATGTCCATGTGAAGAGCCGAAATCATCCTGCTGCAACAACCAATCGCCGTCCATGACAGGCCCGTCTTTGCAGATAAGGCGGTCCCCCACCATGCACAATCCACACACGGCCATCGAACAAGGGAGATACCTCTCCATGGCCGCATAGCATTTTATCGCCGAATCCACGGCCATCTGTAGAACTGGCAACATCATGGGTTCGGGTCCGCAGGTGAGAAGTACTGTTCGCCCATCGTGATAATTGCCTAGCAACTCAGGGAGAAGAGCCGTTGGAAACCCTTGCGTTCCAAGGGACCCGTCATCTGTTGTAATGCGAAGGCTGTCACAGATTGATTCCATTCTTGAAACGTAATGGGACTCTTCGGCATTCCGAAATCCCATTATCGCTTCAATCCGAACATCGTCACCCAGCCGGTGCCTAGCTTCTCGGGCGGCCATATGCATGGGGGTCGAACCAATCCCGCCTGAAACCAGAACTAATCGTTCTCCGGCGTTCATTTGGGGGAAAGCAGTTCCGAATGGCCCCCTTATGGCCAACCAGTCTCCGACACTCAATCTTGTCAGTTCACCGCTCTGCCTACCCAGGTCCTTTATGGTGAATCCGAGAAAATCACGACCTTGACGCCCCGTTTCCGCTTCAACCAATTGATGGGCATGGCTGTGTCCGACTCTGATGTCTCCAACGCTGTATGGTTTCTCAGAGTGGAAGTGAGGACGACTCATCCCTCCTGTTGAGTCATATGGATTCCAGCACATGAAGTATTGGCCGGGCCGATATTGTGTTGCCATAGAATTAGGTACCTGCACCCAGAGGGTAGCTATCCCTTCAGCCTCGAATTGCACTTCGACCAGAGGGAGGGGGATCGGGGCGGAAATCAATTTCCGGGGTTCAAATGAGAGGGCCAGCCTGAGAGAGCAAGCGTCAGAAAGTCTAGACATGTCGAGTGGTAGTCGATTGTGGGGTGGGGCCCTCAAACTCATGACAACCCTTCCAATGAATCCAGAGCGATGCCCTGCATCGATGAGATGTCCCGATAGCCGTTCAGATCCATGAATTCAGACAACTCTACGGAGATTTCCTTGAATTTTTCCACATCCCCCCAGATCAAGGCACTACCAATCTGTACTGCGGATGCCCCAAGCATAACGAATCTGGCAACATCTAGTCCAGTGTTAATGCCCCCAATGCCTAGAATGGGTGCAGAGGGAATCTCCCCCCTCCTCATCGACAAGGCGATTTCGGCAACCTTCCGTTGTGCGATTGGCCTGATTGCCGGACCAGATAATCCACACAGAAGATTTCCGATGACTGGCCTTCCAGCGTAGGGGTCGACTTCTATTGCGGAAACAGTGTTGATCAGGGATAATCCATCCGCACCTGCTTCAAGTGCTGCCTTGGCTTCGATTGTAATATCCGTTGTATTGGGTGTTAATTTCGCATATAGGGGGGCATCTACAGCATCCCTTACAGCAGAGACGACATCATGGATCGATTTTGCCTGCTGGCCAATAATCAGTGCTCTGCTACCTGGTTTGGAATGGGGGCAGGAGAGATTCAGCTCAAACGCCGAAGCACCCGCATCGTCCAATTTTTTAGCGACTTCCACATATTCCTCAGCACAGCCTCCAAAGATCGATACCAACAGGGGTTTGGAAAAATTCTCATTAGATAGAATTTCAGCAAAGACATCAGCTCCTGGATTGGGGAGCCCCATCGCGTTGAGGACGACGGAGTCCATGGCTTCGACACATACCGGCCCGGGATACATCTCCCTTGGAACAGGGCCGATGGATTTAGTCACCATTCCGCCGGCATCACTTGCGGCAACTCGCTGGAGCGCCCGAGCACTGCCTCCCTGCACCCCAGATGCTAACATCAATGGGTTATGCATGACCAATCCCGGTAAACCTACAGAGAGGTCAGGCATGTGACTCAACGCAGTGTGGTGGCATAGTGCTAAATGTGTTTGTACCCAACAGCTTCGCTAATTCCCGAGAATCCGGATTCTTTAGTCTTCTTGGCTAGCCCCCTGACTATGTTGGACACGATGGAGGGGCCATTGAAAACCAAGGAGGAATACAATTGCAGAAGCGAAGCTCCCGAGGTGATGGCATTCCATGCTGTTTCACAGGATTCTATTCCCCCCACGCCGATGATCGGGACCTTGCCCTCGGTCTCTTGGAAGAGCATTTCGATGATTTCTATTGTCCTACCATGGAGGGGGCGACCTGATAGTCCACCATCGTGAGCAAGCGCTTTCCTAGATTGAGTGGAGAGGGGAATGGGCCTACTTACGGTGGTATTTGTTGCTACGAAGCCATCAATGCCCAAGCCCATGGCAACGCGTGCAGTATCCAAAGCCTCTTCATTTGGGGAATCAGGCGAGAGTTTCAAGAGGATGGGTTTCGATGCCTGCTTCCTCCTACCAATGCCAATGCATGACCGCAATACGCCTTCGAGCAAATCTTCTTCATGGAGATCCCTCAATCCAGGGGTGTTCGGCGATGAAATGTTCAAGACAAAGAGGTCTGCGTAATCCCAGAGGACGTCCAAAGTTGATGAATAGTCATCAGCAACATGCTCATCATCCACCTTCATTGAACGGCCAATATTTGCTGCTACTGGTGATTTCGGCCATCTTTCAGCAACTTTACGAGCAATCAACCGGTCCCTTACAACAGAGGCCCCAGGATTGTTTAGTCCCATGTTATTCACCAAAGCCCTGTCTTTGTTTGCTCTGAACATCCTTGGCTTGGGATTCCCATCTTGCGGATAACGAGTTACTCCCCCATATTCGCTCCATGAGAATCCCAGTGCTGGCCAAGATAACAGGGCTTCAGCCCCCTTGTCAAAGCCTGCCGCGAGACCCAAAGGATGGTGGAAAAGCAAATCGAAGACTTCTATTGGGAGCTTGGGAGAGCGATAAAACTGGTTTAGGAGGAACTGTCCGGATGTCTTCTCACCAATGGATGATAGAAAGGAGATTGTATGAGAGTGAGCACGTTCTGGGTCAATCAGCTTTAGCGATGGATTAGCAAGCATTCTCCAAGCCAACCCCATCGACGAGGCTAAAGGCACATATTCTTCAATCGTTGCGCATGAATTGAGGAGTATGGCCACAACAGCCGGAGAAATAGCCATTGCCGAACTGGCAAGGCTGATGCTCGAGCTATCCCCTGTGACGATTGTCCTAAATTCAGGGGAGCAACATGCCAGATGGGAGTCCGAGTTATTTTGGAATCATGCGAATTCTAGGATGTTGGAGATTAACGAAATTGCACCATCACTAGTCATTAATGTAGAGCCGCCACAATACATGGGAGGAACAGCACAGCACTTGGCTTTCTACAAGGATGCCAAGTTGATTGCCGTTGTTGGTGATTATATGCCAAAGTCTTTGGAGGTGATATGGATACCCGTCGAGTCAAAGAGATTCAGTGAGTTGCTTTATGCAAATCTACTACAATTTGCCGAAGCAGGGTACCCTGGATGCGTAGGTTGTCTTGGCCCCGCGTTCGATAGAAATTGGAATGAGCGGGCTCATAGGGAATCGCTGCGGCCTTAGTTCGGCTTCACGCGCAGGCACGCACTCGCGCGCGTTGGATGTGTTTCTGGCTGCTCACGTTTATACATGGGCCGTATCGGCACCGTGAGACTAGAGAGTGTAGGTGTGGGAATATGAAGTTGGTAATCCTGGAATCCAAGGCCAAGGCTCGGACCATCAAGAAGTATCTAGGTCGGGGTTGGATGGTCGAGGCTTGCAATGGCCATGTCCAAGACCTGCCTTCCCGTGACGGGTCCAAACAAAGCTCCAAAGCACTGTGGGCCTCTAAACCCGGAAAGCTCCCAAACCCTCCTTGGATGTGGACTGAAAGAGCGGAGGGGATAGTCACCAAGATTCTCTCTAAAGCCTCAGCATCGGGGGTGGATGAGGTTTTCATCGCAACCGACCCCGATCGTGAAGGTGAATTTATTGCGTGGAGGTTGAGTATAATCTTCGCTGAATTCCCCTCTGTTGCTAGAGTATCGTTCAACGAAATTACCAAACAAGCTGTAACCGAGGCTATCGACAATCCCCTGGGATTGGACATGGCATTGGTCGAAGCAGCCATTGTCCGCCGCCTCATGGACAGGCTAGTTGGATTCCGATGCTCCAAATTCTGCAGATCCTGGAGGCTTAGGTCAATGGGTAGGGTGCAGACTCCAACATTGGGTTTTGTGGTCAACAAGGAATTGGAAAGGGAGGCCCATGTTCCAAAGGAGTACCACTCGGTTTCTGTTGATTCAAATGGAGTCAATCTGAAGGTCAAGTTCCATGAGAGCAATGATCCCGACGCTTGGTTGGATGATCGTGGAAAATATCATTCCAATAGAACATCCGATACGAAGGCTGCCAAGATAGCACATGCAACGCTCATGGATTCCAACTCACTGACCTTGGTATCTGTGCAGGAAGGAAAAGTTCGGAGGCGGCCACAACCCCCTTTCACCACTGATACCATGCTGCAATCTGCAAACTCTAGATTAGGGTGGTCCATTTCAAAGACTAGCAGCGTTGCTTCCTCCCTTTACCAATCTGGGCACATCACCTACATTCGCACTGACTCCACAAGAACAAATGCTGACGCGCGCGAGACTATCAGGGAATTGATTGCTCAAAAGTTCGGCACTGATCATTTGGGCAAAGGTGTGGGCGAATCGAGGAAGTCATCCAAAGAACGAGTCCAAGATGCCCACGAAGCCATACGTCCCACCAACCCGGAAAACGAGTTGGTTGAAACCAACGAAGACGAAGTTGCTTTGTACAAATTGATATGGGCCCGGTTCGCTGCTAGCCAAATGTCTGATTCAGTAAGGGAGCGGAGGCAAATGATCCTCTCATGTGAGGGATTAGACCTGCAGCTTTTCGGCAGCTCAAGTTGGAGGGTTCATGCAGGTTGGGAATCAGCCTATTCTAGATATTTGTCCGATGTATTAACAGAACCCCCCATATCAGGATTCTCAATCGGCTCCATGTGGGCATTCGACAAAGAGCCTGCTATGGTAACCGATGTAACCAAGCCACCGAGAAGATTCTCAGAGAGTTCCATCATTCAACAGATGAAGGGTGCAGGCATAGGTCGACCCTCCACATATGTTTCCACAGTTAGAAAATTAGTTGACAGAGGGTACGTGGAAAAGGATGGTAGTTCACTAGCCCCTACCACCGAGGGGAGGCTCTTGTGGCTGGATGTAGTGCCGCATTACAACGAAGAATCCCTCTTGGAGGGCGGATTGTTCACTTCAGAATTCACTTCAACCATGGAGGGGAATCTGGATAAGATAGAGCTCGGAGACTCCAATGCGGCTACTACGTGGGAGGATTTTGTAGGCGTTTTCAGATCTATGCATAACAATGCACTTGAACGCAGGCGGAAGATGCCAACACCTAGACAACTGCGTTACCTAGAAAGGCTGACTAGCCGAATGAGCGAGGAAGAGAAGTTCGCGATCTGGGGGCTCGGTGGCTTAGAAGCTCTTTCAGGAGAAGAAGTTAGGGGGATAATCGATTCTCTCAGCAATGCGGTTCAAGGAGAAATTCAAGCCAGTGAGAAGCAGGTGGCATTAATCATTAGATTGGTAGAAAAGCTATCATTGGATTTGGATATATTTTTGCACGAGCAGGGGATTGTGGACATCGATTCTCTCACAGGTGGACGCGACGGTACTGCAAGTATGGCTATTGATAAACTGATTTCACTCGATAACTCCTCACCTGCTACTGAGCGGCAAATTAGCACCATCCTGTCAATGAGCGAAAATCTTGAGATAGCCATCGAACATGCGGTCGAATTGGTCAAGAGCGAGTCTATTGAAACTATAACAAAACAGGATGCGAGTAGCCTGATTGGCATTCTCAAGAAGCGAATCAGGTCTCGACGAAGGGGAAAATAGTTGTACCCGGGTCCTGAGTGATTAGCATGGACACGGCGTATGATGTCGTCATCATTGGCGCTGGGCCGATAGGGGGATTTCTCTCTCGAAGATTCTGCGAGAGGGGGCACAGCGTCTTGCTGGTCGAGGAACACGCAGAGGTTGGTCGTCCCTTCCAATGTGCCGGCCTCGTAAATCCCGATGCAATGGATTCCGTGGGTGTGGAACACGCTATATTGACAAAAATCTGGGGTGCTAGAATCCACAGTCCATCGGGTACTGCTGTCAATATTGGTGATTCCCAGAGAATTCGGACCTTATCTGTATGCCGGAAGATATTCGATGAAGCTGTCGTCATGCAGGCCATAGAAGTTGGAGCTGATCTGCTTTTATCCAGCAGACCCACTTCGGCCACTGTCCACGAGGATTATGTTTCCCTTGATATAGAGACCCCAAGGGGTGAGCTGGCCATCAAAGCGAAGTTGGTTTGCGGTGCCGACGGTGCGCATTCGTGGGTAAGGAGAAGATTTCGAATGGGGAATCCCAGGGAGCTAATGATTGGCTTCCAAATCGAAGTCGCAGGCTATCGGGGCGAGGAGGGAAAGTTGGATATGTACACTGGAAGCGACTTCGCCCCGGGTTTCTTCGCATGGGCCATTCCTTCTCGTGAAACTACAAGGATTGGTACGTGGACGAAAGCTAGCCTTCTAGGGGGACGTTCATGCGAGGACCTACTGCGAAAGTTACAGAGCTGTAGCGCTTGGTCTTCGCGATTTGAAGAATGCACTGAGATTGGCCGTTATTGCGGGCCCATTCCCAGTGGTTTCGTAAAACGGCCATTGATTGAGAGGGTCGCGCTTTTTGGCGATGCGGCCGGAATATGCAAACCCACAACTGGCGGCGGGATTGGACCGGGGTTCAAACAGGTAGACCTGTTAGTTCCTGAGCTGAGTCTGGCGTTGAACGAAGGGGATCTCTCTAGCCGGAGGATGGGTAAAATTTCCAAACTGCTGGATGAGATGAGTGGTGATCAAAGGAGGAAGCGGGCCCTGAGGGATGCGTTTCTCACGGAATCAACAGATTCTGAGTTGGATGAGATATTCAAAGTCTGGTCGAAACCGGAAGTAACCTCACTTATCAACGAACTTGGAGACATAGAGAACCCAATACCTCTGGGGGTGAAGATGCTCAGGGAGGTCCCAGAGTTCAGGAAGCTTGCAGGAAGAGCAGCGATGGCAGTTCTGTGGGGTTAAGTTATTGCCTCTTTCAGTTCAGAGGTTAAGATATCCCCCGTTTGAGCCTGCGCAGATGGAACCCAGCCAAGTGCCTGCGATGGAAGTTGTAATTGAGTCCGATTTTTTACCGACACCGAAATTTAAGATCGGTGCCGAAGATGAATGGTTCATAGAATGGAGGGCGTTCTCTGAAGAATTCAGCCATCTCCCGGTTATTGAATGCCAGATTGGAGAGAGGCCACCCGATTTCATAGACAGAACCCGTAGAGGATGGTACATCATACCAGACCCCCTTCATGCTGTTTCTAGAAGTCTGATACCACCAACGGTAATCCTGCTGATAATCGCCTTGTTTATTCACGCAATTGAGCCTGGTTTGGTAGCTCTGGACATTATTTCCCGATCTTTCGCCGGCTCATTCAAATTCGGCCCACTATACTACCCCAAACTTCTATTCGTCGCTTTCCCAGTATTCCTCCTCCCACTGCTGTACCGAATGATAGCCAATTTGAGGGATTTGCGAAGGCAAAAATTACTCCTCAGTAAAGCGCCAGTAGATTTAGAGATAGGTACGATAGTTTCTAGGAACGGTGTGACAATTTCTTCCTTGCCCGACCTGCCTGATGAGGCAGGCATTCGCAGGGCTAGGATCCAAGTCGGTATTGCGGTGCCGGAGAGGAGCATGCTCATTCATGCACTCGGCAGAAGCGAAGGAGGGCAACCAGCCCCTGGGATGTCCACCCAATTGCCCGATAAGAGAGTCACCACTGGGGATGAGATAGGTACTGGAGTAGGGGAGGCTATCCCCATGCAACTTGCAAACAGCAGAGTTGCCACGCTTGAGCCATTGCGTGCTTCGGAATACGGAGAATGGTCCGAGTTCCCCCAATTAGTAGACGGCCGACCTTTAGAATGGTCCTTGGAACTGCCGAAGGGCCAATGGCCCGGGTCGATATACTCCCCTCTAATCGCCGTACATTGGGAACTGGTCATCGAATGCACGGGCGTTCTGAACTCAGACGTTATGTGGGTCCAGCCGATTACAATGGGTGGCAGCGTCAATAAAATCGTCTCTGGCAACCTGCCTGTTCGAAGCGGCCGGGTGGAGTTATCAGGTTATTGAGTTTGGAATGGTCCAGGCGCTATCCCCGTCCACCACTTTGGGGGGCGTTTCCAGAATATTGTATTCTGAGTCCCGCTTTACTGGGATGAAACCTGCATTAGTGATGATCTTCCGCAGTTCAATTTCGGTTGCCTGAGTCTTGGTGATGCCGGCGGAAGAGACGACATTCTCCTCCATCATGGTCGAGCCGGCGTCATCGGCCCCAGCTAACAATGCAATCTCTGCGATATCTAGTCCCATAGTGGTCCACGAAGCCTGAATGTGGTCGATGTTGTGGAAAAATAGTCTTGATACTGCAACGTGCCGAAGGTACTCGACGGAACCAGTGCCGAGCTCAATCATATTGCGGCCACCATTTCTTAATCCTAGACTAGTGTTTTCCAACATCACTGGCCACGAAACGAATGATGAGAAACCGGTCAAACCCCTACATATGGAGTGTTCCTGCAACTGACGAATTCGAAACATGTGCTCAATACGTTGACGGATGCTCTCCCCGAAACCGTAGACGTTGGTAGCAGAAGTGGTTAGGTTTAGTGTATGGGCCTCCCCCATCACCCTTAGCCAATTGTCCGCAGAGCCCTTTTTCGGGGAGACATCCATTCTGATGTCGTCAACGAGCATCTCGGCACCACCGCCGGGGAGACCGTGCAACCCTGCCTCAGAGAGCTCACGCAGAACCTCAATAGTTGAAATATCACAAACTTGAGCGATTCCTTCAATCTCGATAGGTGAGAAGCAGTCCAGAGATATACTGGGATGGCGATGTCGTAGTTCACTCAATAGCTCAAGGTACCATTGTAATGGAAGCTCTGGATTTACACCTCCTTGCATTAGAATCCTACTTCCACCAATCTCCTCTAGTTCGGTAACCCTCTGGCTAATTTGGTCAATGGTCTGGATGTATGACTCTTGGTGTCCAGGCAGCCTCTGAAAAGAGCAAAACTGGCAATTGATGGTGCAAATGTTGCTGTAGTTGATGTTCCTGTCGACGAGATAGGTGACTTCATTTCCAGATACCTGTTTATGACGTCTCACTGAGGCGGCGTGCATCAGGTCACTGAGGTTTGCATGCTGATAGAGAAGGGCCGCGTCATCGATATCCAGGGGGGGTGGGTCTTCGGATAACTGCTCTTCAAGGATAGAATGGCAATTTCCCAAGCTATCACCTAGCGCTTCCGACTAATGCTTCTATTTCATCAATGGCCTTCGGGCATTTAGCCGTCAATACTACGGGGCCTTCATCGGTAATGAGAACATCATCCTCAATGCGCACGCCGATTCCCGAGTATCTTTCGGGAATTTCAATATCAGCCCTCCAACTTCCGAAATATAGCCCTGGCTCTACTGTGAGTACCATTCCAGGTTGCAATTTTGGCCCCCCGTCTTCATCACCCTGCCTTCCACCGCCGACATCGTGGACGTCGAGTCCAAGAAAATGTCCAGTTCCATGCATGAAGAAATTTCTGTATGGCCCATTGAAATCCCCGCCATCTCCAATGGCCTCCTCAACGCTACAATCGAGAATCTCCAAATCAATCAACCCCTGAGCCAACACTGCTGAGGTGGCTCTGTGCATAGAATGCCAAACTGATCCAGCCTGACAAGCCTCAATGCCGGCCAGCTCTGCCTTCAGGACTAATTCGTATATTTCCCTCTGTGGTTCGGTGAATTTTCCATTCACAGGCCAAGTTCGAGTGATATCAGATGCATATCCCTCGACTTCACATCCAGCATCGACTAGGACTAAATCCCCGTCATTTATCACGCGGTCATTTGACTTATAGTGCAAAATAGTGGCATTATCGCCCCCGCCGACGATTGAGGGGTAGCTCCATTGACTATGGCTATGGGCAAAATGCCCTTCGATAATGGCCTGAATTTGCCACTCACCAATACCTGGAAATGTGGATTTGATAGCAAGGATATGTGCGGCTGTTGCAATTGCGGCAGATTCCTGCATCAATTCAACCTCTCTTTTGGATTTGAGTCTCCTATGGCTGTCAATGATTTTTCGTGGATCGGACGTTTTCAAGCCCTCGAGAACACTATCCAAGTCTGTATTGAGGCCCAATATGGTGAAAATCTCCGTATCATCGGTGATAATTTCACGAATCTCCTTGTCTAAATCTGTTATTGAGTATGCTGAGTCTACGGGCCATCCCGTGGATGCCCCTTCGGCGCCAACCCTGACTCCCTCCCAAATTTCAGCCTTGGTATCGCGAGGTTGGACGAAGAGAGCCGTGATCCATGAGTCACCATTGTGGCGAGCCATGAAGACAGATTCGGGATCGGCCCAACCACACAAGTATAGCAAGTACGAATTAGCACGGAACGGGTAGCTTACGTCATTGGAACGGATGGCCAACGGATTGGTTGGAATTAGAACCAAGCCATCAGTTGGAATTAGTTCAAGGAGACGAGCCTGCCGTTTGCGGTATTCCTCGTGTGTGAATGGTAATGATGCCATCGACCCACCTTCCACCGAAGTTCGTTATTAGTAATTGGTTCAAGTCCACTTGGGTATTTGAATATCCTTCGTGGCGGTTAGGCGACGCTTGAATACTGCGAAAATCAAGAATGCAGTTGAACAAAGTAGAATGACCATTGATGGGGGGATTGGTGAGCTGGGATCGGCATCTGAAATGATGACTGTCAGCACTGAGGTCTCCCTGTCGTCATCGGACACCTCAAGAGTAAGGGCATACTGATCGCCAACTCCCTCTGGCCATGGCATTTCCCGATATCTACCTTCGTAAATTGGGATGTTGTTAATTTTCCATACGCATCTTAACGAAGAAATATCATTGTCTGTATCGCTAGAGCTAGTTGCATCAAACTCAATTGCAGATGATTTTTGCAGATATACAGTATCGCCATCGAAAACTGCCCTTCCGTCGATTTCCAATCGAATTACAGGGGCGAGGTTTTCTATTGTGAAATGGATCATCGATGTCTCTGAGTTTCCCGCTAGGTCAATTGCAGTCAAAGACAATTCGAACTCACCAGAGTAGTCGGTAGAGAATGAGTAGCTCCGCAAGTCATGACCGGACAAGACCTCAATTGGTATGCTGCCCGTGTGAGAGGGGCGTCTGATGGTCCAGATGTAATTTATACCATCCCTCCCCCAATGAGCATCATCGGTTTCGCTGCCATCGAAAAGCAAGTTACCCGATCCTTCGATTGCGGAAGAGGGCCCTCCGATAGTCACATCAGGAGGAGTGTTGTCAACACGAACACTGACGCATGCCTCTGAATAGCCTGCCACATCCTCATTGGACGAGAAGACAAAAATATCGTGCCAACCATCATCATAGCCGGAAACATCGATTTCACTCACGAATGACCCCCAAACTGCATCCACAGGAAGGATGATGGCGGAATCGCCAACTGAGTCAAGGATTAATGAAGACTCTCGTTCACTGCATTGGACAGAGGGAGTAGATTGGACAATCTTGGCTAGCAATGTGGGTACGGAGTCCCCCATGCTGAATGAGTGCCCCTCTATCTGCAGTGTACTGCTTGCCCACGAATCCTCGGTCGGAGATTCAATGTATACAGTAGTGGGCAGTGAATGGGCACCCTCGTGAAAGAATATTGACCGGATAACCTCGATTGGGTCGCTAACTGAATCTTGTGCGAAGATATGTAGATTGCATGCGCAGGGCATAGCACCCCGGGCTTCTATGGTGAATTCGAATCCCCAGCGAGGCCTAGAAGATAATCTATCCAATTCGAAAAGTTCACCGGTAAGGGTCCCGTGTTCAACCCGGCCTTCTGAATCAGATAGATGCCACCAAATGGAAGATGGCAAATCTTCATTTTCGACATATCCACTTACGAATATGTCTTGGTCAGTCACAATTCCGTTATCTAAATCCACAGCTATAATAATGGGATCGTCGAAGTGGTTAGATCCCACTACTGAAGGCGATGAAAACAACAATATGGAGACCAGTACAAGAGCCGGTGGAAGGTCATTCGTCACGATTGTCGCTCAAAGCAAACAGTATTGAACCCCATGGAGAGATGATTGCTATCTTTCTGAGATCTGCATTTGCCATGAGAGTTCATCAATCCAAAGTCCCAATGTGTTCTTGTCAACGAACTCAAGACTCGATTCTGCGGATAGCACGCATTCACAAGCAGCGGCCACCAAAGAGGTAGCGTCCAGTATGCTGTAACCATGTCCGAGAGCGGCTGCAAGTGCGGTTGCAGCAGCATCATGGAGCCCAATCTGTTGCTCCGGAGCAGGTGCCATGCAGGGAATGTGTACATCTGAACCGTCCGATTGGTACAGAGAAACCCCGTCGACCCCACCTAGTGTTACGAGGGCTTCCCAACCATATGTTTCAAGAAGATGAGCTGCAGTTTCACGGGTGCTTTCAAGCATCAAGCGCCTCCTAAGTAGCTCCATTCCTCGAATTTCGAATAGAATTACGGTGGCATCTCTGCTTTTCTCGAGACCCGTAAGTTTTGGGTCAACAATTACTGGAATTCCAAGATTGCGTGCCTCATGAATTAGCATTGCGGCACCGGTCTGGCTAATTGCCCCCTTGTCATAGTCCGATATGACCAGTGCACAACTGTTCTCCAATGAATCGAAGGCTGATATGGTCAATACTTCAGAAATCTCCACAGGAAGTGGCTCTAAGGGCCCCCGATCAGCTTGGAGCAGAATCTGACTCTTTTCTAAGAGGCTTTCCCTGCTACCGTAGAACCTAATTTTAGTCAGAGTCTTCATCTCATCCACTACAGCGATGTGTTCTCTGGAGATTCCGCGGTCTGAAAGCATCTCCAAGACGGTCGCACCTTCCTGATCACCACCGACACAAGTGTGGAAGATCACTTGCATTCCAAGTGAGTTTAGGCCCAATGCTATGTGAGCCGAAGCTCCCGGAGACTCCTCAGAGCGTATGACCTTCATCACAGGCACCGGAGCGGTGGAATTGAGGTTATTTGCGAATCCGTGATGATATCTGTCTAGCATTGTGTCACCAATTAAGGTGACCCTTGAGCCATCGATATCGTCGAGGAGGGCCCGTAATCTCTTGAGGCAGTCAACGCGCTCAAGTACCGTCTCGCTCATCATTCAGTATCGCCCATGGGGGGACGACAGATGAGATTTGGGGATACCGTCTATATCAAATCGCCAACGCCCACATTACAGATGCAGCAGGTAGAAGGTGGATGGAAGTACCTAGGACAATCCGTAAATAGGCTGTGGGACAAGTCCGCTATTGGCCATCCCGACGGGGAAGGGGGATTGATACTATCCGACTCCGAGGTAATATTCTGCCACGATCACAGAAATTTGCCATGGCCTAGTCCGAATTGGCTGAGTCAATGCATATCGACTAAGCCAAATGTGCTATTCGAAGCCGCGGTCATGGAAGCCCTGAGGGTTCCTGGGAACAAGATTGTCACCCAATGTCCGATTTACCCATTGGACCTGGATATCTCCGAGGGTACGTGGGGGCTACGTTGGCCATCAAACTCCCACCCCGGCAAGGAAGAGGCCGAGGCCGAAGTCAGATGGTTTCACTCAACCGATGGTCTGGATGTGGACGATCTGTTTCGATGGTGCGTTTCCGTCATTGGAAAGGGCAAATTTGCCGAGGTACTTATTGTCGATGACGAGCATTCAGTCGTGACGTACAGGTTGCTTCCATCGGAGCCATCAGGGAGGGTTCCCCAGCCTACGATCGAAGAGATTTCATCTATATCTTCCATCCAATCAGTTGAACTATCCAACGGGGGGGCATACTTCTCTGGCTTTGGGAACTGGGCTTGCGAAGCCATAGGGATACCATTGCATGAAGGCCGGCAATTGGGGCCATATGAGATTGAGATTGTCTCAGTGGGAATGGCCGGAACCTCCGCGTGTTTATCCATCGGTGCTAGCATTTTGCGTGATCTCTTGAAGAGAGGACTCCATCCCCGCCCCGGATTCAAGTACGGCACCCGATGGAGGTGCTACGATGCTCCTCTCGGAGAGGGGCACGCTCCCTGGTTAGTTATCGATCCCACTGATGCACCAAAGGATTGGGGGGCTGCCTGCCTAGGATCAAGACTGGCATCGGGCGTGAATAAGCGTTGGCTCCACCCCATCCTCGTCGAAGGGGTTTGGAGGTTCTTGGAAGTAGCTAGGCCACCGCCTGACAGGAGATGGGCAAACCCAACTCGCAAGTAGCTACTCTTCGGCTAGACCGAAATGATGGCTTCCTTGTACATGTTTTCGCGAAGACCCATCCTCGTGGACACCCCTCTTTCCGGTAGCCACAGAGGCAGCCAATAGCAAGCATATCAGGGAGAGGGCATTTGAAGGGGAATTCAACCAAGCTAAGGTCCCGCCCAGGGGGAATTCACTTTCAGCTTTGATAACTAGGGGTATACGCTGCTCTAGATTATTCGAGTCGGTAAGAACCAACTCCCCCCTAGCTATCATCCCCGGTTCAAGAAGGCCGGTGGGGGTGACACTCAGAATTATAGGATCGCCGGGATATATCGTACCTTGGGAGTCAACCGCCGCGATCCTATTAACAGCGCCGTCAATCGCTATTGAATACGTTCTCGGGCTATCGCCATCGTAGTGTGGCATCAGTTCGACAATTGAGTCTTTGTCCCAGGGCACTGTCTGCTCTATTGTTGAGTCGGATACCCGATGCCCAATTAGGTACCAATCAAGTTTGAAATTGGTTTCAGGCATTCCCTCGCAACCAATAGCACCCATCAAAATGCCATGGTCGGCCGCGACTGCATCAATGGTGAGTATGGGTATTTCATGGCGACCAGCATCGAGCTGGATTTGAGTCTCCTCGGTTGATGATGAATCAGGCGATAGGTCGACCGATAATGTGCAATTTACTTCCAGGGTGACGTCAGCGAACGCTGACTCCGTGGCAAGCAATGCGATAGGTGATCTAGGCGTCATCACGATAGTTTGGGGATCAGAATTCGGGACGAAGTAGACAGTAGCCCTAGTGGCCGTGAGATTGGAAATGGTGACGGCCCATGGAGCCATTCGGCCCCTTGAGTCACGTATTTTCATCCCCTCATTCCCGAATACATCACCTTCGGTAAAGACATCGCCAAGGCTCCCATAGTCTCTGCCCCTCAGCAGGGCGTCATCCCCATCTGCCTCAACGACCTTGGCCCAGGCTTTGCTTGGGTCCGTATTCACGAGATTGTCCTCCAAATCGCCGTAGTTTCGATCTTGTTGCTCAACAAGAATCCCATGCCCGGGCAAACCCGCGTCGAATCCTGAATCGGATCTCAACGATATCCAAATATGTTCTCCAGGTCCTAAGTCAATCCTCAGTTGTGATCCCCCCTCAGAGATTGGAGTTAGAGTATAGGAGTTTGGGGCCGAGGAGTCAATGGCTATTGTCGAGCTAGCACCTATCAGATCCAATGTTGACGCCCCGGGCATGGAAGGAAGATTTCCATCACCAATCCAATTCCCACTGGCCATAATGTCCCAATCACCAAGGCCATTCCATTTTCTCGAAGGTGTTTCACTATGGACGTCATACAAGTCAACAGCGCCCATCTGATGGAGCATCTCGTGAATTATCACGCCCAAACCACCATTGACTGATGCCATTGTGTAGTGCGCGAAGGAGAAATCACCAATATTGACGGGATCTTGGAAGGGGGAGTAGTGACTCCAGATCGAAGAGGCTGGCCCACCTAACTCCTGTGCTTCGCCTGAATGAAGAATCAACAGTCTGTCAACGACTCCATCACTATTGAGATCCCATTGTGAGAGGTCTATGTCGGGTGCTTGGCCCGATCCACTACCGAGTAAGTTGCTGATTGCTTCTGCGGCCAATTCTGACGCCCCCCCATGGTCCCCACCAACATCCCTCTCTTCGGAGGAATCTTGTCCCCATTGAGACTCGGAGTATCGTGAATGCCAGATTTCATCCACCATTGTGATGCTGAGGGAAGAACGCCCACCACTCATTTGCTCTATGTAGGATAGAGCGGATGTTTCACCGTCAATCAGAGCGAGAGGCAGATTTTCAGGAAATTCCTTGCTTGGGAAAGACACCTTCAGAACAAGCCAATGCTCGTCAGTTTGCAAACCGACGAGTCTGCCTTCATCGTCGAAGTTTAGTGCTTGTCGATCAAATGCTTCATCGACAAAGGTTGAATAAATCTGGGTTAATGTAGCAGCAGCCAAGAGGGCGACTGCTAGTAGCACGCGAGTTTTATCCACGGCATCTCGGCCGGACTAGGGGATTTCAAATCAATGCCCCTCTGCTATAGCAGTGCGTCGTTAAGTGAGTTGAGTCGCCAAGACTTGTCCTCCGAGTTCGTTTCGTCCAACCATCCGAGGCCGCTAATCCCGCAACCACGATTGCGTAGAGATGCCCGTAATTCTTTGGGCAGAGGGGCGCCATCACAACCAGAAACCACCAAGCGGTCTATGCCAGAGTGAAGGACCATGTCAAAGAGAGAGTCTTGCTCAGACGCGTACAGGCAAAGGGCATTGCACCGAGGAGTGGCTATTCCCGAGGGACGGAATTCTCGCGGGAATCTGGGACACGAGCCCTCGCATCCACAATCCAGCAAGGCGAGCCGGGGGATTTTGCCCATGGGGTCTAGCGATTTGGAAAGGGCGAGCCGGCGTCTTCCCAATGGGGCAACTGGTACAGTTCGGGACAAAGCGTCGGCGGAATATGCGATACAAATAGCAATCAACAGCCTCAGGCCGTCGAATTCCACTGGAAGCGTGATAATCAATGTACCACCCGAGATTACGAGCATCCGGTATCTGAATCTTGTCTCTGATCCTTCAATCAAGCCATACAACCTAGCTACGCCGATAGAAACCACTGTCAGAGACCATACTATCATTATCCATGACGCACCGAGGGTTAGTGAAAACAAGGAAGTCGCATCATAGCTAACACCTACCCCCTCCAGCGAACCCGTCAACTTGGCTAAATCAATGAACTTGGGCATGGCTAAGGTCCAAATGACTATGACCAGAAGTGGCACCAGAATCGTGGAGATTAGTAGGACCGTGGACAACCACGAGCGTTCCCTAGGCAGCAATCCAGAATATGAGAACCTTCGGAAGAGGAGCGATGTCAGGGGTAATGCAGTAGTTAAGGCGAGGACCAATACCAATGACCATCTGATTTCAATCCAATCGAAGGGAGAATAGACGGAGAGGTTCTCGTTGTTTGGTCCTGTATGGAGGGGCAAAAGATCGAGCCAGGCCGAAATGACATCGCCCACGAGAAATGACCAGAATACGCACAGCAATCCCAATACTACAATGATAGTTCTCAACAGCCTATGCAAGTCCGCAAGATGAAAGGAAATTTCCCCCTCGCCCCCATCGACGTGCAATCGGGCCATGTCACATTAGGTCCTTTAGCCCGGGTTCCTTTCGAGCCGAGATTACAGTCCTGTAGACTCCGTATGCAGCCCAGGCACTGATTAGGAAAGCAGTGCCAATGGCAAAGTCTGCGAAATCCACCCCTTGGAATGGCATGGATTGACCGGAAGCAGACCATCTAACACCAAGGTAGAATGCGATGATGGAAACAAGGGCCCTTCGAATCCCTTGAGGATATGCTAATTCGCTTGCTAGGTACTGGGGCCCGTCATCGTATCGGCGCTCTAGAATCTCACGCTGGACGACTGCACCTACAAGGAGGGCAACGAGACTGGTCCAGAAGAAGAGGTTTCCTTGAGCGAATACCTTGGCAGCAAGAGCATCCTGTCGCTCTTGCTCGAGTTGCTCGTCAGACTCCTCAATCACGAAGAGAGTATCATAGGTTCCAACCGAAATCGTCCTAGTCTCCAGAGTGGAGGGGGATTCAGTGGTTGTGACGGTGCCCGGTGCGCTGATTGTGAACGAAAGGAGGTTCCAGTAATCCATATCATCGGGAACCCCCCCTCCATCGACGGAGTTCCCAACCAGCCAGAACTGAACTGGCCCCAAATCCTCGCTAGGAGCAGTCCAGCTCAAATGCCAAATGCCGTCACCGTCAGTCTCAGAATGGGAGACGTCGCCAGGGCGACCATCGGCGACTCTAATCTCTTGATCCCCCTCCCACTGGAACGAGCCTAATGAATCGGCAGAGAGCAGGAATCCGGCTTTGGCATTCCCATTGCCTCCCGAGAGGGTGAGGGAGTCCGCCACGGTAATAGTGAATTGGTACTCCTGAGATGTCTCATACATCAGGGGGACACCGGTAATCATGACGATTGCACGATCAGAGGGGGCGCCATTATTGTGGCAGGAGCAGCCGAACTTCACAGTGAGCTCATCATTGGAGTTCGAGGCGCTGGGACCAGCGCTCATGGCAATGGTGGGAATAGAGAGGGCTAACAGAGCAATTAGGCAAATGCCCAGTCTGTTAGCACTCATTCGCACTCTATCGCCTGTGTTGCCTCGTCAGCAGGAGTCTCATAACGGTTGGGGGACGTATGCTTCACAACTCCTTGATGGCTGCATTCAACTCGTTCATCATCTTCTTACCGTCACCAAAGAGCATCATGGTGGAGTCCTCGTAGAATAGGTCATTGTCAACCCCCGCATAACCAACAGAAAGGCTGCGCTTAATGATGACTACAATTCTAGCAGCATCGGCATTGATGATGGGCATCCCACCAAGCGGCCCCTCGCCGCTTCTGGCCACCGGGTTGACAGTGTCATTGGCCCCGATTACCAAGGCCACATCCATTTCAGCCATTTCGTTATTGATGTCGTCCATCTCGATCAGCTTCTCGTATGGCACGTTGGCCTCGGCCATTAATACGTTCATGTGACCGGGCATCCGACCAGCGACGGGGTGTATTCCGTAACTGACTTCAGCCCCCCTTGCTTCCATCAAATCGGCGAATTCCTTCACAGAGTGTTGGGCCTGGCTAACAGCCATGCCATAGCCGGGAATTACCACGCACTTGCTGATACCATCACAAATCATGGCAACCTCGACGGGATCACTGCCGACCTTGGTTCGAGAGAGCTGGGCCTTGTCTGCAGTCCCACCAAATGCCTTGAACAAGACGTCAGGCAGAGTCCTGTTCATCGCCTTGCACATTATGAACGTGAGGATGAGGCCAGCAGCGCCGACCATTGAACCAGCGATGATGAGGACGTTGTTGCCAATAACGAACCCGGTGAATGCAGCAGCAATGCCAGAGAGGGAATTCAGTAGACTGACTACTACTGGCATGTCAGCACCCCCAATTGGCATGACGAATAGCACCCCGAGCAAGCTGGACAGGGCAACGATGCCCCAGATATAATCACTGTTCGAAGGGTCATCGATGGACAACAAAATCAGGCCCAGCGAGCCTAGCAGAAGGATTACCTTGACGCTATTGAGCCAAGAAGGCCCCCATGTAGGGAATCTGACCCACTTCCCCGAGAAGGGGATAACGAAGCCGCCCTTGAGCTTCATCATAGCAACGAGGGACCCGGTCAAGGTCATCCAGCCAACTAGCCCAGAGAGGCCAATAGCAACCCAAATGACGTAGAGTTCTATGCCCGGATCAGGGATATCGCTCTCCTGAAGCCTATCCAGAACCTCTGAAAGGGCTACCAGCGCAGATGCCCCCCCACCGAAGCCGTTGAACAAAGCGACCAATTCTGGCATTCCAGTCATTTCGACCCTTGTCGCCATGAAGGCCCCAATAACGGACCCAAGAACCAGACCACCGACAATCAGCTCCCAGCCGATTATCCCTTCGGAGTACATCCTAGACAGGGTTACTAAGACGGCCAATAGCATCCCCAAAGCCCCCAATCGGTTACCTCGTGGAGCAGTCTTGGGGCTGGATAGCTGCTTGATTCCGAAGATGAAAAGAGCTGCGGAGAACAGGTATCCAATATCCCAAACAGCCGCGCTCACCATTCAATCACCGCCCCTGCGTCGTTTGCCGGCGATCATCTCGAGCATCTTGTTGGTAACCATGAAGCCGCCAACAACGTTGATTGTGGCCATGACCAAGGCGATGAATGCAAACCATGCTGCAGTGCCCGGATCCCCTGAATCGAATGTGGTATTGGAGAGTATGAGCGCACCAACTATGGTAATCCCAGATATGGCGTTGGCACCGGACATCAATGGCGTATGCAGCGTAGGGGGAACTTTGCTGATAAGTTCGAAACCGAGGAAGATTGCCAGTACGAAGACCGTGATGCTACCAACAAGCGCAGCAACAGTAAGGCTCAGTCTACCGCCCCCGCCAGTCTAGATTGCTTTGGGTGGATTTGCCCGTCACTACAAAGAAGAACACCACCCATTCCGGCAACGTGTAACTCATCACCCTCTGGTGCGCCAACAAGGACATCGTCTTCCATATCCAACACGAGTGTCCCGTCACTAACGAGCGTTGAGAGGAAGTTAGTCATATTGTTGGAATATAGCATGCTCGCTGTTGAAGGGAGCTCTCCAGGCAGGTTAGCGATACCGATGATGGCGACCCCGTTGTCCGTGGTCACAATCTCGCCCCGGCGGGTCAATTCACAATTTCCACCGACATCGGCGTTCATGTCAACTATCACTGCGCCGGGCTTGAAGGTAGAAACAGCCCTCTCAGGGACGGTAATGGGGGCGGCTCGGCCGAAAATCCTAGCAGTGGTAATCACCACATCAGCATCACGTGCGACCTCGCAAACGGTATCATTGACCCTCTGGATGAACTCTGGAGTCAGGGGCTTGGCATAGCCTGAATCATCTTCGAAATCATCCATTCCCTCAACCTCGATAAACCGGCCACCGACTGATTCGATCTGCTCAGCTGCCGATCTGCGCACATCGGATGCATAGACCACGGCACCAAGCCTCTTGGCAGTGGAGATGGCTTGCAGCCCAGCCACTCCCGAGCCCATGACGACGAATTTTGCCGGACGGATGGTGCCAGCGCTGGTAGTCATCATTGGGATGCCCCGGGGCACGTGAGCTGCACCCAAAAGGACGGCCTTGTAACCCGCGAGATTGTCTTGGCTAGAGTTCACATCCATAGCCTGAGCACGTGACAGCCTACGGGGAATCATGTCCATGCTCAGCAGCGTGATTCCGGCACAAACCGCCTCCTTGACTCTGCTTGGATGGCGGAAGGGATCTGCGACACAAGCAATAATCTGGCCCTTGGTCATAGGGGATACATCGGGCATGGATATGGATGAGACGATTTCGGATGAAAGTGCTGTTTTTTGATCTGAGATTGAGGCCCCGGCCTGCTCGTATTCGGAATCATCGTGATGTGACAAGATGCCGGCTGAGTGTTCGACGATAACTTCGAACCCTAGATTGCACAGCTTTTTGACGGAATTGGGGACGATGGAAACCCTTCGCTCATCCGCCGGCTCCTTCAGTACTCCTAAGCGCACTCAGACACCTCTTTGAAATGGTCCACGTATTGGACGAACCTCCCAATTGAAGACTGTTATTGAAACCGTCGGCCAAAGCCCCTCGAAGCCAAAGTAGCTCATGTGAACAGCAGGAGGTAGCCCAAGTAGAAGACGACAACATCACAGATAGCGTGTGACAACCAGCAAACCCAAATGGAGCGGTGGCGCATGTACAGCCAAGACCATATCGCTGCGGCACCGAGCAATCCGATGCTGGCCATGACAGTCTGCCACCAGACAAATCCGACCAAGTGCAGAGCGAGGGCGTGGTGCAGTGTGAACATCAGTGCAGATAATGCAATTGCCTGTGCTTCGCCACCAAACAGCTCAAATCCCTTGGTGGTGATGAACCACCTGAAAACATACTCCTCTAGCAGGCTGTTCATGAAGATCCAATATAGCGCTCCAAGCACGTATGTTCGCTTATCCACCAAGCCCGTAGGCCTTAGCTCCGCAATCATTGCAGAGGCGTCTATTGAATCACCTAGGAAAAGCCAGGTTGCCATGATTATCACAGACATCCCAAGCCCGGTGGCAGCACCCATACGCAATCCCTCGCCGTCGGGCAATGATCGAGAGAGCTCATTACCCTCGATTCTCAGGTACCACAAGGTGGGGACAATCAGGATCCAAGCCTTGCAGGCCATGAAGAATGCCTGTGTGTAGAGCTCGTCTTCGCTGATTGACAAGCCGTAGATTATCGATAGCGATGGGGCGAAACCGACCAACGCTATTGCTACTAGCGCCTGACTCCGCTCGTTCACGCACAACTTATCCACCAATAGGTCAATACATTTGTGGCGACGGAAGTGAACATCTAACTAGCCAAATTCTAAGACCCAGCCCACAGGGCAAACGAATAATGACGACGGGAGCAAGGAAGGTCGCTGTAATCGGAGCAGGTAATGTCGGAGCCACATGCGCATTCGTCCTCGCCGAGAGAAATGTGGGCGAGATTGTCTTGTTAGACATTTTCGAGGGCTTTGCCAAGGGCAAGGCTCTGGACATGAGCCAAGGCGGGCGGATACTGAACTACGACGGCCGAGTCACAGGGACCAAGGATTACTCTGACATCGAGGGCTCCGATGTTGTAGTCGTCACCTCCGGATTCCCACGACAGCCTGGCATGACACGTGAAGACCTGATTGGGAAGAACGCCGAGATCATCTCACAGGTCGGAGAGGGGATCCGTGAAAACGCCCCCGAGGCTATCATCATCATGGTGACCAACCCCCTCGATCTCATGACATATCACATGCAACGGATTACCGGCTTTCCACATCACCGTGTCATCGGCCAGGCCGGAATCCTCGACTGCGCCAGGATGACGCACTTCATCGCCCAGACGCTTGGTTGCAGCAACGAGGACGTGCAAGCCATGGTGCTCGGCGGACACGGCGATACTATGGTCCCCCTTCCCCGCTATACCACCGTCAATGGCATTCCAATCACAAGATTGTTGGATGGCGATACCATTGAAGCCATCTGCAAGAGGACTGCGGGGGGTGGCGGCGAGATAGTCAAGCTGCTTGAGAGGGGTAGCGCTTTCTATGCTCCCGGTAGCGCTGCTGCTATCATGGCTCAATCCGTGCTGGATGACAGACGGAGGGTGCTACCTTGCAGCGCTTATCTTTCTGGGGAGTACGGCATGGATGACATCTTCATCGGTGTTCCCATTGTTCTAGGCAAGAACGGGGTCGAGCGGATTATCGAGTTGGAACTCGAGGATTCGGAGCTTGCTAGCCTGCAGAAGTCTGGCTCTTTCTACAAGGAGCAGTTATGTTCCATTCTCGGTTACTGATTACGTTGGTTTCATCCGGTCCAGTGCTCTGGACATGGCATGAGCGAGACCTGCCAACACATACACTTGGAGCACGACGGCAAGCTGCTATTGGTAGATATTGGTGGCAAAGGACCCGTCAAGCCTGAGAGGGGGCGCTCTTGCTGGGAAGGGGATGGTTTCCTGATCAGACTGCCGACCCCCCAAGAGGCTGCAGCCCTGGGGATCGATTGGAACGAGAGGAGGACGAATGAGTTCAGATTGGGGGGACTGAATCATCGGATACTGTATGCAACTCCCATGATTGCCTGGCCTGAACACTGGGCCTGGAAGGACTCCGTGATCAGCGACAGCGCCGTCGATCCTGTTGCCAGGGAATCAGTCTATCGCACCCTCCACAGAGTCGTCAGCAAGGTGATTGTCACGAACACTAGAGGCGAGATCCTCATGACTAAGGTCGCGAGGGGATTCTTCGTTGGGTGCTGGACCCTACCAGGGGGTTTCGTAGACTATGACGAGCATCCTCGGGCGGCTGCGGTGAGGGAGGCTTTGGAAGAATTGGGGATAAACATCTCCATACCCGACCCTAAGGGCGAGTCCGGTACCATTACCCAGGGGGATGACAGCTGCATTATCCAGACTGCCATTTTCAACAACGAGGGGTTATGTTGGGTCTCTTTCACCTATCACTGCCAAGCGGACATCAGTGCTGAAGAGATCGTGCCGAAGGACGACGAGATCGAGGAAGCCAAGTGGTTCAGCAGGGATGAGGCCCTTGGCCAAGCCGTCTCCCTATTCGACATCGAGGCCATTAAGCGGATAAATTGAGTTATATGGGGGCTATTTATTGGTCAAACGACATCGAGGAGCATGGCTATGAGTACCATCAGGGTTGCCAATTGAATCGAAATGACGACCCTGAAGCGCAGCTTGTCGACTAGAGCCCCTCCCTGAACCTCCTCTCGCAGACCCGCTACGGCGACTTGGACCCCGCCGAGACGCTTCTCAAACTTCTGCACCTTCTTCCCGAAGTCATTCTTTTTCGAATATCCCTTCACAGACACGGTTAGGGGTTCCAAACTTGAAGGGATGGTTCTCAGAACTGCCACAAGACATCCAACCATCCCGCCAAGTAGGCGCAGACGAGGAGAACGACAGCCATGGCATGATACCATGAAGGCTCCCAGTGGTCATCCGACGTGGGTGGCAGACTGCCAATCACGATTTCGACAGGGGGTGCTAGCCTTGAACGGTTGGTTCGACGACTGGAGGGGCTATGGTGAATCCCTACGGGGGCCAATGTCTCGACCATGAAGCCGCTATGGCTCCAGCATGGCGGGATGCATTCCCGATGGTGGGCCTGCCTGGATTTGAACCAGGGTCTATTGCTCCCAAAGCAACAAGCATAGACCAGACTAACCCACAGGCCCGTAGAGCACGAGCGTTGGTCCGGCAATCATGAACTTTGCTGGAGCCAACACCAAGATTCCTTGCCCGACCTAACAAGCGCCCCCTCCATCTCGGCCTGACCTATGAGTCGCTCTGCTGTGGGCTCACTGATATCCAGTCCTTGAAGCTCGTTGGCCAGGGAGGGTATTGTAAGATGCCCACTGGAATCCGTTGCAGACCTCATTGCACTCAGTAGATCGCGGGTGCTAGCGGGAGAACTGCGCTTGGGCTGCTTAGGTAGCCTTTCGGGTGAGTGGGCCAGAAGAGCGATTTGACGAGCGACCTCCTTTGGGAGGTTGGCCGCGGAAACGGCCTCGAACAACTCAAAGCCATCGCCAAAAGCACCAACCCTCTTGGATGAGGATGAGTCACAGCGTGTGCAACGAGCAGCGCCCCCAGACTTGGAACCGAAAGCATGACCACAGGAGCAGCGCATGAGAAGCCACTCTTCGGTCATGTGGCCACACGGTTTACGTGGTTCATGACTTTGCCTGTGATGTAGACAGAGGATTTGATTGGCAAAGCTCCCCCGCAGGAGTTGTGAGCAGGCGTAAGAACGTTGGATTAGCAATATCGGTCGCTTTGATCCTCCTCTCGATAATTAGATTCTCCACCGAGGGTTTTCTGACCACTGAGGTATGGGCCTATCTTCTGGTGTCACCACTGCCAATGGCAATGGCTTTGGCCCCTGATTCCAATCTCAAGCAGTACGATTCCCGAGAAGTCGAGACCTGGGAGGAAAATGGGTTGGAAGTCAGCGATGCAAGCGAAGTCCCCGACCCCATTGAGTCGGGGTTTGACATACCCGTGCTCTAATTATGCCAGCCGCAGAGTCTCTAGGTTTGCTGGAGCATAGGTCTGCACCTTGAATCGGTCGCGCAGCCCCATTCGAAATGCATTGCAGGTCTGCGGGTCGCCGTGATGGCAGATGATCTTGCGGGGCGTCGGATTCAATGCGGCGACGTAATCCATCAATTGGTTCCTGTCGGAGTGTCCACTGAAACCATCGATAATCACCATATTGCAACTGACGTCGATCATGTGAGTCTGTCCACGATCCATCAGAGGTACGTGAGAGTGACCCTCTTGCAGCCTTCTGCCTAGGGTGCCGGAGGCTTGGTAACCGACGAAGCAAAGAGTATTTCCCGGATCAGGGGCCCAGTGCTTCAGGTATTCGATGATTGGCCCACCCGTCATCATCCCACTGGTAGCAAGGACTATGCATGGGTTTGGATCAAGCAGTATGGACTCCCTGAGTTCTCTGGAATCGACCTTTTTGAACCATGACGAGTTGAAAGGGTTCTCTTCTCCTCCCTTGAGCATTTTCTTCCTTAGATTCCGATTCAGGAAGTTGGGGTGACTGGAGTGGATAGCACTCGCTTCGGTTATCATGCCGTCTAGCCAAACGGTCACAGGCGATACCATGCCGGACTTGAAGAGCTCGTCTATTGCCAGCATGACCTCTTGAGATCTCCCCACAGCAAAGACGGGGCAGAAGATCTTGCCTTTGCGGTTGAGAGTGTCGATTACGAGGTCCTGGAGCTCTTGGCTTGCTTGTTGCCGGGTTGGCTGGATGCTCTGGGGACCACCATAAGTGGACTCTACGACCAACGTATCGACTTTGGGAAAACGGACAGTAGCAGCATCGAATAGCCATGACTTCTCGTACTTGATGTCGCCTGAGAATAGAAGCCTGTGCTCGGACTTACCTTCGCCAATTTGCATGTAAACACTGGATGAGCCCAGAATGTGTCCCGCATTCTCAAGAGTCGCCTTGACGTCGGGCGCTATGTCTGTCTTCTCACCCCAGTTGACGTCAACTACATGCTTGATGCACTCCTGAATGTCAGCCTTCGAGTATGGTGGCTCGTTTCCTTCAGCCTGTGAGACCTTTATGTAGTCAATTTGCAGAAGGGTCATCAAATCCCTGGTGGGGGGCGTGCAGTAAACAGGCCCACGGTATCCATACCTGAACAGCACAGGAAGCATTCCAATGTGATCAACGTGAGCGTGAGTAATGACAACAGCATCGAGGTTGTCGAGGGGAAGGAGTTCGGGGGCAGCAAAGAAGGGCTGGACCTCGTTCTGGTTGTTAGTGGGCTTGGCGCCAACGTCCACGAGTATCTTCGACTCGTTGGTAGTGACTAGGTGCATGGCCCTGCCGACCTCCCTGTAGGAACCTAGAGCAGAAACCCTCACCCATTGATCGCCGGGTCGCTGGGGCCGGTATATCCTAGTTCCGAACTTCCTGAGCAGCGACCTTCGTTCATCGGCCATCTCTTTCCTGAAGCGACGAATATCGTGTTGGGTGCGACTCTCCCGGGCGGGGGCCCGGACCACCTTCGCAAGCCAACCTATCTCCTCACGCAATGCAATGATATGGCTCCCCTTGGGTCCGACAGCTGATGCTGGGTCATCGCACTCAAGAATGACCTCTGAGAGGGCTGGATCGAGCCAAGTATTCCTGATTTTGGCCTCAGGAGGAATCAAACGGTTCACTGCATCATGAACATCGGCTTCACTGGAGAGGATTTTTGGATGGGGGCGGACAACTATTCGCCTTTTGATGGATTTGGCTATGCGAACGGTTAGACTGTCGCCACCGCCTGCGAAAGCGTGCGGTTGATTGGTGATGATGGATATAGATCCGGCTTCAAGATCAACTTCGTAATCGATGTCATCAGGAACCAGTCCAGCAATCTTCTTCTTGATCTCTGGTAGTGTCAAACGCAATTTTTCACTTCCTATTCTCATCCCAGCAATGTGCCAATTCAGAGGCCATGGCCCGGGATTCTGTTCAGAGGTTTGCGAGGAGTTCGGAGACATCCTCTTCAGAAAGCTGGTTGAAACCAGCCTTCTGGGTGATGAATGCAAGGTCCATGCCATTGCCGCTAGCAGCATCGCGTTGTGCCGAAGCCAGCAGGGACTTGGCTGCTAGAGCAAGTGCCTCATCCTGTGTCATCCCGGGCTTGAATTGGTCTTCGAGCACTCCATACATGAAGGGGCTGCCCGATCCGGTAGCACAGTAGACGTCCGGTATGGAGCCGCCCGCAGAGTCGATGCTGTAGACGCTCGGCCCCGAATCGTCTACTCCTACAATGAGAAGCTGCACATAATGAGGTCGTCCGGAGAGGATATTCGCGGTTAGCGTCGAAGCACCCTTGACCGTCATTTCTTGATCGCGCTTGAGCTCGAAGAGCCTCAGTTCAGCAGCGAGGGTCCTAGACAACGATTGCGCATGACCGACCAATCCAGCCGTAGTCAGCGCAACGTTCTTGGAGATTCGAAATAGCTTCTGAACTGACTTATTGGCAATGAAATGCCCCATTGTCGCCCTGTGGTCAGCCCCGACTACCACACCGCCGTTGTAGGTGATGCCTACGGTGCTTGTACCTGTCTTGATAACTTCAGTGGAGACGTCCATTGGAATCACCGGCGGAAGAGGCCGAACGATGATAACTCGAAATCGACCCCTTATCAATGCGACGGGGGGTAGTCCTGTATCTGCGATGAATGGCCAATAGACCCCCTACGTCCGACATTGGCAGAAGATATCAAGGGAGAAGCGGGGCACCATGAATCATGAGTGCTGATGATGGCGGACCGAGGTGGGTCGATATGCCCAGTGCTTCCAAGTCTCTCGCCGGCGGCATTGAGGCAGGCGAGGATTATCACGACCTCGGTATGAAGTACCCGGATGCCCCTGTTCCTAGGGGGGTTGGTGACGTCATTGTCCACCGAGCCATCCTGGATGATTTCACAGGGGTGAGTTCTCTCATGGATTGGATTTCCGATGGCGATCTTGTTATCGTAGAGATGACGGACCTCCTCAAAAAGGACATGGAACTGCATCTTGCCGTAGACAGAATACAGGATTTTGTGGAGCGAGACCTCAGCGGTCAAGTAATCAGACTTGGGCAATCAAGGCTCCTACTGCTCCCCCCTGCGTTTGAGAGCGCCAGGATTGAATGAGCGTGGTTCCTCATGGAGAGTCGAGTAGGTCTGCCTTGCCCGCAATGCCATTCCACGGACGGGATGCTGATGTTGTCGATGTCTACGGAGATTCCGTATTTCGGGGAACATACGCAGATTTCGCTCGTCTGCGACTCCTGCGGATGGAGGCATACTGATTTCATCCCCGCCGAAGGGCGAAAACCCGGTGCTTGGTCCCTTGTGCTTGACTCCAAGGACAAGATGAGTTGTCGCGTCGTCAGATCATCTTCCTGTACCATCAGGTTGGTGGAGCTAGATCTCGAGGTCACCCCTGGGTCAGCCAGTAGCGGTTTCATCTCCAATATTGAGGGTGTTATCAAAAGATTCGAGGATGCGATTGGAACGTTGCTTCGTCATTCCCAAGCAGAGGAGGATGTTGAGTCCACAGATAGCGCCATTGTTTTGATTAATCGCTTGGCCAAAGTTAAACTCGGTGAGCAAACCATCGAGATGGTGCTTTTCGACCCCAAGGGACGAAGCCAGATTATCCACGACGAGGCTATCCACAGGGATATGACCGACGAGGAGATTGGGGCCTTGCAAATGGGTGTCGATATCCCAATTCACGAAATTATAGACTAAATTGCATCGGGAGCGAGGAACTCCTCGATACGGCCGGACCATTGTTCCCTTTTCTCCTTCAGATCCAATAGCCATTCGGTGGCCCCATCTATGCATATCTGTTTGATTTCCCCGGCAAGTAGTCTGCCACTCTCGTACTCCTTGCGGATGTCGTCGAGGACGGAGTCATCACGCTCGAAGAAGAACTGCAGGTACTGGTAGGCTACGTCCTTGGAGCAGTCCCCCCCTATCCTTCGGTGCTCCTCGACGGTTGGCTGGCCACCGCTGTGGGCACGCATTACCTTCTTGCTCATTTGGCCAATCTCGTCATCCATGAAGATTGTAGTCTCGGGTTTGGATGAAGACATCTTGTCGCCGTTCATGCCAAGGGCGAATCGGTGGTATGTGGAGCAAGGCGGCATAAGGCCCAAGCCGCCCATGTCGCGCTCAAGGGCTAGAAGGACCATTCGGATCGATGACCTGTCGGAGCGGGTGGCACCGGGAATGTCGATTGTTCCATGCTTGAGATTGGCCGTAAAGTCGGAGAAGCCCAAATTCGTCAAGCCGGCCTCGATGTCCTCGAAGACACCAGCCCTGACTGCGGAATCCAGCTTACCATCGGGGAGGACTCCCAGATGGCCTGCATTGTTCCCCTGAATGGAAAGCGCAACGGTAATGCCACCGTCCTTGCGTGAGTTGACGTTGAACCAATTGGTCTTCTGCGCAATGCCTCTGGTCAGCCTGAGATGGGGGTCTTGGTCAATGCCAACTGGAACGACAATTGGCCGTAGACCCCCGAACTCATCGAGCTGGGGGTGGATGATGTCCCCGGCTTGAACCAATGGAGCCTGAACATGAGCCAGATTGGTCTCGCCACTGAAACCATAGATGGCTTCGAGCTCAGAAAGGTTGGTTCTGCGACCGAGGGTGAACGCGAGCCTCTGGACCTCTGGACGGGAACTCTGGAAGTATACGTTCGTGGTCTCGGGGTCCAATCCTAATGCCGCATAGTTGTGAACGTACTCGGCGATAGCGGTTTTACGCCCTCTCGAGAGGGAGGTCCCCCTTGTGGCCAGGGCTTCGAGGTCAGCGACCGTAACGGTGATGTCCGCTCCCTGCTCTTGGAACCATCGGACCTGATCTATGACCATGCTATGCCCGAGATGCATCCTTCCGCTAGGCATCAATCCGGTGAGCACGCCGAAGGGGTCGGATCGTTGTATGCATCCAACCACCACGTCGAGATCTCTGTGCGCGAACACTATGCCTCTTCTATGGAGCATACCGGGATTAGGCAACGTGGAGGAATCGACAGTATCGAGCCCGAACCGATCGACGATGCGGGCGTAGTCGGTGGATTGGTCTGATGACCAAGGATCAATCCGCTCGGCTTTGCCCATGCCACCGCGCCAGCAAGGCCCTCAATCAAGGCATCGCTCGAATACCTGCCCTAAGCATGGAACCGTTAGACCGAAGTGGCACCCCGCCCTCGCAGGTACATGGCTGTCATTCACTGCCTCGGAGCCGGACTCGTTGGATCATACGTTGCCCGAAAGCTCGCTGATCGGGGCCACGAAGTCCACGTGCATGACTTCAACCCCCAACGGGAAGTAGTCGGCTATCGTAGGATTGTCCTGCATCACGGTGATGCAATCGAACATTGCGAGCAGATGCATGAATTCGGGGAGTTCGACATCGTAGTCAACATGCTTCCCGGTGACATTGGACATGCTGCTATCGAGACCCTCAACGAGTCCCCATACAGGATTGTTGACCTGAGCTTCAGCAGATTCACGCCCGACAGAAATTCCGGCAAGGCGGTGGACTACGGTGCTACCATCCTCTGGGATGTGGGAATCGCACCCGGCCTTTCCAATATGCTCCTCGCACGGGCCTACCAGGCCATGGGGCCACTGTTGAAGGCCGAGGTACGAGTAGGGGGTAACCCCACTGGCCCCACCGATGGCTGGAACTACATGGCGCCATTCTCCCCGAAAGACGTGATTGCAGAGTACACTCGTCCTGCTAGGGTAATAAGGGATTCAGTGCAGATCACCCTCCCCGCCCTCTCCGAGAGGCACATTATTGAGGTCCCTGAAAAGGGAGAGATGGAAGCATTCCTGACCGATGGGCTACGCAGCGTTCTGAACTCCATTCCTGCTGTGGAGATGTCCGAATACACGGTTCGATGGCCAGGTCACATTCAACGCTTCATCGACGAGAGGTCGGACGGAACATTGGATGAAGACCGTTTGGTTTCCGAGTGGGCCTACGACCACAAAACCCCGGAATTCACTTGGATGGAGGTCCGTGCTGAATCACATGACCGCACCTCCATGGCATGGCGGTTACAGGATCACGGTGGCGACGACGGACATTCAATGGCGAGGTGTACTGGACTTGTCACTATGGGCTGCATCGAACAGTGGCTGGATAACCCTGACCTGCTTCCGCCCGGGGTGCACGCACCAGAGGCACTCCCAGGGAGGGCTCTAGACAGCATCCTTGTGACTATGGCTGAGGAGCGCGTGGAGATCGAGGGCCCTGTCATCACTCGCTCATAGGGGCGATGGATGTCATCTCGTCCCTGCTCACTAGGTACCGAACAGCGAAAGGAACGGCAAGGAGGATGGAGGCGGCCAAGACGGGTAGAAGCCACCCTACGCCCTCGGCACTTGGGCGTTCGATAAGCCAAGTGAATCGCAGTTGCGAGTCCTGGAAGTCCGATGACCAGTGGAATAGGTTGGTAGTGTGGTGCCCAACAACAGTGACCGAGTGGTGAAGCCCGTTGAAAGTAGGGAGGGGGACGACTTCAACGGATTTGGGCTCCCCGTCAAGCTCGATGGTCAAATTGGTGCCGGGCTCCATGGTGAGTACCGCCCCGTCCGGGATCTCCCTCCAACCAACTCTCAGGTGGCGCTCTCCTGAATCAATGAGGGGGAAGTCAGTGTCGTTGGAATCCACCACTCGCATTACGCCCTCATGGAAATGAAGCTCGATAGTGCCAGGGACATTCCACGTTGTGGATGATTCGAGGGAGGCGGTGATTGAATCCCCAGCAGTGGAGTATTCGACGCGGGAACCCGAGATTCGGTGATGGGCCCACTCCCCCCATGTAGTAAACCAAACCTCCTGCTCCTCCAACCAGGAGACAAGCCCCCCGTCCTCCCGGACTTTGAGGTCGTGCATCCTAGCCATCCATTCTATGCTAATTAGGGAGTGCTGCTCGGGAGATTCCAACAAAGAACGATTTGCCAGGTTCAACTCAAGGGACCCCCCGTTGCTCTCGAAGTAGGTCAGCCCATCAGAATACCCAGTCGGGCCATCACCGACAATCTCGAACTTTGCGTCGAGCAGGGCAGTGCTGGCTCCTTCGTCCAATTGGACTCCTTTCAGGCCGAACGAGATCGGGGCCGCACCCCAGCGAGAGGCTTCTGTTAGATCAGATAGGTAGTCCCGGCAGGCAGCTATGGTCCACGGATCCTCGAGAATGTCCAGCCCCTCGTATCCGTGGCATCCGAACTCGTCCCCCAGAGCTAGGCGCTCTGGTCCAATAACATTAGAGAGCCAGCTGTCGGTTTCCCATTCCCCGGCTACGGGGGGGGCAAGCATTGGAAGAATCAGAATCACAACAAGAGAAAGGCCGATGGGCTTCTTCATCACGGCTATGCGTATTCAAGAAGGCATTTCACTGCTTGCCATTTGCTGGTAAACTATGAAACATGAATCACCGAGCCACCACCATGGCGGGGTTGACACAGCCATCCCTGGATGCGATTTCTCGAAGCGTTGAACTAGAGGGAACGGGGAGGCCTTTCAGCACTCCGTTCATCTATAGGTTCCTAGAGAAGTACGTACCCGTCCTCCTGAGGAGCCTCACGAATTTCCATTTCAGGGGTTTGGCGAAGGTTCCACATCATGGTGCGGTAATCTTCTCTGCTAACCACCTCTCCAACCTCGACCCCTTCATCAAGGTCATTGCTGCCCAGAGACCCATACACTTCCTAGCCAAGGATGGGCACTTCAAGCGGCAGCCCCATCGCTTCGTGATGATCAGCACGGGGCAGATCGAGACCTTCAGGGAGACCGGTGCTAAGGATGCCCTAGCCCGGGCAGTGGACGTGCTCGATTCGGGTGGTTGCCTGGGAATCTTTCCCGAGGGGACGAGATCAAGGAGGTCAGAGCCCCCTTTCCTGCAATATGGCAAGACCGGCGTGGCTCGCCTTGCTGCTAAGTTCCCTCTCGTCCCGATCGTTCCCATTACAATCATCGGTGCCAGAGAGTTCATGCCACCAGGTTCGACCCTCCCACGGCTATTGAAACGCGTCGAGGTCATCGTGGACGACCCCATCACCTTCGCTGAGTGGATTGCCCACTCAGACGGTGGAGGGATGACCGATGATGACGTTGCTTCCATGGTCGGACTGCCTGATGACGGACGAAATGAGGCAATGAGGCAATTATACCGTAGATTCACGGACCAGATCATCGAGACCATGAGGGGCAGAGGGGCACCCTGAGGTCATCGCATCCTTGATGGACTACCGACGCACAGCCCGGTAGGCATATGCAGCAGTATCTGGATTTCCTGAGACGAATTCTCGTTGAAGGGGAGGAGAAGGGCGACCGTACGGGCACTGGGACCATCTCGATTTTTGGCCACCAAATGCGATTCGATCTCTCAGAAGGCCTACCTGCAGTGACCACCAAGCGAGTACATTGGCGCAGCGTCATCCACGAGCTGCTGTGGTTCCTCTCAGGGGACACCAATGTAGGATACCTCCAAGAAAACAAGGTAAGGATCTGGAACGAATGGGCCGATGAGGAAGGTGAGCTCGGGCCCGTTTACGGCAAGCAGTGGCGCAGGTGGAAGACCGATGACGGGCGGGTGATCGACCAAATTGAGAATGCCATCAACCTTATTCGCAACACTCCGAACAGCCGGCGAATCATCATCTCGGCTTGGAATGTCGGGGAGCTAGACGAAATGGCGTTGATGCCTTGCCATGCCTTCTTCCAATTCTACGTTAACGAAGGAAGGCTCTCTTGCCAACTCTACCAGAGGAGTGCTGATGGATTCCTTGGCGTGCCATTCAACATCTCCTCCTACAGCCTACTGACCTGCATGATGGCTCAGGTATGCGACCTCGATCCCGGGGAGTTCATCTGGACAGGTGGGGACTGCCACCTCTACCTCAACCACCTCAATCAGGCCCGTGAGCAGATTAGTCGGATACCTCTGGAACTGCCGACACTGAAGCTCAATCCCTCAGTTTGTTCGATTGACGACTTCGCATTCGAGGATATCGAAATTTATGGCTATATCCACCACCCGCACATATCGGCCCCAATCTCAGTCTAGGTGAACCGATGAAAATGGCAATGATTGTCGCGATGGACGAGGATGGATTCATCGGCAAGGGGAATCGCCTCCCTTGGAGGTTGGCAAGTGACATGGCCCGCTTCAAGCGGCTCACGGTGGGAGGGGGGGTTAACTCGGTAATCATGGGAAGGAAGACCTGGAACTCGCTCCCAGCCTCGTTCAGGCCGTTACCCGAACGTGTCAACATCGTAATGTCACGCGATTCCGGATGGCAGGCGGGAGGAGCGAGGGTTGCCCCCCATGTGGAGCGAGCCATCGAAATATCATTCTCAGAGGGGAGTGAGGAATGCTGGGTAGTTGGGGGGGCTCAGGTCTACGAGATGTTTCTCGAGAAGGTGAGCGAGATCCACGTCACCACTGTTCACACCATTCAGAGTGGGGACATCAGATTCCCGAAATGGGACAGGGGGGGGTGGTCCGAGATGGTCGTCGACAATTGCGAATCCGATGATGAGAACGAGTGTGGATCCACATATTCGGTATGGACTAGATCCTAAGAGCCCGGTCTTCTGGCCATCGCCCTAAGGCCACAATATTCTTTGGTTTATTCAAATTTTGAAATTTCGCTACTCTTGTTGATGCCAGCATCAATTGGGTGATCTGGAAACCTATCATTGGGGGGCCGAATTCTCGAAGTAATCGAGGAATCACTCGTGCCCGTGCCCAATCAGTCCTGCAGCATCGGCCCCAAATAGGATTACGATCATGAGGGCCACTCCCATTAAGACGCTCATCATGGCCTCCCTCCCTGTTTCTGGGTTGTGTATGTCTGGGAGGGTGTCCACTGCTGATACATACAGGAAAGTTCCTCCAGAGAACAGCATAGCAAGCGCAATCAGATGCTCATCCAGTCCCTCGAGTGCGTAGAACGAGAATATGATCATCAACGGAGTTGCGATTGAGAATAAGACGACGTCCCTGATGGCGTCATTCCTATCTTCCCTCTCGTGCATCGAGAATACCCCCAGGCTGAAAGCCGCAGGGACCTTATGGATTAGTACAGCCAGTGCCACAGCGGCAGTGACAGCTTCGGAGGACCCGGCTGCTGCAGAGCCTATAGCCAGACCGTCTGCAGCAGAATGCAGGGACAGGCCGAGAACCAGCAATAACGGGGTGGACGTGTGATGGACGTGCTGGTGTCCATGCTCGCTCTCGTGATCATGGCGCTCCTCGTGTACAGCATGCCCTATTCCCGAGCCCTCCAGTACTAGCATCAGAACGAAACCAGCAAGCACTGCTGCCCCCATTATCAGATTCTCGAGAGCTTCCTCCTCCTCAGCCCCATGGCCCCCCTCGTGTGCGTGGGAGGAAATTAGTTCCTCGATCTCATCGATTCCGATCGAGGCGTTTATCTCCCCGGACTGCACTTCCTCGACTACGTGTTCGATGCCTTCGGACAGAGACTCCTCGGACTCTTCGTCATGGGACTCTTCTTCTGGAGGCTCGTTGTGATTTTCCTCACCATGCCCCCCGATGAGCCTCTCAATCTCCTCGATGGCTTCCAATACGGTGATTTCACCGTGCTCCACCTCCAGTATAACGAGGGCAGTGGACCCAGCCAGTGCATCCTCAAATGCGTGCCCGTGGTCGTCGTGCCCTCCAGTGGCCAGCTCGAAACCCTCGGGAATGACGACAAGTACTGCGGATGCCAACAGAATCCCAGCAGCCAGTCCTGTTATCCTTCGTAGAGAATTCTTCTCCCCTTTCATATTGCTGTAAATGGGAGATAGGCCCCCTATCAGCGCTAAAATCAATGTTAGTGCAATTAGTTCGATGGGTAGGCCCCCTTCGGTCATTGAATACAGCGCGACAATAATATATATTTAAGAAATATTATTAATATTCCTCACTTACGAGGAGGCATGAGCAGGATAATCTCCTTCAGTGGGGACAATGAATTCCTCGATTCTCTCGACTCCATGATCGAGGAAACTGGCTACATTAACAGGAGCATGTTCCTGAGGGACGCAAGTATGCACTTCGCAGACTCTAGCCGTGGGGACCTCAGTTCCATGGGAGACGAAATGAACACCGAGGGCGTATTGGTGATATTCTACCAGCACGGCGTGGAGTCAAAGATCCTGGACATTAGGCACTCACATTCTGTGGAGGTGTCCTCATTCCACCACAACTGCCTAACTGAGAGTCACACTTGCGTTGACACCCTACAAATCAAGGGTTCCGCCAGCTCATTGAGAGAAATCGTCTCCAGACTTAGGAACACGCAAGATGTTGATCGTGTCTCATTCGTACCAGCACCTGTGAGGGAATCGGGTTGCTGCTGAATTTCGATGGGCATTGAAGCCAATTATTCCGTCAACTAGGTCGTCGGATACCTTCACAATATACCCAAGGAATTGCTTCCAGGTTTCGTGGTAAATATGATGCTGGGCACGCGTATGTATTTTCTTACTTCCCATACTAAATAGGGGGGGCTGTGCGGCGGAACAGAGGATATCATGGGCGGGTTTACAGACTTAGGAGTCGATATTGCCTTGGCTGATGTACTGCGAGAAGGGGGCATAGAGGAGCCTTTCGAGGTTCAGCAAGAGACGATTCCGGAAGCTTTGCTAGGAAGGGACGTGTGCTGCAGGGCCCCCACGGGTTCCGGGAAGACTCTCGCATTCGGTCTCCCACTAATCTCCCGGACCGTCAAGGCCAAGCCCAAAAGGCCCACCTCATTAATCCTCACGCCCACCAGGGAGCTCGCGGAGCAGATCAGGGGAGTCTTGCAGCCACTCGCCGGCTCCGCTGGCCTCGGGGTGCTGTCGGTCTACGGAGGCACCCCCTACAGAGGGCAGCTGAGGAGACTCGATCGTGGCGTGGAAATTCTGGTCGCCTGCCCTGGCAGGCTGATTGACCTTCTTGAAAGGGGTGCCCTGCGCCTTGACGACGTTGGCATCGTTGTCCTGGACGAGGCTGACAGGATGGCTGACATGGGTTTCATGGAGCCAGTGTGCTCGATTCTTGATAAATGCCGGTACGATCGTCAGACGATACTCTTCAGTGCGACTCTTGACGACGACGTCGCCGGGATTGTCGACTCTTACCAGAACGACCCCCTGAGGGTCGGCATAGGGCCCGAGGAAATTAGTATGGACAGCATGCAGCACTTCTTCTGGAAGACCAACTCCCGGGGAAAGTCCGATCTCTCGGCCTACATTACCGAGAAGTGCGGCCGTAGTATCATCTTCTGCAGGACCAGGGCCGGCGTTAACCGGCTCGGAGATGAGATGAGTGAATTCGGCTCCTCCTTCACGACCCTTCACGGGGGCATGAGCCAGAAGCAGCGGGACAGGTCGATGCAGAAGTTCAGCGCAGGACGTGCTAGGGTGCTGATAGCGACCGACGTCGCTTCGCGCGGTATCGACGTCGACGACGTCAGCTGCATCATACACTTCGACCCTCCTGAGAACGGCAAGGCGTACAAGCACAGGAGCGGCAGGACCGCCAGGGCAGGCTCCACTGGGACCGTTGTCTCATTGGTTCTGAGGTCTCAGAACAGGCAGTACAGACGAATCCAAGACGAAGTGGGCATCAGGAGCAGATTTACTGAGCCCGAGGTAGAGGCTCTGGAGGAGAGAGAATTCGTACCCGCCTCACCGGGCAAGGACAAGTTCCGCGGTAAGCCCAATAGGTCGCGGAATAACAAGCGGGCCCGCCGGTCAAGGAAGAGTCCCCAGCAAAAGCCACCTAACCATGGCTCCGGCCACCGCAACGGGCGTCGGAATAAAGGCAAGGGGAAGCACTACACCCGGCCTCGTGGCAAACTGAAGAAGGCTGACTATAGGGCCTAGCCAGTCTCTCAAAACAGAGGTCGTTACTATCGGCCTGCATCATTAAGACGATTGTATTTTGTAGTCATTCCTTTCGATGCACTTATTGGATATTTGTTCTCATTCTCCCCCAACTTCTTCTCTACTGCGTCTATCGCATCAATTCCTAGAATTGAACACATCCTTAGTGCATAAATCAGAATATCGGCAATCTCCTCTTCGACTGATCTGAGCAACCCTTCATCCTCCAAAACTTCCGTGACCGCTGGGTCGGTCCACTGGAAGCACTCCAGTAGCTCTGCGGCCTCGATCGAGATAGAAGAAGCGATGTTCTTCGGGGAGTGGAACTGGCCCCAGTCCCTTTCTGATGTGAATTGGTCGATTTTTTCAATCACGTTCCTAATCGTCATAACGGGTTCGCATAGACATCACCTCCTTGAATGGTGCCCTAGAAACTCAAAGGGTACAAGGAAGGAGCCCTTAGCATGACGTATTGTCATTAGCGCGTATGTTTGGGAAGTCACACACCACCGAGAATCTGTGGAGATGGATGAAGTGACTACGGCTTGAAGTCTGCCAACCTAGTCGCATGAGTCTAAGCAGAAACCCATTGATAGATGGATTCACAAGTGTTAGTAATGACGCATTGCCGTGAAAGAGGTCCCCGTTGTGAAGAAGCCGCCTTCGGGAGTGCAGGAGGATCTGGTTCCCGAAAGGGTTGTTAACGGCCTCCCTACAATGTACTGCTTCGAGACCTGCCCATTCTGCTTCAAGGTCAAGGCACTCCTGGGCTCCAGGGGCATCGAGTATTCTAAGGTCGAGGTCGATCCTACTTTCAAGACGCAGATGAAGTGGTCTGACTGGGGCATGGTGCCAGTATTCGTCGACGTCGATGGCACCCATGTGACCGACTCAAACTACATCCTCCACTACATCGATTCCAATGACTCTGGTTCGTTCCCGCGAATGGGTGAGGACCCCGAGCAGGATCGGTGGATGAACTTCTCCAACAAGATCCTAGGTAAGTCCATCGTCGCAGTGATTTACACCTCGTACAGAACCTCCCTCCAGGCCCTCGATTACGTGACAAGGGTTGACAACTTCTCGTTTGGCAGCCGACTGATTAACAAGTGGCTAGGAGGATTCGTCATGCGCATGGTCGGCAAGAGCAGAGCGAAGATGTTCGAACTTCCACCCCGTGAGAACCTTCAGTACCAACTGGACGAGATGTCCAAGGGGATTAGGGGGGACTTCTTCGGAGAGGAAGAGCCTAACGGGGCCGACTACGCCAACTTCGGAATTCTTCGGTCTATGCAGGGCCTGAATGGATTCGACATAGTCGCGAGCCATCAGATCGTGTCCGGATGGTACGGAAGGATGCAGGATCACTCCGGCGTGTACTGACTAGTACAGGTCCATCTTATCGCGGGAATTAATGTACCCATCACTGATGTAGAGGATAAAGTAGATGTGGTTATTAAACCTCCAAAGAGCCCGTTGCTCCAGAGGTGTGATGGATGGGCGAAATGCTGCATAGGTTGCACGTTTCCAACTATTCACCCGAGGAAGAGATTGCGAATGTCATCACACATGGGCTGGGAGTCATCCTCGCCGCGGTAGGCCTGTACTTCCTCGCTACCGAGGCGCACCTGACAGCCGATCCGTGGAAACTGTGGTCTAGCGTGACTTTCGGCCTATGCATGTTCGCTTGCTACCTTTGCTCTACCCTGTATCATGCCGTTTCTAATCTTGAGTTGAAGGATAAGATGAGGATTGCCGATCACATTGGGATCTATCTGCTGATTGCTGGTTCCTACACCCCCTTCGTCCTCGTGAACCTCCACGGCTGGATTGGTTGGACGTTCTTCATCCTCATCTGGGGTTGCGCTGTGTTAGGAATCATCATCAGAGTCACAAATCATCGAGTCCCGAACTATGTCTCAGCAGCGCCGTATCTCATCATGGGGTGGCTGGGGGTCATTGTAATCAAGCCGCTGTTTGACTCTGTGGGCTGGGATGGGATTGGCCTGATTCTGCTAGGGGGCGCGCTCTACTCTATCGGAGTCGTGTTCTACTTGTCGGAGAGGATTCCGTTCAACCACGCCATCTGGCATCTGTTCGTGCTCGGGGGAAGCATCAGCCATTACTTCGCAGTGTTGTTCGAGGTCATTCCACTTTGAAACCGTGCCCTAGCGTAGTTGACGAATGCATCATAAAGCGCCCCCCATAATTACGTCCATGGACTTAACGACACTTGATTACATTCGAATTTCGATTGGCATGGCCATACTTCTGTATGTGACCAATTGCTTGGCCAATCAGAAAGTATGGATTCGTAAGACATTTTCATGGGGGGCAAGAGATGAATATCCCAAGATTTTCCAGATGAACATCATTGGTGGATCATTGATTGGATTATTTTTGGTTGCAGGTCCTTTCTTGTTCTGACATATTCCCTAAGGGATTTGATAAGTTCAGTCTTGTTTATTGGACAGTATATTGGACAGTTTATCGAACAATACGAAGGCACCCGCCAGTAATCCTGCGAACATTACTCCAATGATGCGGTCAGCGAACCAATCTATTGAGCCCTCAAGCCCTCTTTCCAAGTAAACATAAAGGAAAATTGGCGCGAGGATTAGCAATAAGATTGCTACAATGATAATCGCACGGCGGAACATTGCCAATCCTTCATTCTCCCCCATATTCGCCACTAAGGGAGCCCCTCTATGATGTATGCGTCATCTTCGCTAGGGATCATGAAATGTTCATTCCTCATATTTCCGGACAGTATTTTCGACCCTATCCAAAACAATACAACCCCTGCAAGACCGCTTGACACCCAATGATTCCAAACCATTATGTTGGAATGCCCTTGTTGAATAGCCATGCTGAAAGGGGACTTGAAACATCGTACAGGCCCCTACAGGTTCTACGCCCCAGTGTATGATCGAATATTCGCACCAAGCTTCTCAGAGGGCCATAGAAATATGTACAGATTATTGAATCTAAGTAAAGGGGATCGGATACTGGAGGTTGGTGTGGGAACTGGCGTATCATTGAGGTATTGCCCGGAATATGTACAGTTAGAAGGAATAGATTACAGTGATTCGATGCTTAAGCAGGCTAGGCAAAAGCAGGACAAAGGCAAGATAGGAAGGAACGTGAACCTATCTAAGATGGATGCCCATCACATTGAGTTCGATGACCATACGTTCGATCATTCACTCGTGGCACACGCCCTTGCAGTTGTCGCCAAACCTGAAGTAGTTCTTTCGGAGATGAAGAGAGTGACAAAAAGAAGTGGTAGGATATGCATAGTGAATCACTACTCAGAAAAAGACGGATTGCTGCTGAATTTGTGGAATCCATTCAGGAAAATACTCGGACTGGGTGAGAAGGTAAACTTTCTTGAGCTAGTTGAGAATTGTGGATTGGAAATCCTCGAGGAGAGGAGAGTCAATCGTGACTCGGCGAGCATCATAATTTGTATGGTGCCATTTGAATCCAGAACTCAATAATGGTCCGAAGTCAGCGCATCGAGGGAGCATACTGGATGCCTCCCTCGGACACGAGTGCGTTGAGGGTCCCCGATCTCGACATGAGGCACCCAGTCATCGCATCTGATCCACTTACCCCGTCATAGGTACCGTCGCAGA